>JAWUYA010000028.1:0-32708 GCA_034111045.1 Colwellia sp. | reverse complement strand
GCAACATGTTTTACCCAAAGGGTTACAACGGGTGCGTGATTATGGATTGTTATCGTCGGCGGCTAAAAAGCTACGTTTGATTATTCAGCTGCTTTTATTGCCTGCTCACGATTGGCTCACACCCACGAAAAAAATCACTAGCCCTCGGGCTATTCGACTTTGCCCTTGTTGCCAACATGAAATGCACTGCATTGGTATTACACGAAAGAGCTAGCCGCAAGGCGAATAGTATAAGTATAAGGATAATGGCAACGGCAAGTTATAAAAAATGGGGGAATAAAAACAAGACATCAAACAATAGTGTATAACGGGCGAAAAACATCAGCTAATTTACGTCTTAATTTACGTCTTAATTTACTGCGTCTTGCGATCAGGCAATTGATAGTGATCCCTTCAACAAACAAATCGTTATTTACACTATAAAGCAGACTCCCGGCTTGTCCAACACCCGAATAAGGTGTCGGCTGCGCGACACCTATCCTTATTTGTTAGATGAGTAAAATAAGGATTAAAAGCTTATTTCACCCAAAAGGGCTATTTTGAGCGGATAGTGTATAAAAACTGACGGGGTCTTAGTTTATTTTCATCTATTAAACCTATGCTAAGAACAAAAAAACGAACGCTAGGTTCGGTTTTTTTATCATCAAAATAGTGGTTCCCGTTACGGTATCATAGCTTATTGGTATGTTCCTTTTTTTTCAATTACTGCTGGCATTAAGTCTTCTTTAGAAATACCTGAGGCTAACGCCGCTAAACTCGCGACATAAATTGAATGTCGCTTGGGTGGGTTAAAGTCTTACACTAAAGCTCGGAACTAAAGCTCAAAACTAAAACTAAAACTAAAACTAAGTATAAAAAAGCTAATGAGTTGTTTTATCGCCAGTTATAATCAATTATAGGAACTATTCAATTGAAAACTTTCTTAACCCCAGCAACTTGTTATCATGGTCTTATTGAAAAGCGATAATAACCAAGACTTATTTTATTGATCTTAATTGAGAAGTTTTCTATGCATGACAAGTATTCACCCGAATTAGCATTAGCCAATATTCCTTTAAACTCACCTACTCTTCCTTACGAACAACCAGAAGAAGGTGTCAACTATTGGATTGCCGATGATTTTTTTACTGAAAAACAGGCTACAGATATTGCCAACCGCTGTTATAACAAAACCAAATGGAAATTAGGAAAACCTTATACCAGCGAACTTTGGCCAGGTATGCGTGCTAAAAATGCATTAAAGAAAAAAGAACTTGAATTGGTAGAAGCCTGGGTCAAACAAAAAATTGGTCAAAATAATATTTGGGTTGCAGAGTCAAAAGATGTGGTCGTTGATACTAATACGGCGATCTTAGTTGGTGGCAATGAAGGTTCAGCTAGGCCTCATGTAGATAACCGTAAGTTGTGCCGTTTTGGCGCGGTACTTTACCTTAATAAGCAATTTACCCCTCAATCAGGTACTTCTTTCTATCGCTTAAAATATGCCAACGGTGCTGCTGGTGGTAATACAGTCAATCATCCTTATCTAAATCTGGTGGATGCACTCAATACGCAAAGCTTGCCAACAAGTGCTTGGTATGAAGATATCAGTATTGAGAACAAATTTAATCGTCTCATTCTCTTTAAAGGCAATATAGCCCATAGTGCTAGCGGCTATTTTGGTAAAGAAAAAAGAGAAAAACGGCTCGCTGTCACTTTTTTTTATATGGCCGATGACTAATGTAAATCATTAATGCTTTGACGATTAGCCTGCAGATTTTGGCCTATATCTGTGATAGTTTACTAGCGGTAATAGTCGCCATAAAAACACACATAAACACAACCGTAAACCGCTATAAAAGCAAGTAAACTACTCATCTTAGGTTCTTCTTAGGTAAACGTATAGAGCATAAATAAACGTGAAAATAGATTTTATCGATAGCATTAATGATATCAGTGCCATTGACTGGCAGCGGCTCAATGCGAGTGCCAACCCTTTAGCCAGCTATAATTTTTTAACAGCGATGGAAAACAGTGCTTCGGCAAGTCAAGCTAGGGGGTGGCAACCTCATCATTTGCAATTAAGTGCCGCTGATAACGTAGCGGCTATTTTGCCGTTATACATCAAACATAATTCTTGGGGCGAGTATGTCTTTGATTGGGGCTGGGCTGAGGCCTACCAAAAAAACGGTTTGCCGTATTATCCTAAACTGGTTAGTACCCTGCCTTTTACCCCCGTCACCAGCAATAAATTACTCTCAAACACTGTTTGTCAGGCTGATGTCGTTAATGTATTAACAGAGCATTGTCACCAGCACGCCTTTAATAGCTGGCATTTGTTATTCTGCCCTACCGTAGAAAACATACCTGAGGATATTTACCTGCGTCACACGGTACAATTTCATTGGTTTAATCGACGGTATCAAAACTTTGACGATTTTATTTCAACCTTTAGCAGCCGTAAACGTAAAAACACCCGTAAAGAAAGGTTATCAATTAGCCAGCAGGGTATTAACATTAAACAAATAAAGGGCGGTGATATAACCGCTGAAGATCTTGCTTTTTTTTATTTAACCTATCAATTAACCTATTTAAAAAAGGGCCATCAGCCGCATTTAAGTTTGGCGTTTTTCCAACAAATATTATCTAGCCTACCGGGTAATATATTATTGATTATTGCCAGTAAGGCCGGTGAAAACCTTGCTTGTTCCTTGTTTTTTTATGACAATAAGCAATTGTATGGCCGCTATTGGGGCTGTACTCACTATGTTAATAACTTACATTTTGAACTTTGCTACTACCAAGGTATAGAATTTTGTATCGAGCAAAATATTGGTTCTTTTAATCCGGGTACCCAAGGTGAGCATAAAATACAACGAGGCTTTGAGCCCATACTCACCAACTCTTATCATTGGGTAAAACACCCAGCTTTTAAAGGCCCAGTAAAAGACTTTTGCCAGCAAGAGCGTCAACAAAGCCAGCACTATTTACAACAATGCCAACTCGGCTTGCCATATAGAGACTTTAAGCAGTTGTTGGCTCAGCCAACTGCCTAGTTGTTGATGTTCATTTCTTTAGGTAATGGGTGTTAAAGCATTACTCAGCCTTTGAGTTAGGTTTTAGCTGTTTACCTTGGTTGGTTTGAAGTGAATCACTAAATCACTAAAAAGGCTTTGTGCTTAGCTATAGTAATGCTAATTTATGCATTGATCACAATATAAACGTTTGGAATAGCCCATGATTGAACAAGTAATAACAACTGACGACGGTTATAAATTACAAGTATACGTTTGGCCCAATGAACACGCTAAAGCTTGGGTACATATTAATCATGGTATGGCTGAACACGCGCTGCGCTATCACAATTTTGCCAGCCAACTGGTTGCTCAAGGTTATGCGGTAGTGGCACATAATCATCGCGGCCATGGCAATAGTGAAACAACACAGCTAGGCTGTTTTGCCAAGCAAAATGGTTGGGCTAAAGTGTTGTCAGATGTTGATGTGGTGCGTAACACTGTCTGCTCAACTGCGTTACCTTTTTATCTTTTTGGCCATAGTATGGGCTCATTTATTGTTCAATCTTATTTGCGTACTACGGGGCGAAAAGTTGATGGTGTGATCTTATCCGGCTCAAATCTTCAACCCGCATGGTTAAGTAAGGCAGGAAAACTGGTCGCTAAAATAGAACAACGAAGACTGGGTAAAACAAAGAGTAGTACCTTGCTTCAATTTTTATCGTTTGGCTCGTTTAATCAAGCGTTCAAACCCAATAGAACAGCCTACGACTGGCTCACAAGAGATGAACAAGAGGTAGATAAATATTTGGCTGACCCACTTTGCGGTTTTTCTTGTTCTACTGGCTTATGGCACGAATTTTTGGGCGAATTAGTTAACTTAACTAACCCCCAAACACTTAAACGCATAGCAACTAATTTACCCCTATTAATATTGGGTGGCACGCAAGACCCCGTAGGTATGATGGGAAAAGGTTTACCTAAATTAGCGAGTCTTTATAAAAGTATTGGACAAAACAAGGTGACGTTAAAAATGTATGAAAATGCACGACACGAAATACTCAATGAAACTAACCATCAGCAAGTGTATAACGATATTATCAATTGGTTAAATGATGATAAATTAAACCTAACTTAGCCTAAATTACAGCCTAACTCATAGCCTGATTCATAACCCTAGCAATTGAATTAAAGTGTTATAAGCTGTTATTTCGGGCAGCAGTTATTATAGCTCTCGCAGTTATTATGGCTGCCTAATATACCTAGAAGAAAATACCGTAGAAGCACATATCGCAGAAGCATACACCGAATAAAAATATAACGCATAAAAATATATTCACTTTTTCGTTCCACCACAGATATTTTTGAATAACCATCATTTTATCATACACATAGACATCTTTATCGCTGCTTTTCACATCCACAAATACACTTTGCTTATTTGAGTTTTCAGCAAACACAGGCTTTGAAGCCTCGCTATGTCATAACTTTCTCACCAGACGATAAATAATAATTAAATTATAGGTAAATAACAGGTATCCCTCTTAAACATCAGGTACTGTATATTGTATGCTCTGTAAAAATTATTTACCTCTCTTGGTTGTGCTGCCTCTTGCACTAAGTCATTACTTCCGTAATAGCTTGATGAGAGTATGGGTATGTACTAAAGGCAAAGGCAAAAACATATGTATAGTGAAAGTAAATTATTCTTATTGATCAAATCGATACCTAATTTAGTAGGTTTAAAAAAAATTAATAATGAGCAATTGCCCCTTAACTCGGTTAAAAAAAGGTTCACTGTGCGATATTTAGTCGCCGTTTCACTTGTCTTTATGGTGACTCTAATAGGTAATACTCTCCTTTATTTTACTATTGCTAAACAGGCTACTAATGCTGATATAATCAATATAGCGACTGAACAACGCATGCTTATGCAGAGAGTTGCTGCTCTAACCGCTATGGTTCATTTTGAAGATAACGCAGAGCAAAAACAGTCTTCGATAATTTTGCTTCTAGCAAGCGGAAACAAAATGGAAAAACAACACCTCCAACTCACCGAGTTTGTAACAAGTCTTAGTGAGTCAAATAAGCAGGGTTTGGTTTTGCAGGCCTATTATTTCAATGAGCCGATCCAACTACATGATAAAATGCTGAAGTTTCATCAACTGCTATATCAATTTATCAATACAGTAGGTACTGATGAAAAAATAATGCGCCAAATAACGGCTCAATCTATCGGCCCTCTTCTTGATGAAACAGACCGTACGGTAGTGTTATATCAAAAAATTACAGAGCAAACTTTAGCCTCCACCACAAAAACACTCGAAACAAATACAATTTTTGTCATGCTAGTATTGCTCGCCCAAATAACTTTCATCTTTCGCCCTCTGGCGCGCAAATTAACTAACCAAGCGAGCGAACTCGATCACAAAGCCACTATCGATAATCTTACCGGCCTGTTTAATCGACAAACGTTTGAATCACAATTCACTAGGGTCATTGAAAATGCACATCAACGGGGAGAGAGTGCATTACTGATCATAATCGATGTCGACGGGTTTAAAGAAATTAATCACACAGAGGGTAATACCGCAGGCGATGAAGTACTACGCCAAATAGGTAAACGTTTACGTGCTTTGATTAGCCCTACTTTGCAAGTAACACGATTAGCCGGTGATGAATTTGCGCTAATAACAGTCAATAGTTTTAGCTCCGATGAGTCATTGACAACGGCTAAAAAAATCAAACAAATCGCCATCGAACCTATCACCTACAAGGGCAGACTGTTGCGTATAACGGTAACCATAGGCATGGCCAGTTTTCCCGACGATGCAATCAACTTAAAAGAGTTATTACTGGCTGCAAATTATTCGCTAAGGTTAGCCAAACAACAAGAACGTGGAACTATTCAAGCCTTCATGCCAGTACAGCGTCATGCTATTGAACGTGATAAAATAATTATACAAAGTCTTGAACGAAGAGAGCATCTTGAGGGCTTATTTATGGAGTTTCAGCCGTTAATTGATTTGAAGACTCAGCACCTAACTGGATGTGAGGCGCTGGTTAGGTGGGATCACCCGCAATTAGGGACAATTAGTCCAGATCAGTTCCTTAAACTGGCGGTTTCTCATGGTCATGGCGCATTTATTGGCGAAATTATACGGCGACGGGCGATGAAGGGTTTCAAGGCACTACGCACAGCAGGACTGAAGATACCGAGCTTGTCGTTAAATTTGATGGATGTAGAATTAAAGAGCTTAAGTGGCCCTGCAGAGCTAATAGAGCAATTAAATCTGTTTGGCCTAACGCCACAGGATATCGAAATAGAGGTAACCGAAGATGTGGTACTCGGTCACCTAGGCAACGAGTTAGAACGTAAACTTATCGAGCTCCGCCATGCAGGTTTCCGCTTAGGCCTCGACGATTTTGGCACTGGCTTTGCCACCTTAGAGCATCTTATTAGACTCGATGTTGATGTCATCAAGCTTGACCGTACTTTTGTGGCAAAAATAAAAAAAGACCAGCGAACGCGTAAAATTATAAATGCTATCATCAAATTAGCCCATGGACTGTCAGCTAAAGTTGTCGCAGAAGGTATCGAAACCGAGGAGCAGCTTGAAATTCTAAAGTCTATGTCATGTGATATTGGTCAAGGTTTTATTCTTGCTCGCCCTATGCCCGTCACCAAACTCATTGCTTGGCATAAGCATTATAGCTAATTATTTACTGGTTAACTCTCAGGTTTCAGCCGTTATACTAGTTTATATAAAGGTGTGATCGCCACCTTTAATTATGCATATACCAGTACGATTCTTATACTGGTATATGCTGATATACTAACAATAGTTGTATCTAATCCTTCAATTAATCCCTCGATCAATACTCTGCTGCATCGGTTAATGCTCTGCTATAATCAACTTCCAATTCAACGCTCACTATAGACTTATTTAATAATAATTGATGATAAAAGGTCATCAAATCATCCGTTTGCTGTGGTACTAATCTAAAGGTGTTCTTAGCAATTTTTGTTTGACTCTTAACAGCTATAGTTAATATTTTTTCTGCCTTAGCAACAATCACAAATGTGCCTTTGACTCTTCCTTTTTCAGACATATAAATATTACGAACCTCACTCCCTTTTCGAAGATTTTTTCCATCATACAGATACTTCTCACCATTGAATGAAAGTGTTTTATTACTCAGGTTGTGATCAACTAACTTAGCTTGTTCTATATTTTTTTCTATTCCCTCTATTTTCATCGCTGGGTTTTTATCTAAATAAACTTTATTGCTCGAGTTAAGCTCTTTGGTTTCCACTTGTTTATACTCTATTTTTTCCTGTTCTGATTGCGAACAAGAGACAACCAAAGTACTTAGGCAAAAACTAACCACCCATATATTATTCTTTTTCACTCGTTATGATCTCCAAGTTGAAAAAGCCAGCTAACTAGCTGGCTTTTTAATAAAAACTATTGATTATTCTTATTTTTTACGACGACGTAATAAGATTAAAGGTAGTAAAAATAATGATAACCATGAAGTAGAGCCGCCACTTGATTTTTTAGGCGGTATAACTTCCACAACGGGAACATCATTGACAACTACTGACAGGTTATTAACAACAGAGCCTGTGCCATCATTAACGGTTAATGTTAGCTCAACCATATTTGACCCCGCAGCAACTTCAGAAGCGGTAAAACTCGCATTGGCTGTATCAGCCCCTGTGATAGTAACACCGGTATTCGAGGTTTCAGCCCAAGTATATGTTAACTCATCACTATTGGGATCACTGGCTAATGCGGTAAGTAAAACCATATCACCTTCATTAACCGTTTGAGACGAAACAGAGTCTGCAACAGTAACCAAAGGTAGACGGTTATCACAAGCATGCGTATCGCCAGCGACTACGTCTGAAAAAATACTATTATCAATATTAGTAAAGGTCATATCATCAATATACCACCCTGAAGCGAAGCCAAATACGGGGTCTGGAACATATCCCGAGTCAGTGGCAATACGGAAGCGAAACTCTACTTGGTTACCATTTAGGGCCTCACCGAAGCTAATAGTTTCCTCGCCATTATTAAACCCTGAGAACATCTCACGGTCAGCAATTGCCGCTTCAGTATAGTCAAGCCCAGTATTGGTATAGCCGTCACCTAAAAACACCCCTCCCATAGCAGTAACATCAGCCCAGTCACCGTCATTGATACGAACTTCTACTACCGCGCCATCATAACCTTCTTCAATGTTATATAAATGCCAGAAGGTAATCGTGTAATCGCCATTAAAGCCAACTGACATAGGACGAGTGTGATACGCAACATCTGCTGTAAAGCTGTTAGCGGTAGCGGCAATCATGCCATCATCAGCATCCCATTGATCTAAACCCCAAGTGCCAGTTGCACGATCACCACCTGCCATAACAGTTTCGGTAAAGTCATGTAAACGAGAAAGGGTATTAAAGTCTTCATCTTGTGATGTACCCACAAGTTCACGTGTGACAAAGTCAACATTGGTTGTCATTGATAACATGTACTCAGCTGCTTCAACACCATCAGCTAGGTCAGGGACAAACTTCAGAACGAGTTCATCGCCGGTATTTGCTTCATTAAGGGTGAACTCAAGTGGCGAACTGGTAGCAGAAGCGAATATTGCCACATCACCTAAGGTGACTGCCCCCTCATTAGCAAAGGTAACATCATGGTCACTTTCAACCACAACAGTACCCGTTAACCCTGTTAACGCCGCATTACTACCATTGGTGACAGTAAAGCTGACCGTAGCTGTTTCACCTTTATCTACAATATTATCATTTGAACAGTAACCCGATGTTACCCCTTCATAGTTAGTGTTTACCGCATGCGCTGTCACAGCAAAGGTATTTAAATCAGTTTTATATGACTCAACCACACCGGTATGATCAGTGGAGGAACGACTTGGAGAAACCGCCCCCAGCCCCATACCACGACGAGCAAAAGCGCCTAAAATCAGCTTGTAATCTTCTGGGTCATTGGCATATGCAGCGGCTAAAAGAGCATCACGACCTTCTGTAAAGGTAGGTGCCATGGGCATCATTTTGTAACTAGCCACTAAATAATCTTTCATCAGACTTTTAGCTTCGGCAAAGGTATGGCGTTCGTCATTGACCATGGCAATAAATCCATCCCACAACATCGCTGCATAGACAGAGCCTGAAGCATGAACTCCTGGATCAACTGCAACATCGGCAAATGTAGAAGGGTTAATGTCCATGTCAGTTGAGTAGGGATATTGACGAATACCTGTGACAAAACTGGCAACATAGGTGGTATCACCATAACCACCTGCGTAATCTTCATTACCTACGACTAAGTTATCATCGGCATCAGAAGCGAGTAATAGGGCATGAAAGTCGCCAAAACCTTCGCCCATTGAACCCGCTTGATTATTACTGAGACCAGAGCTGTTACCTACTAAGCGGTTACTTATATAGTGCCCCCACTCATGAGCAACAATGGCGTTATCCCAAGAACTATCTTTAAAGACGCGTGAAAGATCGTTTTTAAAGATATCAATTGAAACGGTTTCATTAGCCGCTAATAAAGCATAAATAGCAGCTCCTTCATTTTCTGAAACCATCATACTAGCAATGGTAATCGTCTCATCATCACCAGACATAGTAATTGTTGCATCACCGTCTTTATTGTTCGCAATGATGACGGCAATGGCACCGGCATTTTGTGCGTTAACCGCTTTTTGAGTAAAATTACAAGCACCTCGGTCAATAATGGCAATTTTACCGACTAAGTCACCACCGTTGATTACCGACTCACAACCATCATTGACAGGGTCAGTATCATCTTCTAGTCGAACTAAATCACCAGAAACAGAGAATATATCTGGACCAAACGCTGCAAAACCAACGTCTGCTAATAAACCTAGATCATCATGAGAAGTTACAGTAACACCATAGTCAACACCGTTTACAACTTGGGTAGTTTCCCATAAATACATTTGCATACGTGGTGAAGAGCCATCGGCAGGTGTAGACATGTTCGCATTGTTAAAGCCGGAATTATCTTGAACCTCTACATTAAGAGCATCACCTTCAACGCCACCACGGTCATAATTTAGCGCCTGTGCGTTACCCGATACTTCGTCAAAACCATGGTCATAGAAATCATCATGTAAATAGTTATTCATGTGGAATAAATTAACAATCGCCGCTTTACGATTACCCACTGAGTACTCGGCTTCGGCGTCATTGTATTTATAGTCAAACGTATTGGCGCTAGTCACTTCTGCCATGTAGTCACCATTAGTGAAGCCTTGAGGAGCAATAGCATCAACATAGGCAGTAACATTGTTACCCGCTGTCGTAGAGGCATCATCGGCTAACCAGGGGTCCATCGTACTAATAGGGCCGTGACTTAAGGTAACCAAAGGTGCCTCTAAGTAATCAGCCGTTAAGTAATCATCAAGCTCACTTCCCAAAGGAGCAGGCATCACATTACCATGAGGGCTATCCCATGGTTTGCCATTAGCGTCGGCGTAAATACGGTAGTTAACGTCAGTTGCATGGCTTGTTAAATTCTTTTTGAATAGAACTTCACCGGTTTTAGCCGACACTACGTAAGCAAAAGATTCTGAATCCCGGCTATCGAAATCACCAGTTTCAACTTCGACATAATGCGCCGCAACTAATTTATTTTTATGCTCAAAAAATACTTTCTTAGCGCGTGGCTCACCAATGAGTAATTTAACCACCGAAGAATTGGTAACGGTAAACTTTTCATAGCTATCATTTGATTCTTTGGCAAGAAGTGCTACTGAGTTAACATCACCGCCCATTACTGCAAATACCGCGTTAACCGAATTAACCGCACTGCCAAACGCGTTATCAATATCTTTTATTGCTGATGCTACTGATTGTGCAACCTGGGTGTCAACCAAATAGCCTGATGAAGCAACTAAAGCAAATTCTCGATCCATCATGATGTTGTATTCACGGTTGAACACTTCAATACCTGCGACCTGTTGTTTATATTTTGCAATTTTTGCGCCGCGGCCTATATCATGCACGCTAGCCAAAACAGGTTGTGCCAAGCTTTGATTGGCTTTTTTCATACCAGTTAATTGGTTGAAATAAAATTGAGCAGCAAACTCATTTTGATGTTCCCCAGCAATAATACTAACATTGGCTGCAGTAGCATTTTTACTTGCCCATTGAAATGTTGTTTTACCTAACTGAGCATCATATTGATTGGTCATACCGCTAGCAGAAGTTAAATTTGTATGCTGTTGTGCAAAAGTATTAATCGATGACTTAATTTTTTCAGGGGCATTTTGTATTTTGTTGACGTTAGCTGCGACAGCTCCTAGGGCAGTAACAGAAAGCGCAGCCCCGACAAAGCTTGCAACAAGTGATTTATTAAAATTCATAGTAGTCCTTTAAAATAATGATTAGTTGTTTGATTAGTTGTTTGATTTTCAATCAACACTAAAACAAAACATACAGAACACATG
This sequence comes from Colwellia sp., assembly GCA_034111045.1. GTDB lineage: Bacteria > Pseudomonadota > Gammaproteobacteria > Enterobacterales > Alteromonadaceae > JALJPB01. Next base: position 21,207 of record JAWUYA010000028.1, on the reverse strand, counting down.
CAATATATGCAACACAATAAAAGCAATAGATTAACATTCAGTTTACTTTTGTTGCTTTTATTTATGGTGGGTGATCAGAAAAAAATCGTCTCCAGAACTAATGTTTCAAGATGATTTTCTTTGCTAGCTTAGTGAGCTTCTTTATTATTTTATAAAAAATAGTGAGCGGTAAGTACTCAATAGTTTATTCCCAAAGGCATGAAGTATATTTAATACCGCGATAATAAATAAATCAGTCAAAGTGTTTTATCGGTATTAATATTTTTTTGAGGAATAAAAGTTTGTTGAGGAATAAAATATTAATCTATCAACCTTATATATTCAGCAAAAGTAGTTCAATAAACTAGGTTTTGGTGTGTAAAAAACAAGCTTATTATATAAGTGGTCGAGTGAAGAAAGGTTTACTGTTGTGTTTGAAAATTCCACATTGACTAAGCTCAATTAGTTGATTCAATGTGGAAGTTTGTTAGGTAGTAAAAAACAGAGCCTGTTCAGTATTAAATTACCGAACAGACTCTGAGGTGCAACAATTTATTAATTACACACTTTATTTACACAATGCATTCATACGTCTACCTAGGTTGATTAATACTAGTAAAAACATGGATAAATAACCTATGCCACCACCACTGGATTCTGTGTTTTTAATTTCAGGTAAAACAACATCAGGGGTTGTGACGATGGGAGTCGTGACAATGGGGTCTGCAACAACTGTAAAGGTAACATTACGTAAATAACCTTTATCTTTGAGCTCAGAAGCCGCAGGGTCTTTTCTATAAACCCAAGTAACTTTGTGCGCTCCAGCAGTTAAGGCAAAAGTCTCTTGAGTAAAATCGACCTCGCCTGATATAAAGGTAATTAATTCATCATCAATGTATAAATATAAGGCATCAAAAGGCGATTCAGCTTCCTCTGTATTCTCTTCAGAAGAAACAGCCCATTCAAACGCTATGTCACCTTCACCTTCGAGCGTTAACATAACTATACTCTCTTGGTTATCAGTAATATTTCCGCTTTGAATATCGTTAGAGCCTGACGTTCCTTGCCATGAAAAATCGCCTCCGGTGTACCACTGTAAAACGCTACTATCGGTTGCTAAATGGGTTGCTAAGTCTTGTGCTACCGCAATTGTTTGACCTGATATTTTTGAATAGCTAACAGCTAATTGTTCATTATCGCTAGTAATAACAAGGGTAGCACTGTGAGTGCCGACTTGCTCAGCACTATAATTAACGGTTAATTGGCATGTAGAAGCCGCCGCTAGTTGTAAGCAATCGTCGCCAACGGCAATAAAGTCTTGATCACCCTCAATGCTGAAAGTTAAATTCGCATCAATAAGGCTGTTATTGTCGAGTGTCAATTGATGACTTTGTGCAATGTTTTGTGGTGAAATACCAAAGTCATAATTTGGTTCAATAGCAAGTCCAGACATAATAGCATTGATCCAATCAATAAATATTGACGTGCGAGCATATACACCAGGGTATCCTTCAGCAGCGCAGCCAACTCCCCAGCTAACAATACCAATTTGCTGCCAACCTTCATTTGTATTGATCACTAATGGTCCGCCACTGTCGCCTTGACATGAACCTTTACCTCCTCCTTCAAAAGCGGCACAAATCATACTGGTTGAAAGATCATATCCTCCACCGAGTAAATTTAAGCATTGTGCATTGGTCATAAGCTGTAAATCAACTTGATGCAAGACATCAGGGAAATCGGATGTTGGCCCACCATTAGGCTCATAACCCACACGGCCACCCCACCCCATAACAGTAACCGTACTATTATCAATGGCAGATTGTTGTGTTGTTTCTGGACTAACTAATGTAATAGCCTCATTATCAACACTTTGAACTAGCTCAAGTAAGGCGACATCATTATCAATAGAAACACTGTCATAATCAGGATGCATATAAATACGCTTAACAGCAATGGCATTTTCAGCACCATTACTTAAATCATATTCACCGACATTTATTTTGATGTTTGCCGCTTGCTCGCCTTCAACACAATGAGAAGCTGTTAACACCCATTTACCGCCAAGAAAAGAGGCACCACAAGTTGAATCTTGTGCCAAACTGTTATTTACAACAACAATACTGGCATTAATGCCTAATTTGGTTTGAAGGAATTCACCATCAGCTTGCGTAACAGCAACCACAGGAATGGCACCCGCAAAATCTTCCCCTAAGGTACCACTAATAGTGCCATCTACATTGTTATAAATGATGACACCAACACCACCACCGGCTTCACAGTTATCGGCTTTTACTGAAAAGTTAATATCGCCTCGTTCAATCAAACATACATTATCAGTAGCATCACTACAGGTATTATCACCAATACCACAATCAATTAATTCACCACTGACATTGCCTTCAGGGCCATAGGTAAATGATTGGCTTTCATAATTGACACTATCAACAGTCAGTGACGTTGTGACACCTTGATAAGTATAAACTAAAGCTGACATCCATGGCCAATCGCCTTCAGTTGCTATTTCACCGCCAACAATTTTAGTGTTAATCGTTAACACATTTGTGTCTGCCATGCTGTTGGCCGACCATAAAAAAGCGACAAAAAGTGCTTTATATAAAATTTTATTCATTTTTTACTCCTCTAACATCCGTTCTTTCTTTTATTGGGTGGCGTGAAATTTAATAATTAACTATTTATTAATATTAATTATCTTGTTTATCCAGTCTAACGTTAATCATATTAAATTATATATATAATATACAGCCAAAATGTTATTTAACCTGACATAAATAAAAAATAAAGCCCCTACTCATAGGCTATCGATAAAACTATAGGTATAATTGAGCAGCATCAGTTTATCACAAAGAATTTATACATGAGTTACATCCCGATTGAACAATTAAAAAACGCTTGGATTTTTAGGCATAAAAGCTTGCCCGTTGATGACGCTGATTTGAATAAAATAAAACCAATGACAGCAGCTAGAGCAAATATAATTTGGGACACTTTTGTCAGTAAACAAGTTGATCACCCAGATTTTTTCAGAAAAGGGGATTGGCCATTTGACAAAAGTAGCTGGTTGGAACATGGAAAATGGGAAATTATTTGGGACAGTCATGATGTTAACTTACCCGAGTTAATTCTAAAGCATTTACCCTGGGATAATAATACCGTGGTTTACTTTTGTAGTGCCCGTAATCATGTAATAGAAACCACTTGGCAGGTGTTTAAACGTTGTTGGAAAAACTTCTTATTTATTGATGACGGTCCACTCTTAATTGGTAAAAAACGCAAAGAAGCCGTTCAATTTAATGCTAATGGGTTATTTAAAATAGGCCTGAAAAAATAAATGCCGGCTACTTTTCATCACAATAATCGTCACAAGAATGGTTATAACTTTGAACATTTGTGCCTAGTACACCCGCCATTAAAGCCCTTTATTATTACCAATAAGTTTACCAACCAAGCAAGCATTAATTTTAGTGACAGTGCCGCAGTAGTAGCACTCAACGAGGCCTTATTAACAAGTGATTACCAAATAACACACTGGCGTATTCCTACAGGAAATTTATGCCCACCAATCCCGGGAAGAGTTGACTATATTCATTACTTGGCAGATTTATTAGAAGACAGCATAAAAAAAATAAAGCATAGCCCACCCATATCCCCAGTAATGTTAACACCTACCCGTGTCTTAGATATAGGAACTGGCGCAAGTTGTATTTATCCTATTTTAGGTCAACGTGTCTACGGTTGGCATTTCATTGCCACTGATATAGAGCCGTCGTCAATAAAAAACGCCCAAAAAATAATAAACTCAAATGAAGGGTTAAGCTCAACCATCAAGTGTCGATTACAAAAAAATGTCGATAATATTTTTAAAGGTATTATTGAACCCAATGAGTTTTATCATTTAACCTTGTGTAATCCGCCTTTTCATCACTCATTAAAAGAAGCACAGCAAACAAACCAAAAGAAATGGCAAAGCCTCAATAAGCATTCAAATAATATTACCCGCTCTTTAAATTTTGGCGGCCAAAAAGCGGAGCTTTGGTGTAAAGGAGGTGAGCTCGCTTTTATTCAAAAAATGATTAAAGAAAGCAGCTATTATCATCAACAGGTATTATGGTTTACCTGTCTAGTTTCTAAAAAAGATAATTTAAGAGCCATTAAATTTGCCTTTAAAAAAGTCAACGTCAGTCAAAGTAAAGTCATTAAAATGGCACAAGGTAGCAAGATTAGTCGTTTTGTTGCCTGGACATTTTTTTCAATTTAAAACCCCTTAATGAATGGACACATAAAAATGAATAAACTATCCACTAATGCTCTTTTCGCCCTACTCGCATTATTTTTAACCGCGTGTTATGGCCCTGATCAAGCAATAAAACAAACAGACAGTTTCATTGTTCAGCAAAAAATAGATAAAACCATGAAGCAATGGAAAACCCAACTGCCGCAACCAGAGTTATTACACTTTAGTGAAGATAAAACTTATTTTTGGGAATTACAGACTAGCCAAGGTGATTTAACGATTGAGTTGTTTCATGAAGTGGCGCCGATGCACGTTAGTAGTACGCTTTATTTGACACGGTTAGGTTTCTATAACGATCTAATTTTTCATCGCGTCATCCCTGGTTTTATGGCACAAGGTGGCGATCCACTGGGTAATGGCTCGGGTAACCCTGGTTATCAATACCCAGGTGAATTTGATAATGAAACAGGCCATAGTAAAGTGGGCATTTTAAGTATGGCTAATTCGGGTCCAAATACTGATGGCAGCCAATTTTTTATCACGTTTAAAGCAACACCTTTTCTCAATAATCGTCATACCGTATTTGGGGAAGTTATCAGCGGATTAGATAGCACATTAATAAATATTGAGAAGTTAGGGCAGCAAACTGGCCAAACAACAAAAGAAATAAAAATTATTTCAGCCAAAATAACAGTGGAAGATAAAAGAGTTAAGACCTAAAAAGCTGATTGTCTGAAATGAAGAATCAACACTTTTTGAGTAAACTCCGGTAAGGGCCGCTACCGATGAGTGTTAAATTATTACCATTAAAATTGGTATCAATGGCAAATTTTAATGTGTGGTCTTTACCCCCTTTATTGACACCGGTAATAAAAGCGGCCTCCCATTTTAATTGTTTTTGTCCGACAAAACGATAATGCCCATCAATGCAGGACCAATACCTAAACAGTCTTCCCCGGTATGTATTTCAATCGCCTGTTGAAGCTCTGGTATCCAGCGGTAACTGTATTGTAATCTAAATTCTGTTTCAATTTCACCGTCTATTGTGTCGCCCCACTCATAGATAAAAAATATATTGATGCTAACACTCGCCCGTGCGACCAATCAGTATAAGAAAAACACATAGCGTCTTTTTTTATTCTCTCGTCATTATATCTTTAATTGAGTTGATTATTTAATTACATAGGAGTACTGTACGTACATACAGTTACCCTTAATATGATCAAGGAAAGTTAATATGAACCAAATAAAATCACAAACCGTTAAAAAATTAAATTTAAATCATATGATAATAGATAATAATAAATCATGGTTTAATATGAAAAATATTGTCAGTAATGATCAAATTGACAAACTCTATAATAACGTTTGCCAGGAACACCAACATAAAAATAAATGGATTTTAATGATTAACCCTGAAGAGGAAACATTAGAAAATTTAGCCAAAATTAAAAATATTGATACTACAAAAATTTTACGAGTTAACATAAAAGAAAGTATGTTTAACTTAAAAAATATTAAGAACACCTTAACTCAAGGTAATTGTTCAGCGGTCATACTTTCACACACACACTTAGCACTTGACGAGATATCCGAGCTCAGTAATTGTGCCAAACAGGGTGAAACCCTCTGTATTGTTTTGAACAACTCAGCTACCTTGCACTAAAAAAAAATTATGTGTTAAAGTGCATGAAACTATTTAGATAATATTATTATGTTGTGTCCATGTAACCCCAATAAGCAATTTCACAACTGTTGTCTAGCTATAATAACAGGTGATAAGCAAGCACAATCACCAGAACAGTTAATGAGATCGCGTTATACCGCTTATGTTGTAAATGACGCTCGGTATATTTTTAATAGTTATTCACAATATAGCCAAACAGAACAATCAGTAAGTGATATCGAAAAATGGGCCAGTACCTGTCAGTTTATTGAACTGGTTATTCACCAAAGCTCACCCTTTAATAAGTTAAATTCAGAGCAAATTACAGATTTTTCAACAGTTGAATTTACAGCATTTTATTTGATCGCAAACACATTATATAAAATGTCTGAAAAGTCTCGTTTCATACAAGAGCCGATACAAAAAAACAACTCAACAGACTGTAAACATTGGGTTTATCATGATGGTGATGTTTATCAACATATCGCAATTACACTCATCAAACCACACAACCTATGCCCATGTGCAATAAATAAAGCCAAAGAGGTAAAAAAGAAGTTTAATAATTGTTGTGGACAATAATTCGCTGTCTAGCTCTGGTAACTATAAAAAGTGTGGTTGACATTAAACAGTCAATAAAGGTGCTTTTACCATAGTGGTTTGTATCGCATCTAACCAAACATTGGCATTAAAGCTTGCCCGTTTTGCTGAACCATTATTTTTACGCCTTGCCTGACAGTGTATAGATGTATTGTTGATGACTTCACTAGAGATATACTTAACATTATCACGAAAAGCTATAGGGTTAGGGTTTAGATAATTATCAAGATGCATGCTGGCTAATTGTTGATTTACTATTTTTGTTGCTTGGTTAAAACATGATAATTCATGGGGTTCTTTAAGTGCTAAAGAGGCTTTTGGAGGAAGGTTAAACTCTTTTCTTAATTGTTGCTCCTTACTCATACTGCTAACTTCTTCAGTAAAAAGTCGGTTAAATTGACTATGCTCTCTAACATCATCAGTTAACATGGCCAGCATTAATGAAAAATCAGATCGTCTTTTACCATGAATACAATGGCTAAGCTGCTCACCTAATTGTAATTCATTGATCAGAATTTTATTTTCTACTTCAGCCTTCAATGTCTCATACCCTTTTTTATACCTATGAGCTTTATCGGCTAAACAGTTAACAACTTGAGAGTAATACTGCTATAAATGATAACAACAAAATACACGCTAAATTTTTAGTTAAATTGAATGAATAAACTTGCTAAATAAACAAGGTTTGACGTCAGTGCCGCATAAATTAGTCGTCATAGACGATAAAATCCCAATACAAGATAAATAGAAGCATATATAAATATCATCATTTAGCTCATACAAACTTAGTGCTATCATTAGCGAATGACTCAGTAAAGTGATTACTCCCGTCAGATATGCCACTATCGCAATAATGAAAAAGTATGGCAAAACCAACAAACTCAACATAACAACAAACAAAAAAACAACTAACCTGTTGTTATATTAGGATTTACTAAATTTATGAAAATCATCTCTTTTAATATAAACGGTTTACGCGCTCGCCTTCATCAATTACAAGCAATTATCGATAAACATCAACCCGACATCATAGGGCTACAAGAAATTAAAGTTCATAATGACGCCTTTCCTATCGAAGACGTTGAAGCCATGGGGTATAAGGTTTACTTTCATGGTCAAAAAGCGCACTACGGTGTGGCAATGTTATGCAAAAAAGAAGCTGACCATGTGCAAATGGGTTTTCCAGGTGATGATGATGACGCTCAAAAAAGAATGATTATGGTATCGACTACTAATGATAAGGGAGAAAAAGTCACTGTTTTAAATGGCTACTTTCCACAAGGAGAAAGTATTCATCATGAAACTAAATACCCATACAAACGAAAATTTTATGTAGATTTAATGCAATACCTCAATAAAAATCACACGCCAGAAGAGAATATTGTAGTGATGGGTGACATCAACATTTCTCCCACTGATTTAGATATTGGTATTGGTGCGCCAAATAAAAAACGTTGGTTACAAACAGGCAAATGCAGCTTTCAACCGGAAGAACGTCAATGGTTAAAAACCTTAATGGATTGGGGATTCACCGACACTTTCAGAGCAGAACATCCAGATACAGATGATATGTTTTCTTGGTTTGATTATCGTTCCAAAGGCTTTTTAGATAATCGCGGTTTAAGAATTGATGTTGTTTTAGCAAGCGCTGCACTGGCTGAAAATTGCCTTGAAACAGGTATTGATTATGAATTACGAGCAATAGAAAAACCATCGGATCATGCGCCTATATGGTCAACGTTTAAATAATGACAGATCAACCAAAGCCAGTAAGCCCCTTGCTGAATTATCAATGCCCACTTTGTCAGCAAGCTTTAGTCTTTGCTGACAAGTGTTATCGTTGTAACAACAATCATAGTTTTGATCAAGCAAAAGAAGGCTACGTTAACTTATTACCGGTACAACACAAGCATTCAAAAGACCCTGGTGATAATAAAGAGATGGTAAATGCACGTCGATCATTTTTAGATCTAGGCTTTTATAACCCTCTGGTTAAGGCAATTAACAACTTACAGAAAAAATACTGTTCAAATGAAGCGATTATATTAGATGCAGGTTGTGGTGAAGGTTTTTATACCCATCAGCATAAAATAGCTTCTAACCAAGTGTACGGTGTTGATATAGCTAAAACAGCAGTAAGAATTGCAGCTAAACGCTACAAAAATTGTTTCTTCAGCGTAGGTACTTTGTCTAATTTACCTTTTCATGATGACTTTTTTGATTTTATCTACTCAATTTACGCACCAATTCTTGAAGATGAATTTAGTCGTGTGCTAAAAACTCAAGGCTATTTGTTGACAGTAACTCCTGCTGAAAATCATTTGTTTGAATTGAAGTCATTACTATATAAACAAGCCAATAAACATGATGTCAGTAAGAGTAGAGTTAGCCAGCTGATATTAGTTGAAGAGAAAAATATTAATTATCAAATGAATTTTAATAATGGTAACGATTTAATTAATTTATTGTCAATGACCCCTTTTGCCTTTAGAGCGACAGGTGAGCTTTTAGAGGAGTTAAAAGCTAAAACGTCATTTAACTGTCAAGCAGATTTCATGATCCGTTTATATCAAAAGTGTTAAAGAGCTTAATCACCTTATTGATGAGAGTAGTTTTTATAGGAAATATTAAGTAATTGAGCTAAATCCAAATAACGGGGTTTACTTATCGACAACTTAATATAACCACCCTGCTCATTAACTTTGGCTACTCCTTCTTTATACCAAGATGATAATGACGGTGGTAAAAATTTATCTGCCTTTAATCCCAACATCACCATGGCTTGAAATGGCATACTTAAAATTAAAACACTATAGGTTAGGGCTTGAGGTAAGATCGAAATTGAGCCAAAGTACAACTGACCAACAATACTTAATAAAGCTAAACTAGGAAAATAACGATAAACAAATCGACTGACTTGAATAGTACGATAGTCAGCAAAATATTCGCCCAACTCAGTTTTTTCGGGCCAAAGTTTCATATATTTTTGACCTAATCTCACTACTTGAAAAATATTCATACTCTATACACACTCATAGGTCAGCCTTTAAATTACCAAAACAACGCATAATTCTTTTAGGATAGCATAACTACACCCAAAGTTTTTAATAGCTATCTCAAATACCTTCAACTTTCTTAAAGTAGATCACTATTAATAACCTCTATAATTTAATATTGGGCAAATTATTAGAAATTCAACTAGATATTAACGTAACATGATATATGTAGGTTGATTGATTTGTATAAGCTGCATTACCCCTGAGCCAAACCTTGAAAACTTGCGGTTATGCCATGCAATCAGCCGATCTAAAAATCTCCCAATAGAACTGTTTCAGGCAAAGCAACGCTATTTAGCTTTGCTGATTTAAATACTAGTAATACTGCCTACAAAGCAGCTCAGATCAGTCGATTTACTCAGTATTAAATCAAGGCTTCAGGTATCAAAAGCCATTTATTAATTTATTCAAAGCGGTATTAGTTGATAATATAGTGTGTACGATAGGATTTAGTACGCTACCGCTTAAAATATAACTTAAATTGCTCATATATCAGTAATTAATAATAACTAAATCACATTAATCAATTGTTAAGCAAATATTTAACTGATTTGATTATTAGTACCTTTGATAAAAAAACAACCTTCAAATAAGATCACTCAAAAAACGAACGCCTTATATTAAATCATTAATAACAGCAACTTAACCTAGTTCACTTGTTTTATCCACAATGATACCCACAGTTTTTGTGGATATCATTGTTACTATCATCATTTACTAGAACCAAATATATTAAAGGGTAAAGGTGATAATACGAAGGTTTATGCAAAAAATTTAATATAAGCCTGTAAAACCATTAAAACCTAATATGATTTATCGCATTATAAATGCTTTTATAGAGATAAAAGTTAAATCTAGGTATAGTGTATTATCATTTTTTAAATATGCGCGGCTGATGTCTAAATTAACACTGAAGTTGATTAGAGATACTTTCTCTATACATAGTTTAGCGGTAAACAGTGACATTCCTAAAGAAGTGTTTTCGGCGCCCATTTATTTTATAGCCAAAACTTACGATGAACTTTCCATCGTACTTCCAAGTCACTATTGCATAGGCAGTGATAATGTCGAAACAGATTGGCAAGCGTTAGAAGTTGTTGGTCCTTTAGAGTTTTCTCTAACTGGTATTTTATCTAATATATCTTCTGTACTTGCAGGTGAAAATATAAGTATTTTTGCAGTATCTACTTTTGATACTGACTATATTTTAGTAAAGAGTAATACCATCAATAGTGCAATTACCGCTTTACGCTTAAATCATTATCAAGTATTAACTAAAAATGAAAACGCATTAAAATAAGGAAAAACATGACCATTCTCTATGGCATTAATAACTGTGACACAGTAAAAAAATCTCAAAAATGGTTGCAACAGCAACACATAGAATACACTTTTCATGATTTCAAAAAACAAGGTTTATCTAAAGAATTGTTAGCCAGTTTTGTGAAGCAAGGTAACTGGTCAACCTTATTAAACAAACGTAGTACCACCTTTAGGCAACTACCTGATGATATTAAAAACAACTTAACCGATGACAACATATTTAATGCAGTAATAGCACAACCTACCTTGCTTAAACGACCATTATTAGAATACGACAATCATCTTCATTTAGGTTTTAAAGAAGATCAATATCAAGCGATATTTGAAAATAAATAAGACTGAATAATTAACCATGAGTAACAAAATTGAATAGTTTTACTGATAATAACGTCAATAAACATCTTAAATCAGCAGAGCTAGATGTTATCGAATTAGCCTGCGAGTTAATATCTCGACCTTCTGTAACGCCCGAAGATAAGGGCTGCCAGCAGCTTATTGCTGAGATATTAAGCGCATCAAACTTTTCTCATGAATCTATGATCTTTAACGATACCACCAATTTATGGTCAAGACGCGGCCAAACAGAACCCGTGTTTTGCTTTGCAGGCCACACCGATGTTGTACCTCCAGGTGATTTAAAACAATGGTTTACTGCACCATTTGAACCAACTATTGATGATGGTCGGCTCTACGGTAGAGGTGCTGCTGATATGAAAGGTTCTTTAGCAGCAATGTTGGTGGCAACCACTGCGTTTGTTAAAAATCATCCAAATCATAAAGGTTCAATTGCTTATCTGATAACCAGTGACGAAGAGGGCCCCTTTATTAATGGCACGACAAAAGTAATAGATACACTAGAGGCAAGAAACGAAAAAATCACTTATTGTATTGTGGGTGAACCCTCTAGTAGCAATAGCGTGGGTGATGTCATTAAAAATGGTCGTCGGGGTTCAATATCTGGCGAATTATGCATTAAAGGTAAACAAGGCCATGTCGCCTACCCAGATCATGTTATAAACCCTATTCACCGAGCGATGCCAGCATTAGCTGAACTTAGTGATATGCATTGGGATGAAGGTAATGACTATTTTCCACCAACAAGCTTTCAATTGTCAAATATCAACTCAGGCACAGGAGCAACCAATGTTGTACCTGGACAGCTTACAGCCTTGTTTAACTTACGCTATAGCACTGAATTAAACGATGACATTATTGTTGAACGAGTGACTAGTTTACTTGACAGACATCAATTAAATTACGATATTAAGTGGACATATAATGGTAAACCGTTTATTACCGAACCTGGTATATTTTTAAATGCAGTGAGCCAAGCGATTGTCGATTGCACAGGTAAAGCGCCTGCAGTATCAACCTCTGGCGGTACATCTGATGGCCGATTTATTGCACCAACTGGCGCCGAAGTTATCGAGCTTGGCCCATGTAACAGTACTATTCACCAAGTCAATGAATGTGTTGGCTGTGATGAGCTTGTCAAGTTGGTTGATATTTATTATAGAAGCCTAGAAAAAGTCCTATGTTAAAGTGTTGAACTTCAGTTTAGGTACAAATGAATGAATGTAAAACCCAAACTATTACCTTCTCAGCTTTTAGGACAGCAGAACAACCATATCCATTGGTTAAACGGCAATACTGGTATTCACACTGGTATGTTAAATGCTTATTTGCAGATGCAAGCTGCCGCGAGAAAAAAAAATATTGATTTACGCATTGCCAGTGGTTGGCGAGGATTTGAACGACAGCTGCAACTTTGGAATAATAAATTTTTAGGTTTTACCAACGTTAAGTCTATCGAAGGTAAAAATATTGATATCTCTGAGTTTACAGATAATGAGAAGATTACGAGTATCTTAACTTTCTCAGCGCTCCCTGGGGCTAGTCGTCATCATTGGGGTACAGATATTGATGTTTATGCCCCCAAGATGTTATCAGATGAAGTACAATTACAGTTAGAACCCTCGGAATATAGTGAGACAGGGCCCTTTGCAGCACTCAGTGAATGGCTTAACCAAAACAGTCAGAAGTTTGGTTTTTATTTTCCTTATGACTGTTACCGTGGTGGCATTGCCCACGAGCCTTGGCATTTATCTTATGCCCCATTAGCAGATCATTTTCAACAACAATTCACGATTGAATTATTGGCAAGAGCCATTGAGAATTCTAAAATTGAAGGGAAATTAGCAGTGCTAACTCAACTTGATGATATTTATCAACACTTCATCATTAATATTAATCAAGCCTAAGAGACTAAAATGACTAACTGGTTAACCATAGTAATTATTACGCTTGTTTGTGTCATTATGATTGGTAATTTCAGTACCTTTCACAAAAATGCAAAGACTCCATTACGTAAAAAAAACTTAAATGATTTGAAAGAAACGTTACCAAGAAGCTATAAAACCCCTCATAAACTCCCTACTGTCAAACAAAAAAACTCCGACTAGCGGAGTTTTTATTTTGCAATAAATTGACCTTTTATACGCTAATATATGTCTCTAAAAGACAGCCCTGACTCCATCACAGTAAATATTCTTTCTAATGTTTCAATGGGCAGTGCATTGCCATCAGCATCGTAAATGGTCAATGCGGTTTGCTCAGCCATCTTTGTCAAAACAAATTGATACTTAGCATCCGCTATATTAACAACCGGCAATTCCTCACCCCAAATTTTATCCCAAAGTCCTATCTCTGGACTGACAAAATCAACATAATAAATTTTCTTTGATTCATTGAGATCGCTAATAACAAAACCATGTTTTTCAAAGAAAATAGGCAAATTAGACCATAAATAGTCAAAATCCATTTCCACAATGTAAGCAGGTTCAGACTCAGGGTTTTCGCCAATGGCTACCATTTGTTTGTTGGCCCGCATAATGCGTATTTCTCGTTGCTCTAAGCGATACATATAATCAACCTGACCAATAACTTCGTTGATCATCGCCATTTCAACACGTTGCTGATCTATTGGATTGATAGAGTTATCTCCTCCATCTTGGTCTGCTTTCATGTAGTCAATAAGAGATACTTGCAAAGAAACACTACGCCCATGGGGTTTAGCTTCCAATTGATAACGGAATTTTATGCTGTCAGAGACATCAACTGATTTAAAAATCCAACCTGACTCAACTTCACTATGGAACCAGTCAGACTCATAAATACCAGTTTTTCCTTCAACTACCTTTAACTCAACTTCAGATGACAGTAATTCATTTTTCAATGCTAGTTCAATAAACTCGAATAAATCTCTATCTTCTAAAATTTTATCAAACCAAATTATTGACTCTTCAGAGCCAATAATTACACGCGATGATGCAGCAACAGGTAAAACCAGTGATGGAGCTCTAACATCAACATTTTTACCTATGGGTCCATTATAATTAATCTCATTAGAGACGTTGAAGTCGGGATGATCTTTTGGTGCCCCCAATCCCTCAGGAATAATTAACTTCTTGGCTTCTGGGGTTTTAGCATACTTAAATCCCCCTACTGCATGTTTGTTATCAACACTGCTACAAGCTGCAACAGTTAGTGCCAACAAAGATAAAACGGCTATACGACTCATCAATACTCCAGAGAAAATAAAAATCTAAATCGGTTCATGTTGTATCTCTCAAATTAAATCTGAGGAGAGGTTATTCAACATTGAAAACTTTGATATAAACAAAGTCACTTAGTTCCAAAATTTAATGAATTAACAATAATTAAATAGTAAAAAAAGCGGTTTTAGTTATGCCCTATGGTACTTGGCTGTTTTTACAAACACAAGACGTCTATGAATTTTAATTACTTTAAAAGTAAAAAATTTAGGGTGAATTTAAAGGACGTACTTGAACCTATATTTTTAAAACAAACCTAGTTACAATAGCGCATCAAAAATCACACGAGCATTTAAATGTCACAATATTTAGTATTAACTGCTATGGGCGCCGATAGAACAGGAAGTGTTAGTGAGTTAACTAAATTAGCAAATGAGTGTGGCTGCAATATTATTGATAGTAGAATGGCTGTTTTTGGTTTAGAGTTTACTTTTATTATGTTACTTAATGGTGATGCTCGGGCAATAAACCAAATCGAAGCTAAACTACCAGCTATCGCTATTGAACTTGAACTTATTACCATGATGAAAAGAACATCCGGATATAAATATCAAGAACTTACACAACATTACCATGCGGAATATGTAGGTATTGATCAACCGGGGGTGCTAAAATCAATAACCGCTTTTTTTGCCAGCCGCAAAATCGACATATCCTCGCTAAAGTCAGACATTAATCCGCAAAACAACACCATGACGGCCCATATACTGTTTGCACTTACCAAAAATATATGTATTGATGACTTAGAAAGCTCATTTTTGCAACTTTGTGAACAAATAGGTGTGCAAGGCTGCATAAAAAAAGCTGCTTCAAACTTATTATAAAATAAAGGAACATAAACAATGGAGACATTAAGTGTAGGTGATAACGCCCCCCTATTTCAGTTACTTGATCAAAATAGTCAAGTAGTTAAGTTAACCGATTATATAGGTGTAAATGGCAAGCAGGTCTTAGTCTATTTTTATCCTAAAGCAATGACACCAGGTTGCACTTTACAAGCGCAGGGGTTACGTGATAGTAAACCAGAACTCGAGCAAGCCAATACAGTGGTTTTTGGCATTAGCCCTGACGAGCCTAAACGTCTAGATAAATTCTGCCAGAGAGATAAATTGAATTTCACTTTACTTTCTGATGTAAATCATGAGGTTGCAGATCAATTTGGTGTTTGGGGATTAAAGAAATTTACCCTTGGATAATTTTTATGACAAAAAACCTTGATTAATATTTATGATAATCTATCTTTAATATGGGGTAACTATATCAAGGGAAATTATTGTGATAGAAAATCAAACAGAAGCCTATAATGACATTTATGAAGACTTCCAACTACTTTCAATAAAAGTTGACACCTTAGCAAATATTAAAATTTCAGAGTGCGTTGATAACGATACTGGTGAAATTACCCTTAACCCATATCTATCCCCATCTAACCTTCCGTCACGCCATAAGAAAACAGATATTATCATTGCACCTGATGGCAACGTAGTTTACCCACAATCCCTTTACCTTGTTTCTAAATTAAGAGGCGAAGCCGCTGTTAAAGATACCAAAACTATTGCTAAAGCATTACTAATGTTTACTCGCTATTTAGACTCCACTCATTACTCTCAATATGACGAAGATGATAACGAGATACCGCCTGAATATTTAACCTATAAGACTCTGAGCAAGTACGAAGAAGAAGGTGCACCTTGGCGTTTTGCTGAATACCTTCTTGCGAACTGTCGTCATGCAAATTCCAATGGAGATGAAAGTTTAGCGCTTAGTACTGCTAGAACTTACATGGGGGCTGTCATAGGGTTTTATAAATGGATGCAAAAGTACGGTTACATAAAAAATGATGAAAAACATGTAATGACTCACTTTACCGAAGTTGAGCGGTTTAATAGTGTTGATCAACACGACATTCTTGCTCATACCAAATCAGGTATGATGCGAGAATATGAAATGTCAAACATCATGAAAATGTTCCCAAAGGCAGAGTCCACCCCTGCACATAAAAAATTGAAACCGATGACCTTTGATCATCGTGAGTTATTTGAAAAATACGTTGAGCAGTTACCTAAACCTTTCCCTCTGATGTTTAAGTTAATAGTAAGTTCGGGACTTCGCATTGAAGAGGTAACTCATTTTCCTGCCCATGATATTGGCAAAAATGATTACAGCGATCTTGATGTTGTTCCGATTCGCATAACAGTGACCAAAGGTGGAAAACCGCGCACAGTCGAAATTCCAGTTGAACTCTATGAAGAACTAGAGCAATACAAGGAAAGTAAACAGCGTGAGAGAAACCTAATCAAGCGAAAAGGGTTGATTGATTCTGGTGAAGAACTTGATTCCACTGAATACCTGTTTGTATCAAATAAAGGAAAGCCATACGCTGAGAATACACTAGAAAATCACTTCTCCGCTTTACGCCTATTGATTAAAGCAGAGGATGCTAGCTGGTATTACCGAGTCCATGATGGGCGTTCAACTTTTGCGAGCCATTGGCTCTGGAAAGAGCACCAAAGCCGAGGTGTTGATTACAACTTTTTGATGGATGAATTGGCAGAACTTATGGGGCATGCCAGCACAAGCACAACACAGAAGTACGTGAACTTCATGGACAAGCGAGACAATCAATTAAGCGTAGCAAAGAGCAAGAATAACAAAATTAACGGAGGCTGGTAATATGGCTAAAAGTCCATTAACTAGAGGTTCAAAAAAAACCAAGCCAGTTAGAAATAGCAAAAATGTTGTTCCACTACATTTTACGATCCCCTATAAGCAAAGTAATAACAAAAACACTAAGGAGCTTGATGTTTCACATTTACTTCATCTTCGCTTAGATAAAAGTAACAAGAAAATTGAAAGCCGTATTCCTTACCTTAGAAGCTTTTGTAAAAAGGCTAAAGAGTATGTTGACAATGGTAATTCAGTAAGAACGGCTACTACTGTTTATGATGTTTTCAATCAGTATCTCGGCTTTTGCGATGAAGTTGATATGAATCCTTTATCAGAAGACGGCTACTTAAAATATGCAGGTAACGATGGTGAACTAAGGCATCGGACCAAAGTTTATAATCCATCTAAAAAGCCATGGGAAATACAACATGGTAATGAGCTTGGTATAAAAGAATCAAGTGCCTGTACGCAACTTTCACAGCTACGTACTGCTCTGTCATGGTGTTGCTTACCTGCTGAGTTATGGAAAACTCTACACCGCGCATTCTTATCCGAACATACACCAACCAAAGGTTATTCGGATGCCGAGGAAAAACGTCTCGTTTCACGCTTAAGTGAACTGTTTTTCGCATTAGCACCACTGTTAATAGCGGAAAAGGAAAGTAACTTAACACTACCCGATGAATTACCAGTAACTATTGATTTAGGTGGGTTCCAAGAAGTCATTTTTATCCCGACCTCACTAAAAACTATTCAAGGTGCCAAGAGACATAGAGGCAGGGGCGTCAAAGGGAGTGCAGCCTTTAACATGGCTATGGGTGCAGCGTATCACCTAATGTGTTTCTTCACTTCACTTAACGATACCAATGTAAGAGCTATAGCTCACCCAATCACAATCCATACCGATGAACGTGATAAAAACCTACAAACAGTAAAAGTGTCGAGCTTTAAAGCGAGATCAAACAAGGAAGTAGATGCCATTATTACAAACTTAACTGATGAGTCAATAGTTAAGTTTGATGTTGATAAAAGAGATGGCGTTACATTTATTAAGACACTAGAAAAGTTATCCAGGCTTTATGGAAGTGACAAAGAAGGCGCCGAATTATTGTTCAGTTTAAACAGCAAAGGAGAAGGTAGTCACAATTTTAATATAGGTGAAATTAACAAGCACCTATCTTTGACTTTGAACCTTGTATCGCCATACAGAGCATTATGTTTACCTTGGTTTAAGGAGTTATTTTACGCCTACCGTAATCATCAATATATAGAGCTTAAAACAACCAAAGATGAATTAGGAAGAACTTTAGTAAGTAAAGTGATTAGCCCAATAAACGTAAAAGCTAAGGCAACCCAAGGAGCAACAAATACAAGCTACTGCATTTTATCTTGTTATACCGATTTATCACTTAAAAGTATTTTGCTGCCACTCTCTTATTCAGAAAAAGACCCTAAAGGTAATATCACCATTTCATTCAAATATAGAAATGGGAATGATGGTAGTTTCACTGTCCCTGCAGTAGATAAAAAACTAATTCAAAATATTGAACAATTCGCAACCGAGAGAGCAGATAAGCAAAAAACCCATAAAAATATTCGTCTACTACTTAAAAAAGGTAGCGCAAATGAAGCCCCTAAAAATTGGCAAGGTATTAGTCCTATATCATCAAATCTAATGAGCACTTGGTCAATTGAACCAAACGACTATTTCATTTCACTTCAATCGAGTCGATGGAGAGAAATGACTAGCTCACAAGAGTATGATGATAACAATATTGGACGAGTTCAAAGCATCCTTCAAAACACGCTTGAGACAATCAATAAGCATTATGCGAATGGCGACCCTAGACTCAATCAAACTATTATCTTGCAAGGTATACAAGTTCTTGAGCAACTGGCAAAAGGCAGTACCGTAGATGAAGCCAAAAAGTATGTTGCAGCCAAACATGCTATCCCGATGCTGACGCATGATGAATGGCTGAAAAATAAAAAAGAAAATAAAGCTAAAACAAACCCAAACGGCATAACATGCAACGGACAACAAAGTATTGAAAGCGGTAAAAGCTCACAACGTGAAACTAATAACGCAATGGGAGTAAAACTGTCTTGTGCTGAGTATGATATGTGTTACAAATGCAAGTCAGCCAAAGCGGTTGACGACGTTCAAGCTGTCTACAAGCTAATTTCTTTTATTGATCTCTTGAAAGAAGTTTTAGACCAATTTCCTGATGCAAAGGAAGAAGTTTTCGAGAAAATTGACGCTTATGAGTACACCCTAGATGGAGCAAGCACTAGTGTTTACGAAGAAGCTATAGCTTTATTTAAAAAAAATGGGTGTCACCCCAGAGTCTCAATCAACCACGCCATTTTGTCTATATATCGTTAATTAGGAAATTACCATGATAAAACTAACTGATCTTGGCCGCTTTGAATCTATCAAAAATGCACAAAACAATGCGGGAGTATACAGTAATTACCTAAATGACGTATTAAAGCCAGCGATTGAACGTGGTAATTGGGATGAATTTGAAAACCTTGATATTGGATTTTCTGTTACAGGCGAGTCATTAGGCAAGATTGGTGACCATGACGCCTGGAAGCAGCTTCAACTTTTTTTTGAACCAAATGCCACGCAAACAAGAACAATAGATTTCACGCTAAAAGGAAGTGTGATTGAGCGTAATATTAGAAATCAGTTGAAAGCGCTGGCGCTAAAAATGTTGTGGATATCACCTCATAATTACTCATTTTGTAGTATTTGGGGAACTGTTAACACTTTGAAACAGGTAATATCACCTCTTCTAAATGAGGGATGCAACAGTTTTGAATATATTGACTTTAACCGTTTAGAGTCTTGGGTGTTAACTAATTTTACAGACATAGACTTTGAAAGACATTACATTTATGACGGGTTAAATAAGCTCTTCACAGAGGCCAGGGGTTTACCTTTTGATGTGGCTCTTAAGAAAAAATCAAATGCATCAGACTTTGGTTTAGCACTCAAAGAAGCAAAGCAATACACCGTTATCCCTCAGCGGTTATATTACCTTGGTTTAAAGAAATCCGAAGAACTTATTAATGAGCTTTACCCACTACGAAACGAACTTGGCAAGCTATCTGATTACATTACTACCTATTTTGATAAGTTGTATCAAGGGTATGCAGAATACCTAATTAGTGATGAATCAAAGGACTTTTACGGCAAAATCAAATGGGTTTTAAGCACAGCAAACAAAGGTAATAAAGCAAAAAAAATTGGATTTGAAGAAGCCTTTTTAGCTCTAAACTTTCCTATAGAAAGCGAAATAACTGAGATATTAAAAACCCATACACCCGAGATTAGAACTGAATACATCCATAAATTTCACCCTGATTTAACTTTTAAAATTGGCGATAGAGAGATAACAGGCATAAAAAACGCTATTTCACTTTTTAAAGAGCTTAATGGCGGATGTTTATGGGGCTTAATGTCTCGAGCAGGCATGCGTGCAGATGAAGTTTATCACCTTCACACAATCAAAGGATGCACAACAGAAATCATATCAAAACAAACGATTTATCTTATCCATGCTGACCTATCCAAAACGGTAAAAGGATCTCAATCAAAGCAAGATGAGTTTGTGACAACAGAAATGGGAAAAAAAGTTTACGAGATACTACAAGCGTTACATGAACCATTAAGAAAGCTTCACCCACAAAGCAAAAACTTCTTCCACAAAGCCACAGATGATTTCGGTACTATCAATAAAAAAAGTTTAAGTGGGCACTATCAAGATTGGTTTCATAACATTCTGGGTGATGAACTCACAATAACTAACGAAGATATCATTGATTTAAAGGTTTCCGACCCTACCCGCACCTTCAATATTGGTGAAAAATATGAATTCACAGGGCATCAGCTTAGGCGCTCTTTTGCTTACTACCTTATTGGGTATGAGCTGCTTTCATTCCCCCAATTAAAACAGCAGTTTAGCCATGTATCCTTAGCAATGACTCGGCATTACGCCAAAAACTCGAGTAAATTCCAAAGGCTAAGAAGGAAAAAGG
>JAWUYA010000027.1:0-41334 GCA_034111045.1 Colwellia sp. | reverse complement strand
ACATTAAACACCTTGGCCACAGGCCAAACCACTGGCCCAAGCAAATTGAAAGTTATAGCCGCCAAGCCAGCCGGTAACATCAATCACTTCACCAATAAAGTATAAGCCGGCAGATTTTTTAGCTTCAAAGGTTTTTGACGATAACTCATCGGTGTTAACGCCGCCTAAGGTCACCTCGGCTGTTCGGTAACCTTCCGTGCCATTGGGCTTTATTTGCCAAGCGTGAATATAATCACTTAAGGTGGCTATTTCAGCATGGCTGAGTTGGTTAATGTTTTTGTCGGGAATATCACCACAGGTAATTAACGACTCAATAAAGCGTTTGGGTAGAAGCGTCGATAACTGGTTTTTTAATGACTTTTGGCCCTGGCTTGCCCGCCACGTATTAATGGCGGTGGCAATGGGTTGTTCGGGTAATAAATTAATGGTGACCCCTTGACCTGCTTGCCAAAAAGACGATATTTGTAAAATGGCGGGGCCAGATAAACCGCGGTGGGTAAAGAGGATGTTTTCTTTAAATGTGGTGCCCTCTTCACTGGTTACTGCTGTGGGTATGCTGATGCCAGACAAACCGTCAAAACGGCTTTTGTCGTGATCGTGCAAGGTAAAAGGCACTAATGCCGGCGTGGTGGGTATTATTTGTAAACCAAATTGTTCGGCAATTTTATAGCCAATGGGGCTGGCGCCCAGCTTGGGCATAGTTAAACCGCCAGAGGCGACAACAAGCGAGGTACAAGTGTAGGTTGCGCTGGTAGTTGTAACTTGATAACCGGTTTGTGTTTTACTCACCGCTAGCACTTCATTGCGCAGGTGTACTTCAACACCGGCCCAATCACACTCGGTCATCAATACGTTAACAATGTCTTGGGCGCTGTCGTCGCAAAATAATTGGCCCAGGGTTTTGTGGTGATAATTTACCCCGTGGCGTTCTACTAATTCGATGAAGTCTTGGGCAGAATAGCGACTTAACGCTGATTTGGTAAAGTGTGGGTTGTTACATATATAATGTTCAGCGCGGGCGTTTTCATTGGTGAAGTTACAACGGCCACCACCACTGATCAGTATTTTTCGTCCGGGTTTTTTGCCCATATCAACGACCACCACTTTTTTTCCTCTGTAACCGGCTGTTGCAGCGCACATTAAACCTGCGGCACCTGCGCCAATAATTAATATGTCTACCTGCAAAGTGTTTTCTCACTGTTAAAAAAGGCGTCACTTATTATATCGTCATTGAGCGCGGTGATAACAGTGTTGTTGATCAAAAAAGGCTTCATCAGAAGCCTTTGCTTTGATGGGGTGCTATTAAACCGCAGTATTGGTCATTACGCTGCCGGGCGTACCTTTGGCCATTTCTGCTAAGTCTTTATCAACAAAAAATAAGGCGTGGCCGTCATGACCAACCAAATTAATTTTATCAAGTACGCTTTTAAACAAGGTTTCTTCTTCGTGTTGCTCGGCAATATACCATTGTAAAAAGTTGAAGGTTGAGTAATCTTGATTAGAAAAAGCTTGATGCGCTAAGGCATTAATACGCTCGGTAATGTCACATTCGTGTTGGTAGGTTTTTTCAAACACATCTGAGAGTGAATCAAACTCGTGTGGCGGCGCCTCAATAGACCCTAATATAGGTAGCGCACCGGTTTCACTGACATAAGTGAATAAACGTGTCATATGGTCCATTTCTTCAGCGGCATGTTTGCGCATGAAGGCTGCGGCACCTTCAAAGCCTTTTTCTTCACACCAGGCACTCATTTGTAAGTACAAGTTTGAAGAGTAAAATTCTAAGTTAATTTGGTCGTTTAGTTGTTTAACCATTTCAGGTTTTAACATGGTGAAGCCTCATCAAAAAATAATCGGCAAATAGTGCCTGTTCTACTAAGGTGATACAAGGAATAAATTGTTACCATTGTGTTCAATAAGAATAAAAAACTAGCTAAAACAATAGGATAGATCATTCCGGGATTGGTTTATAAGTGACTTAAAATAGCTTCAGCCTTACTTACTTCAAATTCTTGAGGTTTTTCAACATGTAAACTAGCGACAACGCCATTATCAATGACTATGGCATAACGTTGTGAGCGTAAACCCCCAAAGGCGGCGGTGTCCATGGTTAAACCCAGGGCTTTGCTGTAACTGCCATCACCGTCGGCCAGCATCATAATGTTGTCGGCGTTTTGCGCTTCACCCCAAGCATTCATTACAAACGCATCGTTGATTGATAAACATATAATTTCGTCTACGCCTTTGGCTTTTAATTGGTCGGCTGACACCACGTAACCGGGCAAATGTGCGGCTGAGCAGGTGGGGGTAAATGCCCCAGGTACGGCAAATAACACCACTTTTTTATTAGCAAAAAGTTCAGTGGTATTATGGGTAACCATATTACCGTTGACCAATTGTGATAATTGCCCTGCGGGCATTGGACTATTTTCTTGGATCATAAAATGCTCTTATTTTAGTGTGAATGAAGGGGTTGGTTAACAAGCAGCGCTATGTTTTAGCCAGCACTAACGCTTGCCTTTGCCTTAATTATTTAACAATAAAGGGCTGACGTATTTCATTTTAGGGTATTGAGTGAGGTCATGCATCTATTTATCAGTAAAAGCTTTCAATTAATCCCTTAGGTTGAAACATATTATCAAGGCGATAGGTTAATGGGGTTGGCGTATCAGGCGGTTATAGTGTCCAGCGGTAATATATTTGACTAGGCTATTGATTATTTTTAGGGATCGCCTGATTGACGTAAACGTCAAAACGATTTTTTTTCATATTGATTGTTGTTGAGGGTACTTGGCCATTTAAGGGCGGTGCGTAACTGGGTCGTTTGACCACCACCCGATATTTGGCCAATTTTAGCGCCGGCTCAAGTAACTCATCGGCATCGAGGTCTTCACCCACGAGTGATTGAAATACCCGCATTTCTTTTTTCACTAACGCTGATTTTTCGCGGTGCGGATACATAGGATCAAGATAAATAACATCGGGCGGCTGGGGCAATACAAGGGTGTGCAGCGAATAGCCATGAATTAAGGTGATATTGTCAGCGATTAATGGGCCTATTTCACTATTAAGTTTACCACGCTCAAGGCCATCATTAAGCAGGGCCGCCACTATCGGCATACGCTCCATTAAGGTCACTTTACATCCTAAACCAGCCAGTAAAAAACCGTCTCGACCTAAGCCGGCAGTAGCATCTAATACATGGGGGGTAAAACCATGTTTTAAGCCAATCGCTTTAGCAATATCTTGCCCTCTACCGCCACCAAATTTACGACGATGAGCAACAGCGCCATCGACAAAATCTACTTTTATGGCGCCTAATTTAGGTTCGTCGAGTTTACAAAGCTCTAAACATTGATCGTTAACTTGCAGTAAAAAGGTTAACTTTTGATGACGATTAGCGGCCTGACAATCCCCTATATAGGGTAACTGCCACTTTTTTGCTATTCTTTTGGCTTGTTCGGCATCTGAAGAATGTACATAAGCTACGGCGATGTGTTCAGTCATTAAGGGAGGCTAACGGCGAATGATTCATGCTGTGATAATAACAGAGGGCTTGCGCACGCGACTAATTATTTTGTTATCGAGCAGTGAAATAATTAGCGCTGTGCTCACCGTTTTGGCAGCAAGCGCGCTATCAGTTATTATGGTAACGGCTAACACGCGCAACACGCCTAATCAACACGCGGCATTAACTTAGTCTGTTATGGTCAATTAATATGATTGTCGCCGGTTGCATAAGCTACTAAACGACTTAATTGGCTAAGAGATAACCCCGACTCACTTTGCCATTGATTAAAACTGGCTTGGATCGCCTGTAAACTTTTTTTACTTTGAATGCCGCCATCAATTATATGATGGGATCTAAAATAGGCTTCAATGTCTCGGGTTAATAAAAACGTGTCTTTACCTAAAGCCCTGAGTGCATAAGGGCCAGTATTACCGCCTAAACGTTGGCCGTTTTTTTTCAAATAGGCCCATAAACCAATCAGGTCGTTACTGGGCCAATGCGCCAAAAACTCACTGAAGCTATGGCCATTTTGTTGTTCCTCAAAAATCATTTGTGCATTGGCTTTAATGGTGGTTACTTTATTAAAGTTGCGGATTATTTTCGGATCTGCGGCTTTTCTCTCCATCATCTCTGCAGGCATCATCAGTACTTTAGAGATATCGAATGTAAAAAAGCTGTCTTCAAAATTAGCCCATTTATTCTCGACAACTCGCCAAACAAAGCCCGATTGAAAAACTTTTTTACTAAAAGCCGATAAAACCCGATCGTCACTGAGCAAGGTTAACGCTTGATCATTGTGTTTATCGCCTAATAAATATTGCAGGGTTTTTACGCCACCTTTGCGATCAGCGGCACGTTGATACAAACGCTCAAATGATTCTAATACGGCATTATTTTCCATTAATCTTTAATACCAGAGTGACGAAGCAGGGCGGCAATATCAGGCTCTCTGCCTCTAAACGCTTTAAATAATTGACTAGGGTCTTCACTGCCGCCTTTTTCAAGAATCTGAGTTAAGAAGTCTTGCCCGGTGTTTTTATTAAAAACACCGGTTTCCTCAAAACGAGAAAATGCATCAGCAGACAATACTTCTGCCCATTTATAGCTGTAATAGCCAGCGGCATAGCCACCACCAAAAATATGACTAAAACCATGTTGAAAACGATTGAAGTCAGGGGTCTTAACGACCGCATACCGCTGGCGTACTTCATTTAATACTTGCTGAATATGTTGACTGTCTTCAGTGGCGTTAGGGTTATAGGTGGCATGCATTTTAAAATCAAAAATGCTGAATTCAATTTGACGTAGCATTTGCATGGCTGATTGAAAGTTTTTGGCCGCCAGCATTTTATCTAACATCGCTTGTGGTAAAGGTTCACCTGTTTCAAAGTGACCGGAAATAAAGTTGAGGGCTTCAGGTTGCCAACACCAATTTTCCAAAAATTGGCTGGGCAGTTCAACGGCATCCCAAGGCACACCATTGATACCAGCAACACCACTGACATTTATTTGGGTCAGCATATGATGAATGCCATGGCCAAACTCATGAAACAAGGTAACCACTTCATTGTGGGTAAACAATGCCGGCTTATCGCCTACCGGGCCATTAAAGTTACAGGTTAAATAAGCAACGGGGAGTTGAATGCTGCCATCGGCTAACTCGCGGCGGCCAATACAGTCGTCCATCCATGCACCGCCACGTTTTTTATCACGGGCGTATAAGTCTAAATAAAAACTACCGCGTTGTTGGTTGCTTTGGTCAAAAACATCATAAAAGGTAACATCGCTATGCCAGGTATCAATATCATTACGTTGCTTGATGGTTAAACCAAATAAGCGATGAACTACTTCAAATAATCCGGCGATTACTGTACTTTCGGGGAAATAAGGGCGGAGTGCTTCATCTGAAATTGAATAACGGCTTTGTTTAAGCTTTTCGCTGTAATAGGCCAGATCCCAAGCTTTCAACTGCGGTTGATTAAACTCTTTTTTGGCAAAGTCAGTGAGTTCTTTAATGTCTTGTTGACCTTGGTGTTTAGATTTCACCGCTAAGTGTTCTAAAAAACTCAAGACTTCAGCGGTTGATGAGGCCATTTTAGTGGCAAGGGACTTTTCAGCAAAATTATCAAACCCTAAGAGCTGGGCTAGTTGATGACGAAGGGCTAATAACTCATCCATAATTGGGCTGTTATCAAACTGTTCAGGGTCATCACTTTGATTAGAGGCACGAGTCACAAACCCACGGTAAAGCGCTTCACGTAATTTTTGATTATCACAATACAGTAATACAGGTAAGTAACTGGGCATATCGAGTGTGAATAAATAGCCGGTTTGATTTTTGGCTACCGCCAGGGCTTGTGCCGCTTGTTTAGCACTTTCAGGTAAACCCGTTAAGTGAGTTTCATCATCAATGTTGACGGTAAAAGCTTGAGTGGCATCGAGTACATTATTGCCAAAAGTTGAGCTCAGCTCAGATAATCGGGTGACAATGTCACCGTAACATTTTTTATCTTCAGCGCTCAGGGCAATTCCTGACAAGGTAAAGTCACGTAAAGTATTATCAATCAGTTTCTTTTGAGCAATGCTTAGTGTGTGGTATTCATCACTGTTGCTGAGTTGTTGGTAGGCTTCAAAAAGTGCTTGGTTTTGGCCAACAAATGTACTGTATTGTGATAATAGTGGTAAACACGCTTCGTAGGCTTGGCGCAATGCATCACTGCTTATTACCGAGTTCATATGTGAAACAGGGGACCACAATTTAGCTAAAATATCATCACTTGCATCAATAGGCATCACTAAATTTTGCCAGGTAAAGTCGTGCTTATTCTTTAACACCTCAGCAAGTGTGTATTTACAGTCACTGATGGCTTGCTCAATGGTTGACTTGATCTGCTCAGGCTTGATTTGAGAGAATTGGGGTAACACCTGTGTTGAAATCGGTTGTGCTGAAGTAGTCATAATCATTAGTAAATGAGAAGTGGTGATATAGATGTAATAACGGGGAAGGCATTATTCAAGGGGGCGATGAAATGTTTTTTTAGTTATCTATTATTGCTGGCTATAAAGCATGCCATTTAACAATGAGTAACATTGGTCGTAGTGTTCGCTGGTATGGTGGTTAATGAAGCTGTTTGAGTGTTAACGGCCTTTGACGCTAAAAAATGTTGCGCACTAATGTTACGCTCTATTAACCTTGAAAACACCTTTAAATGCCCACATAATGTCTATATTCCGATAGGTATGATTCAGTTATTATAAGGTTATATTCATGACATCAACACTAACACCAACACCAGAACATTTTGATTTTTTAGCGATAGGTGCCGGCAGTGGCGGTATCGCTTCAGCAAACAGAGCCGCTAGGTATGGACAAAAAGCTGCCGTAATTGAAGCAAAAGTTATTGGTGGCACTTGCGTTAATGTTGGCTGTGTTCCTAAAAAAGCGATGTGGTATGCCGGGCAAATTTCTGATGCACTCAATTATGCCGCTGACTTTGGCTTTAAAGCCCCGTTGCAATCATTTGATTGGGCAACCTTAGTTAAAAACCGAGAAGCGTATATAGACCGTATTCATCTGTCATATCAACGCGGTTTTGCCAGCAACGGTGTTACTGTTATTGATGGTTTTGCTCAATTTGTTGATAAAAATACTGTTGAGGTAAATGGCACACTATATACTGCTGACCATATTGTTATCGCTACCGGTGGCCGCCCTCAAATTCCTACCCTTGAAGGGGCTGAATTTGGTATTGACTCAGATGGCTTTTTTGCTCTTACCGAGCAACCTAAATCGGTAGCTGTTGTTGGTGCCGGTTATATTGCGGTTGAATTAGCGGGTGTATTTCATGCGTTAGGCACTCAAACCAGTTTGGTGGTACGTAATGACAAACCGCTCCGCAGTTTCGACGACATGTTAAGCAATACCCTTGTTGAACAAATGGAACGCCATGGTCCCCATCTTTATACTCACAGTACGCCTGAACGCATTGAAAAATTAGCCGATGGTCGTTTAGTGATCCACTTAACCAATGGTCAAGCCCTCGAACCCGTTGATACTTTAGTCTGGGCCATTGGCCGTGAACCCGCGACCAATAACATTAACTTAGCCGGGGCAGGGGTTGAGCTCAATGAGCGTGGCTTTATTGCGACCGATAAGTATCAAAATACCAATGTTGAAGGCATTTATGCTGTGGGTGATAATACCGGTAGAGCACAATTAACGCCCGTTGCCGTTGCTGCAGGTCGCCGTTTAGCTGAGCGTTTATTTAACGATAAACCTAACGAACACCTTGATTATTCAACCATAGCTACCGTGGTTTTTAGTCATCCTGTTATCGCGACCGTGGGGTTAACCGAGCAAGAAGCTACGGCTCAATACGGTGAAGACCATGTCAGCGTTTATACCTCGCAGTTTACCGCCTTGTACCAAGCGATCACTACAGATTATCGTGATCCAACGCGGATGAAATTAGTCTGTACCGGGCCAGATGAAAAAATAGTGGGTATACACAGTATTGGCTTTGGTAGTGACGAGTTATTACAAGGGTTTGCCGTGGCAATGAAAATGGGTGCAACTAAAGCCGATTTTGATAATACCATTGCCATTCATCCAACCTCTGCTGAAGAATTTGTTACTATGTAACCTCTTTTTATTGACAATATTCAGGCGGCTTGATGAAAAAAAGGACGTCAACATTGGTGCTGATTATCGAGCTGGGCACTGGCTATTATTAACCCATGACATGTTACATGATAACGTGCCATGGGCTAATAATACCTTGGCCGTTGTTGAATGGTAACCCTATTAGTCTTGTTACTCGTTGCCAAGTCCTGATAGCCGGGGACTTTAAAGCTACTGATCATTTCCCTATTGCTTGCACATTGTTTGCACTTTTTATTGTTATCTTGTGATGAGATTAATATAAGGGTGTGAAGTAATCATGAAGTGTCAAAATTTCCAGTTAATAAAATCAAAGATAGTTGCGGTATCAAGCCTATTGTTAGTTGCCTTATCTGCTTGTAATAGTGAAAGTAATGTTGAAGGTAGCAATGACAACACCGTTGAGACAGCCGTTGAGACAGTCACTAATAATCAACCTATTGCGGATGCGGGTGTTGATCAAAGTGTGACCAATGAAACAACTGTCACCTTAAATGGCGCAAGCAGCAGCGATATTGATGGTGACAGTCTCAGTTATACCTGGCAATTCACTTCTAGGCCAATTGGCAGCACAGCAAGTTTACTCAATGGTCAATCGTCAACACCTGAGTTTGTTTGTGACACCGAAGGGGCTTATAGTCTTAGCTTAACGGTGAACGATGGTACGGTAAATAGTCTGGCTGATCAGGTAACAATAACAGTAAGCTCGGCGGTGATAAATTCAGCACCTACAGCCAATAGTAATAACGTGACCGCTAGCATCAATAATGCTGTGGTGATTGAATTAATAGCGACTGATACTGATAATGATGTGCTGACTTATATCATTGACAACAACAGTGATAATGGTTCATTAACGCTGGATGATAATAGCGTGACTTATCAGCCAGATAATGACTATACCGGCACTGACAGCTTCACTTTCTTCGTTAATGACGGCAGTAATGATTCTAATATCGCTACCGTTAATATTGACATATTAGCCCTGAGTGCAACCACCACCTTGATTGACGGCTCGGTTGTAACAACCAGTGAATTGGTGAGTTTAGGCGATTTACTGTACAACGACACGAATTTATCAAACCCTATTGGCCAGTCGTGTGCGAGTTGTCATGCGCTTACTACCGGTTTTGATGACCCCAATACTGCCAATCCAACATCGGTTGGCGCTGATGGTGTTAGCTTTGGCACACGAAATGCGCCTACCGCCAGTTATAGTGCCCATATTCCAGCACCTACTCAGCAAGGAAACGGACCGCAAGCGTCTTTAATTGGTGGCTTATTTCTTGATGGCCGCGCTGAGTCGTTAGAAGAGCAAGCCAAAGGTCCTTTCCTCAATGCCATCGAAATGGGGAACGCTACAGAAAGTGAGGTCATCGCTAAAATTGCTAGCAGCACTTACGCCACTGAATTTGAGTTACTCTTTGGTGAGTCAATACTCGATGATACTGAACGTTCATATAACTATGTTGCCGATGCGATCGCGGCTTTTGAGCGAACCAGTATATTCTCTCCTTTTACCTCCACTTTTGATCAAGTACAAGCGGGTAACGCCAACTTCACAGCAGCAGAAACCCGTGGGCAAACAATTTTTAATGAAAAAGGCGAATGTAATGCTTGTCATCACAGTGACGATGGCGCTGAAATATTTTCTGATTTCTCATACAAAAATATTGGTGTGCCGAGTAACCAACAATTACCCGCACTCATCACTGATCCTAACTTTGTTGATTTAGGCTTAGGCGCTCAAAGTGGCAATACAATGAATAATGGCGAGTTTAGAACGTCAACATTGCGAAATATTGCCAACACAGCGCCTTATATGCATAACGGCGTATTCACTTCACTAAGAGATGTTATCAATTTTTATAATACCCGAGATACCACTTTTTCAGAGGAGCCAGAGGTGGATCAAAATGTTGATCAAGGAGGGCGTATTGGTGAGTTAGGCCTAACAGATGATGAAATTAGCGACTTAGTTGCTTTCTTAGAGGCATTAAGTGACCAATAGCAATTCACCTTCATTGCGCACTGATGAAACTATGAAAGATATAACTTGTTTGTTAATGTTTGTCGCCGCCTACAAAAATGTTGCTTAACTCAAGATGAAAATACTGACTAAACTCATTGTTGCCTTATTGCTCACCAGCTTTTTAATACTCAGTGCATTGTTTGCGGTGATGCAATGGAGCTTTGACCGCGGCATGCTTGATTATGTTAACCAAAAAGAGTTGGCTAGTTTACAGCTTTTTAGTGAAAACTTGGCGCGGTTTTATCGACAAGAAAAAACTTGGCAACCCTTGCTAGCAAAAAAGCCACCTAGACCAAGAGAGGAGCATAGACCAATAGAGCAACGTCGACAAAGAACGCGACTTCCTGCTCACGCACCAAACGCACCTGCACATGGTAAACCTCAGTCAAATCGTGATAGCCATAAGCCAAAAAGAAGCCCTGTTAGTGCTCTTTGGCTAGAACTACTTAATCTGTCCGAGCAAGGCGTGCAACTTCCTGATGATGTGGCGCTTTATCTGAAAAATGAGCGGTTTTCAGTAGCCATAGACTTACCAAACTCGACAACAGGTGAACCTCTTAGGTTTGGGCCTCGAATGCCACGGCATCCTAAGCCAAACGGTGATTTTTTATTGCCCCCTGAAGAACAATACGGGGGCTTAAAACCAACATTGTTGGATATAAATAAAGACATACTCATTGGCCGTTTTGATCAAAATTTCAGTGTGAAAAGTATCGAACTTGATGGCGATATAGTGGGCTATTTAGCACTTCCCCCAACCAAGCACCTCAGTGATGCCTTTGATCTTGCTTTTATTGAGGAGACCCAAAAGAACTTACTTTATATCTTTATGGTACTTTTTGCCTTGATTATCATTATTGCGCTGCCCTTATCACGACATTTTATTATGCCCATTAAACGTTTAGAGCGTGCGATGCGCTTACTTAATAAAGGTGATTTTAATGTTAAGCTCAATGTTAAGGGCAAAGATGAACTGGCTTCTTTGTCGTTAAATTTTAATGATTTGGCTGAGAGTTTGGCACAAAATTCAACGTCGCGTAAACGTTGGTTAGCGGATATTTCTCATGAATTGCGTACCCCTATAGCTATTATTAAAGGTGAAATAGAGGCGATAGAAGACGGCATTCGAGCCTTTGATCAGCAAAGTTTAACCTCGCTGTCAGAGGAGACCATACATTTGCAAAAATTAGTCAATGACTTAGCCGAACTGTCGAATGCTGAAATTGGTGCAATAAGTTATGATAAAACCAATCTTGATTTAACTGCCTTGGTTAAGCAAAATATTTTACGGCACCAGACTAAAGCTAACGCGGCAGGGTTATCGTTATTGACCGAAATAAAGGCTAAAAATTTAATGGTGTGGGCAGATGAAACCCGAATAAACCAGTTGTTTGATAATCTAATCAATAACAGCATTAAATATACGGATGCGCCAGGTGAAATAGTTATTACACTGTCAAAAGAACACAATCAGGCAATCATCATTATCAATGATACCTTACCTAATGTGCCCAACGCGTCGTTAAATAAACTCTTTGAACATTTATATCGTGTAGAGAGTTCCAGGAATAGAAAAACAGGTGGCTCAGGTTTAGGATTGGCGTTATGCAAAAATATTGTGCACGCCCATCAGGGTGAAATTACCGCTAGCGCATCATCATATGGAGGGTTAAGCATTTGTTGTACACTCCCTTTAATTAATTCTTAGCCAAGAAAAATAATCAACAAGGGGATCATAATGGCTCATATACTGATAGTCGAAGACGAAGAAAAGCTAGCAAAAATAATGGCTGACTACTTAGGGCAGGCTGGGTATCAAACCACCATTTTACTCGATGGTCTTGACGTTATCCCTAAGGTAAAAGCGGAGTCGATTGATCTGGTGTTACTTGATCTCATGCTGCCAGGAAAAGACGGTCTCACCTTATGTCGAGAGTTAAGAGCGTTCAGTGATGTTGCCATTATAATGCTAACGGCTAGGGTAGAAGAAATAGACCGCCTGTTGGGTTTAGATATTGGTGCAGATGATTACATTTGTAAGCCGTATTCACCGCGCGAAGTGGTCGCCCGTGTTAAGGCGCTGTTAAGGCGAATGTCTCGGCAAGACACTAACACCTCAAAAATATTAACGCTTGATAGTGATACTTATCAAGCAAAAGTTTATCAACAGGTTATTGCGTTAACGGCCATTGAATTTAACTTACTAAAAATTCTCAACAATAAACCCGGTAGAATATACTCACGTGCTCAATTAATTGATTTAGTTTATCAAGACAATCGAATAGTGAGTGAGCGCACCATTGACAGCCACATTAAAAAGTTGCGTAAAAAACTCAATACCGTTGAAAGCGATAATGAATTGGTACAATCAGTTTATAGTGTGGGCTACAAGCTCATTTTATCTTAGCCTCATTATCTGCCATTAAAACAGTCAATAATAGCGTCTGTATGATCAGTTAAACAAGCGAAGTGAAAGATTTTGAAAAGTGCTAGTAATGAGAAGAAGCGTAACAGCTAAATTTTTTGTAATAGTAGCTTTACGGCAATTAAATTAATTACTTTCACTAACTTCTTTTGTAGATAGCCGGAAAGTATTTTTTCTTGTGGCTGTAACCATAGCAATTCAGTTTCTGTGATAGCCATAAAGCAGCTGAGTTGTTTGTGTGGTTGATTATGATAACTAAAAACATCATCGGCAAAATAACTGAATTCCCCGTCATGACTTTGTGTTTGTTGAAAGGTAAAGTCTTCGGGCGACAGTAAATACAAAGTGATTAATAAGATGTTCTCTTCATCGCCATACCAACCGGCGGCTAACGTTTGAAAGTTTAGCTGGGCTTCGAGTTTATTGACAATACTTTTTATCGTGACAAATAAATCCAGTAGCTCATCATTAACAACAATCGATATAGGTAAGTCTGTGTTCATCATACGCTGATATCTTTTCGGTAAAGGTAAAGGGATGGGTAGTAAGCTCAAGTTATCTTACCAGAGTTTTTATCAGCAGACTCAAATTACACTGAGTAATACTACAATCAATAAATTTGCACGGGGCAAATATGGCCTCATTAAAATTACATTTAGTAAAGGTGCAATCTTCAAACTCGATGGTATTGAGTCTTTGATTAGTTAAATTTAGCGCTGTAAAATTTTGTGAATAATAGGATTTATTGTTAAGATTAAACGCTGTCATTTTGATAAGTTTTAGTTATCAGTCATCATAGTTTATGCTAAAGGGTAAAGAAGCATACCCTTTATGAAATGAGTGGATTAGGCTAGGACTTTGTCAACACACTCGCTGTTCATTAGCCAGAAGGTTGAGTTTACCGATGAAAAAATATAAGCCGCCTCATTTTTTATGCTTGGATCGCATGATATTAGCCATAGTTTATTTAGTGGTACTGTTCAATAGTTAGTTGGTGTTAGCGCAACAACCGACAACCGATAAAGAAGAGAGCAAGCCCATAAGCTCAGTGCAAGCAGTAAAAATAATCGCTCCTGATGAGCAAATACTTGGCGCCGATTATTACAATGGCGAAGAAACAGGTCCCGGTGTCCTTATTTTACATGACTGCACAGATACCAGTAAAAGTTATATCGACTTAGGGGAAAAGTTATCAAGTAAGGGGATACACACCTTGATACTTGATTTTAGAGGCTATGGTGCAAGTAGCTCTAAAGTATTCTCTCATCAAAAATTGAAGGAAGATGCCAAGAATATTGTTGCTTATCAAAAAGATATTGGTGCATTAACGGCCTATTGGGAGCTTGATGTTTTAACCGCTTTTAATTACTTAAGAACTAAAATGGATAATCAAAGAAATATTGCCCTAGTTTCTGTTGGTTGTGCTTCGGTTTATGCGGTGGCATTAGCAGAAAAAATGCGCGTTCACGCTATGGTGCTGATAACGCCTAAAATGGATTACGGCTCAAAAGAGCGCTATAAAAACTTAATTGACATCCCTAATTATTTTATCAATTCAAGTCATCATACTGATACCTTGGCAACATCAAAAGAGTTATTTGAGTGGAATAGTTCAAAAAATTCTAAAATTCAAATATTTAATAATGATGTCGATGGCTACAGCTTACTGAGGGAAAATAAAGGCCTAATTGATGATATTAGCTCATGGTTAAATCAAAACATTAGATAAATAATTGCCTTGCTGCCTTGGCAAAGTCAATGTTGTGCCTGAAAATTAATATTTGCTCTTGTTTATGAATGTTTACATGGCCGATTTTATTTTCATCACTCATTGAGCTGCACCGAGTCAAAAAACGGCGTACAATAGCGCCAATTTTAGCACCCAAGCTATATAGCTATATAATACTGGATGTATTTTTACTACATTGAAAATATTGTTCTCTGTTCCTATTTATTGTTGAGGCACCTATGTCATCGAAGTCATCGAATTTTTATACCCATATCCAAACACAAATTGATCAAGTCAAAGACGATGGTTTATATAAAGCTGAACGTATTATTACTACCGCCCAACAAGCAGCTATTGCGGTTAGTTCTGGCGAACAGGTACTCAACTTTTGTGCGAATAACTATTTAGGTTTAGCCAATCATCCTGATCTTATTTCCGCAGCAAAGCTTGGTTTGGACCAGTATGGTTTTGGCATGGCGTCTGTACGTTTTATCTGTGGAACCCAAGATATTCATAAGGTATTAGAAGAAAAGCTGAGCCGGTTTTTAGGTATGGAAGAGACTATTTTATACTCTTCATGTTTTGATGCTAATGCAGGGTTGTTTGAAACAATACTGACAGCTGATGACGCTATTATCAGCGATTCTTTAAATCATGCGTCAATTATTGATGGCGTCCGTTTGTGTAAGGCGAAACGCTTCCGTTATGCAAATAATGACGCCGTCGATCTGGAAAAACAATTAATTGCCGCTGATGAAGCCGGCGCGCGCTTTAAACTTATCGCCACTGATGGTGTGTTTTCAATGGATGGCGTTATCGCTAATCTTAAAGCGGTTTGTGACTTGGCAGATAAATACAATGCAATGGTGATGGTAGATGATTCGCATGCTGTTGGTTTTGTTGGCGAACAAGGCCGCGGTAGTCATGAGTTTTGTGATGTGATGGGTCGTATTGATATTATTACCGGTACCCTAGGTAAGGCAATGGGTGGCGCATCGGGTGGTTTTACTTCCGCTAAAAAAGAAGTCGTTGAATGGCTGCGTCAACGCTCACGTCCCTATTTATTTTCAAATTCTTTAGCACCCGCTATCGTGAATGCTTCGATTAAGGTGCTCGATTTATTAGCTGATGGCGATGAGTTACGTAAAACGTTAAAAAGTAATGCCCGCTATTTTCGTCACCAGATGGAAAGTGCAGGTTTTACTTGTGCTGGCGCCGATCACGCCATTATTCCGGTAATGTTAGGCGATGCTAAAGTGGCTAGTGATATGGCAACACGTTTATTAGCGGAAGGGATTTATGTGATTGGTTTCTCATTTCCAGTGGTACCGAAAGGTCAAGCCCGTATTCGTACCCAAATTTCAGCTGCTCACACTAAAGAGCAGTTAGATAAAGCGATTGATGCCTTTGTTCGTATCGGTAAAGAGATGGCTATAATTTAATGCCACCGCGTAATGAATGTCTACGGGGTAAGCTGAACATGACTAGGCTGCTCGATATACCATTGCAAAAATGGTCAATATAACACTACTTTTTAGAGTTAATATAATGAAATCATTAGTTAAACTTAAAGCCGAGCTGGGTATTTGGATGCAGGAAACCCAAAAACCGCGCATGGGCCATAACGACTTATTAATTAAAATAAAAAAAACCGCTATTTGTGGTACCGATATTCATATTTATAATTGGGATGAGTGGGCACAAAAAACCATTCCTGTGCCTATGGTTGTGGGTCATGAATATGCGGGTGAAGTTGTCGGTATTGGCCAAGAGGTCAAGGGATTTGTATTAGGCGATCGTGTCTCTGGTGAAGGACATATTACTTGCGGTCATTGTCGAAACTGCCGAGGGGGTCGTACCCATTTGTGCCGTAATACCGTTGGTGTTGGTGTCGACCGTGAAGGCTCTTTTGCTGAATACCTAGTTATCCCTGCTTATAACGCTTTTAAATTACCGGATGAAATTTCTGATGATTTAGCCGCTATATTTGATCCTTTTGGTAATGCAGTACATACCGCATTATCTTTTGATTTAGTCGGTGAAGATGTGTTGATCACAGGCGCTGGACCTATTGGTATTATGGCCGCAGCAGTTGCCAAGCATGTAGGTGCCCGCCACGTTGTTATTACTGATGTAAATAAGTACCGATTGGCATTGGCTAAAAAAATGGGCGCAACTCGGGTGGTTGATGTTACTCAAGAAAAGCTTGCTGATGTAATGACAGACATTGGCATGACCGAAGGTTTTGATGTTGGCATGGAAATGTCAGGTGTACCTTCAGCATTTAAAGAAATGTTGGCTAATATGAACAATGGCGGTAAAATTGCTATGTTAGGTATTCCTGGGCAAGATATGGCTATTGATTGGAGCCAAATTATCTTTAAAGGATTAACGATTAAGGGCGTGTATGGTCGTGAAATGTTTGAAACTTGGTATAAAATGGTCAGTTTGATACAGTCAGGCTTAGATTTGTCTCCCATTATTACTCATCACTATAGTATTGATGATTTTCAGCAAGGCTTTGACATCATGCGCTCTGGTTTGTCAGGTAAAGTTATTTTAAACTGGGACTAAATCTTTCAGTGTTAAACGTTAAAGGAAATGAAATGTCGGCAAGTGAAGTAAGTTTTAAACATCTCTCGGTAACTCAATTACAACAAATGATGGCTGAGGATAGTCAAGTGATTGTCGACATTCGAGACCCTGATTCATTTCAAGTGAGTCGTATATCAGGGGCTATTCATTTATCAAACGAATCGATTGCTGATTTTATCCGTACTGCCGATTTAGATTTGCCGGTAGTGGTGTGCTGTTACCATGGGCATTCAAGTCAACAAGCGGCGGAATTTCTTGCTAGTCAGGACTTTACTGAGGTCTATTCACTCGATGGTGGTTTTACTCAGTGGCAATTACAATACCCAACAGATGTTGAGTAATCACCTTTAATGGCCTCTGTAGACCAACAATTACTAGTGCATATTGCTCACCATAATATTGCCTTACTCTTTGCTAATTATTTATCAACTCTTAATATTCAAACCAAGGTAATCGAAGAGTCACAAGGCTTCGCCATTTATTGTGACCGTGATCAACTCCCACTCGCACAATCAGAGTTTGAACAGTTTATCAAGCAACCTCACCAACCCAAATATCAGCAAGCGGCATGGCAACATGCAATAATTAGCGATGTTAAAGAGCATCATCCTGCTTTTATGACAATATTCAAGCAGCAGTTTTTAGCCCATGCAGGGGTCATTACCTTATTCATATTTGTCATTTGTTGGCTAGTTTTCGTTTTTTCGCTGGCGGGCTTTGAGCGTGCTCTATTTAATCAATTACAATTTTTTCCACGTCTGTCATTAGCCTTACTATTTTCAGAACCATTAAGGTTAATAGGGCCAGCCTTTTTTCATTTTTCATTATTACATATTGCTTTTAATACCATGTGGTGGTGGCAACTGGGTGGGTCTATTGAAAAGAGTTTAGGAAAAATGACCTTAATTAACCTGTTTTTAGTCTCTGCTATTGCCTCTAATCTTGGGCAATTTATTGTGTCAGGTCCTTACTTTGGTGGTTTATCAGGAGTGGTTTATGCTTTAGTTGGTTTTGTTTGGTGGATGGGCTGGTTAGCGCCTGAAAAAGGGTTGTCGCTTTCAAAGCCCATTATTGGCTTTTTACTTTTGTGGTTAGTGCTAGGTTTTGCTGATGTACTGCCGGTTAATGTAGCAAATACTGCCCATTTATTAGGATTGGTCAGCGGTTGTTTGATGGCGCTTGTTAAAGTCAAAGTAATAAAATTTACTGAATAATTTTATACTAAGGCCTGACGTTATTAGCTGGTGCTGTTGACTTTCTCTGTAGCTATAGACGAAAGTAGCAAGCAATGACAAAGGTCAGTTAAATCTCGGTAGAGCCTTTGTTAGTTATCTAACCACTGAGTAAATAACAATTTACTAATTAAAGGTTTGCCTGTTTCTCTCATTAATAAATTTTTTATTTTGTCTTCACATTGTTGTAAAATTTCAGCGCGTCCTTTAATAGACTTGACTTTATCTTCTGTTTGTTTACCGATAATGGTAATAATTGCATCCCTTAAAAGTGGCGCATGATGCTCAACTAGTTCGTAATTTTCAGGACCATTAATCATTAACTCAACACTTAATTTGACATAGCCCATCTTCTTTTTTACGGCGACATAGTTGGTCACTATTTGCGGTTCAAAGCCAAAGTAAGCATATTCTGCTGCTTTGACAGAATTAAATGCTTGAGAAAATAATAATAAGTAGCTCAATAAAACTAAGGGTATTTTCATAACGAATAAATGTCTATTAAAAAGAATAAGTATAATGTCCTTATAATAACCTGATTTCTATGTATTACTGGAAATTTCTTTAAATTATTTTTTTATTTATAAATCAAGTGGTTAAATTATTATCTTGATAAATTAACCGAGTTGTTTGTGAAGGGCTTAAGAGCTAGGTCATCTCTGCTAATAAAATATATGTGTTTTGCATCAACAATGGCAACAACATTAACCCTTTTTCAATAGTGACTTATGTCACATCACCGTCTGTCATTCTTGCATCTGTAGCCTTTTTTCTAAGTGTTAAGGTCAATGATTGAGTGCAATGAATAGCTTAAACATGGATAGTTAAGCATAGTAAATAGTAAGGTGATGTTTGACTCTCACGAGATAAAATTTACCAATAAGTGATGACCAATCAAACATAATTGCACCCCTTTGATTGAGTGCAATGGTGTACATCTTGGTTCAGACCTTGTTATGATAGTCACGTTATCAATAAGTCATGCTAGGTTATGAGTCAAAAACACCCATTATTTCCAATCAGGTTAATTTGCCATTGGCAATGTCCAACCACATATAATATTTCGGAATATTTGCTCAATTGGCTAGTTGAACCGAGTTCATTAACCGCTAGACTAAAACGTCATTGCCGTGAATTTCGAGTAGAAGTGCTTGGTCAGCAAATTGAATTATGTCAAAGCCATGAAGCTAATGACATGATTAAAGTAGGTCAACAGGTATTGTCTCGTGAAGTCCTTCTTTATTGTGATAATGTGCCGCAAGTGTTTGCCCGTAGTTTGTTACCGCTATCAACGTTAACTGATGAAGAGCAAGAGCTTGCTGATCTTGGTGATAAGCCTTTAGGGCAAGTATTATTTAATAATCCGACACTTGAGCGTAAAAATTTAACAATAGCTACATTTGACCAAAATAGTACGGTAGGACAATTCGTGAAAAGTTTATCAATTGATGTTGAAGCCGAATTTACCATGTGGGGTCGTAGTTCTTTATTTTTTGTGCATCACAAACCGTTGATGGTTGCTGAGGTGTTTTTGCCTCATGCCTTCGCTTATCAAAAGGAAGTGAATAAAAATGGCTAGTGCATTGAGTAAATGGCAAGCTATTGTGCAGATCACTCGATTAGATAAGCCTATTGGTACTTATTTATTGTTATGGCCTACTTATTGGGCTT
This sequence comes from Colwellia sp., assembly GCA_034111045.1. Taxonomy (GTDB): domain Bacteria; phylum Pseudomonadota; class Gammaproteobacteria; order Enterobacterales; family Alteromonadaceae; genus JALJPB01. The sequence goes on along the minus strand of JAWUYA010000027.1, from coordinate 21,479 downwards.
TATGGATTGCATGTGATGGCTGGCCTAACTTACATCTATTAGTGGTGTTTACCTTAGGCGTTGTGGTTATGCGCAGTGCCGGTTGTGTGATCAATGATTTTGCTGACCGTCATGTTGATGGACAAGTAGCGCGCACTCAACATAGACCATTAATTTCTGGCTTGATGACTAATCAAGAAGCCATTAACTTATTTGGTTTTTTGATCGGTATTGCCGTCGTTTTGGTATCAACCTTAAGTTGGTATACCATTTATTTATCGGTAGTAGCGATTGGTTTAGCGATGATATACCCTTTTATGAAGCGCTTAACGCATTTACCGCAAGTTATATTAGGGGCCGCCTTTAGCTGGGGAATGATGATGGCTTTTGCCGAAGTTAAAGGTGAGATCCCGCTAGTCGCTTGGTTACTATTTAGTGCTAATTTATTATGGACTGTGGCTTACGATACTATGTATGCCATGGTTGACCGTGACGATGATCTAAGAATAGGGGTGAAATCTACGGCCATCCTGTTTGGTCAATACGACACAAGAATTATCGGCTTTCTGCAGTTAACCACATTGGCTTTGTTGTTTACTGCAGGAGAACTGTTAGCCTTTGGTTGGCCATATCAATTAAGTTTAGTTGTTGTTGGCGGTTTATTTAGCTATCAGCAAATGTTAATTGCTGGACGAGAGCGTCAGCTGTATTTTAAAGCTTTTTTGAATAACCATTTTGTTGGTTTAGCGATTTTTATGGGTATATTGATCGAGTCATTATAAACAGTTGCGAGCCCCTACCAAGTAAAACCAGCATGTCTCGTTTGACCAATAACGTTATCTAGCGATACTTTGCAGTACTTCAAGATCGACTAGCTTAGTGGCTAACACTCTAATATGTTCTAACGTAGAGTTAGCGACCATTTCTCCTTCCTCATTAATACCGATATAACCCTGGGTTTTCATTGCATTAATGAGTGTCGCTTGGGCTTTGTTATCAATAAACTCTGGCGCATTAATATTGTTAAGGACCGATAGACGTTTAGCAATGGCAACCACTTTATTTTCAAGTTCTGTTTTACTCACTGGCGCTAAACGGTTGACTAATGAAGTAATTATAGCGAAGCGCTGCATCGTCTCATTAACGCATTCACCTAAGGCGCGAACTTTTGAGCGTTGCTCTGTGTTGTCAGTGATGGAGATAAAGCCAGCCTTACTTTCTTTGGCGATATCTGCTTGAATTAACGCTGTTATGGTCTGTGATACTTGTTGCTCAATGATCTCCTTTGATTGCCATAAAAACAAGTCGTTTTTAATCAAGAGCATTAAACGCTGCACATTAACTAATAATTCTTCTTTAGCTATTTTAGCCGTTCGCTCTAATAGGCGACAAATAAGGGCAGGTAAAATATAAACGTGTAAAATATTATTGCGGTAATAGCGCATTTCAAGTGCTGCTGACGCGGTTAAAGAAATAATGTCTCCGAAACTATCTTCAGTAACGGTGACTTTGCCTAGCGTAATCACATGAGCCAATAACTCACTGCCATTTTCCATAGGAATAGTAAGTTGTTTACTATAAGGTGCTTGGTTTTGTATCATTAAGAAGAAATTCAATTGGGCTTCAAGATCCACCCGTGACAAAGCTTTGTTGTCTGTGGTGTGAATAATTAGGGCAACAAGTGCAACACCATTTAATGCGGCGGATTGATTCACTGCCGTCATCACATTATTCGCTAATAGGTTAACCGTAGGCGTTAGCCAGTTTGGTTTTTTAGGATCAATTTCATCAATGTCATTTTTCCACTCTGGTACTTCTTTATTTAAAAATTGATTGATATTGATAGGCTCGCCAAAATTAACAAAGCCCTTACCATAATTTCGTAAATTACGGATGGCTTTGAATACACCCAAAATAGATTCCTTCTTTTTTTGACTACCACTGAGCTCTTTATGGTAAGTGCCCACTTCCATCACATGTTCATAACCAATATAAACAGGCACTAGTGTAAGAGGGCGATCGATACCACGTAACAAACTTTGAATGGTCATCGCCAACATACCTGTTTTCGGTGGCAGGATTCGCCCCGTCCGGCTCCGACCTCCTTCAGCGTAATATTTTACTGAATAACCGCGTTCAAATAACAGCCCTAAGTATTCTCGAAAAATGGTTGAATATAAACGGTTGCCAGCAAAACTTCTGCGAATGAAAAAAGCACCCGCTTTTCTGAAAATAGGACCTGCAGGCCAGAAATTTAAATTAATACCTGCGGCAATGCGAGGGGTGACAAGCCCTTCATTGAAAATAACATAGGTCAGTAATAAATAATCCATGTGGCTACGGTGGCAAGGCACATAAATAATTTCATGACCCTCTTGTGCCAAAGTGCGTAACATATCAGCATTTTTTACTTCAATTCCACTATAGACTCGATGCCACAACCAATGAAGGATTCGCTCACCTAAACGGACAATTGCGTCACTGTAGTCTCCAGCAATTTCAGTCATCATTTTAAGTGCTTGTTTTTTTGCTTCTTGTTCACTGATAGCTTTTGATTTTGCTTCTTCAGTGATGACGCGGCGAACTGCAGGGTTGGCAAATAATGCGAGAAACATTTGTTTGCGATGCATTAACCTAGGGCCTTTTGCTGCAATGGTTTGGCGATGAAAATGAAATCGGGTGATGCGCATTAATTTATGAGCCGCTTTTTCATTACTTCCGTGTTGCTCAACCATGTAACGAAATGACAATGGCTCGCTAAAGCGCACTAAGGTATTACGACCTAAAAATAAGACAATGAAAAACTTACGTAACATATTAGGTGATTCTTGATCGGCAAGTACAGTACCGACGCTGGCATTACGTTTTTCTTTAGTGGGTTTTCGACCCCAAATCATGTTGGCTGGAATTAATTGCGCATCTAACGTTGTTGATAAGGTATGTTGATTAAGGAGTGCAGCTCCCTGGGTGATTGCTGATGTTTTACTTGGTTGAGGCAATGAAAATAATGAGCTTGGCTTTTCTAGACAAAATGTCCGAGGAAATAATTGGCCATTAATATTAACGTTGCTCAATGGGTCAGGCAGTTTTTTTTGTTTACAGGCTTTTTGTAATGTCAATAAATCACTAGCTGATTGATGACGAACCACATAAAATATAGGTTGGTTATCGCTAGGTTGTGTTTTATCACTGTGTGTTTTAAAGGGAGTGTCGGGAACAATTTTACAACGTACTAATAATTGAATAGGAAATTTTAATAACAAATAGAATATAGAACGCAATGCTAACATGTTGTTTCACTCAAATTTATGGAGCATCCATTCTAGCATTTTTGTATTAAATTTTGCTACAAACACCGCCATTTCGTCGAGATTTTTTACTTGATATAAAGCACTGTTGGCTTATTGGATCTAGTACGGCCTGATCTGCAGTCATGGTTTTGTAGTGGTTGACGCTGCTTGATTTATTGTATTATTTGAGTGGTCATTACAAACGTTTTTTACTGGTTGACCCCGAGGATTATGCGAGGCAACATTATCGTTAATGGTAACGATAATGTTTGGATGACTTTTTCACCTAAGCACGATAAATATGACGCCGTTTGAACATAGGTTGCAGAAGTCGTATCATCACCGTAAAGGCTTTTAGATACTGGTTTTTACTCTCTTAACAGCATGTTTTATAAACAACATAAAAGCCACTTTAATCCTTATTGATACATAGCCTTAACTTTCTAGGAGTTGATTTTGCAAAAGATAGCGATATTTGTTGATGTTCAAAACATCTACTACACCACACGTGATACCTTTGAGCGCCAGTTTAATTACCGACAATTTTGGCAACATATTAGTCAGCAAGGTGAGATAGTGACGGCCAACGCTTATGCCATTCAGCGAAATGATGATGCGCAACATAAGTTTCAAAAAGCGTTAAAGCATATTGGTTTTGACGTTAAGCTTAAACCCTATATTCAACGTCGTGATGGCTCGGCGAAGGGTGATTGGGATGTCGGGATCACGATTGATATCATGGAGGTTGCTAAAACGGTTGATACGGTGATTTTGTTATCAGGTGATGGTGATTTCGATTTATTAATTAATAAAGTCATCAATGATTACGGTGTGAGGTCTGAGGTTTATGGTGTGAAGGCCTTGACGGCTAATTCATTGATTAATGCAGCTTCGATGTTTCACCCTATTGAAGATCAATTTTTATTGTAATCGGTATACAATAATATTTGGCTAGATTGACCACCAATACAGGATAAATAACCCAACTTTTGGTGATAAATGCTGACGAATTGAATACCCCACATCGACAGTAACTCGTTGAGTATTAGCGATTATATGCAATAGGGTATTGTTTGGTCGCTGAGTATTCTTTTTTCAAGTATTAATATACACTGCCATTGGTTGAGTTGCAGCTGATTAAGTCAACGCACACCGAGTGCAAATGAATGATGTGTTGTGCATATAAAAATCACTATTTTGAGGAATATCATGAAATTATTAGCATTTGCCGCGAGCAGTAGTTCTACATCTATTAACAAACAATTAGCCACTTATGCGGCCTCATTGGTGGAGGGCGCTGATATCGAAATAGTAGACCTCAATGATTTTGAGATGCCACTGTTTAGCGAAGATAAAGAGCGCGAAATAGGCCAGCCTGAACCAGCGAAAAATTTCTTTGCAAAATTAGGCCAAGCGGATGCCATTATTATTTCTTTTGCCGAGCATAACGGCTTTTATACCGCCGCTTATAAGAATCTATTCGATTGGACGTCACGCATCGATCAAAAGCTTTTTCAAAACAAACCTATGGTATTATTATCAACTTCTCCTGGCCCTGGTGGAGCCGGCAGTGTATTAGCTGCGGCTAAAAACTCTGCACCCTATTTTGCTGGTGATGTTAAAGCTACCTTATCGGTACCAAGTTTTTATGATAACTTTAATAGTGACAAACAGGTATTACGAAATAAAGCTTTACTTCAGGCCTTAAAGCTTGCGGTTGCTACCTTATCTTAGTGTCTTAATATCGATGGGTGATTTTGGCTAAAAAAAAGCAATAAAGCACCACTAACTTAACAATGGGATTAAAATGACAGATCAATTTATTAAATCAAAAGCCGCCATTGCTTGGGGCCCAAACCAACCATTATCTATAGAAGAAATTGATGTGATGCTGCCTCGCAAAGGTGAAGTCTTAGTTAAAGTGATCGCCTCAGGCGTATGTCATACTGACGCTTTTACTTTATCAGGCGAGGACCCTGAAGGTATTTTTCCTGTGATTTTAGGCCATGAAGGAGGCGGTATTGTTGAACAAGTGGGTGAAGGAGTAACGAGTGTTAAGGTAGGAGATCATGTGATTCCTTTATACACACCTGAGTGTGGTGAATGTAAATTTTGTTTATCAGGTAAAACTAATCTCTGTCAAAAAATCCGAGAAACTCAAGGTAAGGGGTTAATGCCTGATGGGACAACCCGCTTTTATAAAGATGGCGTGCCTATATTTCATTATATGGGGTGTTCAACGTTTTCACAATATACGGTATTACCCGAGATTTCATTAGCGAAAGTCAATAAAAACGCCCCATTAAAAGAGGTTTGCTTACTAGGCTGTGGTGTTACTACAGGTATTGGTGCAGTAATGAACACCGCCAAAGTTGAAGAAGGTGCAACGGTTGCTATCTTTGGTCTTGGTGGTATTGGCCTTTCTGCAGTTATCGGCGCGACCATGGCCAAAGCCAGCCGTATTATTGCCATCGATATTAACGAAAGTAAATTTGAACTCGCTAAAAAGTTAGGTGCGACAGATTTCATTAATCCAAAAAACCATGACAAACCGATTCAAGAGGTGATCGTTGAATTAACCGATGGTGGTGTTGATTATTCCTTTGAGTGTATTGGCAACGTCAATCTAATGCGCTCTGCCTTGGAGTGTTGTCACAAAGGTTGGGGTGAATCGATAATTATTGGTGTTGCTGGCGCAGGACAAGAAATATCGACGCGTCCCTTTCAATTGGTTACCGGCCGTGTATGGCGTGGAACCGCATTTGGTGGTGTCAAAGGCCGCACTGAATTACCTGATTATGTTGAACGATACCTACAAGGCGAATTTAAATTAAGTGACTTTATTACCCATACCATGGCGTTGGAAGATATTAATAAATCATTTGAATTGATGCACAAAGGTGAAAGTATTCGCAGTGTTATTCATTTTGACAAATAATAGTTGGCGCGCTCTAACGTAAAAAATTACTACACGAAGCCCAGCTTAAGGTATCAAGATGACAATAAAAATTACAAGTGCAAACAAATGCTTTGGTGGTTGGCATAAACAATATAGCCACCAGTCTACAACGTTAAACTGCAAGATGAACTTTGCTATTTACTTGCCACCACAGGCATCAAGTGCCAAGCATGTGCCAGTATTATACTGGCTTTCAGGACTCACATGCACGGAGGAAAACTTTATGCAAAAAGCGGGGGCTTTTCGTCTTGCTGCCGAATTAGGCATAGCTATTGTGGCTCCTGATACCAGTCCTCGCGGTGATGACGTCGCTAATGATGACAGCTATGATTTAGGACAAGGTGCTGGATTTTATGTCAATGCTAGCCAGCCACCTTGGGATCGTCATTTTCAAATGTACGATTATGTGGTCAATGAACTCCCTGAAATAATTGAGTCAATATTTCCGGTCTCTAACAAACGCTCAATAGCGGGGCACTCAATGGGGGGGCACGGCGCTTTAACTATAGCAATGAAAAACCCACAAAGGTATTGCTCAATGTCGGCATTTAGCCCGATCACTAATCCGATGAATTGTCCTTGGGGACAAAAAGCGTTTAGTGCCTATTTAGGTCAAGATAAAGAGACTTGGAAAAGTTACGATGCGAGCGAACTAATGCGACAGGCCAAACAGTTTGTGCCAGCGAAAGTAGACCAAGGTCAGTCGGATAACTTTCTCACCGAGCAGTTAAAGCCAGAGGTGTTGGCAGCCGCAGCGAAGGTAAATGGCTATCCATTGGCGTTGAACTATCATCAAGGCTATGATCACAGTTACTTCTTTATCGCCAGTTTTATTGAAGAACATCTACGTTTTCATGCCGCTCATTTAATTAAATGAGTTGGCTCTGCCGTTGATTAAGTTGACGGTAGACAAAAATTTTTTAGGTGATATTTAACATGATCGTATTAGCTATCATCTAAATATTTCAGCAAAGGTACTTTAGGCGATTAGCTCCATTACTGACCATTGATAACGCACCAAAACTATATGAATATACTTATCCTCGCAAATAAAGATATAGCCAGCAATTATGCTTTAAACTTATTAATTCCAAGGCTCAAAGACCAACATCAACTACATTTGTGGTTATCGGCAAAGGTGGGTAACAATACCAACCAACCTGAGCAGTTATCTCGGCTTAAATTTTTTGAACAAGACTCGTTTAATAAAGTATCAAGTCGCCCATTAAATAACAGTACCTCCAATAAATGCATTAAGTTTGATGGTTTTGAGGGATTGAACAATCATCTCAACTCAGCAATTAAAGAAGAAAATAACATTAACTCTCCTGAGAGTATTGCCCGGATAAAAAAACTTTGCCCTGATCTGATCATTTCAATTCGTTATGGCGGCATATTAAAAAGTGAATGTATAAAAATACCTCACCATGGTGTTATCAATCTGCATTCCGGTATATTACCAAAATATAGAGGGGTGATGGCCACCTTTTGGGCTATGCTAAATGATGATGCAATGATTGGCACAACGCTTCATACCATTGGTGATGGGACGATAGATACCGGCGAAATAATCAAAATATCAAGGATGAGTGTTAATAACGAAAAATCATATCTCCAACAAACCCTAGCGCTATACCGTCAAGGTACTTTAGATATTATTGAGGCGACGTTAGGTTACGCTAGAAACGAAAAAATAGTCACCTATCCGCAGCCTAAGAGTGACTCATATTTTACCTTCCCCATGAAGGAGGATTTCGTTAGGTTTGAACAAAAAGGATTGATACTGATAGATGAGCAAGCGCATCATTGTTTTCTCCGAGACTATTATCAAACAGGCGATTAATTCGTTTGTTTGATAGGCAAGTAATAATGATCATCTCACCGCACTTTGAACTAAGCTCTCTCAAACGTAACTTTATAAAAGCTTTAGATAAATTGAGTACAATTGTTATTTTTAAGTTATGATGTAAATCAACTGCCTTTACTTTTTGTTAATTTATATTTAACTTTAAATTAACACTGGTGAGGCGGTCAAAAGATAATGGTGGCACTTAACGCGCTTGCGCCAAACTGCTAGGAAAATTTCACTCTCGCACAGATATTTTATCTATCGGTTAATACTAATAGGTATCAAACGACTTAAACACCGTTGAATATCAAGGAAAAGATCAAACAGTCGTTGATGTTGTTGCCTTCGAGGATGAAGCACCTTTGCGCTATCACAATCCGCTATACGTTCGAACTTATGGTAATAAAAATAGTTAATTGAGTAACTTCGCCTGATAAATTTTAATGCTAAAGCTGAGTACAAAGTAAAGCAAAGTAATACCACCGAGCAAAATGAAAAGTGGCAAACTATGGTAGATGTCGGTATTAAAGAAAAAAGGTGCACATGCTAAATAAAAAAACAGCATATAAGGACTTCGTCCTGTCACACTTAAAAAGCAGAATGTATTCAAAGCTTAGCGATATGTATTACTTGTAATATTGCCGGTGTCGATACTTACAGCAAAGGGTTAAAAAAAGCATTTATTGATCAGGGCGTTTGGTCGATAGCGTCGAACTTACAAAAGAATTAAGGTGTTTAAAAGTGATGTGGCAGCGACTGACTTATATTGTACATAAAATGCATCAGGTGAATTTAAGCTTGTAAATGATTGAGTATGGACAATGGATTAGCCAAAACAGGCCAATAATCATGTAACGACCTGAAATGGCTCAGGGCAATCAAGCCTAGTTTATTATAAACTTTAAAAGGAGTTATCAACCATTGGCTAATAGTATGGACTTAACGGTCGATGGCGCCAGTCAACAATTGGGAGCAATAAGGTTAAAAACAATAAAATCGCCTATAACGTGTTGCTACCAATGCGTTTTAGGTATTTATGACGAACTGAAATAATCAATAATAGGGTTAATTGACACGGAGGACTTATGCAATTTGAAGGATTAACAGCAGCAATAGCCGATTATGTTTCACAGCGCCAACAACAAAAAGTAATACCACTGGAAAAGGAATTAGAAAAAAATATAAATGCAGAGCAAGACCCGGTAAAAATTGCGTTATTAAAAGCGAAGGCAGCAGATGAAATAGCCGCAATTAATTCACGCTATGAAATCAAATGCTGGCTTGATAATGCGGCTAGACGTGCAAAGCAAATTAGTCTAGTCACCCACGCCTTAAAATTTACCCATGGAGATGCTAGAGGCAGTAGCGTTTTATTGTTAGCCAGGACCAAAGAGCGGGATTATTTATCATCAACATCGTTGGCTAAACCTATGATTGATGCCGTTGGAAACGCTGCAGCACTTGATGTTGCTAAATTATTACAATTAGAATTTGAAACAAATAGTTTAGCGATACAGGTCAGTAATAATGACCGAAGTGCTTTGGCACCATTTACTGATAATACCGAGCAACTGAATCAGTGGATGAATGGCTTTAAATTAGCTTTAGCAGATAAAAACATCAGTTCAAGCAGTTTAGCAAAGCAGGTATATTTTCCTGTTGGAAAAAATAACTATCACATAATAAGTCCACTATTCGCTAGTTCTTTTACTCATCACTATTATCAACAATTAGGAAAAATTAGGTTTGGAGACCAAGCTAAATTAATAAGAGAAACACGTAAAGCAGGTAAGTACCATAGTGAGAAGGATGTACGTTTTATCAACACGGCGATACAAACGTTTGGTGGCTCAAAACCTCAAAATATTTCACAGTTAAACAGCCAGCGTGGCGGAAGAATCACGTTACTTTCGTGTGCACCCCCATCATGGCAATCAAATATACTAGTACCTAATAAGAGTCGTTGTATTTTTGAAAGTGAATTTGATCAACGCGTATTGAGGCAAACGCAAGAATTACAACAGTATTTACTCAAAGTGCAAAGCCTCACTAGCAACCTAGACATACGCACTAAGATCATTGACAGAGCCAACGATATTATAGATAGCTTGCTTAACTATGCGGCAGAAATTCAAAATCTGACAGTACAGACTGGTTGGTCAGCGACTGCAGATAAGTTAGATCAATCTCAACAACTTTGGCTTGACCCACTCCGCCGTGATGAACATTTTCAATTACAGCGTAGTAGCAATGATTGGCAAACCAGCATTTGTCAGAGTTTTGGACTTTGGTTAAATAATAAGCTCACACACAGTGCTATGACTTTTGGTAAAACCCAACAAAATTTTTGGCATAAATTGCTTAAACCACGTTTACGTGACTTTGAGTTAGATACCTTGGCTTTTCATAGCAAGGGGCAAGCACAATGAGTACTTACATTACACTGCATAAAATAAAAGTACAAAATGCGAATTGCGTTGCAGGACTCACTTTCGGATTCCCAGCTATTTCTCACTTTTTAGGCTATACCCATGCGCTATCACGAAAACTTCAGCGCGACTACCCAATAGCGTTATTGGGCTGCTCAGTAATATGTCATCAACATCAAATACAAGCATACCAGCCGAGTGGTTGGGGAGATTATTTTTTTGCATTAACACGTAATCCGCTAACGAAAGAGGGTAAAACAGCGGCAATTGTTGAAGAAGGGCGTATGCACATGACTATTTCCTTAATCATTGAATGTGAAGGGGTAATTGCTGGTGGTGAAGCGGGCCAGAATGTGTTTAAACAGGCACTGTTAAACTTAGCCCAGCGCCATAAATTAAGTGGGGGTACTATTATTGCTATCGATAATATTAGTGTCGACTGCAGCGATGAGCAAACGATACTAACGCGACGTATTATGCGCAGTGTCATGCCAGGTTTTGTACTTATCGACCGTTCACCTTTATTAGGCGAGCATTTAACAAGGTTACAACAAAGTGATCCTCAGGCCGACTTACTTGAAGCCTGGTTAGATTTTTCTGCGCTAAAATACCAAGCACAGGCAATTGTTGATGAATATAATACCGATGAACTCAATGAAACCAATAAAGCTATATGGCAACCGGTAGCCAAACCGGCTAAAGGCCATTTAGTGCCAATAACCACTGGATTTAAAGCAATTTCTGATGTTCATCAGCCAGGGACAGTAATTAATGCCAGAGACTCACACACCCCTTTTTGCTTTGTTGAGGCGGTATACGGTATTGGCGAATGGCAAAGCCCACAACGAGTACAAGATATCAGTCATGTTATTTGGCGTTATCACCATCAAGCGCAATGGTATGTGTGTAAAACCAGTCAACCCACATCACCAGTAATACATCCAGATCAGCAACCGCTACTAATCGAAGAAGATTTTAGCTATTAATTTATAAAAGGAATTACACATGAGCACTCATTTAAAAACAGCATCAGTGCTAGCATTTGAAGCAAAGCTAGCTAACTCAGACGCGAGCATGGCAAGCGGTGTTTGGCATGAACGACAAAACGCAACGCGCTGGTCAGCGATTATCATCAAAGAGAAGTCAGTTCGTGGCACTATTTCAAATCGTTTAAAAGCAAATTTAGCCAGTGATCCTATTAAAGTTGATGCTGAAGTGCAAAAACCGAATTTACAAAAGGTTGATAATGCAAGCTTACCGTTTGAACATGACACATTAAAAGTGAATTTTACTTTAAGAGTTATGGGTGATTTAGCCACCCCATCAACATGTAACGATCCAGATTATCAAAACGCATTAGCGCAAATTATTAACGGTTATGCACGAAAAACAGAGTTTACCGAATTAGCTAATCGTTATGCCACCAATATAGTTAATGGTCGTTTTTTATGGCGTAACCGTGTGGGGGCTGAATCAGTTGAAGTACAAGTAACCCATGGCAATAACACTTGGGTATTTGATAGCCAAGCCTACAGTTTACGCGACTTTTCAGCACCAGAAGGTGACCTTGCTAAATTGGCAGAAGTGATAAAATTAGGCTTGCTAGGAGAGAACTTTGCTTTACTTAGTATTAATGCCTTTGTAAAACTAGGGGCTGGACAAGCCGTTTATCCATCACAAGAACTTGTTATGGGGGGCAGTAAAGGTGACAAAAGTAAATTCTTATATCAGCTTGATGGTGAAGCCGCCATGCATTCTCAAAAAATCGGAAATGCCTTAAGAACTATTGACACTTGGCATTTAGACACTGGTGAAGTTGGCGCAATAGCTGTTGAGCCATACGGTTCAGTAACCAATCGTGGCAAAGCCTATCGTCAACCAAAGGAAAATATTGATTTTTATAAACTGCTTGATAACTGGGTATTACACAATCAAGAGCCAGACTTAAATCAACAACATTATGTGATGGCAATGTTTATTCGTGGTGGTGTATTTGGTGCAGCAAGTTAGGGGGTAATAATGGCGAATTATATTGAAATTACAGTGTTGCCCGACTTAGAGGCAGATGGCAATTTTTTGATGAGTAATTTATGTTCTAAGCTTCACAGCGTACTAGGGAAATCAACCCAAGGACAAGTAGGTATTAGTTTTCCTGACTATGCCAAAAAAGGTAAAAATTTAGGGAATATTATTCGTTTGCACGGTAGCCAAACTATGTTGGAAAAGTTGATGTCGCAGCCATGGCTAAAAGGCTTAAGAGACTATTGCCAGTGCAGTGAAATTAAACCCGTGCCCGAGGTTGTTCAACATAGAAGCTTTGCTCGCAGGCAATATAAAAGTGCACATAACAAGCGACAACGGTCTATCAACAAAGGCTGGTTAAGTGAACAAGAAGCACAGGTTAATATTAGCGACGATGCCAATATTATAACGACCTTGCCTTACCTTCAACTGATCAGTAAAAGCTCGCAGCAAGCTATGTATATTTTTGTAGAACAAGGTCCGGTTGTCGAAAAAATAACGATAGGCAGTTATAATTCTTATGGACTGAGTCGTTTGTCAGAAAAAGTGACAGTCCCTTGGTTTTAATTCTTTTTTCTAGTAGCTCAGGGTTATCTGGGCTTTATTTTAGCATAATAAAAAAGGGATAAAAGCTGAACCAGCCAACAGCTTAATAATAATCAGATGGTTAGTGATTAAAGGCTCTAGTGCAACGCCGTACAGGCAGCTTAGAAAGTTGTTACGTATATAATCGCATTGAGGGGATAGTGCAATGCCGTACAGGCAGCTTAGAAATTATTATTTGATAAAAAAGACGTCAAGTTTTGTGTACTGCCGTACAGGCAGCTTAGAAATGAATAAAATAACCGTAACCTAATTCTTTGGTGTTCACTGCCGAACAGGCAGCTTATAAATGATAAAGTGAACTTTTCGGTTTTTCCTCTGGTGTTCACTGCCATACAGAGGACTTAGAAACCCATTGACTCGACTGTAATATGATTTAATATGTGCACTGTCGCACAGACAGCTTAGAAAATTCTCAAAAACCAATACCCGTTACTGCCGTACAGGCAGCTTAGAAATTATCTTTGTATTATATGACAACTACGTCTTGTTTCACTGCCGCACAGGCAGCTTAGCAATCTGTCAGCACGTTCACTGCCGTACAGGCAGTATATACATAAAGTGACGTAGGTTAATCTCACAATTAAGCGGGCGCTGAGAGTGAGTTTACGTCGATTATTGCTTATACCTATTTATAAAATACAGTGATGTGACATCTATTCATCGAGAAATTGGAAAAAATCGACTTGTCATGATTGCTTCTTTTTTATTCAATTAGCGTCTCATCCAATACAGCCGGTAATATTTAAGAGCGTTTTTTCTCAATGGCACACTCTTTAGTGACAACGGGGAAAGCTAAATGGGTCCTTAATTATTTGGGATCCCCTCTTGGGGATACCGCAGCAGGTGTCTATTGGCTAATGTCGAGTCTATTGATTGTCATTCAATCTCGCTACAGCTCTTTTATATCAGGCAATAAAAAAGCCTTACCCGAAGGTAAGGCTTGAAATGCTCGCAGTACGGTTTTGTTAAACAAAACTCTTTTTAGTTATACCTTTAGAAACTTATTATTTTTATTAGTTGTCCTCTTGGTGCACGTGTTTTATAACAAACCATCTTTGCAGGTGCAACAACTTTAATAGAGCATAAACTCGACGAAATTTTTCGTACAAAGTTTTTTTAGATGTTTTTATTTTTAAGTTGATGATTATAAGGGTAATATCTTACAGTGTCTTTTTTTTGAGATGTTACAAAATATTTCTACCAATTCACTTGGTTTGCAGCATGGATTCAAAAGTGAGCCAATGCTAGAATATTGGGTATATAAGTATAGAGACCAATTTCATGACTGAATTAAAAAACGATAATTATTTACGTGCGTTATTACGCCAACCTGTAGATTACACGCCTGTATGGATGATGCGCCAAGCTGGACGTTACTTGCCCGAATATCGAGAAGTACGTAAAAAAGCGGGCGATTTTATGTCAGTGTGTCGTAATGCTGAACTTGCTTGTGAGGTCACGATCCAACCTCTACGTCGCTTTCCTCTTGATGCTGCTATTTTATTCAGTGACATTTTAACTATACCCGATGCTATGGGCTTAGGTTTATATTTTGAAACAGGTGAAGGGCCGAAGTTTGAGCGTCCAATTACTTGTAAAGCCGATGTTGATAAAATTGCTGTGCCGGACCCTGAAGATGAATTAGGTTATGTGATGAATGCGGTACGCACTATCCGAAAAGAGTTGAAAGGCGAAGTGCCATTAATTGGATTTTCAGGTAGCCCGTGGACATTAGCAACTTATATGATTGAAGGTGGCAGTTCAAAAGCTTTCACTAAGATAAAAAAAATGATGTTTGCTGAGCCTCAAACTCTGCACTTATTATTAGATAAGCTAGCAGATTCGGTTATTAGTTATTTGAATGCTCAAATTGCTGCTGGTGCACAATCTGTGATGGTATTTGATACTTGGGGTGGGGTTTTATCTCCTCGAGACTATCAAGAATTTTCATTACAATATATGGCAAAAATTGTTGATGGCTTAACGCGGCATAATGAAGGCCGCAAAGTACCGGTAACCTTATTTACTAAAAATGGAGGTATGTGGTTAGAAAGCATTGCGGCAACAGGTTGTGATGCAGTCGCTTTAGATTGGACTATTGATATCAATGACGCTAAAGCACGTATTGGTGATAAAGTGGCTCTACAAGGTAATATGGACCCTTCAATGCTATATGCACCTAAACCTCGTATTGAACAGGAAGTCTCTAAAATATTAGCAGGATTTGGTGAAGGTGGCACTGGACATGTATTTAACTTAGGTCACGGCATTCACCCTGACGTTGATCCTGAACATGCAGGGCACTTTATTGAGTCGGTTCATCGGCTATCTAAGCCATATCATAAGTAAGTGTATGCTTTATCCATAAATAAGGAGCTTGTTAGCTCCTTATTTATTTTTGAATTTTTATTCTAGGGTTTAATGTAAAAGCAACTCAGAATATGAAGCCAGTGATGAAGAGCAAAATAACGGCATAGTTCTTTATTACTCATTGCTTTTGCGTGACGAACTCAATAAAGACTATAAAATTGATCAGCGAAAATAGGCATGGAAAACATCGTAGTGATTAACAGTATCACTACGGTGGCGGGTATCGCATGCCTTCTCTTAGTTTAAAACAGTCGATTCAAACCATTTAACGCAGCAACTCTGAATGCTTCAGCCATTGTTGGATAGTTAAAGGTTGTTTCAACAAAATAATCGATAGTATTTCCGCCATTTTTTTGTTGCATAATAGCTTGGCCAATATGAATGATCTCCGCTGCGTTTTCACCAAAACAATGTATACCTAAAATTTCTTTAGTTTCACGGTGAAATAACAATTTCAATGATCCGACTAAATTGTTAGAAATTTGCGCCCTTGCTAAATGTTTAAATTGAGCGCGGCCAACTTCATAAGGTACTTTCGCTTCAGTTAACTCTTGTTCGGTTTTACCCACAGAACTAATTTCTGGAATGGTATAAATGCCGGTCGGTATATCAACACTCAAGATCGCTTTTTTATCGGTTGTAAACATTGAAATAGCGGCAATTCTACCTTGATCAAATGCGGCACTGGCTAAACTTGGATAGCCAATGACATCTCCAACAGCGTAAATATTATCAATTGGAGTTTGGTAAGTGTTATTGACCGCGAGTTGTCCTCGACCATCTGCAACTAAACCCGCAGCAGCTAAGTCTAAGTCAGCAGTGTTACCTGTTCTACCGTTGGCAAATAATAAGCAGTCAGCGCGCATTTTCTTTCCTGACTCTAAATGCACAACTACAGAATCGTCTGAAGCATCTACACTTTCAATTTGTTCACCATGGCGAATAACCACGCCATTATTCCACAAGTGATAACTCAAGGAGTCTGACATTTCAGCATCAAGAAAAGAGAGTAAACGGTCGCGAGTATTAATTAAATCAACCTTTACGCCCAACCCTCTAAATATTGAAGCATATTCACTACCAATGACCCCCGCACCATAAATAATGATATGTCGAGGTGCGTGTTTAAGACTCAAAATGCTGTCTGAGTCGTAAACTCTCGGGTGGTTAAAGTCTAAATCATCAGGTTGATATGGACGAGAGCCGGTAGCAATCATAATTTTATCAGCGGTAATTTTCTCTACACCATTATCTTGTCCCAAAACGCTAATAGTATGGGCATCAACAAAAGAGGCTTCGCCTAAGATGTGCTCAACCCGGTTGCGCTTGTAAAAACCACTGCGAAGCTGCACTTGCTTGCTAATAACCGCAGAGGCATGGCTAAGAATATCTTGAAAAGTGAGGTGTTTTACATTGCCCCCTTGATTAAATAAAGGGTTCGAATTGTACTCTATTAATCGGCTGACGGATTGACGTAGGGCCTTAGAGGGTATTGTGCCCCAGTGAGTACAACCACCACCAACACTATGATAGCGTTCAACAATGGCAACATTTTTATCTTGTTTGGCAAGATTCATTGCTGCGCCCTCACCACCAGGGCCAGTGCCTATGATGATAACGTCGTAGTCGTATTTTTTAGTTTTTTTGTCTTTAGATGCGTGTGTACTTTGTTTCACCAAGGAAACTTCTCCTAATCCTATTAATTGTAAAAATATTAGCAGGATTTGGAGGTAAGGTAACTAGCTATTTAGTAAATAGACGGCACTATTGTATGCCTAAGCGAATTTTTCAGTGAATAATTGCCAACTGCGTTGTTGTTCGGCTAACCTTTTTTTTAGTTCTTTATATTGCTTCATTAGTTCTGAATTCTCAACGTTAGTCACCAATGTTTGTTTCTTAATCGAAAATAATTGTTTCCGAGCGGCATAATACTCATTGATCTTATTAACTAACATATCGTATTCATATTGTAAGCGTTCTAATAATTTTTCAGCATCTGGGTGTGATTTGATTTTTTGTTGGCTACGTTTTAAGGCCATAGCTAACTTGGTTTTAGCAATTCTATCCTCTGGGCTCACTCTAAGTTTGGATGTTAGCTTTACATATTCACAACTTTTAATGAGCCATTTAGTTGGATCAAACTGCCACCAGCGAATACCGTTACGGTAATCATTCTCAAATATATGGTGAAAGTTATGATAACCCTCACCAAACGTTAAAAACGCTAAGAAACCATTATCTCGAGCGCTATTTTTATCAGTGTATGTTTGCTTACCCCAAACATGAGCTAAAGAATTAATAAAGAAAGTGGTGTGGTGGCTGAGTACTAATCTTAAAAAACCAGCTAATAATAAACTATTGATTATATTGCCATGCCAAATGCCAAAGGCTAGCGGAATACCAACATTAAATAATATCACTAGAGGAAAATAATACTTATGTTGCCACATGACGATGGGGTCTTTTTGGAGATCGCGAACGTTATTGTAATCGGTATAACGTTGTGCCTGATATTCGCGTAACATCCAACCAATATGAGAATACCAGAACCCTTTTTTTGCTGAATAGGGATCGAGGTCATTATTATCAACATGTTTATGATGTATGCGGTGATCCGAACACCAGTGTAAAATACTATTTTGTAAGGCAAAAGCACCACCTAATGCAAAAATCAGTCTTAGGCTCCAATGAGCTTGGTAAGTTTTATGAGACCAAAGGCGATGATAACCCGCAGTTATCGACATCCCACAATAAATGAAGCAAATAAGGGCAAAGGATATTTCTGAACCGTCAAAACCTTGTGTAAACGCACGGTAAGGTACTGCTATAGCGGCAATTAAAAAGGTAATTAAGAAAAAGCTTACGTTAAGCCAAATAAATTTGGGTTTATTCATGTTCTTTCCACCGGTGAGTTTATATGGTTAAATAATTCAGCGTACAAGTGTACACTAGTTTATCTTACATATCAGACCAGTCAAGTGTCAAAATGAAGTTTTTAGCCTATCAAATACTTCAACTGACAATGCACTGTTAATTCAGTATGATAGATAACTAGTTTAACAATGGAAATGGCTAACTGATGAGTGGTATTAGAGCACAGCAAAAAGAAAAAACTCGCCGACAAATAATTGATGCGGCATTGGGGCAATTAAGCGCCGAACGTAGTTTTTCTAGTTTGAGCTTACGAGAAGTTGCTAAAGAAGCAGGTCTAGCGCCAACTTCTTTCTATCGTCATTTTAGTGATATGGATGAATTAGGCTTAACCCTAGTTGATGAAGCTGGCTTAACTTTACGTCAACTTATGCGTCAAGCAAGACAACGTATCGAAAAAGGAGGCTCTGTTGTTAAGATATCTGTTGTGACTTTTATGGAGTTTTTAGAAAACAATGGGAATATCTTTAGGCTGTTATTACGAGAACGTTCGGGTACATCTCCAGCATTTCGGGCAGCGGTTAGCCGAGAAATACATTATTTTACTTTAGAGTTGTGTGATTATTTACAACAGGCCAATAAACTCAATGCAGAAGTCGCTTATTTACAGGCCAATGCTGCTGTTGTTATTGTCTTTAGTGCAGGAGCGGACGCTTTAGATGTTGATAAGAAAGAGCAAGATGACCTCACACGACGTACCATTTTACAATTACGTATATTGGCAGAAGGTGCATTGGCAATGAGTTCAAAAATATAACAGCGATAAATTTCCTATTATTACTTTAGCAATGACTAGATAAATTATTTTTTAATCAGCACAACACCTGTTTCAATGTGATGGGTATAGGGGAATTGATCAAATAATGCAAATTTTTCGATAGCATGAGTTTTACATAGCGTTGTTAAATTCTCTTTAAGTGTTTCAGGATTACAAGAAACATAAATAATCCGCTTAAAGCGACTGACCAGCTCTACACTGTCAGGGTCTAAACCGGCACGTGGTGGATCCACCAATACCGTATCGTAATTATAGGCCGTTAAATCAAAGCCTTCTAGTCGCCTAAATTGGCGTTCGCCATTCATAGCTTGGCTAAACTCTTCACTCGACATCCTTACAATATTAATATTCGTCATGCCATTGAGGTCAATATTGACTTGGGCCGACTTTACTGAAGTTTTTGATATTTCAGTGCCTAATACACGATCAAAGTTTTGAGAAAGTGCAATGCTGAAGTTACCGTTACCGCAATATAACTCTATTAAATCACCACCTATATCTGTTGTTGCTTGCTGTGCCCATAATAACATTTGTTGATTTACTCCGGCATTGGGTTGAGTAAAGCTATTTTCGACTTGCTGATATTTATAGGCTTTATCCCCTACCTTTAATGACTCGATGATAAAGTCTTTATTGAGTATTATTTTTTGTTTTTTGGCGCGACCAATAATATCTACAGGTGCGATATTAGTGAGTTCACGCTTTAATTCAAGCGCTTGTGTTGCCCAAATTTCATCTAACGGCTTGTGATACAACAAACTAATAAGTAGTTCACCATTAAGAGTAGAAAGAAAGTCTACTTGAAATAATTTTCTTCGTAATGTTTCATTATTTTTAACTGCATCGATTAAGCCCACCATGGCTTGGTTGATTAACTTACTGGCAACAGGGAAACTATCAACACGGAACTTTTGCTTGCTGACACTATTAAACATGATGTAATAAATATCATCACCCTCGTGCCATACTCTAAACTCAGCACGTTGACGATAATTGAGTGGCTCGGATTTAAAAAGTGCAATGAGGGGCAAATTGAAGTCGACAAACATTTTACAGATAGCGATGTTCTTGTCATTAAGTTGTTGTTCGTAGTTATCAGGATGAATGTGACTAAACATTACTTTGCCTTTTTTATTGCACTGAAGATAGATCGGAGATTTTAACGTGACTTCAAATTTTGTCTACCATTAACCGCGATATTACTGAACAAACAGCGACTAACCTGTTAAATAATAGCTTGCTATTAGCTAGGGATAATATTTGATTAAATGAAGGGTTAATTGTAGGTATTGAAAAAACTGGAAAATTAATTTAATCGGTATAGATAACTTAGCTGTAAAATGGGCATAAAGGGAATGATGATATAAAGAGGAAGGACTAAGTAATAAATGCCATCTATATATAAGTAGAGGGCATTTATTATGAAAGAATTATTGAAGACGATTAAATATCATCAATAATTCTTTCAGGTCTATCTTTGGCTTCGCGAACTTTTAAGGTACGTTGCAAAAACTCAGTATCGTTGAGAGCGGTCACTGCACCATCACCATCCCCAGCTGACATTTCAACAAAACCAAAACCACGACGTTTACCTGTGTGTTTATCTTTCATTAACCGAACTGAATGGACAGTACCATGTAGCGAAAACAATTCTCTAACGGCAGATTCATTAGCACGGTAAGGTAAATTGCCGACATACAGAGTGGTAACATCTGTAGATGGACTTTCACCGTGTTCTTTTTTACCAATAAAGGGAGCTATTAAAGCACCAATAAATAAACTAACAGCGACTGTTGTTGGATCTGAGCTAGTTAACCAAGTAGCAGAAAAATAACCTACTACAGCTAAACCAATAGCAGCCAAGATAACAGTTAACAAATGGGGAGACTTCATAATTAATACCTGATTATTATTTTTTAAAATGATTTATAAGAATACGAAATTGCGATTCCATGTTACCCACCTTTTATTATAGTGCAACTAGTAAGTGTGGTTTTTATGCAAAAAATCAGTAGATAGAACAA
Organism: Colwellia sp.; assembly: GCA_034111045.1. Taxonomy (GTDB): domain Bacteria; phylum Pseudomonadota; class Gammaproteobacteria; order Enterobacterales; family Alteromonadaceae; genus JALJPB01. Next base: position 242 of record JAWUYA010000027.1, on the reverse strand, counting down.
TAAGCAGGAGGTAAGTTATCTATAGAGCCGACAGTAACAGCAAAATTGACTTGCAAGTTTGATATTTAATCACTTTGTATTATTTATAAGCGCTCAATCAATTAATGATCATTTTTAACAAAAAAGGGTTGACGAAAAGCCGAAACTCTCTAGAATGCGCATCCAGTTCAAAGGGGCAACCCAAAGGGCTGTTTTGATAAGTTAACTCGTGGTTATAAACGCCAAAGCGTTGACTTAACCTG
>JAWUYA010000026.1:0-45375 GCA_034111045.1 Colwellia sp. | reverse complement strand
GTTTTTTTAGTCGCTTTGTTACGCACTAGGCAGGTGATAGTTATAGAGCTATTGCCTACTTTTTTGGTCTCTAAACCAAATTCAACAACATCACCTTGCATTGCTGGAGACTCAAAATTAATTTCACCTATATGTTTAGTGCCTAGGCAATTGGTTTCTAACTGACAAATCGCATAAATTGCCGCCTCTTCATCAATCCATTCTAATGCTCTTCCACCAAACAGTGAATTGGCATAATTTAAATCATTGGGCATCACCAAACGACGAGATAAGAAACGCATACACACTCCTGAGTTATAAAAAAATTAATTGCACACATATTAATAGCCAGAATAGCCAGCTAATTAAGGGTTATTAACTGTTGGCTGTTAACACTGGAGTTGAAAAAATCACCCCACCCCAACCGCTACTGATAAAATTTCGAATATTACCATGATCCTTGCCATTAAGGTTGCCTAGTACGTCTTCTCTATAATATCGACCAAAACAATTTAACGTTTGCTCTTGGCTTAACCCATGCATTTTAGCGAAACAAAATATCTTACACGAGCCTTCGTTCGTTGAGGCTTGATTTTCTAGGACGCCGTTAACAAAGCTTGCCGGTGTGTATTGATAATGGTCGTTAATAACTTGCATAACCTCTTCAAAGCTAACGGTGGTAGGTTGTTGTTTAATTTTAATAATTAATTGCTTTTCTAGCATTTACTTTTCCTGTTTATTTGATAAAGATTTAAATAGATAACGTTTATGTGGCTTTATTGATGAGACTTTCTTTATGAGACTTTATTTTAATCGCAGGATTACCGACATAAGTACTAAATGGCTCGACATTTTTACAGACGACACTGCCAGCACCAATAACGCTATTATCACCAATACTAACGCCTGCCAGTACAATAACACCAGCGCCTAGCCAAACATTGTTGCCAATAGTGATGTCATCAGCATAATTATGTTTTTCAAGTCTTAAAGTGGGGTCTGTAGCATGACCTACCGTTAGTAATTGAACATTAGGGCCAACTAAACAGTCATCACCAATATTGACCTTACCACCATCGAGAATGGTGCAATTGATATTAATAAATACCCGATCGCCGATGACTATTTTATCACCATAATCACAATAAAAACCGCCTTCAATAATCACCTGTTCGCCACAGTAATTAAAAAGCTGGGTTAAACGTTTTAAGTTACCTTTGCTTGGGCTTCGCGAGAATTGCCGACAAAGTTCATGTACTTCTCGGCGTTGCTTGATCAATTCAGGGGTTAAACTAGTAAACACTTTGTTCATTGCTAGGGCTATTTATGGTTAATTATAATAATTATTTAGTTAGTGCAATGCCGCTCTAAAAGGCAGTTTTGAGCAAATCTCAGCTTCTGAAATTAAGATCTCTTCTAATCTTTCATCAACTTCCACCTTATCAAAATATTCATAGGCGAGGTAAACAAATAAGTTTTTATGTGTTTTTTCTGAAGCCGCTATTTGCTGATAAAAATCTTTATATTTCCCTGGTTCAAGGGCTTGGCCAACTAAAGAAAAGCGCTCATGCCCCCTTGCTTCGATAACGGCTCCGACGAGTAAACGATCAAGAAAAAATTCATTTTGACCATTGCGAAAAACTTTACGGATATCCCTGATGTATATATCTTTTGAGTCATTACATAAGTCGATATCACGCTCCTGCAAAAGTTTAAGCACTTCTTTAAAGTGAATCAGCTCTTCTAGGGCTAAATCTACCATTTCTTTGACTAAGCGTTTACGGTCTTGATAATGCGATAACATAGACATTGCCATGCCCGAGGCCTTTTTTTCTGCAGCCGCATGATCTTGTAAAAATGCATCAAAATCAGCTAAAACGGCTTTAGTCCATTCAAAGGGTGTTTGGTATTTTAGTTCAAACATAGTGTCTTTCTATTTGGGTAAATATAATGAACCAATTTTACCTGCCAAGGGTGCCTTAACGCTAGTATTTTTATAGAATAAGCGTTAAAAATCAACTAACCTTATCAACTCGGCCGCACTTAGTGGCTTCTATCTTTAGTGGATGCTTAATTTGCTTCCATGCGGTAACCTTACCGCCAATATTAATATGTTCAAATCCTTGGCATTGATTGTTATCTTCTTTGCATCCTAAAAATTCGACTAAAGCACAGTGGCTATTTGCTTGGCTTACATCAATCATCAATAAATCTTGCTCACGGCCTTTAAAAAAGTCTTTCGCCGCCTTAAGGTGACGTTGATAACAAGAGAGCAAAAATTCATTTTGCTTAATGTTTTCTTCCGTTAGTGGTGAAAAAACAGTGTTGTAGCAACGTTTTAATATCGGGTTAAAACCACCATCAGTGCGCTGTAAATTTTTATACATACGTTGCAGTAGTTGTTTTATTGAGGGCAGCCAAAGTGCGGGTTGCCGAGTTAAATAGATGTATTTAGCATTAGGATACTGGCGATCAAGTTGTTGGTAATCGCAAAATATAGGGGTGTCAGCGATTACTTGAGCTTGCTGCATAGTTTGATCGGTATAGGCGGTATGGGCGGTTTTAAAACCAAGCTGCAAAGTAGCTAAGCAAACACTGGTGGTAGATGTTCGAGGTAAACCAATTATAAATACTTTTTGCTCTAACACAATATTCCTAAAGGAGGATAACACTAAAGTTAAGCACTCGATTATAACCTAATTGATTGCACTTTTTACCTTAATTTTGTTCAAAAAAATAATCGAGTAATCAATGTCTGGAGAGGCAATGCATGAAGAGTGAAAACGTTATCATGACAAAAAAGAAAATCAAAGTGTCATGATTTATTAGGTTTTCATAAAAATATGTTTCATAAAAATAGGTTTCATAAAAAACTTAACTTTGATGGACTTTTATCTCTCAACTCGCTTGTTGCCATACGCATATCGGGCGATAAATCTATCGAGACGTAAAAAAAAACCAAGAAACAAAAAGTTTCTTGGTCTGTTAATAAGTTTGAGTAAAACTATTGGTAATAGCGCTCTAGCCAGATAATTTGCCTCTCTTAATGACGTAAGTTAAGCTATGTATTTTATGCTGACTGACAATATGTAACTACATAGTGGTTTTTGTACGCTATGACCTGCTACTTATTTATGATCTGCACGACCCATAAATTTTTGCTCAGCGGTATTTACCTTAATTTTATCACCCGTAGATATGTGCTCAGGCACTTGTATTATCAGTCCAGTAGAGAGTGTTGCCGGTTTGGTACGCGCACTTGCTGATGCGCCTTTAATTGAGGGGTCAGTTTCAGTTATCATTAACTCAACACTTGACGGAAGATCAATTGCCACAGGCACATCATCAATAATGATAACGCTCAGGCCTTCTGTTGCTTCATTAATAAATAAAGCTTCATCGGCAATTGCCTCTTTGTTTAAGTTATATGGTGTATAGTCTTCATTATCCATGAAAACATATTGATCACCATCTAGGTAAGAAAACATAGCTGGACGACGAGTTAGGTCGGCAAAATTGAGCATATCATCTGCTTTAAAAGTCTCATCAATTTTACCTCCGGTAACCACATTGTACATTCGCATACGGTATAAACTACCGCCAGCTCTCCCTTGCGGAACTGAACGAGTAATATCCCTAACAATTAATACGTTACCATTGTATTCAATCGCTGCATTTTTTTTTATGTCACTAGCCTTTGGCATGAAAATATCCCTTAAATAAGTTTATATTCGGTTTAAATTTTTAATAAATGAAAAATAGCATGAACTAGGGTTTATGCAAGGCCTTTTTAACGTAAAACCCTGCACAGGCAGGGTTTTTATTTCGAACAATATCAGCTATTTAATATTAATAAGAAAATCAAGGGCACCTGTTATTGCCGCAACTTGAGCAAGAATGCAATTTTCATTGTCAGCTTTTGGACTATCAGGATAAACCTCTGTTGTTGTCACAAATGCGGCCTCAGTAAAGCCACTGCATAAGCCCAACGCTTTAGTGTCGTAGTTGATTACTCCTCTTTGCGATAACGACACACCAATTAACTTTTCCTCATCATCGGCCGGCGCAATGTGAGTGATTTTTTCAACGGCTGTTATAATCGCCTGTTGAAAATCATCTTCAGGCTTTATCGTATCGCCAACTAAATAAAAGCCATCGGGGATCTGCCATTCTTTTTGTTCCACCGCATCTCTGGCCGACAGTGCAGGTCTAAACGTTGTATTGTCGGTGTCTGTGGTTTCATGTAAATCAATATGAGCAAAAATTTCAACGTTATGTTGATCAAAATAGCGCATTAATGCTGCTGATTCTTCTGCTGGACTATTTGCATAAAAAGATCGATTAGGGTCAATCGCTTTAGCATTCCAACGATTAATCGTTTCATACCCCCAAGGGCTTATGCATGGGGCAATAATAAGGTTAAATTGTTTTGTATAGTTTAAGGCTTGGCTTTCAATAAATCTAATAGCCCCCTTTACGCCACTGGTTTCATAACCGTGAACACCACCAGTAACAAGAATATTTTTTTTGTTTAATTGCCAATTTTTGGTTTTTACCAAATATAATGGGTATTTTTTAATATCGTGAGTTAATGCACCATAATTGATAACATCAAAGTCAGCTGCCCATTGCTCAATTTTTGTAACCACGTCTTGGTGGTAACTGCGTTTAATTGACTGCTTGTTAAGCCATGTCAATTTATCTTCATCTCCCCATTTTTTACCGGGTTGGCCTATAGGGTACTTTTGCTCATTACTCATAAATATCTTCTTAGTAAGGTTTACTGATATTTAACCAAGAAGTGACCTTAAAAACAATAAAAGCCTGACAATGTCAGGCTTTTATTGAGCGTAAATCTAAGCGTTTTCTATCTTTTACTCAAACGTTAATCCTAATTTCTTATATTCTTTAACAACTACCTTTGCCGGCAAAGGGATGTAACCATCTTTTTCAACAATTTTTTGACCTGATTTTGAAAGGATCATTTTTAAAAGTTCAGCTTCCATTGGTGCTAATGGTTTGTTTGGGTGTTTGTTAACATAAACATATAAATAGCGAGACAGTGGGTATTTACCAGATATTGCGTTATCCATGTTAGCTTCAATATAGTTGTCATCTTTTTTCGATAACGGCAACGCACGTACACCGGAAGTTTTATAACCGATACCTGAGTAGCCAATACCGTTTAAAGAAGAAGAAACAGATTGTACTACCGAGGCTGAACCGGGTTGCTCATTAACGGTATTTTTAAAGTCGCCTTTACATAAAGCTTTCTTTTTAAAGTAACCATAAGTGCCTGATACCGAGTTACGACCATATAACTGCACATCTTTACCTGTCCATGCACCTGTTAATCCTAAATCGCCCCAACGGTCAATATTTTTCATAGCCCCACATTTACGATTGTTTGAAAAAATGGCATCAACTTGCTCAATGCGCAAGCCTTTAATGGGGTTATCTTTGTGAACAAATACCGCTAGCGCATCGATGGCTACTCGAACCGCTGTAGGCTTATAGCCATAACGCTTCTCAAATGCTTCAATCTCACGAGACTTCATTTTACGGCTCATAGGGCCAATATTAGAAGTCGCTTCAGTTAAACCCGGAGGCGCTGTTGAAGAGCCTGCCGCTTGAATTTGTACATTAACATTTGGGTAAGTACGCTTAAACTCCTCAGCCCAAAACGTCATCATATTTGCTAGGGTATCAGAGCCTACTGATGATAGGTTTCCTGATACACCGCTGACTTTTTTATACTCAGGTAAATCAATATCTACTGCTACCGCTGAAAAGCTTAGTAGGCCACTCAAACTAACTACTGATAATAAACGTTTAATACTCATTTTTTTCTCCGATGAGATGTGACTAAAGACAGTATCTGTTACCTCAGATAAATGACTTCAGCGTGACTTTATAATTACGACTATTGTAAGATGAAAAGATGACAGTTATATTTCGTATTTATGACACTTATATGACAAGGTATTGTTAATTAATTGAACCCTCATCACAAAGATCAACTAAAGACGCTTCATCAAATAACAAAGTAAATTCAGTACCACTCCCCCAATGACTGTTAATAATTAATTCAGCATTATGATGGTGCATTACATGTTTAACTATCGCTAAACCTAATCCAGAGCCGCCAGTGTCTCTTGAACGAGACTTATCAATACGATAAAAGCGCTCAGTTAACCGATTAATATCTTCAGGTTTAATACCTGGGCCATTATCTTTAACAACAAACTTGGCTTTATTCCCCTGTTTCTGCCAAGTTACTTTAATGCTGCCCTGCGCTTGGGTGTAAGTAATCGCATTAGAGAGTAAATTAGTACACGCACTTTTAAGCTCGGTATCAATACCAATAAGACCAATAATGGGGTCAATACACTTTTCAATTGTGTGACCTTTATTTTGATTTAGCCAAGCTACATCATCAACCAGCGTATGAATAAGCAAAGGCATGTCAATGATCTCTTTATTATCGGTATCTGAATGAGTTTCTATTTTTGACAGGTTTAATAGTTGCTCTACTAAGCGGTCCATTCGTGTGACTTGGCCTTCAATGGTAGAAAATGCCTTTTGCCAATGCGGCTCTAGCACATGTTCTGTTGATTGAATCATTTCAATATAACCACGGACAACTGTTAATGGGGTTTTTAATTCATGGGACACATTAGCAACAAAGTCTCGACGCATTTCTCCTAAACGGTGTATATGGCTGATGTCGCGCGCAAGTAATAAAATATGCTCATTGCCATAAGCCATTAACCTAATTTCAAGTTGTATATCACTATTAACAGGTGAAGCTAACGAACAAGGGGCATCAAACATGCCATCTTCTAGGTATTGAGCAAACTCAGGAGCACGTAGTAAATTATCAATACGCTGACCAACATCTCCAGGCCAACGAATGCCTAATAAGCGCTGAGCCTTTTTATTACCCCATTGGATAGCCAATTCATCAGATAACACTAGTGCAGCATCAGGCAAAGCTTCTGCCCCATCACGAAAGCGACGTATTTTCTCATTTAACGCTTTAGTTTTTTGACGATGTCGTTTAATTTGATGATATAGACCATCGTAAACACGGCCCCATAGACCATCAGATTGAGGAGGGGATATCGCTTTACTTTGCCATAACCAGTCAATCAGTTTAAATAAATGACGATAATTCCAAAAAAGCAAAACTAAACAAGTCGTTAAAGGTATCAATAAGCCATAACCAAATAGCCAACCAACAAAGGCACTTATGAATAAAATAAGTACCACGCGAAAGGTGAGCACTCTAGCTGATAATCGAAAATACATAGTTAATTAATTTTATTGATAAACTTTATGAAATAAGATGGGTTAAGCATTTTTTTTTAATTTTCCCGAAAAGCGATAACCTGAACCACGAACTGTTTGAATAAACGCTTCATGACCATCACCGGTAATCGCTTTTCGTAAACGTCGAATATGAACATCTACCGTTCTGTCTTCCACATAAACGTTTGTACCCCAAACATTATCTAATAACTGCTCTCGAGAATATACTCGTTCAGTATGAGTCATAAAGAAATGTAGCAACCTAAACTCAGTAGGACCTAAATCTAGGCTTATTTCATTAATTGATACGCGATGAGAGACGGGGTCAAGTTTTAAACCATGAAATTCAATTTGTTCTTCTAAAGACGTTGGTGATACGCGGCGTATAACCGCTTTTATTCTAGCAATGAGCTCTTTGGGAGAAAAGGGTTTGGTTACATAGTCATCCACACCTGCATCAAAGCCTTTGACTTTATCTTCTTCATCAGCACGAGCAGTTAACATAATAATGGGGATCTTTCGGGTGTATTCATTTTGCTTTAATAATTTAGCCAATTTAACCCCAGTACCACCGGGTAACATCCAATCAAGTAAAATCAAGTCAGGGTAAGGTTCTTTAATTTTTAAAAGTGCCTGTTCATAATCCTCAGCTTCAACCGCATTAAAACCGTTTTGCTCTAATACAAAAATTAGCATTTCCCTGATTGGTGCTTCATCTTCAACAACTAATATTTGTCTACTCATGTCGACGTCCTAGCTATAATAAAAACAATGTAACCATCACTTATAATTACATTTTTTCAGTTTATTGTGCAAAACATTAATAACAATTTTATGACAGATTAATGACAATATAATAATAACATTAAACTTTTATCAAAATTGATGAATGTATCAGTGAATACACATAATTTTATATACAATAAACCCAATAATGACTATCTCACCATTGGGTTATAGTTAGTAATAGCTGATAGAATATTAGAACTTCTGTTCCATACCTATGGCTAAGTATGAACCTTCAGTGGCTTTTTTAATGGTATTAGCATTAAAACTAAGCCCTTCACGGTCAGTATACCAAGCAAATACTTTAGTGTTTTTGCCTAATTTGTAATCTGCTCCTAGGTTAATAGCATCCGCATCGGCAAATTCTTGATATTGTACTTTAACTAATACTTGTCCAAACTTATATGATGCATTAACAGCATAACCATTATCACTTTGTCCTTGGTGTTCACCTTGAGAAATTTCACTTGTTGTTAATATACCGCCAAGACGTAAATGTCCCAACTTATACATACCGACTAAGCGAGATGTTTGATAAGTAGCACTTTTTCCTGGCATATTCTCATCATGGGCAAGAGATAAAAAGAAGTCTGTTTTTTTCAAACTACCGTCCCCAAAAGAAACACCCACTGAATAGGGATCATCTACGTTTTCATCTTCTGATAGAATATAACTGGCTAAAAACTGTAGATTATTATACTTAGGCGATTTATAGGTGAGTGAATTAGTTAGACGATTTTCGCCTATAAATAAATGTTTTAAATCACCTTCATAATCATTAAATAAGTCAAATTTACCCTGAGAAACCTTTAAGGTGGTATCAGAACGACCAAGTGTCACCTGACCAAAGCCACCTTTCAAACCGACCAATTGATTACGGGCAGTTAGTGCGTCTTTACTGCCATCCTCAACATTAACCTGCCATTCAATTTTATATATAGCTTCAAGAGCATAATCTGTATCCAGGGTATATTTACCTTTAACACCAACGCGAGAAGCATTACTTTTTACTTCATTTAAAGAGACATCACCCTCTTCTGTTGATTGTAAATTTACATTAAGCTTGCCATAAAAATTTAGGGCGTCATCAGCAATTGCAGACTGCGCAAATATTGAACAAAGAGATAATATTATTGTACTTCTGATATGTTTCATTTTTTTGCCTTTAATAGTTTCCATTGACTGGAATAGTTTACTCAAATTCAATTGTGTTAAATTTTGCCACCTAACTATGACAGTTTTGTGACAAAACTCATAATTCTTAAAGTTTTATGAATTAATTTAGACTTGATTTTGACTTAATTTTGACTTAATTTTGACTTATTAATGACTAGATTATGACTAGGTGTGATTTGATTGTAAATTACTCGAGTCAGTATCACCTTTTTCACCTTCAAAGAATATCAGGTGGTTCTGGTTTAGAGACTTATATTGTTCATGCCTTAGTAACCGCTACACTTAAAGCCAATATTAAAGATCAACGTAAGGTTGGAGAGGGCTAAGTTACGACGAAGCGTTTGAAAATATACATTAAGGCATTTATTGAATAACATTGAATAACTAAGGAGATAGGTGAACTTTGTCTATTATATTTTAGCAGGTTTCATGTATGATGCTTGTATTAAAATCCAATCAGCTAACCGCCCTGCTGTTCAAGTAATGAACAGCAGGGCATAGGAACATAATTTATGTGGTTTAAGAACCTTTACTTTTTCGCCTTTACCCGTCCTTTTAAATGGACAGAGCAAGAATTAGAAGAACACTTATCTGAGCACCTATTCACACCTTGTGGTTCAACCGAATTAGCCCACTTTGGCTGGGTGAATGCTTTAGGAAAACACGGACAAACAACAGTGCACGAAGGTAATGGCAATTTTTTACTCTGCGCGCGTAAAGAAGAAAAAATATTACCTGCACCCGTCATTAAAGATATGATTGAAGCAAAAATTGCTCAGCTAGAAACAGAACAAAGCCGAACAGCAACTAAAAAAGAAAGGGAGCAATTTAAAGAGGATATAATATTTGAATTACTTCCTCGTGCCTTTTCTCGATTCAGTGACACTCATGCTTATATCAGCCCTGAAAATAACATTATCGCGATCAATACCAGTTCTAGAGGTAAAGCAGAAGATTTTCTAGCATTACTCAGAAAAGTATTAGGCACTTTACCCGTCACTAGTTTTACTCCTGATAAAGCCCCTGATGAAACGATGACCGACTGGCTTACAGAGCATAACTTAGGCGATCAATTTCAATTGGGTATGGAAGCCGAGTTTAACGCCCTTGGTGATGACGGGGCAATTGTCAGAGTAAAAAACCAAGATCTTGGCAGTGATGAAATCAAATCTCATCTTGATGCTGATAAATATGTAGTAAAACTTGCTCTTGAATGGGATGAATCTTTATCATTTATTCTTTGTGATGATTTAGCGATAAAGCGATTAAAGTTTTTTGAGGTTATTCAAGATCAAAATGAAGACATTGATAGTGATGATATATTAGCTCGCTTAGACGCTGATTTTATATTAATGGCAGGAGAACTTAACCGCCTTATCTCATCACTACTAGCTGAATTCTCTCTAACAACAGATGCCTATTTAGATAAAGATTAAGTCATCCATACTGCAATCTACCGCATAATAATGTCGCTAATATGATAATAATATTAGCGACTTAAACTGACTAACGGTTAACTCTTAGTTAATAATTAAGTAAAAATAGCTTTAACACTCGCAACCATTTCAATAAATTCTTCAGACTTCATAAACTCATCATCAGGTAAAATACCTTTTTTAATGTAACTTTTGAGTAAGAATGCTTGCGTATTTTCATTTTTAAAGACTCCCTGATAAATAGCGCCAGCACGAATAAAGTCTAAATAATGTACCTCTGTTGGTAATACCCTTAAATCACTCCAGCTCTCAACGATTTCAATAAACTCATCAGAAAAACCCCACGCTTTTGTCACTGCAGTACTGATCTCAACCGCTAATTTACCTATTGCTTCTTTTAAAAATTTGGGGTTGGCAAAGACGTTAGCATGATGCTCGGCCTCCGTTAAAATAGGTAAAACACCAACGTTGTGCACTAATGCTGCCAAGGTTAAGGTATCTAATGTTAGTGGGCTGTGTTTATGAGATCGTAAGTATAAAGTAATTAAGCTGATGGCAACGGAGGCAACACCAATGGTTGTTTCCCATGTTTTTTTCAAATATAGCGAAACAATTTTATTTTCAGCAACAAATACTTGCTCAATAGCCATAGCTGTCGCAATACTTTTTATTTGTCTTAAACCAATACGAGTTACCGCTTGATGAACTGACTCTACGTGTATTGAGCGGCTTAACAATACGCTGTTGGCAACCTTTATTATACCTAAGGAAAGTGCTGCATCATGACTAATAACAGAAGTTATTTGACTTAAATTGACTTCTGGATCATCCGCGATTGTTCTTACTTGTAATGCTATTTTGGGTAACGCAGGTAGCACTAAAGCATCTTGTTTTATTTTTTCGAGTAAAATGCTCTGTAACGCATTTTCTGCTGTCATAAAATCAACCTTGTTTTCAGGAAAATATGTGTAAAAATAACATATAACTGACTAAATAAGCTAATAAAAAGAGTGCGTTAATTCAAACAATCAGTTTAAATGAAACTTGATACTTTGATAAGGGATAATAGCCTAACTATTCGGGTTAGTTATGAATCATAAAACTTATGCCAAGGTATGTAAATAAGGTGCTTTTGTATAAGTAATTAACCAAGATTACACAGCTTCCGATGCAGCAGAGCCTTTAAGCTTTCGAGATAACTTATGTTATGGTTTTAAGCCGTAATTTAAAGATAAACAAGCAGGTAATATTTTAAATAGTGACAATGAGCTAGATATTAATGCTGACAGAAAAAAACTAGCCAGAATAATTATCGGAGCAGAGTTGATGCGTTCTAAAATTTGTACCTGATATTACCAGCAGATCAAGCTATACACATTAAAGAGGAATTAATATCCAATTGAGTGTGAGTTGTTCAGAACAAATATGCCTTGGCTAATTTGACCACAACAGGCCAAATGCATTTTAGCATGTGGGACTTATCGTACCAACGAGTGAATACGGTGAGTGTAACAAAACTAAAGTAAAGCTATGGTTAGGCCAATTTCTCATAAAAAATCAACTCACTCAATGATTTTCACTTTATGACAATTATACGGCAAACGGATATTTAATCGCTTCATGACATTGGTAACCTTCAACATTAAAGTCATCCATAGTGACCCATGTTTCTAAATCTTTTAATGTTGTAATTTTAGGATTAATAATCAACTGAGGTGACGGAAAAGGTTGACGCGTTAACTGCACATTTTTCATCAGTTCTATTTGGTCTTCATAGAGGTGAGCATTTACTATTTTATGATAAGCAATCCCTGGCTTTTTACCGGTAATTTGTGCCATCAGTGCTAAAAAGACATAAACTTGGACTTGATTAAAATTAAGACCTAAAGGCACATCACATGAGCGTTGATAACTTGTTAGATATAAAGTATCACCGAGTAACGAAAAATTGTGAGTATGCATACATGGACGGAGACAGCCCATATGAAATTCACCGGGGTTATAAAAAGTGATAATTTCGGCTCGATCATCAATTCCATTAGTTAGGTTATCAACAACCTTCTTTAATTGATCGATATAACCGCCTTCTGGTTTTGCCCAAGAACGCCCTTGAATACCGTAAACGCGCCCCATATCATCTTCACTCTTACGGTGAGGGTTATTTAACCAAGCCTCATTTAAATTCGCATTAGCGTCCCAAGTTTTTGTGCCTAAAGCACGAAAATCAGCCGCATTATCATAACCACGAATATAGCCTATAAACTCGGCAATCGCTGATTTATAAAAGCTTTTACGGGTAGTGATCATTGGAAATTCATTTTTATCAACACGATACTCAAGATCAGCATTAATAACGGTTAAGCAACGTTTACCCGTGCGTTCGTTCTCAATCCAAGTCCCGTTGTCGATAATGCGCTGACACAAATCTAAATAAGCTCGCATACTAAATTTCCTAGACTAAATAATATAAATAATGGCTGTACAGTGATTTTATTGAAGAATCATTTTTATTGCTACCAAAATAAGAAATCCAGCAAAAAATTTCTTTAATTTAGCAACAGGGAGAACTGACGCTAATTTGACACCATAACGCGCAAAAATTGATGAACTTGAAACAATACCTAACAATGCGGGTAAGTAAACATAACCGAGACTCCAGGAAGGAAGATTTAACTGTCCCCAACCACTAATGATATAACCAATTGAGCCAAATATTGCGACCATAACACCACAGACAGTCGCTACACCAATCGTTTGACGAAGGGGTAAACCAAAGTAATTTAACATGGGTACTAAAACTATCCCCCCAGCAATACCCATCAAACTCGACAAAATACCGGTAAATACTCCTAGTACTCTTAAAACAAAATGACTAGGCATTGGATGGTTGTTGTTACTTTTTATTGAAATTAACATGTAAACAGCAAGAACGAAGACGGCGCTGGCAAAAAATGTGGTTAACGCTTTTACAGATAACACTGAAGCAATATAAGCACCGATTAATGCGCCAACAGCAACAAAAGCGATCAAAATTTTAGCCAAAGCCCAAGGAATATTTTGTTGTTGATGATGTACCAGTGCTGCTGAAGATGAAGTGACTACAATTGATGCTAATGATGTTGCCAATGCCATGGGCATAACCAGCTGAGAGTCGATATCAATTAAAGGTAATAAATAAACCAAGGTGGGTACAATAATCAAGCCACCACCAATACCTAATAAACCAGCAAAGAAGCCAACTAGACTACCAAGAAATAAACAACTAAAAAAAACGATTAAAACCATATCACACTCATAAAAAATTTACATTCCCGCTCTAATAAAACCACCTAAACCAAGCTGTTCTAGTTGTTCATTTAAGTAACTATGCACTTGCTGTGCTGTAGAAAAAGATAATACATGAGATAACATAATTTTACTGTGGTGGTAATTAATATGACGTATTACCCATTTTATTTTGGGCACATTATGGGGATTCATACTGAGTTTGTCGTAGCCCATCGCCAATAATAATAAAGCACCTGCAGGTTCACTGGCGAGTTCACCACATAAACTCAGTGGAATAAGATATTGTGCTGACTCCTGAGCAATGGTGTTTAGTGCTTTTAATACCGCAGGATGATAAGCGTCATATAAATCAGCAACACGAGGATTGTTTCGGTCTACAGCAAGTAAGTATTGCGTGAGATCATTACTACCAACAGAAAAGAAATCTACACGTTGGGCAAGCTCTTTAAGTTGAAATATCACACTGGGTACTTCTAACATAATACCTATTTTAGGACGTGATAATACTTGACCATTTTCAAGAAAAAACTCTGATGACAATTCAAAGTAAGCCTGATTAATTAAACATATGGCATCATCGACTTCCGTGACATTTGAAATCATTGGTAGCATAATTTCAAGGTTTTTAGTGTGACAACTTGCGCGGATCATGGCTCTTACTTGCACTAAAAAAATTTCTGGGTGATCTAAAGTTATTCTAATACCACGCCAACCTAAAAAAGGGTTATCTTCTTTTATCGGAAAATAAGGTAAGGTTTTATCCCCTCCGACATCCAAAGTACGCATGGTAACGGCTTGTTGAGGAAAAGCCGTAAGCACCGCTTTATATAAATGAGTTTGTTCTTGCTCCGTGGGAAAACAGCTGCGATTCATAAAAGGAATTTCAGTTCGATATAAACCTATGCCAACAGCGCCTAAATGTTTAGAATGTTCAAAACCTGAAGATAACCCCGCATTTAACAGTAATTCAATACTTCGTCCATCTTGGGTGATGGTAGGTAAATGAGTGACTTCCCTAACTTTTTTTGTTAATTTAAGTTCTTCTTTAATAAGCAATTTATATTCATTTTTGAGGCTTTGGTGAGGTGCAATAAACAATTCACCACTATAACCATCAACAATAGCAACTTGATTATTCAATTGCCCTAAGGGTATCGACTCAACCCCCATAATAGCGGGTAAATCAAGCGCTCTAGCTAAAATGGCGGCATGGGAGTTATTTGAGCCACAAAGTGAAACAATGGCCTGTAATCCTTTATGCTGATACTCTGCTAGCATTGATGCTGTCACATCTTCAGCAACTAAGATGAACTGCTCGGGCAGTTGGGTGTCAAGTTGACTTTGCTGTTGTAAATTAAACAGTAATCTATTGCCTAAATCTCTAATGTCACTGACACGATCCCGTAAATAGGGATCTTCTAATGCTTCAAACTTCACTATGTAGTGATCGATAACTAACTTTAAAGCACTTTGAGCATTCCACCCTAGCTGTATTTTATCCGAAATTTCATGACCTAAATTTGTGGGTTCAAGCAACTGCTTATAAAATTCGAAAATATGTAAACTATCATCTTGAATAATTTCACTGAGTTTGATGCTCATCTGAACAAAGTCTGACCGAGTTTCTTCTACGGCATTTTCAAACAACTCAATTTGCATGTCTCGGTTGTTATTGGCGCCAAATTTTTCGAGTGATATGCTTGCTAGATCAGCTTTAGGTTGTATAGTTATCATCTGACCAAGGGCGATACCTGGTGCACCAGCAATACCTTGTAATTGCTTTAACCATTTACCATTATCTTGTTTTTTTCCTAAGATGCCTCTAGCTTCTGCATTAGCTATAGCTGTGCCAAGCTGTACTGATAAAGTCACTAAAAAAGCTTCTTCTTCTTCAGTAAAACCTCGCGTTTCTTTTTGTTGAATAGCTAATACACCAAGCACTTTACGTTGGTGAATAATAGGCGCACCAAGAAAAGCAGAAAGCTCTTCCTCTCCCACTTCAGGTGCATGACTAAAATTAGGATGGTTTTTAGCATCAGCAATGTTTATCGGCTCTTCTCGCTGTCCAACTAAACCAACCAAACCTTCTGAGAAACCAAGAGTCGTTTGTCCAAAAGCTCTCTCAGCTAAGCCATCAGAGGCGGTTAAGATAAAATGTTGATTTTGATAATCAGCTAGATAAACCGAGCAGCAGTCGGTATTCATTGCCGTTCGCACTTGCGTAACCATGCGTAGCAAAGCACATTCCAGTTCAGAGTTCTGGCTAAATTCGAGTACAATACGTCGTAAAGTGGTTAGCATATATTTCCATTATTTTTTGCTTAAATAAAAATGAAAAAACATAATACAATTGATATTACTAACCTGTTTCTAAGGCAGGTTAGTAGTTAACACAATAATAATCAGGCGCGGCGTTTACGTCTATCATGGCGATGTAAGGGTAATGCCATTTGAGCAAACTCTTTCATTACTTTACGGTAAACATCTTTTTTGAATGAAACAACTTGTCGCACAGGATACCAATAACTCACCCAACGCCAATCATCAAACTCAGGATGAGAGGTGTGTAGTAAATCCACTGCAGAGTCGGGTGCGGTTAATTTTAATAAAAACCACTTTTGTTTCTGTCCAATACAAACAGGTTTACTGTCATGCCTTATATAACGTTTTGGTAATTTATATTTTAGCCAATGCTTGGTTGTTGCGACAATATTTACATGTTCAGGTTTTAATCCTACTTCTTCACGAAGTTCCCGAAACATGGTTTGTTCCGCAGTTTCACCCTCGTCAACTCCACCTTGTGGATATTGCCATGAATGCTGACCAAATCGTCTTGCCCAAAATACTTGTCCCCTGTCATTGATTATTACTATGCCGACATTGGCGCGATAGCCTTCGACATCGATCACAGGAACTCCTGACGATTTTAAGATAATTAAACTGATTCTTCCATAATCTGAGCCTGCTAGCAAATAAATACTTGTTTTATTTGTACTGGTGCCTGATGATATTGATGATTTAATTACCATATTGCGCCAGTTATTAAGATGCTAAACAAACCCTTGCCACCATTATCAGAAGAACAATTAAAACAAAAAGCACAAACATTAGCGGGGATGACTCTAGGAGAAATTTCGAGTGCGCATGGCATTTCTATTCCTGATAACTTAACCCGTAATAAAGGTTGGACGGGACTGTTATTAGAACATGTACTAGGTGCTAGTGCAGGCTCTCGCCCAGAGCCTGATTTTCCTGAATTAGGGATTGAATTAAAGTCTCTGCCCATTAACAGCCAAGGGAAACCTTTAGAAACAACTTTTGTTAGTGTGGCGCCATTAACCGGTTTAGTTGGTGTGACATGGTTGACAAGTTATGTGCGTAAAAAATTAAGTAAAGTTTTGTGGGTACCCATATTAAGTGATAAAAACATTCCATTAAAGGATCGTATAGTAGGCACACCTTTTATTTGGTCTCCATCCCTAGAAGAAGATCATTTACTCGCTATGGACTGGCAAGAACTAACCGACATGATTGTATTAGGCGAAGTTGAGAACATTCAAGGAAAACATGGTCAAGTTCTACAATTAAGGCCAAAAGCGGCGAACAGTAAAGCCAAAACTCAAGCTTTTAACAAAGATGGTAAACCTTTTATGACATTACCAAGAGGGTTTTATTTGAAAATACCTTTTACCCAAATGTTATTGCATAAACACTTACGCATTGATTAGAAAATAATGTTTATTGTCGAGCGACAATAAACATTTAAATCAATGAGATAATTTTTACATTCATTTAAAGTGTGCTAAATCATATAAGCAATATTACTATAAATATTACTATACTGGTGTCTTTACAGAGAATATTGGCAACTTAAATAGGCTCATTTATCATTACTATAAACTCGTTGTGATTATTGGTTAAACCTGTGATGAGGTCGTTCTTTGAGAACTAAATAAAGCGTTTACATATATTGACTACCGCCCATTTTATAAACATCCATTTTTTATCCTCATAAAACTGTCCTTTATTTATTGATAAACAATCACAGGAGTACTTTTCACTGATATAATCTTTTCAAAATTTAGAGTTGAGTATTTTATTCCGACTTGTTGATCATTAAAAAGTCTCAATACTTTATACTTCAAATCCATACTTACCAGTCTAGGCTTAGTAATGACAACAGATGAAATGAAAAAATCAGCAGCGATTAAAGCATTAGAATTTATCCAAAATGACACTATTGTAGGTGTAGGTACTGGGTCTACCGTTAACTATTTTATTGATGCATTAGCAACAATAAAACATAAAATTACCGGCGCGGTTTCTAGTTCTGAAGAGTCAACCAAACGTTTAAAAGCTCATGGTATTGATGTGTTTGATTTGAACAATATAGATATCCTTGATGTTTACGTTGATGGCGCTGATGAAATAACTAAGCATAAAGCGATGATTAAAGGTGGCGGCGCAGCCCTAACTCGTGAAAAAATTGTTGCCGCTGTTGCTAAAAAGTTTATTTGTATTGCTGATGAGAGCAAGCAAGTTCGAATATTAGGACAATTCCCCTTGCCTGTTGAAGTTATTCCTATGGCAAGAAGTTATGTTGCACGCGAGTTAGTCAAATTAGGTGGTGACCCTGTTTATCGTCAAGGTGTTATCACTGATAATGGCAACGTTATTCTCGATGTATATAACTTAGAAATACTTGATCCTAAAGCTCTAGAAACACAAATTAATGCATTGGTTGGTGTAGTTACCAATGGTTTATTTGCTCATCGAGGTGCTGATATATTAGTACTTGGCAGCAAGGTTGGTGTGTCAGTGGTCACCTAAACTTTAAACAATGTGTGTTAACAAAAATCCATTATATGTCAATAAGAACAGTTATCATCACTTTTCATCAAATAATCACTTTAGGGTTTCAGCACTACGTGTTATTTTAGATATCTAGCCATCTAAAATAACACGAGCTAGACTAAATCTAACCAACTATTAGAGAAATATCTTACATCATGAGCAACAATTCTTTAGCAAAAGACAAAATCAAAATTTTATTACTAGAAGGTGTTCATCCTAGTGCTTTAAGTGAACTGAATGCCAAAGGTTATAACAACATTGAATCACTTAAAACTTCATTGAGTGAAGATGAGTTAATCAAAAAAATAGCTAGTGTACATTTTATTGGTATTAGATCACGGACTCAATTAAATGAAAATGTATTAAGCCATGCTAAAAAGCTAGTTGCTATTGGTTGTTTTTGTATTGGTACAAATCAAGTTGATACTGATGCTGCTCAAATTTTGGGTATACCCGTATTTAATGCTCCTTTTTCTAATACCCGCTCTGTTGCTGAATTAGTTTTAGGTGAAACCTTATTATTATTGCGTGGCATCCCTGAAAAAAGCGCTAAGGCACATCGTGGTGAGTGGAATAAATCAGCCACTGGCTCTGTTGAAGCTAGAGGCAAAGTTTTAGGTATTATTGGTTATGGTCATATTGGTATGCAATTAGGTATATTAGCTGAAACATTAGGTATGCGTGTACGATTTTATGATATAGAAACTAAACTACCATTAGGTAATGCAAGTCAAGCAAGGTCTTTAAAGGCATTATTAGCTGAAGCAGACGTGGTTAGTTTACATGTACCGGAAACACCACAAACGCAAGATATGATTGGTAAAGCTCAATTTAATGCAATGAAAACAGGGGCTATATTTATCAATGCATCACGTGGAACGGTTGTTGATATTGATTCTTTAGCTCAAGCGCTTAAAGATAAAAAAGTTGGCGGTGCCGCTATTGATGTATTCCCCATAGAGCCTAAAGGTAACGATGAAGAATTTATCTCACCACTTCGTGCGTTTGACAATGTTATTATTACCCCGCATATTGGTGGCAGCACCAAAGAAGCGCAAGAAAACATTGGTTTAGAAGTAGCAAGTAAACTCGCCAAGTATTCTGATAATGGTTCAAGCTTGTCTGCAGTAAACTTCCCTATAGTTTCTCTTCCTGAACATATAGGTACTAGCCGTTTACTACATATTCATCATAACCAACCGGGTGTATTAACAAAAATCAACCAAGCGTTCGCTCAGCACGATATCAATATTGCTGCTCAGTATTTACAAACGGATAATAAAATTGGTTATGTGGTTATTGATATTGAAACTGAGGATAGTGCAAAAGCATTACGAGAATTGAAACATATTGAAGGCACTATTAGAGCAAGAATTCTGCATTAAAATCTAGTAATTTAATACTCACTTACCATAAATATCATACTGTTTGTGGCAAGTGAGTAAAATGTAAGATAACCTAAAAAATCAAATGCATACACGCCAAAGCAAAAAAACCTGCCAAAACATCATCTAGCATGATACCTAAACCACCATGAATATTTTTATCAATAAAAGATATCGGCCAAGGCTTAAAAATATCAAATAAGCGGAAAAGCGCAAAACCAACAATAATTGTGCTCCAACTGACCGGTATCATAAACATAGTGATCAAAAAGCCAACAATTTCATCCCATACAATTGCGCCATGATCATGAACACCTGCAGCATCTG
This sequence comes from Colwellia sp., assembly GCA_034111045.1. GTDB lineage: Bacteria > Pseudomonadota > Gammaproteobacteria > Enterobacterales > Alteromonadaceae > JALJPB01. Next base: position 24,833 of record JAWUYA010000026.1, on the reverse strand, counting down.
CAGCTTTTTGACAAATATGAATACCCGCTCCTGCCATCATAAAAACAATTAAAGCAAAAATAGGGGCCGATAAAGGAGCCATAAGTAAATAAACAGGAATAGCAGCGAGTGTGCCAAAAGTTCCTGGCGCCTTAGGTGCTAAGCCACTACCAAAGCCTAATGCTAGAAATTGAATGGGGTCTGATAGCGTAAATTTAGTGTTATTTTTTTTATTATTCATTAGTGGTTGAAAAGTGTTCAAACCCCTTAACATTAATTGATACTGCTTTGCGATTCATCGTTGTGCTTATTTTATTAGAAGCATTCACCTGACCGATACAAGTAACAGGCATACCCGAATTGGCTAACCCAGTTTCCATACCGACTCTATTATCTTCAGATACGGTAAATAAAAGCTCGTAATCATCACCACCTGCTAACGCAAGTTCAATCGCTTTATCAATCCCCAAAGTAGCTTTTAGAGCTGTAGATAAAGGTAATGCGTCTAAAACGATATTAGCACCAACACTTGAGGCATTACAAATATGCTCCAAATCAGAAATTAGACCATCCGAAAGGTCAATAGCTGATGAAGCATACTCACGTAAGTTTTGACCCGCTAATACTCTAGGTTTTGGGTAATTGAGCTTAGTATGAATCTGCTCTTTAAAGACAGGTTCGATAACAACTTTACCTTGAATATCTTGCAAAGCTAACGCAGCATCACCTAGCTCTCCAGTAACAAAGATCCAATCACCCACTTTAGCTCCAGAACGAAGTAATGGCTTGTCTACAGGCACTAACCCGTGTGCTGTTACAGTGATACTCAATGGCCCTTGAGTAGTATCGCCACCAATAAGTTGGATATTGTAATACTCGCATAATTCGAAAAGACCAGAACAAAAATCTGTTAGCCATAAATCATCAAAATTGGGTAATGTCAGTGCTAATGAAATCCAAGCAGGTTCAGCTCCCATGGCTGCTAAATCAGAGAGGTTAACTGCAATAGCTTTATGGCCAATAGCTCGTGCTGGAGTATCAACAGGAAAGTGCACACCACTGACCAAAGTGTCAGTGGTGATGGCAATGTGCTGACGTTCAGTCGGTGCAATTATTGCGCAGTCATCACCAATACTTAGTACTACATCTTTACGGTTTGTTACCTGTTCGGTAAAAAACCGTTTAATAAGATTAAACTCTTTCATATAATTATTCTTGAGGACGTATTAACTTTACGGCTTTATCTAAAACACCATTAACAAATTTATGGCTATCGTCGGCGGCAAATGATTTTGCTAATTCTATAGCTTCATTAATGACTACTTTGTATGGTACATCAAGGCAATCATTGAGTTCAAAAATTGCGACACGCAAAATTGCTTTTTCCACAGGGTCTACATCAGCTAAAGGACGGTCAACGTGGGGAGAAATAGTGTTATCGATATGACTAATATCAGCGGTAACTCCATGTAATAATTTCTGAAAATAAGCAATATCAAAACGACGCGCACTGTTATCAGTTAAAAAGTTAGCATCAATATCTGTCACAGAATTTTGGCTTAGTTGCCAAGAATATAATGCTTGTACTGCTAATTCTCGGGCTTTTCTTCTAGGTGATGGTTTCAAAATTTAATCTCAAATATAAAATTATAGCTTAGCCAGAACATTTACCATTTCTAAAGCGCTGAGTGCAGCTTCCGCACCTTTGTTACCTGCTTTAGTCCCAGCACGGTCAATAGCTTGTTCTATGGTATCAGTAGTGATCACACCAAAAGCAACAGGAACCGTAAATTCCATAGCAACTTGTGCTAAACCTTTATTACATTCACCAGCAACAAAATCGAAATGAGGAGTACCACCCCGAATTACCGCACCAATAGCAATAATAGCGTCAAACTCACCTTTTTGTGCAATACGTTTTGCTGCAACAGGCAATTCATATGCGCCAGGAACACGCACGATAGTAATATCATTATCAGCGACATTACCATGACGCTTAAGGGCATCAATGGCTCCTTCTAGTAAACTTTCAACAATAAAACTGTTAAAGCGTGATACGACAATAGCTATTTTTTTACCTTTTGCATCAAAATTTGCTTCAATTACATTCATCTATTTATACTCAACGATAAAATTTTCGCAATTCTAACAAATTGCAAGCCAAGACGGTACTCGTTTATGATATTTTTATAACGGTTTCGTTTGTCTTAAAAATTATTCAATATCAAATTCATCCATGAAGGCATCTAACCTGGCCTCTTCTGTTTCATCAACTTCAACAGGCGGATTACCATCATATATTTTGTAGTTCATGTTTTGAAAATATGCATTTTTCACAAATTCATAATTATCAAAGGATTCTCGAATCAGGGTTTCTTGATCAGCCAATGCTGCTCTTTGTTCTAAACCTAAAATAGCCGAGCGAGCTACATTTGGCCAAAAATTAATAACAGCAAGTGGCCAATAATATTTATCAACGTAATCCCCAAACTCTTCACGGACAGAAGTTGGTCCCAGACCTGGAACAATAAAATATGGCCCATTTTCTAATCCATATAAGCCTAGAACTTCTCCAAACTCTTCCTGTTCACCTGTCCAACCAAAATCGCTAGCGGGATCAAAAAAACCAAATAAGCCAATGGTAGAGTTTAATAAAAATCGTTTAGTACTTGTGACCGCATTACTTATTTTTGCTTGCAGAATATTATTAATAATACTTGAAGGTTCGTTTAAATTGAGTGCCATATTATATAAACCTGAACGCAACAATAACGGTGTGTAAGTGGTATAGGCAATTGAAGCAGGTTTAGTAATATATTTATCGGTATAATCCCAGGTAAAAGTCCAAAATGCCCTGTTTATTGGTTCAATGGGATCTCTAGGATCTTCTTCTGGGGTAGAGGAACAACCACATAAAACAAAGATACAGGCTATTACAAATAATCGACATAATCGACTAAAGAGATTTAAAATATGCAGTTTCACTCATTTTTCCTTGTCAAGATGAAGATGTAGAATGGTGGAGTTATTATTACGAGATATTATCATGAGCAAAACATTCGCCACAATAAGTTATTTGGCTAAATTTATTCACTTGTAAACTAGTTTTTACCATCACGGGTATTAGTATTAATTAGCTTTGATCAGATTTGTACATAGAAAATAACATCTCTGCTTCCGCACGCGGCAATTCACATTCAGTAATGATTTCCTCTATATCTGCCCCTTTAGCTAGTAATTTAAAAGCTCTACTATAAAGTTTATCTTCAGGTTGCTCTAAGGATTGTTTAACTTGTTCTTGTAAGCTTACAACATCAGATTGTAGTAAACCGATTCTATATTCTAGTTGCTTTACTACTTGTTCGGTTTCGACCCTTTTGTTGTTTTGATTACTGATTTGCTCTTTACTAGTATTTTTAAGGGTTTCAATTGACAATTTCATTTCACTAATAAGTAATTCACTCACCTGCTGTTGGCTTTCAACGATTGACCACTTTTTTTTTAAAGAGGATAACAAAGAGTTAAAAATCACCATAAAAAGGATACTAACGATTAGCGATGTTATCGCTGTAATAAGTACCATGACTAATGACATGACTGACTTCCTCTTGATGTAAATTTATCGTTTAATACTGTCATCCTAGGATCGGGCATTATATTTTTCTCTAACGCATGTATCCATAAGATTCTGATATAAAAAAGCCTGAAATTTCAGGCTTTTAAGATTAACCACACACAAAAAATAAACGATAACTTAATTAACATTTATGTTCTTCTAAAATTGTTTGAGTTCATCCCACTCATCATCAGATAATAGTTTATTAAGATCAACTAAAATCAACAATTCACCTTCACGATTAGAAACACCTTTAATAAATTGAGCGCTTTCATCATTACCAACATTAGGTGCGTCATCTATTTCGGAAGATTTCAAATAAACAACTTCAGTAACTTTATCAACCAAAATACCAATCACTTGCTTATCAGCTTCAATAATAACTATTCTTGTATTATCCGTAATTTCTTTCGATTCTAATCCAAACCTAGAACGTGTATCAATAACAGTAACAACATTACCACGTAAGTTTATAATACCTAGGACATAAAGAGGTGCACCAGGTACTGGAGCAATTTCGGTATAGCGTAATACCTCTTGTACTTGCATTACATTTATACCATAAGTTTCATTTTCTAATGTAAACGTTACCCATTGAAGTATTTCATCATTTGGATCTATTTTTACATTAGTATTGCGTCTTTCATCAGACATACCATTCGCCTCTTAAATTTGAAAGCTATTAAATCATAATTTGAGATTATTGTATTTAAATAATCCCCGCACCATCATCAAGCAATTTGATTAATGCTTCTATATCGAGCAATGCACACATACGCTCTTTTACTAAGCCAGCTAACCACGGCCTTTTACTTGGTTTATCTAGCCACTTTACTTCATTTTGCTCTAATGTTACCGTATCAACAAGGCGTTCGGCCAGCAAGCCCCATTGACTATCGCCCAACATAATAACATATTGATAGTTTAGTGAATTAATTAATGTATCATTACATTTTTCAGGCATTACCCACAATGCAGTGTCAACCACGTTTATTTTATTTCCTCTGTGGATCATAACACCTTTAAACCAGTCAGGTTTTCCTATTAACGCATTGGTTTTATCGGTATTGTGGATACCACCTAATTCAATCAAGGGTACAGCGATAATTAACCCCGCGACATCAAAATACATGACTTGAAAGCCACCACTTCGATAGTCCTTCTTTTTAATGAGTTCAACAGCCCCCTTGCTTTTATTTGTTAAAAGCGGGCTTTCAATATCATTTTTAATTGTACTTGTCACTTGTTGAGTAACAACTTTATAATTAGTGCTTTGGTGAGTAGAAGGCAAACTATCTTTTGTCTTACTAACATTTTGCAATAATTTCTCTAATCTTTTATTCTCCAAGCTAATTTCATCAATCTGATCAACAGCAGCCTCAACCGTCGTCACATTGTCATCGGTCATAAGTTCTGACAAATAATTTTTCATGATGTTTTTACTAGCAGCTAGCGGGTTATTCATTTTTGGTTCACCGGAGATGCTTCAATTAAATAGTCTAATAACGCTTTATACGAATATACGCCACGCGAGGTTCTTGCATAATCAGACGGTACTTTTTGTGCTGAACTTGCGTTTCTAAAATTAGTGTCAATGGGAATAACTCCCGGCCAAACCTTTTCTTTATAAGTTTCCTTTAGTTTTTGGTAGGTTAATAGTGACGCTTTAGTTCTTTTATCAAACATTGTTGGCACTATGGTATAGGCAAATGGTTTCTCTTGCTCTCCTTGCATTATATCCATAGTCTTCATCATTCTATCTAAGCCTTTTAATGCTAGAAATTCTGTTTGAACAGGTACTATGATCCGATCTGATGCCGCCAACGCATTTACCATGAGCACCCCTAATACTGGAGGGCAATCGATCAATACATAATCATATTCATTGCTAATTTTATCAATGGCTTTTTTTAAGACAAGGCCCATTCCCCCCTTAGCACCCAATGATCTATCTAAGGTAGCTAATCCCATTGTTGCAGGTAGAATATCAATATTTTTATATTTTGTTGGACACAAACTTTGTAAAACTTGTTCTTTTAAAGAAACTTGAACAAATAAATCGTAAACGCTTAGTTCCAAATCTTCCGACTCAATACCAAAATAGTAACTCAGTGAAGCATGTGGATCAGTATCAACTAATAAAACTCGGTGACCACATTCTGCTAATAACCCTCCTAGGCTAATAGTAGTTGTCGTTTTACCTACCCCACCTTTTTGATTTGCGATTGTCCAAACTACCAATTGGCTACCCTACTTATTATGATTTATTTTTTCGTTTTACGTGTGGTAATAAGAATACCACCATTATCTAACTCAATAGTTTTAATTACATTATCTTTACCATCTTCGTTAGATATAGCTGTTATGTTATCAACACCCTTGACGCTTATTGTTGAAGATTCTGCTAAATTGTTATTGTGTAAACCATATTTAGATATTGCAATCACTACTTTACGATTCTTAGCTCGTCCATTTGCAGTTTTATTATCAGCACTTGGATAAAACTCACCATAACCTTCAATAGCCATACGAGCTGGATTCAGCGTTAACTTCTCCAGTAAATGTAATATAGCTGTTGCTCGGAAAACAGACAATTCCCAATTATCCGAGAAAATTTCATTATTAATGGGCTCATTATCAGTGTAACCTCGAATGCGAACAAAGTTGTTAACTGTCCCTAATATATCATAAATAATTGATAGGACTGACTTAGCTGTTCTAGTTACCGATGAAGAACCACTAGGGAATAGCAAACCACTCTTTAATTCTATTTCTAACCAGTCACCATTTATTTGTAGTTTTGCAAAATCTGACTCAACTAGTTCATACAAAGCGTTTTGCAGTTCATTTTCTAAAATGGCTAAACTTTGACCAACGTGGCTAACAGCTACATTGGATAAAACTTGCTCACCCTCTAAATTTTTTGCTCCCAATAAAGATAACAAGCTATTTTCAGAAAGTTTATTATTTGTTTTACTCGATTTTTCTGTCGAGATATTGCTCACATCACCGTTATTTTCTGCTAAAGTCTCATTTACCTGAAAAACATTACTAATCGATACAGTTACTGTTTCAAAAGGTTTTTCATTAATCATTGCCATCGCATAAAGCACAACAAATAAAGCAAACAGTAAAGTCATATAATCTGCATATGAAACTAACCAACGGTCAACATTGTCATTTGCTACAGTATGCCGGCGAGTTTTATATCGATTCATTGCTCTAACCTAAAAGCAGACAATTTATTTTCAATTGTGTGCGGATTATCTCCATTAGCAATAGCAACAAGCCCTTCAGCGATCATTTCACGGTACATTGTCTGTTGATGAATAATTGCCCTAATTTTGTTGGCTATTGGCAGATAAACTAAATTAGCAAAACCCACACCATAAATTGTAGCAATAAATGCAGTGGCAATTCCTTCTCCTAACATTTCAGGGTTACTGAGATGTCCCATTGCCTGTATTAAACCTAAAACCGCTCCTAATATCCCAATGGTTGGACTGTAGCCCCCCATGGCTTCAAAAACATTAGCAGAACGTAAATTATGCTCTCTATACAAATCAAGATCGAGATCTAAGGACATTCTAAATTGTTCAGGTTCAATGCCATCGACAAGTAAGTTCAGTCCTTTATTTGTATAAACATCCTGCTCATCTAAGGCAATATTCTCTAGTGCCAAATAACCTGATGCTCTTGCTTTTATTGCCCAGTTAACAATATGGTCTATTCCTTCATCCAAGTCATAATGCGGAGGATAAAAGACCCATTTGATTAATGATATTGAATGAAAAAACTGAACGGTTGACGATTGCAGCATTACCGCACCAAGTGTACCTCCAAAAACGATGATAAAAGCCGGAAGTTGAAAAAGAGCAGATATATTTCCACCATCAAGAGTAAAACCTAAATATATTGCTAATATCGCAATAAACAAGCCGGCAATACTTAGCCTATCCATGTTGTATTTCCTTAGTAATAGCAGAGGCAAAGCTTTCTATTGGGAGTGACAACTCTGAAATACCGGTGACAGCAACTGCCTGAGGCATACCATAAACAACGCAAGTTTCTTCATTTTGAGACCAAATAGTTGCCCCTTTGCTCTTCAGCATTTTTGAGCCTTCTCGTCCATCTGCTCCCATTCCTGTTAATATAATAGCAAGAACTGAACCAGCATATATTTTAGCCGCAGATCCAAAACTAATATCGACACTGGGTTTAAACGATATACGAGGTGAATTATCTTCAATGATCTTTATTTTTGCAGATGCATCCTTTCTCTCAATTAACATTTGACGACCACCTGGGGCTAAGTATGCGCAACCAGGTTTTAAGACATCACCATCAGAAGCTTCTTTTACCGTTATTTGACACAGTGAATTTAGCCGTTCAGCGAATGCTTTAGTAAAAGCGGCTGGCATATGCTGTACCATGATAATTGGTAGTGGAAAATTTTTAGGAAGCTGAATTAGAATTTTTTGTAATGCCACAGGGCCACCTGTAGACGTACCGATAGCTAATAATTTATATTCTTTACCTGAACTGCGTTTAAATATCTCTGCAGGAAGATTATCTTTATTAGAGTCTTCCTGCATTAAAGGTCTTATGACAGGCCTTTTTATTTCTTCAGTGCGATGGTGTCGACCAAATGCTTGTGGTTTTATTGGAGTACTTTTTGGAAGCGCTGTTTGATTAAAAGCTGACATTCTTGATGAGGGTATATATGAGGAATTGTTACGACAAAGTTGTAATACCCTTTGACGCAATAAACTACCAGCATCATCACTATTAGAGGCAATCTCAGTAAATTTTTTGGGTAAAAAATCGAGGGCTCCAGCATCAAGGGCCTCTAACGTCGATTTTGCCCCCTGATGAGTCAGTGAAGAAAACATCAGTATAGCCGTTGGCACTTTAGCCATTATTTGTTTTACTGCTTCAATGCCATTAAGAACAGGCATTTCAATATCCATAGTAATAACATCTGGTTTTAAAGATATCGCTTTATCCACAGCTTCTTGGCCATTAACAGCAACACCAATTATAGTTAACTCACTATCCTTCGTTAGTATATCCGTGACACGACGTCGAAAAAAACTAGAATCATCAACAACCAGTACCTTATACGGCATTTATTTTCTCTTTAAAGTATTTGATTTACTAATCTTTTTTTAACTAATTATTAGCGAAATCTTTTATTAACAACAGCTTTTTTAGCATAGTATTTCAGCATATTAGGCACATCTAAGATGAGAGCGATACCACCATCACTCGTTATTGTTGCACCAGCCATACCTGGGGTACCATGTAATAATCTATCAAGGGGTTTAATAACCACTTCTTCTTGGCCTATCAAACTATCAACGACAAAACCTACTTGCTGTTCACCTACTTTAACAATAACAACATGGCCTTTATCACGCTTTTCTGCCTTAAAGTCTCGAATTAACCACTTATCGATATAGAAGAGTGGAATGGCTTTTTCACGGACTATAATAGTCAACTGACCATCAACATTATTTGTTGTCGATAAATCAAGATGGAAAATTTCATTAACACTAGCTAAAGGCAAAGCAAAAACCTGCTGACCAACCATCACCATTAAAGTTGGTAATATTGCTAAAGTAAGAGGAACTTTGATTTCAAGAACAGTGCCAACACCCATTTCAGAATCTATATTAACTGTGCCATTAAGCTGAGTTATTTTGGTTTTCACCACATCCATACCAACACCACGACCGGATACTTCTGAAATTTCGGTTTTGGTAGAAAAACCAGGTGCAAATATTAAACTATAAGCATCTTTGTTGGTCATTCTTGCAGCAGCATCAACATCAAGAACACCACGTTCAATTGCTATACTTTTTAGTTTTTCAGCATTCATTCCTGCGCCATCATCTTTGATGGTCAACAGAATATGATCACCTTCTTGTGAAGCCGACAATAACACAGTACCTTCACGAGGTTTACTTTGTGCTTCACGGGTATCAGGGTCTTCAATCCCATGATCTACAGAGTTTCTAACTAAGTGCACAAGAGGGTCTGCTAGCGCTTCCACTAAATTTTTATCTAAATCTGTTTCTTCACCTTCAAGCACCAATTTGATCTCTTTGTTTAAACTACGAGCTAAATCACGTACAACCCTAGGAAAACGACCAAATACTTTTTTAATTGGCTGCATCCGTGTTTTCATTACTGCGCCTTGAAGATCAGTAGTCACAGCATCTAAATTGCTAACAGCTTTAGTCAAATCTTCATCTTGTTTGGTTAAACCTAAACTAGTTAATCTGTTACGTACCAAGACTAATTCACCCACCATATTCATAATTTGATCTAAACGTTTAGTATCGACCCTAACGGTGGTTTCACCTTGTGTTAAAGCAGCAGGTGATGATTTTTTTTCTGCCGATTTAGGCGTTTTATTAGTGGCCTGTTTAACTACAGGTTTGACTGCAGGTTTAGATGAATGAAATTGATGAGTGCCTTGCTTGTCAACAGAGCTGTCTGCCGACACTGACTTTTTGGGTGCTTTACCCTTGCCATGAAGTTCATCAAGTAGAGCTTCAAAATCATCATCTGAGATGTCAGGACTGCTAGAGTTTAAGGTAATTGGAGATAGGGTTGAACCAGTAACATCAGCATTAAAAGCACCTTGCCCATGCAGTTCATCTAATAAAGATTCAAATTCATCATCTGAAATATCATCATTCTCATTTGTAGGTACTGTAATACTTTTGACAGGCTTCACAACGGTACTTATTGGGCTAGTACCATGTAATTCATCTAATAATCGTTCAAAATCATCTTCTGACATTTCATCATCTGAGGCAAGATTTTTATTAACAACTATCGATTCATGAGATATAGTTTCAACAGCAACCTCTAAGATTACCTCTTCACTTTCAATGATACTCAAACTATGCAATTTATCCAACAAAACCGGGTCTGCGGCTTTAAGGGGTTCATTATTTTGTACCTGAACAAACATTTCATTGACACTATCTAGTGTTTGTAAAATCACATCCATTAAATCCGATGTCACCGATCGTTGTCCTGTACGTAAAATATCAAAAATATTTTCTGCTCCATGACAAACATCAACGAGATCATTTAACGCGAGGAAACCTGCGCCACCTTTAACTGTGTGGAAACCACGAAATATCGCATTAAGTAACTCTGTATTATCAGGATCGTTTTCTAGCTGAACAAGTTGCTCAGATAACAATTCAAGTATTTCGCCTGCTTCAATTAAAAAGTCTTGAAGTATTTCTTCATCTGCTTCAAAAAACATTGAGTAACTCCTATTAAAATCCTAAACTTGATAATAAATCATCCACGTCGTCCTGATTCTCAACAACATCATCTCTTCCTTTGGTATTAATTATAGGCCCCTCTATAAGATTATCGCCTAATGTAGGCCTAGGTCGTTCTAGTGTTTTATCTTCAGAAATACCAAAAGCAGTTAACATACAAATCAGACTATCTTCAACTTCTCTAACTAAATCAATAACTTTCCTAATAACTTGACCTGTAATATCTTGAAAACCTTGTGCCATTAAGACATCAGTCATCAAACCACGCATGTTATCAGCTTGTTTATCCGTATTAGTTAACAAAATATCAATATCTATGCATAAACTTTTGAATTCGGAAAGTTCAAGCTTATTATTTATCAACTTAGACCAAGGTGGATTGACCGTTTGAATTTGTTGTTGAATAGTATCCATTACTGGAAAAACAGCCTCAACAGCATCCATTGTTTTATTGGCTGCTTCTTCTGTACAGGTAATAACATAATTTAGACGTTCTTTAGCATCAGGGATATCAGCCGTAGTTAAATCGCTTATGCGTGAATCTAATTGAAAATTGATTAAAGAGTCATGTAATTGACGGGTTAATTTACCAATTTCAGCAAATAATTCGGTGTTTATCGGATTCTGAATTTCAGCAACTAGTTCATCTGCTTTTTCTTGCTGTCCTGCTTCTAAAAAACCAACTAATAAATTAGCCTGTTCGAGAGAAACGTTACAAGTATTCAAGGTATTCATGCAAATTCCTTTAAATATCTATTGTGAAAAGAAATAGGGAGGAATTAACCTAAACGTTCGAATATTTTTTCAAGCTTATTTTTTAATGTACCTGCAGTAAAAGGTTTAACGATATAACCGTTAACACCTGCTTGAGCCGCCATAACAATTTGTTCTTTCTTAGCTTCAGCCGTAATTAATAGCACAGGTATATGTGCTAAATTAGCATCTGCTCGAATAGCTTTTAAAAGGTCTATACCTTGCATACCAGGCATATTCCAATCAGTGACAACAAAATCAAAATCACCGTTTTGTAGCATTGGTAAGGCCGAACTACCATCATCCGCTTCTGAAATATTACTAAAGCCTAAATCGCGCAGCAAGTTTTTAACTATTCGTCTCATGGTTGAAAAATCATCCACGACCAGAACTTTCATATTTTTATCCAAGGTACCCTCCAACATAACATTCAAAAGTCATTTATTTTATTAACTATCAATATGAGTTAAATCAGTTAAATGACAACTTAACAAGTGATTTTTTATTTATAATACCTTAATTTACAAAATTAGCACTTAACTTCGCCAACATTGCATGCGAGCTTTTAATCTATGCATCGCTTGACTATGAATTTGACTAACTCTAGACTCGCTTACGTCTAATACTTGACCTATTTCTCGTAAATTTAATTCTTCATCATAATAAAGCGACAATACTAAAGCTTCTCGCTCAGGTAAAGAAGAAATGCATGCTGTTAAACCTTTTTTAAAAGCATTTTTTTCAATATTTTGATAAGGGTCATCATCATGACTAGTATCATCAAAGCTCAATCCGTCGGCGCCACTAACTAAATCTTCAATACCGATAATCTTGCCGGTACTCACTTCACTTAAGATCTGATGATAGTCATTTAACGAAATATCAAGTTCTTCAGCAACCTCACTATCCGTCACATCTCTTCCTAACATTGCTTCTAACGCTTTTATCGCATTACTGACCATACGGCTATTTTTATGAACAGAACGAGGAGTCCAATCGCCGCGGCGCATTTCATCAAGCATTGCACCACGAATACGAATACCAGCAAAAGTTTCAAAACTAGCCCCTTTACTAGCATCAAAATTATTGCCTGCTTCGAATAAACCAATCATGCCTGATTGAATAAGATCGTCAACAAGTACACTTGCAGGAAGTCGGGCAAGTAAATGATAAGCAATACGTTTGACTAATACCGTATGCTGTTCAAGTAGTGCTGACTTATCAACATAAACATTATAAGCATTTGCTTTTACCATGTTGGCTCCAACACTTTCAATTTTGGTTACATGTAACAGCTATACAACTATTTTTTATCTAATAATTTTTCGATAAAAAACTCTAAATTTCCAGAAGCTTGATTAGGAACAGGCCATTTACAAATTCTTTTGGCCAGTGCGATAAACGCTAATGCCGCAGGTGATTCAGGAAAAGCTTCTACAATGACTTTTTGTTTACGTACTGAATTTCTAATATTTTCATCAAAAGGAACAACAGCGACGAGATCTAAAGCTACATCAAGAAAGCGATCGGTTACTTTAGTCAACTTAGTAAAAAGTTGTTGGCCTTCTTTTGAACTACGGACCATATTGGCAACCACTTTGAATTTAAATACCCCATGATCACGACTTAATAATTTCATTAAAGCATAACAATCGGTAATTGAGGTCGGTTCATCACAAACCACTAACATGACATCTTGAGCTGCTCGAGTGAAGCTCAAAACCATATCTGAAATACCTGCTGCAGTATCAACAATCAAAATATCAAACTTAGTTTGCATATCACTAAATGCTCGAATTAAACCGGCATGTTCTGCAGGTGTTAAATCAACCATAGATTGACTACCAGAAGTAGCCGGAATAATATTTATCCCCGCGGGGCCTTCAATAATAATGTCGTCAAGATCACACTCACCTGACAATACATGAGATAAATTTCTTTTGACTCTCAAACCTAACATAACATCAACGTTAGCCAAACCTAAGTCAGCATCAAGCACCAACACTTTCTTACCTTGTTGTGCAAGAGCAATCGCTGTATTTAATGAAACATTAGTTTTACCAACGCCTCCCTTTCCACCAGAAACTGCAATGACTTTTATTTGTTGTAAATCTTGCATTTTTCTTAAGCCACTCGCTTGATCTATCATCTATTTGCTCTCAATATTATTGAAATGCTCTTTTACATTTTATATAAAGAAGTGAAACCAATATTAAGTTGCCTGAAATTAATCGGTTTTACCATACCATATAACTAGAATGATAATACCTTTTGGGGACTTATAGGCATAGTACGTAAACTAGTATCGTATTGTGGCTGTAAATGATTAACCATCTTATCTGCAAGTGCAACTAATTTTTCAACATTGGCTACTTTAATGTCTTCAGGAACTCTTTGACCATCAGTAAGATAACTCATTGGTAATCCATTTTGAATTGAAGTTGAAATTATTTCGCCAATACTCACACTTTCATCAAGTTTTGTATAAATTACGCCCGATAGTGGTACCTTTTTAAAACGTTCAATATTTTCTTGCATTACCCGTTGTTGAGTATTCGCGGCAAGTACTAAATAATTACGAATTCTCACTCGAGTATTAGTCACTAAACTTGTTAAGTGTTTTGCTAAGCGCATGTCACGTTGGCCCATCCCAGCAGTATCGATTAAGACTAACTTTTTATTAGAGAATAACTGTAATAGAACATCGAGTTCTGCAGAGTCTTTTGCAAGTTTGACATTGCAACCAATAATTTTTCCATAAGTGCTTAATTGTTCAAAACCTGCAATACGAAAAGTATCAGTAGAAATAAGAGCAACTTGATCTGCACCATGAAATTGTGCAAAGCGAGCAGCCAGTTTAGCAATGGTGGTGGTTTTACCGACGCCTGTTGGTCCAACTAAAGCAACAACACCACCGCGATTAATAATATCATTATTGGTGGTATTTAATTGCTGAGCAATCAATTTTTTTGCTTGACCCCATGCATCAGTATCATTGTCAAGTTGAGGCACATAACCCGCTATTTGATCGGCAATTTGTTCAGTTAACCCTAAGGTTGTTAGGCGGTTAACTAACAATGCTCTCTGGGGATCTTTTTGCGCTAGATCTTGCCACATCAAGCCAGAAACCTGATGTTCTAATAATTGGCGAATAGAAGCCATTTCTTTTTGCATTGACTGTAAATCAGTACCAACAACTTGATTGGTATTGTCTAGTATATTGGCCTCTGTCTCGTTGCATTCATTTATTTTAGGTGCGAAGTCATTATCATCACTTGAATGAGTAGCAACAACCTCTTCATCAGTAGGCTGCTGTAATCTTTGCGTAAAGCTTTTAAATTGCTGTTCAATACTTTGTTCAGGAGATAACATATTTGTTCTTGCCAATGACGCAGGATCTTGCTGTACCTCACGATTTAGTAATGCTGACAAGCTATCGACTGGAGCCTTGGTATTGATATTTTTTTGGTTATCAGCACTAACATTCTTGGTAAAAGTTTTAGGTGACTGGCTTAACGTCACTACATCGTTAGCAACTTCTGAAGAGGTGTGTTTACTATTAGTTTTAACTACTTGTTCGCTAATTTTAGATTTTGCTTCCGGCGTTACTTGCGCATAATCTATAGCGGCCATTAATTCGACACCTTCTGGCACTTTTTTATTTGACATAATAACCGCTTCAACACCAAGCTCTTCTTTGATTTGTGTTAATGCCGTACGCATATCTTTTGCTACAAAACGTTTTATTTTCATTACAACCTCTTTACTATCAAAAACTTAATTTAAAAGTATCACTTAGTGTTTCAAAGCAGGACTACTGGCCGATGGCACTGACTATTTTTATCTGTTTATCATCAGGAATTTCTTGATAAGAAATAACGCGTAAACTTGGGATGGTATATTTGACAAACTTAGCCATTACCGTTCTTAAAATCCCTGAGGTCAGTAAAATAGGTGCATCTCCAGACATTTCTTGTTGTTGAGCACCTTCAGTTAATGACTTCTGTAAACGCTCAGCTAAGCCGGGCTCAATACCAGCACCATCATCTCCTGATACTTGCATTGACTGATGCAACATTTGTTCCAGTTCAGGCGCCAATGTTATGACGGGGACTTCAAGCTCAGCGCCAACTAAATCTTGAATAATGAATTTGCGTAACGTGATACGAACCGCAGCCGTTAAAATATCAGTATCTTGACTCTTAGGACCATATTCAACAAGGGTCTGAACTATTGAACGCATATCCCTTACCGCAACACTTTCATTCATTAAATTCTGTAATACTTTTACAACTGTGCCTAAAGTCAAAATATCAGGAATAAGACCTTCAACCAATTTAGGGTAACTTTTAGCTAACATATCAATGAGGTTTTGAACTTCTTCATGCCCCAATAGCTGAGACGCATTATTAGTCAAAATTGTACTTAAATGTGTCGCTAACACAGTGGCTGCATCAACCACTGTATAACCTAAAGTTTGTGCATGTTCGCGTTGGTTTTTATTGATCCAAACAGCATCTAAACCAAAAGCGGGGTCTTGAGTTGCTACACCATCTAACTTGCCATAAACTTGTCCAGGATTAATGGCAAGCTCTTGGTCATGACGTATATCCGCACTACCAATAGTGACCCCCATTAAGGAGATCTGATAACAATTGGGGTCTAAGTCTAAGTTGTCACGAATATGAACAGCAGGTACTAAAAAGCCAAACTCTTGTGAAAGTTTTTTTCGCACTCCTTTAATTCGGCTAAGTAATTCGCCCCCTTGCGCTTTATCGACTAAAGGAATCAATCGATAACCGATTTCCAAGCCAATAATGTCAACATGGTTAACATCATCCCAGCTTAATTCCTTTACCTCTGCTTCTTTTTGTTGTGACTCTACTTGCGTTTGTTCCTGTACTTGAACCAGTTCTTTTGCCTTGACTTTTTTCCGTTTTTCACCAAAGTATGCCGCTAATGCAATAATAACTGCGAACATTAAAAAAGCAAAGTGAGGCATGCCTGGGACTATGCCCATAACAAACATCAAAGCAGCAGCCGAGTAGAGTGACTTTTCCTGGCCAAGTTGGCTACTAAGTTGCTGTCCCATGTCTTCAGAAGTGTTTTGACGAGTCACGGCAATGGCGGTAGCAACTGAGAGCAATAACCCTGGTACTTGCGCGACTAAACCATCACCAATAGTTAATACCGTATATATTTCAACAGCACTATCAAAAGAAAGATCATGCTGGACCATGCCAATAACTAAGCCACCGACTAAGTTAATAAATAAAATTAAAATACCGGCAATAGCATCGCCTTTAACAAATTTACTTGCACCATCCATCGACCCATAAAAGTCAGCTTCTGTGGTTACTTCAATACGCCGATCTCTTGCTTGCTCTTGATTAATAAAACCTGCGTTTAAATCTGCGTCTATCGCCATTTGTTTACCTGGCATCGCATCTAAGGTAAAACGAGCAGTGACTTCGGCAATACGGCCTGCACCTTTAGTTATAACCACAAAGTTTATAATAATTAGAATTAAAAACACCACCATACCAACAGCATAATTGCCGCCAATAACTACAGAACCAAAGGCTTCAATAACTTTACCTGCGGCATCAGGTCCAAGATGACCTTCTAACAAAACCACCCGTGTACTGGCAACATTAAGTGCTAAACGTAATATAGTTGCAATAAGCAATACAGCAGGGAAAGAGCCGAAATCAAGAGGTTTGAGGGTGTAAACTGTGATTAGTAAAACAATTAAAGACAAGGCAATATTAAAAGAAAATAAAATATCTAATAATAATGGTGACATAGGTAAAATAACCATACCTAAAGCCGCCATAACGATAATAGGTGTACCTAAACCCGTTAGGTGTTTTAATTTATTTTTGTCGAAATTATTTAAATAAGTAGATAATTGCATGGTTACTTCATGATGACTTTTTGACACTTACTGATAAAAAGCAATAACTAGACCATAAAGTCAAATAATAAGTAATTTGATTAATAACTCAGTCGTACTAATACATAAAATCATCAGGAATGGGCAATTTTTTAGCAACAGGGCTAGGCTTTCTTGCACGCCCTTTACGGTGCTCATTTAATTGAAAAATAAAAGCTAATACTTGAGCTACTGCCGCAAAGAGCTCCTCTGGAATGTCATCACCCACCTCTGCTGTATAATAAAGAGAACGAGAAAGTGCTGGAGATTGTACAATTTCAATATTATGTTCTTTAGCAATAGTACGAATATGTAGAGCCATTTCATCGACGCCTTTGGCGACTAATACAGGGGCACCACCTACAGCTGAATCATATTGTAAAGCGACAGAAAAATGACTAGGATTAGTAATGATCACGTCAGAATTTACCACATCCGCCATCATCCTCCTTTGTGACATTTCATACTGAGTACGCCTGATACGCCCTTTATTTTCAGGACTACCTTCAGAGGTTTTATGTTCATCTTTTATTTCTTGTTTGGTCATTTTTAATTGTTTGTTATGGTTCCAAATCTTATAAGGTGCATCAATTGCAGCAATAATAATCAATGAGATGGTCAGGGTCATAAACATGCCTAACAATAATTGCACGGCATGAACAAAATTGATAGGAATTGACTCTCTACTCAAACCTAAAATCTGATCAAACAAACCATTAAGTAATAAATAAGCAACAATGAAAACAACAAAAAATTTAAGTATAGATTTAAGTAATTCAACATAAGATTGCACACCAAACATACGTTTAAATCCCGCAAATGGTGACATTTTACTAGCCTTTGGCGCCATAGCTTCCCATGAAAAGCTGATACCACCTAACAGTGTATTTCCTATAAATGCGGCAATAGCAATAATGACGAAAATCCATAACATCGGCACTATCACTAATGAAACACTCCCACTCACCACGTTAAAAAGGGCATTGAGGTCTAAAGCTTCTTCTCGAGAAAAACTAAACAGTCTTATCATCATACTCGATAGTGCATCAACTAATGAACTGCCGACCAACATCATTGCACTTGCACTACCAATCAAGACAAACATAGTCCCTAGTTCTTTTGAACGAGCTATTTGTCCTTTATTACGAGCATCACTGAGTTTTTTTTCCGTTGGCTCTTCAGTTTTTTCGCCACTATCAGACTCTGCCATTTAACTCATTCCACAATTTATTAAGTAACAGCTAAAGTCTAGTGCTCTTTGCCATTGCGCCTCAAAATGGGTAAAGAAATTACCCATAGTTAACCACATGATCACTAAGCCAGAAAGCATAGTGACCGGAAAACCAATAGCAAATATATTAAGTTGGGGAGCTGCTCTGGTCATAATACCAAAGGAGAAGTTTATAAGTAACATCGCAGTAACGGGTGCTAATGCTAGCGATAAAGCCGTTGCAAACATCCAACTGCCCCACTCAACTATTTCTTTAAGTTTAACGACTTCAAAATTCACCAATGGGATAGGCAAAGAGTTAAAACTTGAGACAACAAATTGTAAGTAAGTTAAATGGCCATCCATACTCCAAAATAACAGTGTTGATAATACAAGAAAAAACTGGCCCACTGCAGGTACGTTCATGCCACTGGCGGGATCAACCATAGAAGCAAAACCAAGCCCCGTTTGCATGGCAATAATTTGTCCCGCCAACGTGAAGGTATTCAGCACCATAATGGTAATAAAACCGAGCATAATGCCGATAAGGGTTTGTTGAGCTATTAATAAGACGGTCGTAAAAGAAAAGAGCTCCCCCACATTGGCAGGAGGGATTGCTGGCATTATGGCAAAAGTAATCGTTACGGATAAGAACAATTTAACTTTAGTTGATACTGTTTTAGAGCCCAAACCAATCATACTCATAATTAGCGCGGATATGCGGGTAAAAGGTAATATAAAATCAGCCAGGTATTGATTAATGACTGACTCGGTAAACTCCATTAGCTCACCACACTGGGAATACTACTAATTAAGCGAATAGTATAATCCATCAATTTTGCCACTAACCAATGCCCACCGAACGTCAGCGCTAATAAAGTGACAATTAACCGAGGTAAAAAACTTAACGTTTGTTCGTTAATGGAGGTGGCTGCTTGAAAAATAGCGACAATTAAACCAACACATAAACTTGGTACAATAACAGCACCGACTAACATGATCACCAAAAAGGCAGCGTCACGTAAAATATCAACAAATACTTCAGGACCCATACTTATCTCCCATGCTAATCTGGCTCATTAATAATAATTAACACCGCTAGCCACCCAAGCCATAACTGTTGGCAATAGTGCCTATCACTAAGTTCCAGCCATCAATCATTACAAATAACATCAATTTAAAAGGCAAGGACACTATCATCGGGGATAGCATCATCATCCCCATGGCCATCAAAATACTCGCCACCACTAGATCAATGATTAAAAATGGAATAAATAACATAAAACCAATTTGAAAGGCCGTTTTAAGTTCGCTTATGATAAAAGAAGGAATAATAACAGTCATGGGTAAGTCGGTTGGTTTATCAAAGCTTTCAATACCCGCCATATCAGCTAAGGTTCCCAAGTCTTTCACCCGAGTTTGCTCTAACATAAAAGCTCGCAGTGGCACCTTCGCTTTATCTAGCGCTTCAACTGAGCTTAACTGTTCGGCTAAATACGGCTGTATGGCTTGCTCATCAATTTTATTGTATACCGGTGTCATGATAAACAATGTCATGAAAAGAGTTAGGCCTATTATCACTTGGTTAGAAGGAGATTGCTGTAGACCAAAGGCTTGACGTAGAATAGCCAAAATAACAACGATACGAGTAAAAGAAGTCATCATGATTAACGCTGCGGGAATAAAACCGAGGGCAGTCATGAAAATTAGAATTTGTAAGGTTACCGAGTATTCTTGGGAACCATTAGCATTGGTCGTTAGCGTTAAGGCTGACATACTTAAATCATCAGCCGCATAAATAACACCACTAATAAAGAGTGTAGTAAAAAGTAAAAAAAACCCTACCACCTTCTTAAACACTGTATTGTTAAATAAAGTAAAATTAGCCTTTAAAGGTGTATGTTCTAAATCTTTGATCATACTAAACGGACTCTTCTTTTGTGGTCTTTTTTTTATTTATGAGGTGTTTTTGAACAAGAGTAACAAGAGACTGACTTAATTCAGTTGTTATAGGAGCAGAAGTTTCAAGTGCTTTGTCTAAGGTATCTAACAAGGTAATTTGTTGACTGGTAACCCCTAATAATTGCTGTTTATCTCCTATTTGAACGACGATTAAACGTTCTTTAGCGCCAAGAGACATACTGGTAACAATTGCTAGCCCCTTACCTTGAATCTTTATCGGTTGAAAACGTTTTAAAATAAAGGCACAGACAATAATGATCGCCAAAACCATCAGTAAAGAAACAATCATGGTGAGCGCATCCATATTGGCCCCAATATGTTTCCCCACTTCAGGAATGGCTTCTATTGAAGGTGTTACTATTAACTCTTTTTCTTGTGCATTAGCTTCTAGAGCTTGGACAAGCGGTGAAAACACAGAAAAAGTCAAACTGATAAAAATAGCTAACCACGGCATTACAGCAACCTTATTATCTTAACTTTTTGATACGCTCAACTTGACTAATAACATCAGTTAAACGAATGCCAAACTTATCGTTTACTACCACAACTTCACCATGGGCAATTAAAGTACCATTGACTAAAACATCAAGTGACTCACCCGCGACACGATCAAGTTCAACAACAGAGCCCTGATTAAGTTGTAATAAATTACGAATACTAATCTGGCTTCGCCCTACTTCCATTGAAATGCTAACAGGGATATCTAAAATAGTATCAAGTTTTCGTTTTTCGTCGACACTAATGGGTGCATCTTTCGTAAGTTCTTCTAACTCTACCGCCTCAGCGCCTAAGGTGGAGGCGGCCTGTTCATCCATAGCCTCATCCCACATACCTAAATCATCATCTGTACTCATACAACTTGCCTCAATATAATTTTACTACTCTTCATAATTAAAATCTTCCTCTAGAAGATGTAACTCTGCATCACTGTCAAGACGCTTACCGCCTTTGGTTAAAATAGTTAATTCATTTTTTACTGATTCTGGACGTTTAATCTTAGATTCAATTTTAAGCGCCAAGTTATCACGACTTCGACCAAGTTTGGCGCGGTAAGTCGGTAAATTTTCAACTAATAATGTAATATGTTCGGGTAATTCAATCGGAATAATATCCCCTTTTTTTAATTCCATAATACGCTTCAGGGGCAATGCCGTTTCGATAAACTTTGTCGTTAATTGTACTTCAACATCCATGATTTCGTCACGCAAAGCTTTTGACCAACGCATGTCAGTATCTTCTTTGTCACTTTGTACACCCGCATCAAGGAGCTCACGAATAGGCTCTAACATTGAATAAGGCAACGCGATATGAAAATCCCCTCCACCTCCGTCAAGTTCAATATGAAAAGAACTAATCACAACGACTTCAGTTGGGCTAACTACATTGGCCATTGCTGGGTTCACTTCTGAATCTAAATATTCAAAAGAAACGTCCATTACCGGAGACCATGCTTCTTTGTAATCTTCAAAAATCAATTTCAACAACATTTGGACAATACGACGCTCTGTTGGTGTAAATTCACGACCTTCAATTTTCGTATGGTAACGACCATCCCCACCAAAAAAATTATCAACAAGAATGAAAACCAGCCTTGCCTCCATGGTAATCAACGCAGTCCCTTTTAACGGACGAAAACGTACCATATTTAAACTGGTAGGAACAAAAAGTGTATGAAGGTATTCGCCAAATTTAATCATTTGGATACCATTAATTGATACTTCAGCTGTTCGGCGCATCATATTAAATAGACTAACACGCATATGACGAGCAAACCGTTCATTAACCATTTCCAACGTCGGCATACGCCCGCGAACGATGCGATCTTGTGATGAGAAGTCATAGTCCGACGTGCCTTCTTTATTGTTGGCAGCATCTTCAATTATATCTTCTTCGATAACATCATCAACACCATGTAATAGCGCATCAATTTCGTCTTGCGATAATAAATCACTCACTCGATATCTCTTTCATCATTTGATTTGGCTTGTATAACTTGTCACTAAAAACTAGTAACTTGACGCTCTCTTAACTCAACACTTAAAGGCCTATTGCATAACAAAGCCAGTAAACAAAACCTTGTCGATGGTTGGCTTATTCACCATATTTTTCATTACCTTTTGCACTTCAGTTAACGACTTTTGCTTTAGTGATGTTTTACCTGCACTCGTTGCTAAATCTTCAGCGTTAGCTTGAGAGAAAACATTTAACAAAGTACTTTCTAGTAAAGGAATATGCTTTTTAGCCACTTCTTCGTTATCACCACCACGTACTAATAACTGTACTCTAATTTCAACCACTCTATCACGAGCAGCGCCTGGTATATTAAAAAGAAATGGTCTAGGCAAAGGTACATATAACGCAGTACCTATTTTATCTTGGGCCACCGACCCACCTTCATTATTGCTACTATTTAACTCAGCGTTAATGTCCTCTTGACTTAACACTTCATTGCTACCACTTAAAAAAAAGAAACCACCTGCGCCACATGCTATCAAAATAATCACTACGCCAATAATGATTAATTTTTTCTTTTTATTAGGGCTATCAAGCGCTAACTCTTCAGTATTGTTTTTTTCATCTGCCATAATATTCCTTCAAAAATAGGTATGTGTTACATTGTTATCTTTATTAATAGGTAAACTATATCCTTGAATACTCTTTGAGCCAATGGGTTTTATCCATTAGGCGTAGTAATCAACACTAGATGATGAACTTTTAAACAAATTACCGGATAAAATGCTTTCCACGGCCTCTAAATCATTTTGCTGATTATCTGAGCCCTTATTATTTCCATCGGAATTATTTTCATCATTTCCAGAGTGTGGTGTTTGTTGCTCCACATTAGCGTCACCAACATCAACACCATTTTGTGATAGCATATCTTTGAGTTTACCTAAATTATCTTCAAATACCTCTTTGGCTTGTTGGTTTTGTACTACAAAATTAACAACCGCCTGTTCATTCTGTAAATTTACTCGAACATGAACATTCCCTAACTCTGGGGGATCTAACCGAATATCAAACTGCTGTAATTTTTGTGAAATTATCACCATTATTTTATCTTTAACCGCTTCGGCAAAGTCTTTTTTCAAAATAGAGACAGTTTCATTTAATACCATGGCATTATTTTTAACTTGACTGGTAATTTCATTAGTCATGCCATTGCTCATTTCTTCCATTGAATGCTGAGACGATTCAAGCTCTTGTACGCTTATCTCTGGTGCTGAGAATACATTAGGGTTAACAAATGATTTTTTAGTCTCTATCCCTTCAATATTTTGATTTGATGGATTAACCATTGATAAATTTTGCTCATGTTGTTGCTCATCAGTGTGTGAGTTTTTTGATTGAGAATCTGTTGAGTTTTGTTCATCGAGGTTGACTTTCTCTGCAACTTGTTGACTCAAATAAGCTTGATGATTATCTGTTTTTGACTCAGTGTTTTTTAATTGCGCACTGCTTAACGTATTGGTTGCTTGCATATGACTTGCTTGTTCCATACCCTCAGCATTTATTCTATTGTCAAAACTTACTCCATCAGTTGTATTTTTTGTTAGCAATGCCTCACGAGCGTCTGAAGTTTGCTGACGACTGGCATTGCTGTTTAATGATTGACTAGTTTTGTTAGCATCTTTTAACGTGAGCTCGGTTTCAATAGCATTAGCTGATAATCTTGTTAGCTGCGGCTCAAGTGCTTTTATTAACTCAGCAACTTCATCGGTATCCTTAGCTTCTGTGTCTTCATTAATTTGCTCGCTAACGCCATGGTCTTTAAACGCTGACTTAAGCTGTGTTATTTGTTCTGTAGCAAGTAATTTTTTACTCTCTGCGCCTTTAGTACCAGAATTATTAGTGACTTGCTCAACTAAATTATTAGTGACTTGCTCAACTAACTTAGCAGTCGCCAACAATTCCTCATCTACTATAGAGTTATTAAGTCCTTGCCCAATATTCTCACCATCACTGAGACTATTGTTGCTTGCATCAAGTGTTGGCTTGCCTGGTGAATAAATTGTAAACTGCTCATTTTTAATCGTTTGGCCGATCTTCAATGCTAACGCTTCATGA
>JAWUYA010000025.1:0-14377 GCA_034111045.1 Colwellia sp. | reverse complement strand
TTAGCTGTTTACTACGTTAACAATAATAACTTTTCGGTAATTTAGATGACTTAGCTAAAGCGGTTTCTTTCCTGTTTCAGGAAAGTTATCAAGATGATCAACTTTATCAAAGATTTTGTTCAACCATTTTTTAGCTAACACAATATTACTCAAAGCAAGATATTGAGTTATATCATTGAGGTCTTCCAGAGCAGGATTTGTCTAACTTATTTCAGCCATTTATCCTTTTCTCTTTGGCTTCAATATTAGTCATAGTTTCGCCATGACTTATTGCTTGCTCGCCTTTAGCTAAAGCCTCAAGCATTTGCATACGTTTTTGTATGAATTCGAAGTCATCTACATCTACAAGATATGCAGACGGTTGTCCATGTTCTGTAATTAATACGGCTCTTTAGAAGAGAGAGTTCAGGTAATATATTTGTTGCTTGACGCATCAATGTTGTTACTAGCTCTAGCCCCATAATAATCTTACACAAAATAGTATCACTATAGTAGCGCTCGCAGCCCGGTTTTGAAAATACAGCTAATAACGCTTATTACCGAAACTTTGCAGTAATATAATTCGAACATTGCATTAGAAAACACATCAAAAAAATCACTTCTCAGCAACAGCCACCTTGAATACGTCTTAAGTATGTTAAAGCATTCTGTTAGAATAATAGGCTATTGATTAAAGAATGCCGAGGCAGCATGTCAGAATTTAAAGCACTTTCACTTTTAGCGTCAATTATTGACCGCGTTAGTCTTAAAGGCTATACACAGCTCACACCGATCCAAAAAGAATGTATCCCAGCTATTATTAATGGCAATGATCTTCTTGGTATAGCGCAAACGGGAACAGGAAAAACTGCCGCCTTTTCATTGCCTATTATCAATAATTTTGGAGGCAATAAAATAGACATAAAAGCTAAAAGCACACGCTCGCTGATACTAACGCCCACCAGAGAGCTTGCCTCGCAAATAATGCAAAATATTGATGACTACTCTGATGGTTTAGGGCTAAAAACTAAGGTTGTTTATGGTGGTGTAGGAAGACAAGATCAAGTTGACTCTATCGCACTCGGACTTGATATTTTAGTGGCCACCCCTGGCAGGTTATTAGATTTAATTGAAACCGGCGATATAAATTTTAAGGCGTTAGAAGTATTTGTGTTAGATGAAGCCGATACCATGCTTGATATGGGGTTCTTTAAGGCTGTTCAAAGCATCATATCTACACTGCCAAAGAACCGACAAACACTATTATTTTCAGCTACTATGCCAGCTGAAATAGAGATACTTGCAGAAACAATATTAACGGACCCCACAAAAATTCAAATTACTGCTGAAACGGTTACTATCGACTTGGTTAATCAAAGTGTATACCATCTTGAAAAATCGAATAAAGTACCTTTGCTCTTTAATATTCTGAAAAAACCTGACTATGAAAAAGTGCTCATCTTTTGTAAAACAAAGTATGGTGCTGACATCATTGTTAAAGCCCTACAAAAAGCATCAATAACTGCCGCCAGCCTTCACAGTGGTAAAACACAAGCAGTTAGGGAGCAAGCGTTACAAAACTTTAAAGATGCTACTTTAAGAGTATTAGTTGCAACTGATGTTGCTGCTCGTGGAATTGATGTTGATAATATTAGTTTAGTCATTAACTATAACCTTCCTGAAGACCCAAGAAACTACATACACCGTATAGGGCGAACTGCTCGTGCCGGGAAAAGTGGAATGGCCATTTCATTTGCTGTAGAAAATGATATAAGGCAATTCAATAATATTGAAAATAGCATAGGGCAAGTCATTCCTGTGGTTACAGAACAGCCTTTCCATAAAGAGTTTTCTAAAGCGCCTAAACAGGTCAAGAAAAAGGTTAAAAAAACAAATATAACAAGAACAAATAAGGGCAGGCATAAGTGACGATTAAACCCAATAGCGCAAGAAGATTAGTTTTTAGGGCTACTATTGATTAGGCCTAATGTTCTTTTAGTGCACTACCGAGCTAAATCGGGCTTCACTCTTTGTGATACCTCAGTCATCCCATTTGTTTAAGGCACTGAGGTATCTAGCGTCGGGAGATAAATTATTAATTACCAATATACCTCAGTTGACAACTCAGTTGACTACAGTTCATCTATTTCATCGGTAACACAGCCTAAAGATGCAGATTTCACGGTAGCAATATACTTTCTTAATACACCATTGGTCGCTCGGTAAGCTGGTTTTATCCAAGCGGCTTTACGCTTAGTTATTTCAACCTCACTGACTTGCAATTCCAAGGTGTTAGTAACCGCATCAATGCGGATCATGTCACCATTTTGCACCAAGGCTATCAATCCACCTTCTGATGCCTCAGGGGTAACGTGTCCGACAACAAAACCGTGAGAACCGCCTGAAAATCTGCCATCGGTAATTAATGCCACGTCTTTGCCAAGACCAGCCCCCATTACTGCTGATGTTGGTTTTAGCATTTCTGGCATGCCAGGAGCACCTTTGGGTCCTGAATATCGAATAACGATAACCTCACCTTTTTGTACTTCGTCGCTAATACCTTTTATAGCTGAAAATTCATCTTCATATACTCTTGCCGGACCTTCAAATACTTCGCCCTCTTTACCTGTAATCTTGGCAACTGAGCCTTCAGGTGCCAAATTTCCATAAAGGATCTGTAAGTGGCCATTGGCTTTCAATGGATTAGATAAAGGTCTGATAATGTCTTGATTTTCTGGAAGGCCAGGTAAATCTGCTAAGTTTTCGGCAATTGTTTTACCGGTAACGGTTAAACAATCCCCATATAATAAACCTTCAGCCAATAAGTATTTCATTACTGCGGGGATCCCTCCTATGGCATGTAAGTCTTGCATTAAGTATTCCCCAGAAGGCTTTAAGTTTGCCAATAATGGCGTGCTATTTGCCATCTTTTGGAAATCATCTAAACCTAAGTCAACCCCACAGGCTCGAGCCATTGCAATCATATGTAAAGTTGCATTGGTAGAGCCCCCTAAAATCATGATAATTCTCAAGGCATTTTTGAACGCATTTTTTGTCATAATATCTTTGGGTTTGATATCTTTTTCCAGCAGGTTTTTGATTGCATCACCAACTGTCG
Source organism: Colwellia sp. (assembly GCA_034111045.1). GTDB lineage: Bacteria > Pseudomonadota > Gammaproteobacteria > Enterobacterales > Alteromonadaceae > JALJPB01. The sequence continues at coordinate 11,280 of JAWUYA010000025.1, read as the reverse complement.
TCAATTCTCTTTTTTTGTCATCGCTAACCGCTGGGTTAGAAGAAGAGTAAGGCAAACTCATACCTAATGCTTCAATAGCAGAAGACATAGTATTTGCTGTATACATGCCACCACAAGCACCCGCACCCGGGATAGCATTTTGAATCACCCCTTTATAATCTTCATTGGAGATAACCCCCTGTAATTTTTTTCCATAAGCTTCGAAAGCAGAAACGATATTCAAGTCTTCACCTTTCCATTTTCCAGCTTTAACCGAACCGCCATAAACCAATATGCCTGGACGATTTAAACGCGCCAAAGCCATCATCGCCCCTGGCATATTTTTATCACATCCTACTATGGTAATAATCGCATCATAAAATTGAGCACTCACCACAGTTTCGATAGAATCAGCAATGATCTCACGAGACACTAAAGAGTACTTCATCCCGGTAGTGCCGTTTGAAATGCCATCACTGACACCAATAGTGTGAAAAATTAATCCCACCAAATCAGCGTCGATCACACTTTTTTTCACGTCTTTAGAAAATTCGTTTAAGTGCATGTTACATGGATTGCCTTCCCATCCTGTTGACACAATACCCACTTGCGCTTTTTTCATATCCTCTTCTGTCAAACCAATAGCATAAAGCATGGCCTGTGAAGCTGGTTGCGATTCATCTAAGGTTACTGTTTTTGAATACTTATTTATTTCTGACATCGTTATTTTCTCCAGCATATTCATTGTATAAATTCTCTTCGGACAGGCCGTAAAGAGGTGTTTGAAACTAACCTAACGAAATGTTTGCCCTGTTAATTGTTGTACCAAGGTCAGTTTGCTAAGTCATTGTTAATTAGATTTGCGGTTGTTAAAGCCGATGGGACAAATAAATCAGACCATGCATAACCGCTGAGATGATTTGATCAGGCTCCCTGATTTTTATCATATAATTTTATTTCAACTCAATATTTTGCTGCTTTATTGCTGCTACTGTATTGCTGCTGCTTTATTGATAACACCCTCCTTATTGTGAGGCCTTTCCTCTCTATTTTCAGCTCGAAAAATTAAATTTAAAGAGGTTACCCATAGGCTTATGATCAATTTCAGTGTTGTCTTACGGGCTTGTGTGCGGCTATGGCAGAAAAGAAATACTGGCAGCTAAATACGGTAACCATATAAAATATTACATCGTTAATATTTATATATCAATGTGAGAGATAGAAGCAGTGCGGATAATAGCAGCTAAGTATATTTGGGCAATGTTTTTTTGTCATCGAAATTGCTCAGATAGGTTGTGGTGATGCTGATTATCGCCAACAAAGCCGATGGTATCAGCAACAATGCAGATAGTAGTCTGAGAAGTCGCGTTTATGGTGTACAAGAACACGAAATCAAATGGGTTTGAAAATTGTCGGCCCGAATTTAACAAGTAAAAGTACCTAAGTATGCCAAAATCTGTTTATAATCAGGGGTCATTCTCAATAAAAGAATAAAAAAATGAAACAAACAACCGGTTTAACCTTACTTGTTTTGGCGCTATTAAGTGGCTGTAGCACTAAAGATGTTGTAACAACGAATACAGCAGCAGACGTTAGCGCAAGTTATCAAAGCATTAATAAAGAACAACTAATTACTCATATAAAAGTACTTGCCTCAGATGAGTTTGAAGGACGTGCGCCATCAAGCAAAGGAGAACAGCTTACCCTTGACTACCTCACTCAACAATTAACGGCGGTTGGTTTTAAGCCAGGCAACGGTGACAGCTTTTTACAACCCGTACCTATGGTGTCAATTGAGGCATCACCAGACATGACACTGTCCATTGGTGGTAAAAACTATCAATACGGACCCGAGATGGTGATGGGCTCTAGCCGCATTAGTGACTTTGAACAACTTAAAAATTCTGAGTTAGTTTTTGTTGGCTATGGTGTTAACGCGCCAGAGTATAACTGGAACGATTACCAAGGCTTAGACGTTAAAGGCAAAACAGTGGTTATTTTGGTTAATGACCCCGGTTTTGCTACTCAAAACCCGGCGCTATTTAATGGTAACGCCATGACCTATTACGGCCGTTGGACTTACAAATATGAAGAAGCGAGTCGTCAGGGCGCTGAAGGTGCCATTATTATTCATGAAACCGCGCCCGCATCATACAACTGGTCGGTGGTTGAACATTCTTGGAGTGGCCCGCAGTTTGGTTTTGTTCGTGAGGACTTAAATAAAAACCGTGTGGCTGTTGAAGGCTGGGTAAATAGCGAGGTGGCAACAGAGTTATTTGCTAACGCTGGTTTAAACTTTGAGCAAGCCAAAATTGAGGCGGCCAAAGGGAGTTATCATCTCGACATGGGCGATTTAACCGCGTCTATTACAGTGAAAAATACGGTGAAAGAGTCGATATCATATAATTTTATCGCAACCTTGCCGGGTAGCAGTAAACCTGATGAGCATATTATTTACACCGCACACTGGGATCACTTAGGTAAAGATACCAGCCTAACAGGTGACCAAGTGTATAACGGCGCCGTAGACAATGCCTCGGGTACGGGCGCACTTATTGAGGTAGCAGAAGCCTTTGCTAAACTGCCTGTTGCCCCGGCACGCTCTATTACTATTATGGCAGTAACAGCAGAAGAGCAAGGGTTGTTAGGCTCTAAGTTTTACGCGGCTAATCCTATTATTCCTGCCGCAAAAACCGTCGCCAATATTAATATGGATGCCTTAGGTGTTAATGGTAGAAGTAGTGATGTGTCTGTTTATGGCTTAGGGCAGTCGGAGTTAGATAATTTTCTTAGCGCCGCGGCGAAAAAGCAAGGCCGTATAATTGCCGGTGACCCTCGCCCTGCCGCAGGTATTTACTATCGCTCTGATCATTTTGCTTTTGCTAACATTGGTATTCCGGCGCTGTACGCTAAAAGTGGTACCACCCCAGCTGACGCAGCCACTAAAGCATTACGTGCGTTACTTGACGAGGGTTTAGCCAAGTGTTACCACAACCTATGTGATGAATATAATGAAGCTTGGGATATGTCTGGCGCTGTTGAAGACATACAAGCATTCTATGCCATTGGCTATGAGCTATCTCAAGAAAACGTTTGGCCTAAATGGAGCAAAACATCGGAGTTTAAACGCTAAACCTGAGCAATTTTATTATTTCACTATGGCAAGCCATAGTGAAATAACCGTGGAATTTTAAGTGGAAATACATGAGTAAACACCTCAACTTAGATATTGTATCCGACATCTCCTGTCCTTGGTGCATTATTGGCTACCAAGCTTTACATCAGGCCTTAACTAAACTGGCGCCTGAAATTACCGTAGACATCACCTGGCAGCCTTTTGAGCTTAACCCTAACATGGCCAAAGCAGGTCAGGAGATCACTGAACACCTCACCGAAAAATACGGTATTAGTGTTGCACAAAGTGAGCAAAATAGAGCGATGATCAAACAACGAGGGCTAGACCTTGGTTATGAGTTTGGCAATCGTGGTGGTGGCCGAATTTATAACACCTTTGATGCCCATAGATTGCTGCATTGGGCCAAAGCATACGATAAACAAACTGAGCTCAAACTGGCCTTATTTGATTTATATTTTAAACAAAATGGTAACCCCAGTGATCATCAACAATTGTTAGCCGTGGCAAAAAGTGTTGGCTTAGATGGCGCGATGGCGCAAGAGATATTAAGGTCAAATAGATACCAGCAAGAGGTTCGTGAATTGCAAAGTAAATACCAGTCGGCAGGAATAAGCTCGGTGCCGGCGGTAATTGTTAATAATCAACACTTGATCAGTGGTGGCCAACCCGCAGATGTTTTTGAACAAGCGTTAAGGGAAATTGCCGAACAAAATTAAGCGAGCAAGGGTTTATCAAGTATGTCTTTGTCTGCTAACTTTTCAGATAACATGAATAATCAACAAGCTATTAGCGCCTATTCTCGAGCTGCGATTTTTATAGCCAGTTGTGTTATTAAGCTCCGTAGTTGAGCCACTGCATGTTCATAGCCATCGAGCTCTAGGGGTAATCGTAAATCAAATCGCGCAATCGATGAAGTAGTGCTATTGCTGTACCCATAGTGTCCACTCAAAATAACCATAGAATTCTCTGTTATATGAAAATGCTCAATAGTTACATTAAGCGTTGGCATTGATGTTTTCACCGCACTGATTAACGACTTGTACCTTTCTGTTTGATTGATATCGCTGATAAGTGATTTGTAAAAGCCCTGTTTTAATGGCTCTGCCCATTGATGATGAAGCGCGAAATGTAGATTATGTTCACTTAATTTGATCACTAAGTTAGGCTGATTAAGATAAGCAGGCATGGTTACCTCTATTTTAATCGGTTGACTCACTAAGCTTTTATCTGGTGCTGGCATTAATGCCGCTGAATGATTATAAAGCAAATAATATTGCGTGTGTTGTTCAGGGGCGGAGCTGCAACCTGTTATAAACAAAAATAACAATAATAATAGTGGGTTACTTATTTTCATTGAGATTCTCCAGCATGTTTTTTAGGGGTGATTTGGTCTTCAAAACCTGAATCAAAAATTAGCCCGTTGGGACGGTTTTTTAATTGATTAAGTAAAGGGGCTAGTTCATGCATGACCGACGTCATACCATTAAGTGCGTTTTGTAACTCTTGATAATTAGCTGAACCTGATGAGAAGTCTTGGGTTACTTGACTTACACTTGCCAACGTTTGTTGCAGTTGTACTATTATTTGTTGTTGCTCGGCTGATACTAATACAGTATTTAAATTATTACTGACTTGCTGTAGTTGTTTTGCCGTTTGGGTAAGTTCTTGTAAAAGCTCATTGGTATTATTTTCGAACAGGGTTAAATTAATATCGTTAATAGATTCTAAGAATTCTCCTGCTTTTTTAGTTAAATGAGTAAATTCATCACTCATTGTCGGGATAACTGAATAGTTAGCGTACTGCTCTACTTCATTAATCACTGAGTTTTTGGAGTGAGCTAAGTCAATATACAAACTGCCCGTTAATAAATTACCTGTACGTAAAATTGCTTTGAGGCCTTTTTTGATTAATAACTCATTTTTATCACTCATTAACAATGCCCCTTCTTTATCATCAGACAAGCCAATTTTTCCGGGCTGCATGCCAATTAACACCGGCACTTTATAATCATGATTCATTAAAGCACCGTCATCGTTATGTACTAGGTCGGTTGATAATACTTGGCCAATAACAACACCTCTATATTCAACAGCGGCTCCTGTTTTTAAACCTCGAATACTGTCGTTAACCAAGATCACATATTTTACCCATTGTTTATATCTTAAGGAGTCAGCCATTTTCTGACTGGCAAAAATATCAAAATAATCACGTTCGTTAATCAGTGCGCCTAGCGCCATACCATCAGGTACCCCAAACGACACGCCATTAGTGAGTAATGTATCGATACTTCCTATTGTTATCGTTGCTCCCTCTGCATTTAAATCTAGAGACAATCCACTGATATTCCAAAATTTTGTGTTTTCGGTAATTAACTTATGATAAGGCGCTTTAATAAATACATTGTAATAAACCACGCGCTCTTCTAAATTAAAATAGACATCTTCAAAACGACCAACCTTTAAACCTTTGTACACTATTGGATCACCAACAGCGTAGGCGAACTGGTCTTTACTATTGAGTGTTATATGTAAACCCGGAGACCCTGGTGGCGTTAATGGTTTATTTGTTAGCGCTGTAAATACCCGCTGTTTTTTAGCTGAAATGCCCTGCGAAAGCTCAATATAAGAACCTGATAGCAGCGTGCCTAACCCCGAAACGCCCGCTAAAGTTATTTTCGGTGAAACCAGCCATAATTGACTGTCTTCAACGAGCAAATGTTCAGCGTGTTTGGCGATTCTAGCGGTAACAACCACCCCATTAGATTGATCGTTAAGACTGATTTTTTCAATTTTTCCGATGTTAACGCTATGAGATTTTATATTGGTTTTTCCTTCTTCAAGACCGTCTGCTGACACTAATGATATGGTAATAAGAGAACCTTTTGTACTCCAGTTATAATAAACCAACCAAGCGCCAACCAATAGGGCAACAACAGGCAGTAACCAGATAATGGAAATTGATTTCATTTTTTTTAATTGAGCATCGTCGATAAATTCAGTGGTCATATTTATCCTTTTGGTTCCAGATTAGTTGTGGGTTAAAACTCATTGCCGCTAACATGGTTAATATCACCATGCCTGAAAATGCCAACACTGCGGCTCCAGGGTAAATACTCATGGTGTTACCGAGTTGAATTAGGCTGACTAAAACAATAACCACAAACACATCAACCATAGACCAACGTCCAACTAATTCAGTGACCCGGTAGAGTTTGGTTCTTTCGAGGCGAAATGTTTGACTTTGCTGTTGAACACTATAATTCAACAAACACATGGCCATTATTTTTGCTACGGGCACGGCAACACTGGCAATGAAAATAACAATGGCAATAGGGTAAGACCCTAATTGCCAGAGTAAATAAATTCCACCTAAGATGGTGCTGGGATCATCATCTCCCAAGAGTCGGGTATTCATGATCGGCAATAAATTGGCAGGAATGTAAACAATGATAGCGGTGATTAAAAGTGCCCAAGTATACTGAACGCTAGCCTCTTTTTTATGATGTTTTTCATCAGGCTTGGCATCCGGTTTTTGGCTTGAAATGCTTATTTTATTTTGGTTGAAATTGCTGTCCAGCCTTGCAATGTGTGTGGTTAACTGCTGTTTATCAATGTGCAGCAAAGCCGCCGTAAGCGTGATACTAAATAACACAAAACAGTAAAAAGAAGGCCCTAATCCTATATTGGCCATTGAAATTATTTTGATCAAACTGATTAACGTACCAATTAAAAATATTTCTACCATGCTCCATGGCATTAGCATGAATAAATAACGCACTAAACGTTGTGGGTATTTAGGGCATTGGCCGCGACTCAAGGGTAAATATAAGGCAAGGAGTATAAATAAAATTAACATGGGCAATACTAATACTGCAATTATTTGCAGTATCGCTAATATAACGTAATCATTAACAATTAATATATTGATACTATCTATTATATCAATGTGCCTTGCTAGGCCTTTAGCGCTAAAGGAAAGAAATTCAAAAGAAAGAGAAAGGATGAGAAATATTAGCGCAGTGACAGAAAATGCCAATACTCTATTAACTGCATTGCAATGTATAGCGGTGAGCAAGTACTCACACCTAGGGCAAATCGCCTTTTGCCCTTCGGCAATAACAGGCAAACGAACTGACAAGGCACACTCATGACATGTAATGATGGTTTCTTGCAATGCAGTCAACAAATCCCCCTGTAGTGTATTATTTGCCTAAAAGTTGCCCATTAGTTTATTGCCATTTTACTCGTGCGCCACTTCTGTAAGTTGGCAGAAACGTGGCAGCAAAAGAGACCGCAAAAGTGGAATAAACAGTTGAAGAAAAAGTGGTTAATTACCCAAGCATTTCAGTTTTCGCAATAGCCAATAAACTATATTGACATACTTGCCTGCACCGATAAAGAACAATGTTAATAACGCAATATTATAATGTTAGCTCACAGTAAAACACTTTGACGCAAACTCAATGCCTTGTTAAGCATAACAAAGTGAGTGCGATAGCAGCATGATCAAACTGTGCAAGAAATTTATGATTTTTTCTCCCTCATTAAGATCAAAAAAAAGTAATATCTAAAATATCAGCAAAAGTATATTTCAGCCATTAGGTAAAAGGCTGTGTATGCTACTTATACCCGGTCAGACTTATTCAATATTATATTTACTTCTTTTTTATCATTAAAATCTACTGACATAATTCCTTGACTTTCTTATGATTACAGTTGTAATCTTACCAAGTCGATTACAACTGTAATTTTTATAAAATTAAATAGAGTTAATTATGTCAGATATTAGTAATACCGAGTTTGAAGTGCTAGAAGCGCTGTGGCAACAATATCCAGCGAGTGCCAATGACATTATTGAACGGCTTAATCAATCACCACAAGCCGATAAAGATCAGCCTAAAAGCTGGCACCAGAAAACGGTAAAAACTTTACTTTCTCGATTAGTGAAAAAAAAAGCTATTAGCTTTGAAAAGCAACAAAGACATTATTTATACACGCCACTGCTTGAGCGAGAAATTTATACCGCTAAAGAAAGCGTTAGTTTAATAGATAAATTTTTTAATGGTCGCATTTCACCTTTAGTGGCGGGTTTTGCTAAACAAAGCGACTTGAAAAAAGAGGATATTAACGAGCTAAAAGCACTTATCGCTACTTGGGAACAAGAAGGTGAGATAACAGACGATGACTAATTTTTTGATTGAATTATTATTACCCCTTACTTTATTACTCGCCACTTTATTGTTAGTGCGCAAGTATATTGTTCAACATCTTGGCGTTGAGGTGAGTTATAAATTTTGGATAATTGTACCCGTTGGCTTGTTGTGTTATTTGGTTCCGTTACCTTGGCAACCAGTTGATATAATAACAGCCTCACAAATTCAACATTATATTATTACCCCTGTAAAGCAACTAAAACAGCCTTTAAATTCTTCTTGGATGATGTGGACTTGGTTGGTTTGTAGTTTCAGTATTTTGTTTATTGGGCTTATATCTCACCTGCGTTTTACGAAAAAACTTAAGCTAACCGCAGTGGACGACGACTTGATCAAGATAAAAACGCCAGCTGCTTTAGTCGTCTTTAAAAGTGCACAAACGTATAGCCCAATGCTTATTGGTTTGATTAATCAAAAGCTTGTTATTCCTGAAAACTTTGCACATATATATAACCAAGATCAGCAAAACTTGATTTTGGAACATGAAATTTGTCATTTTGATCGCCATGACATTTACTGGAACTTTATTGCGCTAACTTGCGTAGCATTATTTTGGTTCCATCCCTTGGTTTGGATTGCTTACTTTGCTTTTCGTCAAGACCAAGAATTATCTTGTGACCAAGTTGTTTTGGCGCGGAAACAGCTATCAAGCAAGATTAACTACAGTAAAGCACTACTAGTAACTGCAGAACATGCACCGCCACTAGCTTTTGCTCAACTTTCTTTTGCCCATTTTTATTTTAACCAATATGGAGATAAACAAATGATGTTTGAACGTATCAAGCAAATTAAAATTAATAAACAAGCAACAAAACTAGGCATGGCAGTAGTGGTTGCAACATCAGTAACTATGCTTTCAGCGTTAAGTTATGCCGGTAACCTTGGTAGTGATGCGGCTAAAAAATACCGTACAGCGCCAAAAGCAATAGAATCGGTTATACCTGTTCATCGAGTAGAGCCAAAATATCCACTAAAAGCCGCAACGGAAAATATTGAAGGCTCTGTGGTACTTAAATTTGATGTTAATGCTAACGGTAATGTGGACAATGTGGAGGTAGTAAAAGGTATGCCCGCTTATGTGTTTGATCGTGTGGCTGTTACTGCTTTAAAACAGTGGAAATATAAAACTTCAACTAAAGGCGCTAGCAATAATTTAGTGCAACTAGATTTTCGTCTCGATGAGGATTCGGCACTAGAAAGTGCTAATTTAATTGAAAAAATTAAAGTTATTCAGTAAGTTGCTTGTTTAGCGTATAGCGTTAAATTAATTAAAATGGCGAGTATAGCTCGCCATTTTATTTAAGAATGCACGAGTAAAGGTTAGCTTTAGCCGTTTTGATGAGGTAAAAAAGCACTCGCTTTGAATCTTTACTTTTAGCTCATGTTCACGGTTCACTTTGACATGAAGCGACCAACGTTTGTTTAGGTGAGAGCTTAATAACTTGCATGACCTGTAGGGCCACCTAAAGGGGTTGCACTAGTTGTCTCGGGTGGTGCTAAAATATAATTTGCGGCTACCGTATGTTGGGTAATAATAAAAAGCTCAAAGGTATTTTGCATGGTAAATTTTTTTTAAGGATGAGGTGTTTGTCGTTAGTATAAAAATCGATGTGCCGCAAGTCTGCTAAACATAAAGCACCTTTACTATCACCTTGGCTATTGGCGTAACTAACGATATGGCTCGGGCTATTTAGCCTATTATTTTGCGCGCATAAACCTTTATGCGCTGGTATTGATAATAGAATCTGCTTGTTCAATATTAAATTGGTCAAACACTTGTGCCAATATTAACTGCTTGTCTTCATCACTAAGGCTAGCGTTATTAGTTGCTGCTAACTTTTCATCTAAAAGCTCAGCTAAGTATTCACCCATAGAGGATATTTGCTCAGCACTTTGCTTTGGTGGCGGAGGCGGTGGTCTGCTGGCTTGCTCTGAACTATGCGCCAGCCCGCCAATTGTTTTAGCATCAAAACCGACCGCAGCAACGGCTTTTTCAAGAGCCGCACCCGGCTCAATTCCCGCTGCAGAAAAAGCCTCAACAATGCTTAACGCATCGGTTTGGGTTAAAGTATCAACATCATATTCAGCCAATTTGTCTGCTATTACAGCCTGTTGATCGTTTGTTAAATTTTGCTCTGTTCTGCGTGGCGGTGGCGGCATAGCCATGCCAGAGCTCATCGAATCAATCATTATATTATTCCTTTGTTTTAGGCGGCTTGTGATTGCTAAACTCAGCCTTGCTGATAACCCCATTATTATCTTGGTCTATGTTAGCAAAAATGCGTTTTTGTCGCTTTTTTGGCGGTGGGTGTGACGAAAATTCTTCAAAATCAATACCGCCATCACTATTAATATCGATGGCAACAAATGATGGCCGCACTGGTCGCCCTTTTTTAGAGTGTGCATGAGAATGAGCATGAACATGAGAAGCGGGATCACTAACGGCGGTTTTTTGTGCTGCTGCCGTTGCTTGTTCTGCTGCTTGTGCCGCTGGCGTTAATGAAAAAGCGACCATTATTGTTGTTTTAAAAATGATGTTCATCGGTAATTCCTGTTGTTTAGTGTTAATTCATCAACAAGGTTAACAACATAAAATGCAAATAATGTGCAAATAAAAAGGAAGATGAACCGCTCCCTTATTTTTCAAGTAAAAACGGGACAAGTAAAAACCCTCTCTGTCAGACTAGTTGTCGCGCTTAATATTTAATCATTAAAATTAAGTAGAGACTAGTTTTGGTTTTTCTGCCGCTTAGCGGCTTCGTTCAACAAACGCTTCCACTGGGACCAAAATAAAAAGGGACACCCCCAAACTTTTTTATTCAACAACGGTTGATTTATTGTGATTCTGAAAAAAGGGTCAGTGTAAAATTAAATGAAATAAAAGGGGGCAGCAATAATTTAGGGGTGTCCCGTTTTTACTTGAAAAATAAGGGAGCGGTTCATCTTCCTTTT
>JAWUYA010000024.1:0-68362 GCA_034111045.1 Colwellia sp. | reverse complement strand
TTCATCCTGCTCTGGCGTTAGCTTTCCATTTCCTCTAAAAGCATGACCATCATCATTTTCAGCTTCTTTGATCAATCGACCAATAACTTCAGCACTGACGTCTAAATTTCTAGCGGCTTCTGCTACAGCGTAGTTTTGATCTCTAACGAGTGCAATTGCATCTAGTTTGAATTCTTTTGAGTATGTTTTACGGTTTTTCATTTGTCTCTCCAGTTAAGTCTATTATGTCTTAACTGGGGTAGTCGTATCAATTAGACCATGTCAACATGATGAACGCTGTAAAACGAGTATTAACTGAAATTGAAACGGCTCAATATATTGGTATGAGCCGTTCATTCTTACGACAATCAAGAATGGAAGGTAATAGAGAAAATAGAACATCAGCCCCCCAGTTTATTAAAATTGGTCGTGCTGTCCGTTATCTTATTGAAGATTTAGATAACTGGTTAGACAGTTTTAATAAGCGCTCTCATTTAATGGAAAAAGGGGCTTAGTATGGCGATGTTACCTTCTAAGTCAGCCTCAAGTTTACGTTGGTTCGCCAATGGTCATCATATCGATGTGTGTATTGATATATGCAATCAAATTGGTCGGTTTTTCCCTTCTGAGCCATTGGGGATAATCATCAAACAAAGCCAAATTCAAGCACTGCTTGTTAGAGGTTTTCTTGTAAAAGAGTTAACAGAATCTTTTGGTGTCAGTTATTGGCGTTTTCGTATCAGTGAATTAGGTCAACAATACTTTGAGGTGTATAAAAATGCTATCTCAAAATAATCAACTATTTGCTCCGTTAAATAAGTTTGCCCCTGTCTTTAGAGATTATGATTTTCTCACCGTCGATAGGCATGAGTGTGCTGTTGATAGAGCGGATGTTGATTTTATATTTGAGCAGTTATCAAAAGTACCAGACCCAATAAAACGCATTATCTTGAATAACGCGTTTAAGCTTAAAGAAAGGCAAAAGCGTAATTTATATATTTTAAACACGACAGCTAAAGTCGTTAGCCTATTGCCCGAAAAACTCAGATACTCAATGACTGTCGATGATGAAGAAATTCGTGCTATTGCAAAAGACTGTGCTGATAGATGTAGACGAATTGCCTTACACCATAATGTTAAGGGGCAAATACATTCACAGGATGAAATATTTGAATCCAATGCAGAAGACATTTACTTGCACTTAACTGAATATACCACCACTTTTTATTTGAAAGCGATAAACATTAACACAAAAGGCATCACGTTAAAGGGTGCTATCAAACGGATGATAGATAAACATTGGTGGTCACGTCGTTTACGAAAGTTATTTAATCAAGCCTATGAACAAGCCGCGATTGAATTAACGCTTGTGAGTAAATACAAGCAAATGTATGCCAGTGATTTAACCGTTAAAAAAAGAAAACAACAAAAGCTACGTAATGAGCAGATGCTCAGCTCAATGAAGATAATCAATGATATTGGTCAGCAATACTCATTAAAAGAATTATCGGATTTAAATGTTTCAAACCCCAAAGTAAGAAAAGCGGAATTAATGGTACGTTTACGTGGTTTTGAAGAGTTATCAAAAGAGCATGGACATGAAGGGGTTTTTATCACTATTACTTGCCCATCAAAATATCATGCTGTCTTTTCAAAGTCAGGACAACGTAATCCTAAATACCAAAGCTTCACGCCTTATCAAGCAAATCAATATCTCTGTAATGTTTGGTCGCGTATTCGCGCCGAGTGGGACAGAAAAGATATTAAGCCTTATGGCTTTCGAGTAGCCGAGCCGCAACATGACGGCACACCCCATTGGCATATTTTACTCTTCGTTGAAAAGCATCATATTAACGATGTTAAAAGTGTTGTTAGTCATTACGCTTTACAAGAAGATGGGGATGAAAAAGGCGCATTAGAAAACCGTTGTGATTTTAAATTAATCGACCCCAAAAAAGGCAGTGCTACAGGTTACATTGCAAAATATGTTTCAAAGAATATTGATGGAGAAGGTTTAGATGTGGGTGTTTATGGTGAAGACCCAATTACCGCAGCGCAACGTGTTGATGCTTGGGCGTCTTGTTGGTGTATTCGCCAGTTCCAACAAATTGGTGGTGCGTCTGTTTCTGTTTGGCGTGAATTAAGGCGCATAAAGAAAGTACTTGGACTTGATTCACTTATTGAAAAAGCCAGACAAGCGGCAGACGAAAGTAAATGGGATGACTACATTAATGCGATGGGTGGTGTCTTTGCTAAACGAAAAGACCAACTGCTCACGCTCGCTTATGAGCAAGCTCATGATGGAGAAACAGGCGAATGCAAACTAGGCTTTTATGATGGTAACTATATTCAAACGATTAAAGGATTGATGTTCAAAGGACAAATGATAGTCACACGATTTTTTAGTTGGCGGTTAGAAAGGACAAACGAAGTTTGTTTTAACTTGGAGTTCTGTAAATAACTGTACTGATGTAAGCTATAAAACAAAACCAAATAAAAAGTAGTTAATTTTCACTCTTATTGATATCATTGTGATTGGCATATTTACCAAATATAAAAAATGCAGATTTTCAATGTGTTACGTATATAGCTAACCATATATAGTTGTTGCTGGCAAAATAAATGGATATGTAAAACATTAAGTTATAGGGTAAACAACATGGCTAAATCATCTCAAATTATTAGTCTAGTAAAAGCAGGAACCATCGGTGATAAGACTCAGTTTAAAAGAGTAGTCGAGTCCTTGATAGCAGAAGAAAGAATTAAAAAACATTTTGTTTTAGCTGACAAGCTAGAATTCGAAATGAAAAAGCTTAGTACATCTAACTCTCAAATACAAAAAACACCTCTAAATTCTGATCAAAAAATATCATCCCTATTAGAGGAAATATCCCCACAGAAACAATTTTCAGATCTCATTCTTCCTGAATTTGTCAAAGACTCTTTAAGTGAATTAGTTGAAGAACAATCTAGGGTTGATATTTTACGGTCATATAGCCTAGAGCCAAGAAATAAGGTTTTATTAATTGGCCCACCGGGAAACGGAAAGACCTCATTAGCAGAAGCGGTTGCTGAGTCGATGATGGTTCCTTTATTAGTAGTTAGATACGAGGGAATTATAGGTTCATATTTAGGTGAAACAGCTTCTAGGTTAAAGAAAGTCATAGATTATGCGTCGACCAGACATTGTGTTCTTTTGTTTGATGAATTTGAAACATTAGGTAAAGAACGTGGTGATACGCATGATACTGGAGAAATTAAGAGAGTTGTAAGTTCATTGTTAATGCAAATAGATTCTATACCAAGTCATGTCATTGTTATGGCTGCAACTAATCATTCGGAATTATTAGATAGAGCTGTTTGGAGGCGATTTCAGCTTAGGCTAGAAGTGCCATTACCCACTAGAAATCAAATTCAAGAATGGTTTGTCAATTTTGAGAAAAAACATAACGTAGAATTAAATTACGCATACGAGACCTTAGCAAAAAAATTATATGGTTCAAATTATGCGGAAATAGAAGAATTTGGTATTTCTATTTTGCGAAAGTATGTTCTAAATCAACAGCACACAAATTTACGAGAGATCATATCTCAACTACTTAAAACATGGTCTAAAAGGACTTATACGTCCACCTAATACAAGGATTTAACAGATGGATCTGCACCCAATATTATTATTTCCAACTCCAAATATTACATCTCCCACACCAAGAAAAGGAATGGGTGCTCCACCTCATACACCTACAGTTCCCAATCAATCTATCAGGCTTGGCCCTAAATTTGGGCGCCTTCAACGTGCGCTTGAAGATAGAAGGATAGAAGTAGTTAATGAGAATCCAGATATAGATCCTGAATATACAATCGTTATTGAAACTTACGATCATGTAAGTGAGTTTTTTAAAGCAACTAACAAAATTGAAGGTATTGAGTGGTTAGGAGAATATGCAACTAAAGATCTAGCACCTGAAGGTGATTTTTACGATGAAAAAAATCGAGAAAAGCCATTAAATGGTCGAGTAATGCTTTTGTTGTCTGATCGTCAAGCAATCAATGAGCTATTGTCTTTATGGAATAACTATGGCCAAGACCCTTCAATGAAGTTCGAAAAGGGCTGGACTAAATTTAGGGACGTATTTAAATTACTAAAAGACATAAGATATTGGAGTGCGATAGATCGTATTCATGATACTGGTGTCATGGAATACTGGGAAGAAACACTAGAGCATGAACCACAATCTCCAGTGAGATTTGAAACTGAATTATGGTATCGAAATAATGAACAAAAACGTACCGAAGCTCTGTTTTCAATCACAGATATTGTAAACTCATGTCAAGGGCAAATAATCGCAAATTGTTGTATTTCTAGCATAAATTATCACTCTTTACTTATCGAACTTCCAGCATGTCATGTTGACGAAATAGTAAGAAATCAAAATGTATCTTTAGTAAAGTGTGACGATATAATGTTTTTCCGTCCATTAGGACAAATGTGTGTTGATCCTATTGTAGGTGAAGAAGAAATAAACACGGATGGTGAGCAGGCTGGATTTTTTGATCACAGTAATGCAATAGGTCAACCACAAGTAGCATTGCTAGATGGTTTACCATTAGTAAATCATACGGATTTACTTAATAAGTTAATAATTGATGATCCTGATGATTTCGCTAATGGGTATATTGCAAGTGGTCGTAAGCATGGTACTGCTATGGCCTCGTTAATCATCAATGGTGATCTGTCGGACAATTTACCTCCTTTAAGTTCACCGTTATATGTACGTCCTATATTGAAATATAACGGTCATTCATATAGACCAATGGAAACAATTCCTACTGATATATTACCACTAGATCTCATTCATCGAGCCGTTAAAAGAATGTTTGAAGGTGATGGCGAAGAATCTCCTACAGCACCAACAGTTAAAGTCATTAATATGTCAATTGGTGATCCTAACATTCAATTTACTGGACAAATGAGTCCGTTTGCACGTTTGATCGATTGGCTTAGTGCTAAATATAATGTGCTATTTATAATTAGTGCAGGCAATCATTCAAAACCAATTACATTTGAAATACCAGCCGCTGAATTTAGAGGTTTATCAATGTTTGAGCAACAGCAAAAAGCGTTTGAATCTGTTCATCGGGATACTAGAAATAGAAAACTATTATCACCAGCTGAAAGTATAAATGCGATCACTGTAGGGGCTATTCATAATGATAGTTCTAGTCTAAATTTGAGAGGTGGTAAATTAGATTTATATGGTGAAGGCATGCCGTCGGTATATTCTGCACATGGAAATGGCTATAACCGTTCGGTCAAGCCTGACATTGCCTTTACAGGAGGCAGAGTAATTCACGATGAACCAATTGGAGAATCAATATTAAATGGTGTATGGCTAAATAGCCCTCCTGGAATTTGCGTTCCATACCCTGATCCTTCAGGAGATCTTTCAAAACGAGTATATAGTAGGGGAACAAGCAACGCAGCAGCCCTGACAACAAGAGGGTGCTTAGAAATTTTGGCGGGAATTGAAGACATTTTCGTTGAAAATGATTTAAGTACTGATTTTGATAATTATGCTTCTCTTCTTACTAAGTCACTTATTGCACACGGTGCTAGCTGGGATTTCATTCATGGTCAACTATCTGATTATTTAAGCCCATTAAGGTCAAGCAAACTAAAAGAAGCAATCTCTCAATATGTTGGGTACGGAAAACCTGATATAGAGAAAGTAAAGTATTGCATCGACACTAGAGCAACATTACTAGGATATGGCTCACTATTAGATAGCGAAGCTCATATATTCAAATTACCAATTCCACAAGGACTAGGTGGTGTTAATATATGGCGAAAATTGACTATTACCTTGTCTTGGTTTGCTGAACCAGTTTCTCAAAATATAAAATATCGAGATAGTGCTTTATGGTTAACAGTAGAGGGAGAAAATAAGAATTTGGCTCCCCAAAGGACATATGAATGGCTACAAGTAAGGAGAGGCACGCTCCAACATGAAGTATTCGAAGGGGATGCTATCACAGTTCTTTCCCAATCAAGTGAGCTAGAAATTAAAGTGAACTGTAAAAAAGATGCGGCAGCGAGGTTAAACAACCCCATAAAATATGGATTGGCTATAACTCTAGAAGTAGCTCCCGACATAGAATTAGAAATTTATCAGGAGATTAAGGATGCTATTGATATTCAAATTCAACAACAGGTAGAAACACCAATTAGAGCTTTGTAATATTAAATACATAAAAGCCATTATTAGGTTTTTGTTACATCAATTGCTTGCTACACATGTGCTACATGAAAATAGATTGTAGAGTTATTATTTGACCATGCCATTGTTTATCAATAGTTTTATTTTTATTTATACCGCCTTGATAGGGCGTTTACTAGGAGTCACAAATGAAAAGGTTAATTGTTTTTATTCTATGTTTTTTGATTACAGATATTCAAGCCCAAGAGCCTGAAAATGGTTTTGTTAATAAAAATATTGCTGGCAAATTGCAAGTATGGAACACTGATGAAAATGACTGGAGTGATATTAAGTTATTCTGGCAAGGTTTTGCTAAAAAAAACAAATCTAAATCATGGGGGAATGTCAGTGTATACCCAAATTATGATGAGGTTAATGAATTTGATACATTGGTAATAGAATTAAAGCAGGGGAGTTGTTTAATGCAGTTTTATCATTCTCGATGGCGGCGTGCTAACGATGTTCAGCGTTGGAATGATGCGTTCAATGAGTTTGGTGGCTGCCCATATGTGTTCGATTAATAAAATAAGCTGTGTATATTAATAATTCAGACCTTTAATCGTTGGCTACTGTTATTCCTCAATAGTTAGCCAAGGTTATCTAGCAATTTAAGTGGCTTTATGTTTTATATGGAAATATTATATTATGAATTTCAAAAAATCATACATTAGCTTACTTATCGCTATTTGGGCGACCTCATGTGCCCTTATCTCCGCGATTTCAAATAAACAGCCTTATTATCAATATTGCGCCGAGATTTTTCCCAAGAAGAACTGATCTGGCAGCACTGGCTATGATATGCATATGTTAAATATGTAATAGCTTAAAACGTATTAAGCAAAGAAAAAATTAATGGCTTCAAATTTAGCGGTTGGAAATTTCTCTCAGATAATGACTTAATGATGACAGCGGTTCATAAAAAAGATTACCTTATAGAAACTTAAGGGAGGTGCTTAGACTTAAATTACTCACCAGGTATTACGTTAAATCGGTCGTCTAATTTTGCTCTTTATAAACTAGGAGATTGAATTTCTCTTATAGGGGAGATTACTGATAAATGTTTTATTAAATCAATTCATCCCATTACAAAGTCTCAAGCTCATTACCTCATTAATATTGGAAAGATTACTTAAAATAAAAGCTAATAATCCTTGAATAGACAACATGATATTAGTTTTTGTTATTAGAGCTAAATGTTAGCCAATAATATTTTTTGCTTGGTTATAAATATAATTAATCTTATTCAGTCGAATTAGTATATCCCTAATAAAAATGTGTTTATATTGACGCAGTCAAAGAGGTAACATAAATAATACCGATAAATTAATAAGAACGATGAGATCTTTTTATTATGGTCAACATGTTGGCAAGGCTATTATTATCCTTTAAGCTAGTGGTTACCGGTATTGCGACTTCAGACTAAACCATAAGGTGGCCATATAGGTATTACTTTCTTTGATTTAAAATATTGAAGCGCTATGATGCAATTGAACAAGGGTGAAGAGTCTAGAATTATCGAGATGGCTTGGGAAGATAGAACCTCCTTTGAAGCGATTAAACATCAATTTAATTTAACTGAGCAAGCCGTTATACAGCTTATGCATCAACACCTTAAAGCCAGTAGATTTAAATTGTGGCCTAGTAGGGTGGCAGCTCGAAAAACTAAGCAGATAAAATTGAGATCACCAGACATTATTAGAGGCTATTGCCCTACTCAATATAAGCATAGGTAGTTTAATATCCACCCCTATTAAGACAAGATAAACGTATGTTATCTCCGTTGTGGTTTTCTTGAACGAAGAGCCGTTTAATAACACTAACCTAGGTGCAATACATGATTTTTGATGTGTTAGAATTAGAAATACAAGAAAAATATCGTCTCCTCAATGGAGGGGTAACGCCACGACCCATTGCATGGATTAGTTCGCGTTCAAGCGATGGTATTGATAATTTAGCCCCTTATTCATTTTTTACCGTTGCTAGTTGTAACCCTCCTGTACTCCTTTATACACAAGTAACTCAGAGGAGCGGTATTGATAAAGATACCCTCCAGAATTTAATAGACACGGGTGAATGTGTCGTTAATATAGTGAGCGCTGCTTTATTAGAAAAAATGAACCTGACCAGTGCCAGTATTGAAAGTGATAAAAGCGAATTTGATTTTGCTGACGTCGAGCGATGTGCAAGCCATCAAGTGAAACCCAGCTCTGTAAAAGCATCACCTATTCGTTATGAGTGTACTTTAAGGGAGATCATCCCGATCAGCGAGTTACCGAACGGAGGCTCAGTTATACTGTTAGACGTAAAGTGTGTCTATGTCCGAGATGATTTATATATAAACGGCAATATCAACCAAGCGTTAGTTGACTCTGTAGGTAAAATGGGCGGAGACCACTTTAGTTTTACCTCTAATAACCTAGCGCTTAATCGGCCCTAACGACAGTTACTTTGTTTTGATTCAATAATGGTCAGTAATAGCAACCCCCCTATTTCATTAAAATATAGTGATATATAAAGCTAAGCTATTTAGTCATTCCTTTTAACGTTACAATAGCGGTTAATGAACGCGGACTATCCCCTATACGAGCTAGAACTGAATGAAATCATATACCAATATCGCCGAATTAATTGAATTATTAGAAGCTGATATAAAATCACTTGCCAATGAGGTCATCACTTTAAAGCAAGAGCCAAAAACATTTAATGAACAAGTTATTTTTAAATATATAGATACGGGTAGCACAGGGAAAACAAAAGATTTTGTGAGATCGTTAGGCGTAAAGTCTGACCGCGGTTCACTATTTTCATCTGGGGATGTGAGTAAGTTAATAAAGGAAGGAGCGGATGATATTTCCCCTGAAATACTTGCCATAGCGCGTAAAGTCGTGAGCATGAAAAAACCCAATGGCGCAAAACGTTAAAGACTACTGTTAATTTATTCTCATTGAAGATGCACATGACCATTAATATTAAAAATATTTCAGAACCTCCCATCAGCTGCTCAAGTTGTCAGGCATGCTGCTGCCGTTTAGAAGTGATGATTATTTCCGACACAGGTGTGCCCGACAGATATATTGCTTCCGATGAATGGGGAGGTCAAACAATGTTACGTCTAGAGGATGGATGGTGTTCAGCTGTAGACCGTGAGACTTTCATGTGTACTATTTATGAAAATCGACCTTTGATTTGTCGGGAGTTTGAAATGGGTTCAGATGAATGTCGTAATGAAAGAGCGGTGGAAGTGGTATTCGTATGATGACCCCATTTGCAAATAAACTGAACAGGCTTGTGAAGATAAGCACCCATTTTTGAGTTTTAATAATACAAGGATTTTATATGCATATTGATAAAGCTAAAAAACGAATAGCTAAACAAGTTAAAAAAGGGTTTAAAGGTTATCCTCAAATATCGTTAGCCTACTTTGGTGAACGTACTGATTTTGCAACTGAAGTGGTTATTCAGTTTACTTTAGAAGAGGGCGCTGAAGTTCAGGAGCAGCGATTTGCTAGTAAAAGTGACGTGAAGGAAGATGAAGTTATCCAGTCGGCTTTGGTTAAAATTATTGAACGAGCCAATGCTCATTCGGTCGTCGAAGTTACAGGTGTTGCCATTATATAGATTGTTAGCGAACCTAACGCACCGAACCTAACGCACCTAACTATAAATCAGCGAAACATTCTTCTCGAACTATTTATAACCGTTTATGCAGCGTCATAACACAGAGAGTATTATGGACAATGTCAGCACTGAAGCCCAAATAAGTTTCCGCTTTCTGAATTTAGATAAATTTCAAGCATTTACTTTAGAACGGGAAATATTGGGGGCATCGTATAAACAACAATCGAACAGTGATTGCTATGTGGGTTATATACCTTTAAGCGGTCAGACGTTTGATGATATAAATGATTATTATGTGCGCCAAAGAATTGAAATAAGTGAATGTGATATTTTTGTTTCAGTCAATTTAGCCTCGAAGACTAACACTGTTGAAATACCCGCTATAGTTAATCGCATACTAAAGTATATTGATTGTCAGTTAACCTTCTCTGTTACTGCGGTATGACATTATTGATAACAGACACATCAGTATGGGTGGAAAACATATGGAGGTGTAGTTTACCGATATGCCTGAAAAAAAACTGTCTATTTTTGAACGTTATTTAACTCTATGGGTAATACTTTGTATTGCCAGTGGGATATTTTTAGGAAAAATGGCAGCTGAAATTGCCATAACCTTGAACGAATTTTCTGCATATCAGGTGTCAATACCGATTGCAGTGTGTTTATTCTTGATGATGTACCCCATTATGGTGAAAATAGATTTCGCACAAGTCGTTAAATCAGCCAAGACACCCAAACCCGTATATTAACGTTATTCATCAACTGGGCGATTAAACCCTTCAGCATGTTTGCTATATCTTATCTGTTTTTGGGATATTTATTTCGAGACTTTTTACCAGGTACTGAAATACTTGCCAATGGTGAATAAGTTGAGTTGTGGCGAAGCTATATTGCGGGCACCATTTTACTTGGTATTGCACCATGTGCCGCTATGGTTTTAATGTGGGGCCATTTATCAGCAGGAAATGACGGCTTAACACTGATTATGGTGGCAATTAATTCACTGATGATGCTCTTTCTTTATGGACCACTAGGTGACTAGGTGGATTACTACTGAACATCAATTCTATGCCGGTACCTTGGCAGACTATGGTGCTGTCCGTCTGTATTTACGTTGCATTGCCATTGGTTGCTGGCTATTTCTCAAGAAAATTATTATTAAACACAAGGGAGTGAACTGGTTTAATCAAAGGTTTATTCACTGGCTAACACCGGTCAGTATCACAGCGTTATTAATCACCCTTATTATGCTCTTTTCGTTTAAAGGCGAAGTTATTGTGTCAAACCCATTAACCATTTTATGGATAGCCATTCCATTACTTATACAAACAGTATTTATTTTTGCTTTAGGCTACTTTGTCTTATCTCGTTGGTTCAAACTCTCTTATCAAGATGCAGCACCAGTATTACTAATCGGTGCTTCTAATCATTTTGAAGTGGCCATTGCTACCGCCATTATACTTTTTGGTTTATCATCTGGCGTAGCCCTAGCCACGGTTGTTGGTGTGTTGATCGAAGTGCCATTAATGTTGATCTTGGTTGCTTTATGCAAAAAAATAACGGGCCTTTTTAACAGTGATTTAACGCAATAGCCTAACACTGACTATTAACGCCTGTATTTTTGGATTGATAGCGTTTGTTGTTATGGGTTAACGTTAAATCCCTAAATTTAACGTTAACCCAGGTTAGTCATTTTTTATCAATCATAACAAAGAGATAAAAAAGCTCATTTCTAAGGCTTTTTCTTTAAGGCTTTTAAACCGCCCTGAAGCGCCTCCATGGCCGGCATCCATATCTGTTTTAAATACTAATACGTTATCATCAGTTTTAAATTCACGTAGTTTTGCTACCCATTTCATTGGCTCGAAGTATTGTACTTGTGAGTCATGTAAACCTGTGGTCACTAAAATATGGGGATAGCTTTGCTGACTAATATTATCAATGGGAGAATAAGATAAAATGGTGCGGTAAGCTTGCTCTTCATTTGGATTGCCCCATTCGTCGTATTCATTGGTAGTTAGTGGGATCGACTCATCTAACATGGTGGTCAATACATCTAAAAAGGGTACATGGGCACCAATACCTAGATATAACTCTGGGGCTTGATTAACCACAGCACCCATTAATAAACCGCCGGCACTGCCACCAGAGGCGAATATTTTATCTGTAGCGCCATAGCCTTGTGCAACGAGTGCTTTGGTGACATCAATAAAATCATTAAAGGTATTTTGTTTATGTTGTTTCTTACCCCATTCATACCAGTCTCTACCGAGCATTTCAGAGCCACGAATATGGGCAATAACATAGACAAAACCTCGGTCGAGTAAGCTTAATATTTGGCTTGAAAAGTTAGGGTCTATGGTAATGCCATAAGCACCATAACCATATTGCAATAAAGGGTTACTGCCATCTTTGTTAAAACTGTCGGTTCGATAAACAAGGGATACAGGGATTTTAACGCCATCACGTGCTGTAATGAATAGGCGCTCAGATTGATAATCTTCTTTATTGAAATCACCCAAGACTTTTTGTTGTTTGAGTAATGTTCGCTCCCCTGTTGTTAAGTCAAATTGATAAAGTGAGCCGGGGGTGGTTAAGCTGGAATAGTACATTCTAGCGGTAGTACTTTCTGGCTCAGGGTTATCACCTAAACAGGAAAAATAACAGGGATCATCAAAGGCTAATTGATATTGCTTTGTGGTAATACCAGCTTTTAAGCTTCTATCTAAGTCAGTATCTAAGCCAGTATATAAGCTAGCATCTAAGGTATGAACAATAAAACGTATTTGTCCTTGCTCTCGTTCGGTGACGATAAGAAATTTGTGAAAGAGCTCTATACCTTCTAATAACACATTATCTCGGTGCGGTATAACTTCTTGCCAGCTATTAATGTTATTTATTTGATTTGCTGTTGCTGTCATTAAACGAAAGTTTTTAGCTTGATAATTGGTAACAATATAAAAGTTATCGCCCATTTTATCGGCATGGTATTCGTGTTGTTCTTGGAAAGGTAATAACGCGATAAATTGGCCATCAGGGTCGTCGGCACTTAACACTAAATGATGAGTGGATTCGGTTGCGTGCAAACAAATATAAAGCAGTGAATCATCACGGCTTTTGTCTAAGCTCATATAAAAGCTATGGTCGTCTTCTTGATAAACTAAAACATCATCGGCTTGTGAGGTACCTAATTTATGACGATATACTTGTGTTCCTAACAAGGTTTCTAAGTCTTTTTTTACATAGAACACTGTTGTATTGTCATTTGCCCAAACAATTTGGCCTTCGGTCTCGGTTAAAGTGTCCGCTAAATAGCCCGTTTGTTGCCCTGCTTTTTTGTTTGATATTGTTGGTGTATTTGAACTGAGGTCTTTAAAAACGATGGTGTAGATGCGTCGGCTGTCAGTATCTTCAGAGAGTGACATTATGTCATCATTTGGACTGATTGATAAATCACCTAAATCATAAAATTCATGGGCTTGGGCGCGCTCGTTAACATCTAGTAACAGGGTTTTGTTTTCACCTGAAAAACTAGTGGCACGGTAGTACCGAGAATACTCTTGTTCGCCACTTATTTCGCTGTGATACCAGTATTTTCCATCTTTAGCTGGCACGGTAGTATCATCTTTTACTATGCGAGCTTTTAATTCGTTAAAGAGTAAATCTTGTAGCGGTTTTTGCTCGGCTAACATGGCATCAGCGTAGTTGTTTTCTGCTTCGAGGTGCTTTAAAACCTTAGTGTCTTTACGCTCGTCATCGCGCATCCAATAATAATTATCAATGCGCTGGTGATTATGTGTTTGCATTTTATGTGGAATTTTATTGGCAATGGGTACAGGAATTTTATTTTTCTGCATGGTCGACGATTGTGGCACTGAGTACTCCTAGTTGGGATAAATAAAAATCAAGCTCGACGAATAAGTCTATCGGACCTTTGATAACCTGAGCTATTTTAGGCTAAATTAAGAGAGATCAAAAGTAACCGCTAAAAATAGGTTTTTTGAGTGAGTTTCTAAGCCTCTGATTAAGGTAAAAAGGAGGGTACTTGTCCCTATTTTTTACTGTACTTTGTGTCGTTAAAGTGTAGAATGCAAATAATAGTGATTCTCATTAACATTGTAAGATATAGTTTATGACCTTAGCCGACTTAACTCGACACCAAAAAGCCCACATTAGTGTACTACCTAATGATGTGGAATTAGCTGCACGCCTTTTAGAACAAGGTTTTTCCCTTCGTACTGAAATATCACTGGCGCATAAGGCACCTTGGAATGGGCCTCTTGCTTTTCGCCTGCACAATACTAAAGTGACTATTCAACCTAAAGTGGCTGAACAAATTACAGTGATACTTGCTTAATGGGAAGTTGTCATGATGCAAATGCTCAAGATACAAGCAACAATACCAGCAGAGAAAATCCGCATTATGCCCTAGTTGGTTTTGCCAATTCAGGAAAAAGTACGTTATTCAATTTATTCCCTGGTGATAAACAAACTGTTGGCAATTGGTCTGGGGTCACTGTTAGTGCTAAACAAAAGTCAATTACTCTCCCTGAAGGCTCGGCAATATTAACTGATTTACCGGGACTAAGTTCATTAACTGCCCACGAAAACCAAGGCCAAGACTTAACCATTAGCCAAAAATTTCTTCAGCAAGGGTCATTTGACTTACTTATTAACCTCGTTGATGCCACACAATTATCGAGGCAGCTCTACCTGACTACCCAGTTGCTTGAATTGGGTATCCCTATGATAGTGGTTATTAATAAAGTTGATCGAAAAGAAGCGTTAGAGATAAATGTTCAACAATTATCCATTGAATTAGGCTGTCCTGTCATTGAAATCAGTGCACAAAATCAAAAGTCACTCGATAAAATTTATCCAATGTTAGCGACAAGGCTACCGCCAAATGGTGATTGTGCTCAGCAAAGCTGTCTATGTTTACCGCAAAAAAATAAAGTTTCATCTCAAAAAGAGTGTAAAAAAACATCAAATAATAAAACACAAGTCTTAGACCGACATCAATTTGTTCATGACGTTATCGCCAACGTTAGCCAAGCAAAAAAAGGCAGTATAGGTTTTACCGATAAAATTGATGAATTGGTTTTGCATCCAGTGATTGGTATTCCGATATTTTTTGCCATGATGTATTTATTATTCATGTTTGCTATTAATGTCGGCAGTGCGTTTATCGACTTTTTTGATATATTATCCGGCAGCCTATTTGTCTCCTACCCCTTGCACTTTCTTGCGCCACTAGGTTTACCACAATGGCTGCTGACTATTATTGAAGGTGCTGGTAATGGTATGCAAACTGTGGCCACATTTATCCCTATTATTGCCTGTTTATTTATCGGTCTGTCGGTTTTAGAAAATAGTGGTTATTTAGCAAGAGCCGCTTTTGTCGTTGATGCTGTGATGCAAAGAATAGGTTTGCCAGGCAAAGCCTTTGTACCGCTTATCGTTGGTTTTGGCTGTACTGTGCCTGCGGTAATGTCGGCTCGTGTGTTAGACAGTGAACGAGAACGCATCACTACCGTGATGATGGCACCTTTTATGTCGTGTGGCGCACGGTTGCCTGTTTATGCTTTATTTGCCGCAGCCTTCTTTCCTGAAAATGGCCAAAATTTGGTGTTCTTGTTATACCTTATTGGCATTGCAGCTGCCATATTTACCGGGTTTTTATTAAAGAAAACAATACTTCCAGGCAGTAGTTCACTTAATATTATGGAGTTACCTTTATACGAATTACCTAAGATTTCTTATATCAGTGCGCGTGTTTGGCAACGGACTAAGGGCTTTGTGACAGGAGCTGGGAAAACTATTGTTATCGTTGTTTGTCTACTTAATTTCTTTAATTCTATTGATTTAGATGGCAATTTTGGTAACAAAGACAGTGAAAATTCAGTCTTAAGCCAAAGTGCCAAAGTCGTCATGCCATTATTGGCTCCCATGGGAGTAAAAGAAGAAAATTGGCCGGCAGGTGTTGGTATTATTACCGGTATTTTTGCTAAAGAAGTCTTGGTGGCTACCTTTAATAGTCTGTATTCTCCTCATGATAATGAACAAGACACTGCGCCATCCTTAATTAATAGTTGGCATGAGGCTGTAGGGAGTATCAAGGAAAATTTACTGGGCATTAAAGCCGATGACCCTTTAGGGATGAGCGTTGGCGACTTAACTGACTTAGTTGTTGTTGCTCAAGAACAAGACGTTGAACTAACCACCTACCAAGTTATGCAAGCAGCCTTTGCTGGGCAACTGGGGGCTTTTAGTTATTTACTCTTTATTTTGCTATATACACCTTGCATCGCCGCAATGGGCGCAATTAAAAATGAAGTAGGTTCAAAATGGGCGGGTTTTGCCGCTGTTTGGAGTTTTACTTTAGCCTATCTTGCTGCCACACTGTGCTACCAAATAGGTGATTTCTTTAATAATCCGCTATATGCCAGTGTCTGCATTATTGGTGTATTTGTTACTTTTGGGGGGATTTATGCTTGGCTTAAATACCAAGGCAGTAAAATTTTGACCATTCCTATAGCGGTTAAATACGCTTAGTCATCACTGCTGGAGCTCACAGTTTCAAACAGGCAATAATCAGCTGTTTTCTTATTAATTTAATGATTATTAAACGATAAACTAAAAAATAGAGTTATATTAATGGACAATCAAATCAGCGGCAGTTGTTTATGCGGTAAAGTCAGCAGTACCATAACAGGGGCTTTTCAACGGTTTTATCAATGTTATTGTGACCGCTGTCAAAAGAAAACCGGTTCGGCTTTTGCGTCATTAATTTTTACGACACCAGAGAGTATTAAGTGGCATTCAGGGGAAGAATTAACTAAGCGTTTTGATTTACCTAATGCGCAACGTTTTAGTAATTGTTTTTGCACTGAATGTGGCTCGCAAGTGCCATATTTAAGCCGTGATGGTGCCTTTTTAGTTGTTCCTGGGGGGTACCTAGACGGTAATCCACAAATAACACCACAAGCTAATATATTTTGGGATGAACGTCCTTGTTGGTTTGATGAAGGTAAAGTTGCCAATACTTTTAGTACCTACCCAGAATAACCGCTAATGAGTATCCCATTATAATATAAGCCTTTATTTGTTAATAATTAAGACTTACCCTCGTCAATATAAAAAGTTATAAGATTTATATGCAAAGTACTAATAACTGTTTTACTCACTTTGAGGCATCAATAAAAGAGTTTGACTTACCCCTAAAGTTTACCTTTCCTTTTTATTATCAGCCTCACCCATTATCCCTATTAGCGGTTAAAGAGTTGCAAAGTTATCTTGAACATCAAACGGCTTGGCAACATGATTTTGGTTTGACAGCTAATAACACTTCAGCAAGTGGCAAGATGTTTGGTGTGTTGATTGTGCAAAATCATGAAGGTGAAATCGGTTATTTATCAGCATTTTCTGGAAAATTGGCCGATCAAAGTATGATTGACCCCTTTGTGCCACCAGTATTTGATACGTTTGCTAAAGACAGTTTTTTTATGGTGGGGCAATGTGAAATAAATCAACTCAATGACACCTTGGACACGTTGCAAAACAAGAGTGAAATTTCATCATTATGCCAAATACTTACCTCGTTAGTTAATGACACAGAGCAGCATATCTCAGCCTATCGTGATCTTATAATTGAAGGCAGAAAACAGCGCAAAGTTAAACGTGAAGGAGCAAAAACTGCTGTACAAAATAATATGGCAAATGAACATACTTTACAGCACCTTAGCGATTTGCTCAGCAAAGAAAGTATTAAAGAAAAAAATCAGCTAATCGCTTTAAAACTGCATTGGCAGGAAAAAGTTGATGCAGTTCAGCAGCAGTTAAAACCGTTAACTGATGAAATTGACCAACTAAAACAAAGACGAAAAACGTTATCTAATGCCTTGCAGAAAAAGTTATTTAATCACTATCGTTTTTTAAATATAGTGGGTGAAGAAAAAACCTTAAAAGCAATTTTTGATGAGCTCCCTGAACGAAAACCGCCGGCAGGCGCTGGCGACTGTGCCGCTCCTAAGTTGCTGCAATATGCTTTTAATCATCACTTAACACCTATTGCTATGGCAGAGTTTTGGTGGGGCGCAGCGCCTAAGTCTGAAATACGCCAACATAAAAATTTCTATGGCTCGTGCCAAGGTAAATGTCAGCCTATTTTAGGTCATATGCTCACTGGTCTCGACATCGAAGAAAATCCACTATTGATTAATCCGGCGAAAGATAAGTCGTTAGAGATTGTCTATCAAGACCTAGCGTTGTTGATTATTAATAAGCCCAGTGAGTTTTTATCTGTACCGGGTAAAAATATTGAAGACAGTGTTTATGCTCGAATTAAGGCACAATTCCCACAAGCAACTGGGCCGCTAATTGTACATCGTCTAGATATGTCGACTTCGGGATTGATGGTGATTGCCTTAACTAAAAGAGCACATAAAAATCTGCAGCAACAATTTATTTCTAGGGAGGTAGAGAAACGTTACGTTGCCTTAATCGAAGGGGATTTAAAAGCTGACACCGGGATCATTAATTTACCGCTGCGGGTTGACTTAAACGATCGACCACGACAGCTTGTGTGTTATGACTATGGCAAAAATGCTGAAACATCGTGGCAAGTTGTTGGCAGAACTCAAAGCAAACACCAAGGTCAAACAGCTAAGTTTACACGGATACATTTATACCCAAAAACAGGTCGAACTCACCAACTGCGGATGCACTGTGCTCATGTTGATGGTTTGAATATGCCGATAGTGGGTGATGATTTATATGGTAATAAAGCCAGGCGCTTGCATTTGCATGCGGCTTATTTGGCATTTTTACATCCTCTCACCAAAGAAAAAATGGCGTTTGCAGCCGCTGAAGCGTTTTAAGCGTTAAGTAGCCTAGCCATTAAAGACTTAACATTTTCTGAGTAGCGGCTATCAAATGGTGCTTAGTATTCTTCTCAAGTGAGGCATGCCCTGAAGCGTCACTAACTATTAATGACGACTGAGGCAATTGTTGATGTAATAACCAAGCATTATCAAATGGGCAAACAATATCATACCGGCCATGCACAATAGTGGTTGGAATATTTTGAATTTTATCACAATTATCTAGAATTTGATTATCGGCTAAAAAGCAGTTATTCACCATATAATGGGCTTCATGGCGAGCAAGTGTCCATGCAGATTGATCATCGGTCGCGGCATCAACAAATGCTTGGTTTGGTAACAGGGTACAGCAGCGAATTTCCCATACACTCCAAGCTTTGGCAACTTTCATCGCGAGATTTTTATCTTCACCTATCATGATATTGTAGGCGGCTTGCACACTACCGTCTTGTTGATTAGCCGGCAGAGCTGATAAATATTCTTGCCAATAATCGGGGTATATTCGAGTGGCTCCTCCACCTGAAAATGTCCAATGGGTATCAATATCGCGTGCCAGAAAAATCCCCCGTAATACAAGGCTGTTGACTCTAGTTGCATGTGTTTGCGCATAAACTAATGCAAGGGTAGACCCCCATGAACCACCAAAGACATGCCAGTTTTTGATGTTGAGCGTTTCACGAATTTTTTCAATATCGTCAACTAAAAAGGAGGTTTCATTATGTGTTAAACTGCCATGTGGTAAGGAGCGACCACAACCTCGTTGATCAAATAAAATAATATGATATTTATCGGGATCAAAAAAACGGCGGTCATTTTTAGAGCAGCCGCCGCCTGGACCCCCATGAATAAATAACACCGGTTGACCGTCAGGATTACCGCATTGTTCAACGTAAATCTGGTGTTGGTGTTCAACACTGAGTAAAAAATCATTAAAGGGGGTTATTTCAGGGTAAAGATCATTCATGGTAGGTCTTAATAGCAGGCTATTTTATGCTTAGATAGTGAAGTGAGATTTCTCAATAGTCAAGGTAAACCATGGCGAGTATTCAAACACTTATTTTAATGTTTAGATAAGCATCTCAAAGATCAGCAGGCGCTGATGATATATGGCTATTACCTGTGATTGAGCACTAAAGATTTTAATTTTGTAATAACGCTAGATGATTGCTGATAAGCAAAAACAATTTCACGTATTAATTTTAATCCTTCAATTTCACGAAAAACGATTTCTGATTTATTTAACACTTCCGGGTGAGCTGGCACAAGAGCACAGCCTAAGCCAGCGTGAACAAGGCCAAGGGCATAATCTATGGTTTGTATTTTTGCTCTTATATCAACAGTGAAACCGGCAAGGGTCAAGGTGTCAGTTAAGCTATTCCAAGCGGTGCAAGGGTTCCGGTGAATAAAAGGTAAGCCATCAAGGTCGGCCAAAGTAATATTTTCTTTTAAAGACAGCACATGATTATAGGGCAGGGCAAGTTGGTAATTTTCTTGCCATAGAGAGATAAAATGTTCATTTTCATCGAGCTCTTCTTTAATAATAATTCGAGCGTCACACGTTTCATTAGGTGACACTAATGTCAGTTCCATGTGTTCTTGTGAGGCAGTAAAGTCTTTTAACAAGGCACTCATTCGTTCCACACCTAGCCCTTTGGTTACACCTAAATAAAAAGGTTGTTTAAGACTTTTATCAGTAAATAACGTTTTTATTGCTTCTGCTTGACCCAGTAACTTTTTAGCTAAAGGATATAAACGCTGACCGGTATTACTCGGTTTTACACCTTTAGCATGACGAATAAATAGTTGCGTATTTAACCTTTGTTCAAGCTGAGATATTGCCGAAGAAATTGAGGGTTGAGCGATAAAACAGAGCTTTGCTGCACTACTGAAACTTTGTTGTTCGTAAACAGCAACAAAGTATTTTAGACTACGTAAATCCACGTTTAATCATGCTTTAAGTACAATGAGAATAACAGTATAATATTAGCTATAGTTAAAAGCTATAACAAGTAAAGAAAATTGATATTTTAACTCTGGCTAGGTTTTTTATATTATATTATCCATAGTAAAAACCTCTTTGATAAAATTAAGGTGTCTGAATATGTCTAACACAAACCGTCCTACTTTTAATTGGCAAGATCCATTATCACTAGATGCTTTATTAACTGAAGAAGAACGTATGATCCGCGATAGCGCCCATCAATATTGCCAAGAAAAATTAATGCCGCGTATATTGGAAGCTAACCGTCACGAAAAATTTGACGTAGAGATAATGAAAGAGCTAGGCGCTTTAGGCCTATTAGGTGCAACCATTCCTGAAAAATATGGCTGTGCAGGTGTTAACTCAGTCGTTTATGGTTTAGTTGCGCGTGAAGTTGAACGTGTTGATAGTGGTTATCGAAGTGCCATGAGTGTTCAGTCATCATTGGTGATGCACCCTATTTACGCTTATGGCAGTGAAACACAACGAATGAAATACCTACCTAAATTAGCAACGGGTGAATATATTGGTTGTTTTGGTTTAACTGAGCCGAATTCAGGTTCAGATCCCGCCAGTATGTTAACCAAAGCTGTAGCTGAGGATGGCGGTTACCGCTTAACCGGGACAAAAATGTGGATCACCAATTCTCCTATTGCTGATGTTTTTGTGGTGTGGGGCAAACTTGATGGGGTTATTCGCGGCTTTATTCTTGATCAAGGCATGGAAGGACTCAGTGCGCCAAAAATTGAAGGTAAATTTTCATTACGTGCATCAATCACCGGCGAAATCGTTATGGATAATGTTTTTGTACCCAGTGACAACATGCTGCCAAATGTTAAAGGCCTATCAGGGCCATTTGGCTGTTTAAATAAGGCACGATACGGTATTGCTTGGGGAGCGTTAGGCGCGGCAGAATTTTGTTGGCATGCCGCTCGTCAATACACCCTTGATCGTCAGCAATTTGGCAGACCGCTAGCCGCTACCCAACTTATTCAGAAAAAATTAGCGGATATGCAAACCGAAATTACCACCGGATTATTTGCTTGCTTGCAAGTCGGCCGTTTAATGGACGCTGGTACGTTAGCGCCTGAAGCTATTTCATTAATTAAACGTAATTCTTGTGGGAAAGCCCTTGATATAGCGCGTACTGCCCGTGATATGCACGGCGGTAATGGAATTAGTGATGAATTTCATGTCATTCGTCATGTGATGAATTTAGAAGCGGTCAATACTTATGAAGGGACTCATGATGTACATGCCTTGATTTTAGGCCGTGCACAAACAGGTATTCAAGCTTTTTACTAAACATTTATCACATTTTATCTAAGTTACTTAGCTGGTTTTTGAAATTAAAATCTATAAATTCAGCTTGTAACCTAGATAAAATAATCTTGAAGATAACCTTGCAATTACACCTTTCCTTTGTGGAGTCACCATGTCAGATCGTAACCAATTGGTAAGAGATAATTTTATCAATGCCGTTAATAGCAATATTTTACCAACATCGACCATTAAGTTAACACCAAAGGATGTTGGTTTATCTGCTACAGATGTGATTGATTTATTTGAAACACAAGTGATCAGTCGCCATCTGGATTTACAATCACGGATTATGCAGAAGAAAGGGCAAAGCTTTTATACTATCGGTAGTTCAGGGCATGAAGGTAATGCCGCTTATGCCAAAGCTTTTAGACCAACGGATATGTCTTTTTTACACTATCGTAGTGGCGCCTTTATGATCCAACGCAGTAAACAAGTACCAGGTCAAACGCCTATTTACGATATGTTGCTGTCATTTGCTGCTTCAAAAGATGATCCAACTTCAGGTGGGCGTCATAAAGTACTAGGCTCTAAAGCTTTAAATATTCCACCACAAACCAGTACTATAGCCTCTCATCTACCTAAAGCTATGGGGGCAGCTTTTAGTGTGCCATTGGCAAAAAGATTAGCCCTTAGTGACAAGCTATCGAAAAACATGCCAGAAGACAGCTTAATTGTCTGTAATTTTGGTGATGCATCTTCTAATCATTCAACCACGCAAGGTGCGTTGAACGCAACAGCTTGGGCGGCTTATCAATCGATCCCTATGCCTATCGTTTATGTCTGTGAAGATAATGGCATTGGCATTTCAACCGCTACGCCAGAGGGATGGATTGCCGCTAATTATAAAGACCGTGCCGGACTTAGTTACCTTTATTGTGATGGTTTGAATTTACTCGATACTTATCAAAAGGCTAAACAAGCAGAGAAAATAGCTCGAGAACAAGGTAAGCCGGTATTTTTGCACATGAGAACGGTTCGAATATTAGGCCATGCAGGCTCAGATGCTGAATTTGTTTATCGTGAAATGAAAGATATTGAAGCCACCGAATTTAATGATCCATTACTGCATAGTGCACGCATCTTACTAGAAAATAACCTCTTAGCAAAAGATGATATTATTAATATTTATCAAGAGGTTGAACAGCGAATTGCTAAAGTGGCGCAACAGGTGATCACTAAAGCTAAACTTGAAAATGCCGAAGAGGTTATGGCGAGCATTAAACCGCCAGTCTTGCCAGAATCAGTGAGTGGACAATATCATAAGTTAGTTAATGAAGAGCAACGTAACGCGTTGTTTACCCATGAAAAACACAACCTCAATAAGCAACAACATTGTGCCAAATTACTGAACTGGGCATTGATGGATTTAATGGCTGAGAATGAAAACATGGTGATGTGTGGTGAAGATATTGCTAAAAAAGGCGGGGTATATAACGTCACCGCTAAATTAAGCCAGCGTTTTGGCACCAATCGAGTGATTAATACCTTACTTGATGAACAATCTATTTTAGGTTTAGCTATTGGTATGGCGCATAATGGTTTTTTACCGATCCCAGAGATCCAATTTTTAGCTTATGCTCATAATGCTGAAGACCAAATTCGCGGTGAAGCGGCAACCTTACCTTTTTTCTCTAACGGACAATTTAGCAATGCCATGGTTATTCGCATTGCCGGATTAGCGTATCAAAAAGGCTTTGGTGGGCATTTTCATAACGATAATTCATTTGCCGTATTTCGTGATATCCCAGGTCTTATCATGGCATGTCCATCTAATGGTGCCGATGCAGTTGCTATGATGCGAACCAGTGTCAAACTTGCACGGGAACAACAACGTTTAGTGATTTTTTTAGAGCCTATTGCTCTTTATATGACCAAAGATCTGCATGATGAAGGCGATGGCATGTGGACATCAAACTATGTGACTCCAGCTCAAGATAATGTTGACTCTAGCATCAAGATTAGTACCTTTGGTGAAGGCAAAACGCTTTGTATTATCTCCTACGGTAATGGTTATTATTTATCACGCCAAGCTGAAAAAATTCTTGCTGAGCAAGGGATTGAATGTCGGGTCATTGATCTTCGCTGGTTAGCACCTTTAGATGAAAGAGGCATTATTGAGCAAGCGTTAACGTGCGATAACATTCTGATCGTCGATGAATGTCGGCAAACAGGTTCAATCAGTGAAGCACTAGTGACCTTGCTAGCTGAAGCGCAAACAAATAGCGATGAAAAAATGATAAAAACCAAACGTATTACCGCCAAAGACAGCTTTATTCCATTAGGTGCTGCGGCATACTCTGTCTTACCATCAACACAACAAATTGTTGATACAGCAACAGCCTTAGTCAATAAAGGCAGCAAATAATGACGACTGCACATTCTACTAAAAATTTAACTAGCAATTTAACTAACAAAGCAAAAAAAAGAGTGGTAGTTATTTGCCCTGGCCGCGGCACGTATAACAAAGAAGAGCTTGGCTATTTACAGCGATTGCACAGCGACAAAGCCGAACTGATTCAGGTGATCGATAATTTTCGGCAGCAACAAGGACAACTGACTATCTCTGAGCTTGATGCCAAGGAGCAATACAGCATGCGTTTACATACCGCAGGTGAAAATGCTTCTGCGCTGATTTATGGTTGCGCCATCGCCGATTTTCAGGCTATCAATAAAGATAAATACGACATTGTTGCTATAACCGGTAACTCAATGGGCTGGTATATAGCACTTGCAGCTGCAGGGGCATTAACTCCAGAAGCTGCCATTGAACTAATCAACACTATGGGATCGATGATGACCGATGGTATTGTCGGTGGACAAATGATTTACCCCATCACTGATGATAATTGGTTAATTGACCACGAGGTTGTTAGAAATATCGAACGTTGGTTAATTGAAGTCAACAAAAAAGAAGGGTGTGCGGTTTATATATCGATAAACCTTGGTGGCTATACTGTCTTTGGTGGTAATAAAATGGGCTTAAAGGCTTTGGAGCTTTTATTACCTGTGGTGCAAGACCGATATCCGATGAACTTGTTTAATCATGCGGCTTTTCACACCCCTTTGTTAAATGACACGGCGATAAAAGCGCAATCACTTTTATCAACTGATTTGTTTAATCAACCCCAGATCCCACTTATTGATGGTTTAGGAAAAATTTGGCAACCCCAGAGTACGGATGTTAAGGCCTTATATAATTATACCTTAAGCACCCAAGTGGTAACCCGTTATAATTTCAGTAAAGCCATTGAGGTAGCCGTTAAAGAATTTGCCCCTGATCAGTTGATTATTTTAGGCCCAGGTTCAACCTTAGGAGGTGGTGTAGCACAAAGTCTAATTAACCAGCAGTGGTTAGATATGAGCAGCAAAAGTGACTTCATTGCTTTACAAAAACAGACACCATTTATTCTCGCTATGGGCTTAGCTGAGCAACGAAAACTTGTCCTGTAACCGATGACTTTTATAGCCAAGTTTATAATGATTTAAAAAACCGTTCGAATCTTGGCAAATAGTAATTATCATAATCGAGAGACATGATCACCTTGTTTGCTTGCCCAACAATCTCTGCTCTGGGCACAAAGCCAATCACTCTTGAGTCGGCACTGTTATCACGGTTATCACCTAAAACTAAAAATTGGTTTTCAGGTACGGTGACTTCAGAAAAGCTAGATAAACTTGACCCTTCTCTTTTTATGGTAATGCTGTGGGTTTTACCAAATAAAATTTCTTTGTGAGATGAGATATCACTATTGGATTTTAGAGGTTGATAGGAAAGAGCTTGACCATTGATTGATAGCACATTGCCGATCATCGATATAGCATCACCAGGAATGCCTATTACTCTTTTGACGAGTTTTTTATCTGCAGCAACAGAATCAAAAATAATAATGTCACCAGGTTCAGGGTCAGCGATTGTCACTAGTGAAATATGGGTAAAAGGGAGACGTAAATCATAAGCCATTTTATTTACAAAAATCCGATCACCTTCAACTATGGTTGGTTTCATTGACCCCGTCGGTACCCTGTTCCAATCAGCTACGGCGCTACGAAACACTAAGAGTAAACTGACAAATAAAAATATCAACTTGTTGTTTGTCCAAAAAATCTGTAATTTATTATTCACTTTTTGTCTCTTTATTTTGTTATTCATCATTAATATTTATGAAAAGGTAGATAACAAAAATGGGTATTTGTTCATTTGTAGATGTAACCGGATGTTTTAACATTTAGCCCCTTAAAGATTGACAGACCTTAGTAGAAATTAGCAGTTAGCTACTCATTAGATTAAACTACTGCACGAAAGAGTACCCCCCACTAAAATTTTCGAGGCTTTAAGTAACCTATGAGTGACGATAAAAAACAACAAGAATCAAATCTAATTCAAGTCTTTAAGAAACTCTTAAAAGAACAATGTTACGGCTCTCAAGGCCAACTTGCTGAGGCGTTAGCTGAGCAAGGTTTTGAGAATATATCGCAAGCAAAAATATCACGATTATTAGCAAAACTAGGGGCAGTTAAAACCCGTAATACCAATAATCAAATCGTTTATATTTTGCCTGATGAATTGGCTATTCCACGATCTAAACATGCTATCGAGTCCGTAGTTTTAGGCGTCAAGCACAATGGCATGCAAATTATTCTAAAAACAGGAATCGGAGGCGCACCATTAATATCTCGTATGCTTGATAGCTTAGGGGAGCCTGTTGGAATTCTTGGCACGCTTGCTGGAGATGATACTATTTTTATCGCACCAACAGACATAAACCGTATCGATGAAATAACCCAATCTGTCAGGGATTTGCTAGGCATTAAAAAAGATTAATTTTATTTTTATCAAGGTATTACATTTTATTTCTTGATGATAGATGAAGCTTAATGATTGTCATTACACTGAGGTATTACAACCAACAGGCTAGTTGTTAATACCGTCAACTTTATTAAACAAACAGAGCATCACATCCATGATTTTTTGGTGCTTTCAACTTTAAAAATTGTATCGTCGGTC
Organism: Colwellia sp.; assembly: GCA_034111045.1. GTDB lineage: Bacteria > Pseudomonadota > Gammaproteobacteria > Enterobacterales > Alteromonadaceae > JALJPB01. The sequence goes on along the minus strand of JAWUYA010000024.1, from coordinate 41,314 downwards.
AACGACAACCCTTTATTTTCATTGATGTAAGGGATACTTTGCGTACCGGCAGCAAGTACAAAATTAATAGAACAAAGCTGATGACGCTTTAAAAACCAGCTTTGTTTATAGTGAACTTGTTGGGTTTTATAAGTGGGAAAACAGTAGTAGTCAACACCAAAAAAACCTTTACGGATATAGGTATAGTTTTCATCGCTTGCATAGCCCCAGCGATACCAACGCATAACAACGAGAGCGCTTAAAAAAACATACAAAGGCAGTACTGCTGTTAATAATAGCGGTTTGTTACCCACAATAAAAAGGATGGTAAGCGTTGCACATAAAGGCGTTAATATTAGTCCCCAATTTTTCAATAAAAATTGTTTACTAATAGCTTGGTAACTTATTGTCATCATTTGGTTTTCAGGATAAATATCGTTAAGTAATTTTGTACATTCATTAGGTTTTATAGAAGGGACTATAATTTTATCATTTTGTGCGTTCATCTGGTTGTGGTTAACAGAAACATTGATTTGCTCAAACGTTAAATTAATTCGTTTAAGCAGCACATCTAGCCAGTCTTGCTGTCTTATGACCAACTGGAGTCGAGATAAGCGCATGGTCACTTCATGCTTAGTAAACAGTCCACTGCGGCGAATATAGCGATCTTCTAATTTACTTAAGGTGTATCGGTAAAAAGTGAGAATTGAAGCCGCTATTGAACATAATGAAATAATCAATAGGAAGAGGAATGTCAGTGTTGATGCATAAAGGATTATTTGCCATATAGGCTTGTCAGTAATGGTCAATAAATGCTCGATATCGACACCGGTTTTTTGAAAAAATTGCAGGATATAATGACTGAAATCATCAAAAAATGGTGCTAGTCCCCCCAGAAAAATCCAGATACGGTTATTTGTTAAACCATGAATAATCAAGTCAGGTATTGAGCGAGTATTTAATACTTCTTCTGCCACTGACTTTTGAGGCTCTAACGGTTGGTCTGCTGGTTTATTACAAGTACCCGGCTCTTTTTTACTTAAGTGTTGTGCTAAAATTTCTGTTTTGAGCTGTTCTGCAAAATCAGCTTTTAGAGCAACTATTTTTGCTTCTTGTTTAGCTGACCCAGCGGTATCAAGTTGTAAACAAGTATAATTAAACCATCGGTAATATATCGGTTGTTCCAATTTTACATTCTGTATACGAGTAAAAGGTAAGTTGATATGTGTTTTAGAAATAACGCCCGACCTAATGTCAATATGATCATTCTTCAGGCGATATTGAAAAAAATAAAAACGCAGGAAAGTGCTAATAACAGCAAAGCTTATCAGTAAAATAATGACAGTAAGCCCCAATATCAGGTTTTCCATAATAAAATCATAACTTAAGTAAAGTGCGGGTAAGAGAATGACAATATTACTTAATAAGACTTTGATAAAGTTAGCGATAAAATAAATAATAGCAATAGGCGACATTCGTTGCCAATGCGCTAGGGCATTTTTATCATATACATTAAGGACCTTTGTTTCAGCCGTGTCCATTTGAGTGTATTACCTATTGCTTCATTAGTTACTACTAATGGTTTTGTGATCAACAATGAATTGACGTATCGATTCGGCATTTTCTAGTAATAAGCCTGGGATCTCAAAAGTATGAGATGCGCCACCGGCACTAAAGAGTTGTAAACAGGCTAAGCCAGCTTTACGCTCTATGGGGCCTCTTTTAAGTTCTACGTGCTGAACACGTGAAATAGGTTGGGTAACGGTTTTTTGAAAAATAAGCCCAGAACAATAGGTGATATCTTGCTCACGAATGGCAAAGAATTTTTTTTTATTGGCAACAATCCCATACCAATAATTGAGTAAGCCTAATAAGCCTATGATTAAAATTATATTACTGATGATATTAAAGTTTTGAGATGTTAATGGAAAGAAGGGTTGTCTTTGACTAATAATTAATAGCGATAGAGTTACAGCCGTACAAAATAGATTGAATAACCTTGTCATTTTAAGGTAAATGGGAGCTACACCTTGGTAATTTAATTGCTGTAATGAGGGACATTGTTCAACAACAAGCGACTTATTGGAAAATGGAGTATTTTCTTGAGAAGTGTTTTTGTAATCAGCCGTTTCTCGTGAAGCCATATTATGCCTTTTTTTATTATTTTTTTGCAATACGGTTAACAGATAATCTAGCAGATAACGTAAGAGAATGATAAAAAATTTTTAAAACGATAGTGTCTTTAAAAAAGGTTAACTTGGTAATACCGTTAGAGTGAATAAATTAATAAAAGTGATAAATAACCCCGAACCCATATGATCAGCTAGGTTGGTTTGAATTTCTCGATACCGTGATTATGCATTGACTGAGGTGGTACAACAAGTCATTAACTCAACTGTATTGACTTGAGCTCTACTCATTTCACTTTTTAGTATAACGCCGCTTTTTATAAGGCGCCTTTTTATTGACGGCAGTTAACCCTTTTAGTTGAGTAGGTAAGTGCTCGCTAGCGATGTTAATAACATGATGTAAGGTCTCTACTAATGGAGTCATAAAATTTTGATAGCTGCTTTTTTTTTCACTAATGGCATTTAAATTGGCTTCCCATTGCGCTGTCATATCGGGTTTTGTGGCAATATCAGGTAGTGCGGCAATGAGTCCTTTGCCCACTTCGGTTGCATGAATTTGTTTACCGTGACGTATTAAAAAACCACGGTTAAAGAGTAAATCAATGATCCCAGCCCGTGTTGCTTCTGTGCCTAAACCATCGGTGTCTTTTAATATTTTTTTTATCTTGTGATCACTGACAAATCGCCCAATGCCGGTCATGGCAGACAATAAACTTGCATCGGTAAAATACTGAGGTGCTTGGGTGTTTTTTTCAATCAGCTCACCGTTTTGGCAGTGTAACTTATCGGCTGTGTTAAGCTGTGGCAGTAATTGCTCATTAAGTGAATGTTCAGTATCTAAACCACTATTGTCGTTATTTTCTCGCGCTAATTTCTGGTGAGTACTGTTACTGCCGTTAAATAAAACCTTCCAGCCACTATTGAGCGGACTTTTAGCATTGGCTTTAAATAATCCACCACCAATTTCAATCTCAATAATTGTTTGATGATAAAGGTAAGGTGGATAAAACTGAGCCAAATATTGACGCACAATAAGTTGATAAACATTACTTTCAAAAGGGTTGAGATTGACCTTTTGGGGAGGCTTTTCTGTCGGAATAATAGCGTGATGAGCCGTGACTTTCTTATCATTCCACGCTTTACTTTTAATGGTACTATCTGCGCCTTTTGCGGCACTAGCAATACTTGGGTTGCTTGATGTTAACATCTTGATAATACTTGGCGCTTGCTTAAAATGTTCATTAGGTAAAAATCGGCAATCACTGCGAGGATAGGTGATCAATTTATGTTTTTCATAAAGTGACTGACAAACATCTAAAACCAGCTTTGCATTCATTGAAAAGCGCTTAGCAGCGTCTATTTGCAGTGATGATAAACTATAAGGCAATGGCGCAACCTGCTTTTTTTGCTCATATTTTGCAGTCTTCACTACTGCCGGCTGGTTGTGAATACGACTGACGACATTTTCAGCGAGACTTTTGACTAAAATCCTATTTTCATCATCCATATAAGGTTGGCATTTTGCACTCGGTTGCCATTTTGCGATGAACGTTTCATTCTGACTTGTTTGAAGGTGAGCATATACTTGATAAAAAGGTGTTGATTGAAAGCTATTAATATCTAAATCACGTTGAACCACCAAGCCAAGTAAAGGGGTTTGCACTCTGCCTACTGATAAAACGCCGCTAAAACCAACTTTCTGTCCTTGTATGGTATAGGCTCGGGTTAAGTTGATGCCATAAAGCCAATCTGCTCTTGAGCGGGCAAGTGCCGATATTGATAACGGCATGAACTCACTATTGGCTTTAAGGTTTTGCAGTGCTCTTTGCACCGCAGGGCTATTTAAATCACTGATTAATAACCTTTGTATCTTGGCTTTTTTAGCTTTACTGACGTTGAGAAAGTCGATAACTTCGTCTACTAGTAATTGGCCTTCACGGTCAGGATCGCCAGCATGAACAATTTCATCCGCTTGTTTGACGAGCGTTTTTATTACGCTTAGTTGAGCCTTGGTTTGGCTTTTTGCTTGTAATTGCCAGTGTTCAGGTAATATAGGTAAATGATCAAATTGCCATTTTTTATATTTTTCATCATACGCCTCAGGCTGAGCTTGCTCAAGAATATGGCCGATACACCAAGTGATTTTATCGCCATTAGCTAGTTCAATATAGCCTTGCTGACTTTTTTGAGGTTTAGGTAAGGCGGCTGCTATTGCTCGGCCTAAACTTGGTTTTTCAGCTATGTATAATCTCATTTAATGCTATAAGTTAAGTGCTCTACTTAAGATGATATATTTTAACTGTTCTTTTGTACAGTCACTATAACTGAATCAATACAATTAAGTTTTTATCTGTTTGCTATAGCTACTTTACAATTTTTATATACAGCAGTTTATTTTTAGTGGGTTACAGCGCTGATCAATTCCTCAGTGATTTATTCGGTGGTTATATCACTTGTAATAAATCATCTTGAGATAAATCGGTATATTGACGAAAAATCAGTTGATAATATGCCAGTAAATAAGCAATAGTAGTTAGTTAATTATTAACTTCCACAGTATAATTAGATGAGGAAAAGGGTATCTACTGAGGGTCTTCTAAGGTTGCTCAAACCCTAACGTTCATCGATGATTTTCTGATAAAGGATTGTCTTGATTATTTTTAGCCGTTCAATCACTTATAGATCACATGCTGGTTTGGTCTAATATTGTAGTATTAAAGGTTTTTATTTTCAAAGTTCATCATAGAGAATTTTCAAAAGAAAACGAGCATGGTGATTCGTTACTTGCTTTTAGTTGTAAGCAGTGTTGTAAACCTAATGTCATAAAATAAAAAGGCAGAATGATGACAATCGAAACAATAATGACTAAAGCTGTTGTTAGTGTAAAAATGAATGATTCTCTGATGGTAGTAAAACATATTTTTGATCATGCTGCTTTTCATCACTTATTAGTGGTTGAGGCAGGTGTAATTGCTGGTATTATTTCCGACAGAGATTTACTCAACGCGTTAAGTCCTAATATTGGTATGGCTACTGAATCTGTTAAAGATGCAGCGACACTTAATAAAAAGGCCCACCAGATAATGTCTAGACAGGTAATTAGCCTAACCCCTAACGCTGGCGTTTATCAGGCAATATCAATCTTTAATCAACATAATATATCTTGCATTCCGATTGTTGATATTAATGGCAAGCCGGTTGGTATTTTAAGTTGGCGTGATATTTTTAAAGTGCTTGAAGAACAGCACAAACGGACTTGATCATCATAAGGGCGAATATAACTGGACTGATATCAACATGAGATGAAGAGTTTGCTGAGGGTTGTTGTTCAGAATTCAGTTGTCCTGTGACAGTATTGAGGTAAAGAAAAAAAATTGACCTTCATACATTTTCTTAACCACGTCAAAATCACTCTTGTGCTCAATATAAATTTCATACAGAGACTCATTCTTCTGATACAATAGCGCTAATTAAATTAATATTAAGTGTTTTAAGTATGCGTATAAAGTTAACGACAGATATTGAAAAGAAATCTGAACATGGTTGTTCTGCGGGCGAAGAGTTTGAAGCAGTATTAATTCATCCTCGTTCGACTACCGTCGAGTTTATTACCGATTCAGGTAAAGCGTTAAGAGCGTTTAGTTATGAATATGAAGTTATTGAGTTAGTTGAATTAGTTTAGTTTAGTTGTAAGCTAGCCTTTAATTATATAGACGTATTTTTATAATTATTGATAACTAACTGTTAAACGTTTCTTAATTTCACCCGCTGATTTATTGCTCCTTACTCGATCTGCTATTTAAGGCATGATCCTGACTATTTTATCTTGGTTTTTTACAAACCGATATTTCAGTAAATGCAATAACAGAAAATGGGCTAAGCTATTTAACTTAAACGCTTGAAAGAAGCGTTTAAGTTTTGACCAGCTAAATTTTACTGACCGACATAAACGGTTATTACTTTATCGGGTAAATCATATCTTTTTGATAATGAAGCGATATCCTTAATTGTTACATCAGTTTCCATGGTTTTGTTTTTAGGTAGCGTATATCTATTCAAGTAACTTGCCACATCATCAGCATGGTATCGACTCGCAAAACTTGCAATGACCATGTCATTACAGCTAATATAGTTAGCGATATATCTAGGGTTAGTGGTAAATCGGTTGGTATTTGAATAGCGTCTTATCATGCGTTTCAACTTAGTCTTTTCATTGCTACCCGCTAAGACACAAATTTTGGTTTCAGCAGAATTATCCTTAGCAATAAATTTGTAGGTTACCGCTTGTGTACTAGTTGCTACTAAAATTGCTGCAGTTACTAGCGTTAACTTTAAAAATTTCATCATAAACTCCTTATTTAACATTTAACATTTGTAGAAACATAAAGGTCCCACGACATAAATACCCTTACCGACAATCACAAGGTATTTGCAGCAGAATTTGCAAAGCTTATGCCATAAATAAAAACTAACTTACTCCTTGAAATCACATCTTTTTTTATTATCAACAATATGCTTGTTAATTTTTCTTTTGTACATGTAAGTAAAATAGACTCATGCATACCTATGAAAAATCCTAAATAGTTAACTATACTCGACTGCTCTGTAGTCATGATGAGCATGAGTATAAATTATGCTGTTAAATATTCTGACTCATAGATACCAATGATTTCTAATGAATAGCATTAGGGCTAATATTAACGCCATAAGTCATTCAAAATGGGATTTGAGTCAATGGAAGATAGTCACAATCAATTTGATTTTTGGCAAAACACCTCTAAATGCATTGAGTGTATTTATAGTGCGGCTTTATTCGACCGTTGGTCATTGTTTACTGATAAAGTTGCCGCCATTACCTACTCTGATAAAGTTTCATTGTCACTTGTCAATCAACAAAGTGCTGAACTTTTATTATATTCAATTAAAAACAATACCAACGAGCCCTTTACTGCAAATGATGGTGTTCGTTTATTTGCAGAAACTTCAACACCCGCCTCTGTTTTACCTAGTCATTGTTACTTTTGTCAGAGCAACCTTTTTGTCGAGAACATAGTTTATCAGATGTTGTTTTCGGTGAGTAAAGGTGAAAAAAGTCATGTTTATAGTGAACAAGAATTAGCGACCTTGTTATGTTTACTGCCCCACTTAATTAACGCGTTGAAAGTCTCTACTATTCATGAAAAAAGTTTAAATCGACTCGAGGTTGTTCAACAGATAATAGAGCAAGGCAGCAAAGGCATTATTTTATACGATTTTCAGGAAAAAATAATTTTTGTAAATCAATTTATGCTTGGTCACCTTATTCATAATGATTTTATGAAAATAGTTAACAACGACCTCGTGCTAACAAAGAAACATGAAAATATAAAACTTCAGCAATTGTTACATCAAGCTGCACAGCAATCGTCGCCCAAGATCAATTCGATAACATTAGATAATCAAAATGGCAGTCATGCGTTAATTTCTATTACACCACTGGAGAAAAAAATCATCATTAACTCTGGTGTTGCAACAACATTGATGACTGTAAATTTTGAACAACTAATGAATTGGGCCTTAGTTGCCCAAGAATACCAGCTCACTAATAAAGAACTTAATTTATTAAAAGCACTTTATAAAAATAAAAAACTCAATGAGTTACCTGAAAAATTTGGTGTGACGATTAATACGTTAAGAACACATTTACAGTCTATTTTCCATAAAACCCAAACAAACTCACAAATAGAGCTGATGATACGTTTGAGTATGTATAAATGTTGAGAGAGGTTATTTAATGGCGTTTGCCGTTTGGGATAGTTGCTAACTCAATAAAGCTAAGCAAAATAACTACCAAGGCAAGCCACTTCTAGATACACTAACATATTGTAATCAAAGTTAAACAAAGTTAAATTCTAATGACGACACCTTTTTACTATGCAACAACTTATATATTAGATAAAAGCCATTTCAGTGAAACTTTTGATGAGTCTGTTACCTTAGATCACACTAAGACTGTGTATTTTAAATCAATTGTTTTAGCTGTATTTGGCTTAGCTATTCTCCTATTTACAGTAGTAAACCCATACGCAGCATGGTTTATCGTTGCTCTAGGTGCTATTGAAGCATTAAGTATACGTTTTCGAAAGTCTTGGTGGTTAGCCAGACAATTGATAAGTAAAGCGGCCAATGCCGATGTTAAATTAACAATAGATGATAAAGGTGTGAGTAGTAAGTCTTTCTATGTTGAAAGTAATATTTCATGGGCTGACATCACAAAAATTGAACAAACCGCTCAAGGTTGGTTGCTTTATCATTGTGCGGGAAAAAATTATCTCTCCGCTAGATGTCTATCTGAGGCTGCGGTGGCATTTATAAACACACAAGCATTGTTAAAAATTCAATAGCCTCTTGTGACCATGATGCTAAGCCGTTTTCCTAAACAGTTTTTTATGATTACTTTTATGACTGTTTGGGGTTGGATGTTGTTTTTTGCGCCTCTGTCTATTAATGACATGGCCGACTATGTGTTGTTCAGCTTTCTCGGCATGTTAGGCGCTATTTTTGCCAACACCACTGGCGCCGGTGGTGGTGTTGTTTTTATTCCTATGTTTAATCAACTCAATTTCACTGAAAGCCAATCGATAGCCACCAGTTTTGCTATTCAATGTTTTGGTATGACTGCTGGTGCAATAACTTGGTGGCATCACTATCAAACTGAAAAAACCGAACTCCGGTTATGGCATGGCTTCAAACGGATAATTGCCATTACCGCCGTCGCTTCGGTAATGGGTATATGGTTGGTGTATGGTTATCAACTCGCTCCTCCTTCTTCCTTACATCAAAGTTTTAGCTGGTTTTCACTTGTTCTTGGTGTATTTATTGTTACCACTGTGTATTTATTAAAACCGCAAAGAGAACGTAGCCAAATAAAACCCTTTGACTGGTTTGCATTAATATTAATTGGTTTGTTAGGTGGAACATTAACCGCATGGTTATCTGTTGGTGTTGGCGAGCTATTGGCCATTTATTTAATTATTAGGCGTTTTGACATTAATATGGCTGTTGCTGCAGCGGTGGTTGTATCAGCAATTACTGTTTGGTCGGCTATTTGGCAACATACCTTGATTGATTTTCAAGTTTTCTGGCAGGTAGTACTATTTGCTGGTCCTAGTGCAGTATTAGGTGGCATCGTTGCTAAGAGTATTGTTTCACGTCTATCAGCAAGCCGACTAAAGTTGTTTTTTGCTTTTTGGTTATTAGTGATCGGTTTAATTGGTATCAAGGTTTAAAGATAATGCGTTTGATGTAGTCATTTATTTTATCTTTTTTAACTGCGAAATAGCGCATGTTGAAGTGGCCATGACGATATAGTTTACTTCTTATACATTGTTTAGCTTCCTATAGACAAAGAATGTAATGAAATACGTTTTGTTTTACATTATTTGGGATGGATATCCACAAAGTTCCACCATTTCATAAACTTCACCAAACCCCTCAATTTTATTGAACTCTAGCGTGATCAAATTAATAAATATTTGCTTGACAATTCTTTGTATTAGTCACTAAACTGTATATAAGTGGTAAAAAGTGGGTAAAAGTGGATTTTATCTTCAAAAATGTAATAAAAATAAAAAAAAGGCTTTATGTTTAGAGGCACTAGCGCAATTACACTTGATAATAAAAATCGTATCACGGTACCAACCAGGTATCGCGAGGAGCTTTTTGCCGATTGCGAAGGGAAAATGGTATGTACTATTGATCTGCAATACCCTTCTTTATTACTTTATCCACTGGCTGAATGGGAAGAAATTGAACTTAAATTATGTGAATTATCTAGCATGAATAGAGTTGAACGTTTAGCTCAACAAAAATTATTAGGTAACGCCTCCGATTGTGCAATAGATAAAAATGGTCGGTTACTGATCTCAGGGCCTCTTAGACAATATGCCAGCTTAGAAAAAAATGTGGTGTTAGTCGGGCAGTTAAGAAAGTTTGAAATCTGGAATGAAGCTGCATGGCAATCTCAAATGCAGCAAAATATTAATACCATTGCGCCAAGCGAGATTGAATTACCAGAACGCTTACTTGATTTGCAGCTATAGCCATAAATAAAACGATAAAACTATGTCAACAGAAATACCAAAAGATAATTCACACATTGCAGTATTACTTGACGAAGCTATTGATGGCTTGGCGATAAATCCTGATGGGTGTTATATCGACTGTACTTTTGGTCGAGGTGGACACTCAGCACATATTTTGTCTCAATTGTCTGACAAAGGTCGGTTAATTGCGATCGATAGAGACCCCTCTGCTATTGTTGCAGCTGAAAAGTTTAAAAACGATGCGCGATTTACTATTGAACATCAAGGTTTTGCTGAATTAGAGCATATGGTTGAGAGTCAGCAACTGGTCGAGAAAATTGATGGGATTTTACTTGATTTAGGTGTTTCGTCACCACAACTTGATGAAGCTCAGCGTGGTTTTAGTTTTATGAAAGATGGCCCTCTTGATATGCGAATGGACACCTCTAAAGGTCAAACCGCAGCAGAGTGGCTAGCCGTTGCTGATGTTGAAGATATTACTTGGGTACTGAGAACATTTGGTGAAGAAAAGCATGCTTGGCGTATCGCTAACGCCATTGTTGATAACCGTGAACAATACCCACTCACTCGCACCGGTGAGCTTGCCAAATTAATAAAAACAACAGCGCCACAACGAGAAATTAAAAAACATCCTGCAACTCGAAGCTTTCAAGCTATCCGCATGTATATCAATAGCGAGCTTGAACAAATAGAAAAAGTATTAAATGCTTCATTGACCATATTGGCTGCAGAAGGTCGCTTAGTTGTTATTAGTTTTCATTCACTTGAAGACAGATTAGTTAAGCAATTCATGAAAAAACATTCACAAGGTAAACAAGTACCCCGTGGTTTGCCTATTACTGAAGAAGAATTACAAAAAGGTAAAAAACTCGCCTTAATTGGTCGTAGATTAAAACCAAGTCAAAATGAAGTTGAGGCTAATGTTCGTTCGCGAAGCTCTGTTTTACGCATTGCCCAACGTTTACCTAGATAACGTGTTAACTTTTTATTATGGCAGCAGATAGAACGAATTTAGCCGTTGATATTTGGTATGACCTACAACGGCATTTATTAACTTATATCATATTGATATTAGTTGTTTTTAGCGCATTCTCAGTGATTTACTTTACTCACTTGAATCGCCAAAGTACCAGTAGTTTAGAAGTTTTATTAGCTGAGCGTGATGAGTTAGATATTGAATGGCGTAATTTATTAATAGAACAAAATAGTTTAGCTGAGCATAGTGCCATTGAAAGTAAAGCACAAAAATTATTAAAAATGAAAAGGCCAACAGCGAAAACCGAAGTGATTATTTCACTACCTTAATATGATGAATACAACTAAAAGAGCGTAATGAGCGAAAAATCAGCAAAAAATTCAGGCATGGCAAAATCAGCCAAAGATAAGCCAACAACAACATGGCGTTTTTACGTGGTGATGGCTCTTGTTTTTCTAATTTATACGGCCTTGATTGGCCGCGCTGCTTATATTCAAATTATTGAACCTGAGATGTTGAAAAAGCAGGGTGATATGCGCTCAATTCGTACGTTGGCCAATACCGTGCAACGTGGCAATATCCTTGATAGAAATGGGTATGAATTAGCGATAAGCGTACCCGTAGAAACTGTTTGGGCAGATCCTCAAATCATCATGAAAAATAATGCTCTTGCTATGGTTGATCATTGGCAAGCATTAGCTGACGTTCTAGGTCAAGACGTTAACACCATAACAAAACGCTTAGTACGTAATCCGACTAAGCGTTTTGTTTATATCGAACGCCAAGTTTCCCCTGCAATGGCAAACTACATTCGTGAGTTAAAAATTCCAGGCATTCATTTACGTAAAGAATCAAAACGCTTTTATCCAACAGGAGAAATTAGCTCTCACGTTGTCGGCTTTACTGATGTAGATGATAAGGGTATTGAGGGCATTGAACGTTTATATAATCAGTTACTGACAGGTACAGACGGCAATAAAACATATCGTAAAGATGCTAAAGGACGAAAAATTGAAATTATTTCAGAAGAAAAATCCGAAGAGCCAAAAGATCTTACTTTAAGTATTGATCAACGTATTCAAGCGATAGCTTACCGAGAACTAAAGGGTGCTGTACAAGCATTCAAAGCCACATCGGGCTCAGTGGTTGTCACCAATATTCATACCGGTGAAATTCTTGCTTTAGTTAATAGCCCGTCTTATAACCCCAATAATCGCAACAATACAGCAACACATCGTTTTCGCAACCGAGCAATAACGGATGTTTATGAACCGGGTTCTACCGTCAAACCATTAACGGTCTTAAGCGCTTTAGAATTTGGCTCAGTAAAAACTAAAACGGTGATCAATACTAACCCCGGCTGGATGCGATTAGGTGGCAGAAGAGTGAGTGACCTGGTTAATCGCGGTAAACTCAGTCTTGAAGATATTCTTGTGTATTCATCTAATATGGGTACGGCCCAACTCGCCTTATCAGTCCCTAAAGAATATTTACTCGATAAGTTTTTTGAAGCAGGATTTGCCAATGATACTGGCACAGGTCTCATTGGTGAAAGTGCCGGTATTATGCATGACCGTCCACGCTGGTCAAAATTTGAATTAGCAACGCTCTCTTTTGGTTATGGTTTAGCAATTACTCCCATGCAACTCGCTCGTTTTTATACCACACTTGCTAATGGAGGGGTTAAACGACCGTTAACCATTGTCAAGCAAGCTAATGAGCCTGATGATTTTGTGGAAGAACAAAGAATATATTCACAAGATTTTAGCCATAACATCATTGAAATGTTAGAAACCGTTGTTGATAAACACACACCAAAAGCCAAAATTGCAGGTTATCGTGTTAGCGGAAAAACAGGCACTAGCCGTAAATCTATTGCCGGAGGCTATGGTAATGATTATGTCGGTTTATTTGCTGGCATTGCGCCAGTTTCTCATCCTGAATTAGTTGTTGTTGTGGTCATTAATGAGCCAGGTGGAGACTTGTACCATGGCGGTGAAGTAGCTGCACCGGTATTTTCTCGGGTAATGAAAGGAGCATTAAGAGTCTTAAACGTTGCCCCAGATGCAAACAATACAGCCAAGAATGTTAAACAAGAAAAGGTAGTCAGCGAGATACCCTTTAACCGTATGTCAGCCAGAACACTATCAGATAAAACACTATCAGATAAAACAGCCAGTAACGCTGATGAAACTAAGGTGAATGACAATGTCTGATCTCGCACCTTACTCCATTTTGTCTACTTTAGCTGACTTCGGCATCCCAAATAATTTAATCGCTAGCACAAATGTTGATATCACAGGTTATGTCAATAAGTTAATTAATGCGCAGGCGAGTGTACATAAACTGGTTAATAACAGCCGTGATTTGAATCACGGCGATATATTTTGTGCGGTTATCGGAAGCGCTCAAGATGGCCGAGAATATATTGATCAAGCGATTGCCTCTGGTGCCTTGCTTGTTCTAGCACAATGCCAAAATAAACAACAACATGGTAATGTATTGTGGCGTACCCCTATTGTAAAAAAAGCAGATAAAAAAAAGTTAACGCAAAAAATTGCAATTATTGAGTTTTATCAACTCAACCACTGCTTATTTGCTTTAGCAAACGCTTATTATCAGCAACCGCAAAGTAAAATGGTGATGATTGGCATTACAGGTACCAACGGTAAAACAACTACCAGTCAACTAATTGCCAAATTACTTGAACAACATGGCAAGTCATCTGCGGTAATTGGCACCAATGGCGCAGGTAAATTAGCACAGTTAACCCCCCTAAAAAACACCACTCCGGGAGCAACACAATTAAGCCAATTACTCGCTGGCTTTGTTACCGAGGGAATTAGTCACGTTGCTATGGAAGTCTCTTCTCACGCGCTAGAGCAGCGCCGAGTTACCAATGATTTATTTAATGTGGCACTGTTTACTAATTTAAGTCGTGATCACTTGGATTTCCATCAAACCATGGCAAACTATGCACAAGCAAAACGCAAGTTATTTACTGATGACGCTTCACAGGTAGCAATCGTTAATGGTGATGATGCAATCAGCCAGCAATGGTTAAAAAATTGGCCAACAGAGCAACGAACAATTGTCTATGGTCGAAGTAAATACATTAATCAATATAAAGAATTTGTTCAAGCAGATCAGATTAAACACCATAGAAATGGTGTTAATTTTATATTACGCTCGCATTTAGGGGATATCAACATTAACAGCCCACTAATGGCTGACTTTAATGTTGATAATCTATTAGCGGCGATTGCGGTATTATTCACTGAACAAATTGCTTTAACCGATATTGCTAAAAGTATTGCTACAGTAACGCCCATTATTGGTCGTATGGAAACAATCACTAAAGATGAGCAAGTCACTGCTGTTGTAGATTATGCTCACACCCCAGATGCATTAGAAAATGCATTACTGGCTTGTCGGCAACATTGCCAAGGTGAACTTTGGGTGGTTTTTGGCTGTGGTGGTGACCGAGATAAAGGTAAAAGAGCGTTAATGGGCATCATTGCTGAACGCTTAGCAGACCATGTTGTTCTGACCAATGATAACCCTAGAAGTGAATCACCTGACATGATAGTGAATGATATTTTATCACGTTGTCAACATCTAGAAAGCATCACCATAATCCTAGATCGACAACAAGCCGTACTTTCAACTCTTTCTGATGCTAAAACCAATGACATCGTTTTATTCGCGGGTAAAGGACACGAAGACAACATCTTAATTGGAGACAAGAAAATTTCTTATAATGAAAGAGATGTGGTGCATAGTTTTTTCCAAAAAGGAGACAAACTATGATTAATTTATCCTTGTCTGAACTAGCTGAAGCGGTTGAAGGCACACTAGTGAGTGAGCAAATAGATACGGGTAAAAAAATCATTAATAAAATAGTGACGGACAGTAGGTCGTTGCAAAATGGTGAAGTCTTTCTCGCTTTAAAAGGACCAAATTTTGATGGTCATCGTTTTCTCAAACAAGTCGAGAATTTGGGCTGTGGTGCAGTAATTGTTGATCACTTATTTACCGACCATTTATCAGCTGAACATGGCAATGCAGGTAGTCAATTTAAAACGCCGCAAATTATCGTCAAAGATACTCGAATTGCCTTAGGTAAAATTGGCGCTTATGTTAAACAGCAGGTTGCACCAAAAACAGTTGGCATAACAGGCAGTAGTGGTAAAACCACAGTAAAAGAAATGGTTGCTGAAATTCTGTCACGTCTCGGTAATGTGCTAGCGACAGAGGGGAATTTTAATAACGATATTGGCGTACCGTTAACTTTATTACGCCTTGAAAAAAAGCATGACTTCGCTGTGATTGAAATGGGCGCAAATCATTTAGGCGAAATTGCATATACCGCTGATTTAGTCAAACCTGATGTTGCAATCATTAACAATATTGCCGCTGCTCATCTTGAAGGATTTGGTGATTTATGTGGTGTGGCTCGTGCAAAAGGCGAGATTTTTGAAGGCTTATCTGCTGATGGTATCGCTATTTATAATCAAGACTCCAAATATGCGAGTAAGTGGCAATGGCGTTTAGTGGATAAAACTGTTCGCCGTTTCTCTTGTGAAAAACCGGTAGAGCATTCACCAGATAGCCTTGCGGATATTTACAGTTCCAATGTTACGTTAAATAAAAATGGTTGTGCTAGTTTTACCTTAACTACAGAAAAAGGTAATAGCGAAATCGCCTTAACTATACCAGGCAAACACAATGTTTGTAACGCGGTGGCAGCGGCAATTATTGCTGTGGAGTTTGGGGCGAGTTTAGAGGATATACGTTTAGGCCTTTTAGAAATGACACCGGTTAAAGGCCGATTAAATATTTATCAGTTAAATAAAAACGTAAAGCTTATTGATGATACTTACAATGCCAATGTTGAGTCTGTGAAAGCGGCGACTGATGTATTGGCAAGTTATAGCGGCAAACGTATTTTGATTTTAGGTGACATGGGTGAGCTTGGTTCAGTTGCTCGACGTTACCATCAAGAAGTGGGGGAATATGCGCTGTATCAGCAGATAGATAATTTATTCACACTAGGTGTTTTAAGCCAAAATAGCTCCGATGCTTTTAATGCTAATAATAAACAACAAGATAAAGCACAACATTTTAGTTCGCGCGAGCAATTGTTAGTTAAACTAAAAGCAATTTTAAGCGATGAAAAGCAACCTATTTCAATTTTAGTAAAAGGCTCTCGTAGCGCTCATATGGAACATGTAGTAGAAAAAATTATCGGTTATGAAGCCGATAAAAAACAAAAAGATAGCTCGATTACTAGCCATAAAAATAATAATAAAAATAATGATGGAGTACAAGTTTAATGTTGCTATGGTTAAGTGAGTTGTTAACTCAATATTACTCAGCATTTAATGTGTTTTCGTATTTAACGTTTAGAGCGATAGTCAGTACATTAACGGCCCTGATAATATCATTATATTTTGGTCCTAAGCTGATTCGTTATTTACAAAAAATGCAAATAGGTCAAACCATTAGAGATGATGGGCCTGAGAGCCATTTATCTAAATCTGGAACACCGACTATGGGTGGGATTCTAATTTTAGCCTCTATAGTCGTCAGTGTTTTATTGTGGGCAGACTTAAGCAATACCTATGTGTGGGTGGTGTTATTTGTTGTTGTCAGTTTTGGTATTATCGGTTTTGTCGATGATTACAGAAAAGTTATCCGAAAAGACGCTAATGGTTTAATTGCCCGTTGGAAGTATTTTTGGCAAACCGTCGCTGGACTTGCCACGGCATTGTTTTTATATCAGTTTGCACAAAGCCCTGAAGAAACATCCTTGTTAATTCCATTTGTTAAAGATGTATTACCACAACTAGGTATCTTTTATATCCTGCTAAGTTATTTTGTTATCGTTGGAACCAGCAACGCGGTTAATTTAACTGATGGCTTAGATGGTTTAGCTATAGTGCCAACCATCATGGTTGCTGGAGCATTTGCGATATTTGCTTATATGACGGGGCATGCAAATTTTTCTTCCTATTTAAATATTCCTCATATCGCAATGGCCAGTGAACTTGTTGTGGTCTGCACTGCTATTGTTGGTGCGGGTTTGGGCTTCTTGTGGTTCAACACCTATCCAGCACAAGTTTTTATGGGGGATGTTGGCTCATTAGCCTTAGGCGCTGCATTAGGAGTTATTGCTATTTTAGTTCGCCAAGAGTTAGTTTTGTTTATTATGGGCGGTGTTTTTGTCATTGAAACAGTGTCGGTAATTTTGCAAGTAGGCTCCTACAAAATGCGTGGTCAGCGAATATTTCGCATGGCCCCTATTCATCATCATTATGAATTGAAAGGTTGGCCAGAGCCACGAGTCATTGTCAGATTTTGGATCATTTCATTGATTCTGGTATTGATTGGCTTAGCAACACTGAAATTAAGATAAAGCAAAGAAATAAAAAAACATAAAACAAAAGAGAAGGGCAAGTTAATAAAATCAAATGAATAATTTATCGCAATCGACACTCTTAATGTTAAGAGCTAAGAATATATTAGTATTGGGTATCGGCCTTACGGGATTATCCTGTGCGCGATTCTTAACGGCTAATCATATTAGTTTTGCGGTCAATGACTCTAGAGAACATGTGCTTAATGACCTCGCTCATTTTATGCAAACGCATAATGAACCTAACATTACTTTAGGATCATGGGATCAAACACTTATTGCACATGCTGATATCATTCTTGCAAGCCCAGGTGTTGATTTAGCCACACCCGCAATCAAAGAGGCTATCAATGCTAATTGCCTGGTTTGGGGAGATGTTGAGTTGTATTGCCGATTAACTGATACACCTATACTAGCGGTGACCGGTTCAAATGGTAAATCAACCGTAGTGTCTTTATTGGCACATATAGGAAAATCACTCGGTCATAATGTTGAATTAGGTGGCAATATTGGTGTTCCAGTACTTAATCACTTAATTCCCGGTGATGACCAATTTACATCACCTTCGCTTTTGGTGCTTGAGCTATCAAGTTTCCAATTAGAAACGTTAACGAGTATGCAGGCTATTGCCTCTACAGTGTTAAATGTCAGTAATGATCACCTAGACCGTCATTTAACTTTAAAACATTATAAAGAAATCAAACAAAGTATATATCAACAAAGTAACATCGCTGTTGTTAACCGAGATGATGATGCAACTTTTGTGCGTGTTAATGCTGGAGTCAAAAATAAAAAAGTGATTTCATTTGGCAGTGATATCGCCCAACAAGGTCACTTTGGCATAACAACGATCGGTGAACAAAGTACCTTGATGTTTGGTGATCAACCATTAATTTCCATTGATCAGTTACCATTAGCAGGCATTCATAATGCACTTAATTATCTTGCAGCACTAGCGTTAGGCTTAAGTGCTGGTTGGTCATTAACGGCCATGGTTGAAAACTTATTAAGCTTTAATGGTTTGCCACATAGATGTCAGCGCGTTGCTAGCAACGATAATATCAACTGGATAAATGACTCTAAAGCAACAAACGTTGGCGCAACACTAGCAGCAATAAATGGTATTTCAAAACTATTAAAGCCATCAGAACAACTCATTCTTATTGCCGGCGGGGAGGGTAAAGGAGCTGATTTTTCACCATTGAAACAAGTGATAGCAAAACAGGTAAGCCATTTAATTACCTTGGGGAAAGACGGGAATAAAATCGCCAGTTTCAGAGATAACACTATTGAAGTCAATACATTAGAACAAGCGGTAATAAAAGCAAGTCGATTGGCAAAACCGCAGGATACAGTGTTATTGTCTCCTGCATGTGCAAGCGTAGACATGTTTAAAAATTTTGTTGAACGTGGCCAAGTCTTTATTGATGCAGTACGCCAGTTAGAGGAGGTAAGCTGATGACAACATTAGCTGATACTTTCGGCCTGGCTAAGGTACCTAATCTAACTGAATGGCTCGCCAGAGAAAATACTAAAGTAGAAACATTTGATCGTGGTTTTATTGTTCTAGCGATAAGCATGTATATGGTAGGGTTAGTGATGGTGGCAACTTCTTCAATGCCAATTGCTGAACGATTATTCAATAATCCCTTTCATTTTGTTTTCCGTCACAGTATCTATATTTTGTTAAGTCTGGTTATTACGATTATTGCTTTACAGGTACCAATGAGCTGGTGGCAGAAAAATAGTGGAAAATTATTACTGCTGGGTATGTTTTTATTGTTGGTTGTTTTACTTATTGGCCGCTCTGTTAATGGTTCAACCCGTTGGATTGCTATTGGTCCTATTACAATCCAAGCCGCTGAGCCTGCCAAATTGTTCTTCTTCTGTTATTTATCTGATTATTTAGTCAGACGTAGGGATGAAGTCAAAGAAAATCTTAAAGGCTTTATTAAGCCTTTGGTGGTGTTTTTCTTATTGGCATTATTATTACTAGCCCAACCTGATTTAGGTACAATTATTGTGATGTTTGTCACCACCTTTGGCCTGCTTTTCTTAGCGGGGGCTAAATTATGGCAGTTTGTTGGTATTGCCGGTGTTGGCGTGGTTGCGCTTTCTTTACTCGCTGTCTATGAACCTTATAGATTACGCAGGATCACCAGCTTCTTAGATCCATGGCAAGACCCCTTTGGTAGTGGCTATCAGTTAACTCAATCATTAATGGCATATGGTCGTGGTGAATTATTTGGCCAAGGGCTAGGGAATAGCATCCAAAAGCTTGAATACCTTCCTGAAGCCCATACTGACTTTGTTATGGCTGTGTTAGCTGAAGAGTTTGGTTTTACCGGTATTGCCGTTACATTACTGCTCAGTTTTATTTTAGTTTATAAAGCCTTAATGCTGGGTAAGCGGGCCTTGGCCAAAGAAAAACATTTTGAAGGTTTTTTTGCTTATGCAATAGCTATTTGGTTCTGCTTTCAAGCCGCTGTTAATGTCGGAGCAAGTTCAGGCATGGTACCAACTAAAGGGTTAACTATGCCATTAATAAGCTATGGCGGTAGTTCAATGATTATTATGACACTTTGTGTGGTGATATTGATCCGTATTGATCATGAATTGCGTTTACAAAGCATTCAAGCGACAAGTACCAAAGGACGAAGTAAATCAAAAAATAAAACAGCAGAAGAAGTACAAAAAATCAATAAAGAGGTATTGGTAAATGACTAAAACTTCTACAGGAAATACATCAAAACAAAACAGAACCCTACTAATAATGGCCGGTGGAACCGGTGGCCATATATTTCCTGGTTTAGCTGTTGCAGAGGAATTGGCCGGACAATGCTGGAATATTCATTGGCTTGGCACTCAAAACAAAATGGAAGCAGAATTGGTACCTAAATACGGTTACCCAATATCTTTTGTTAATATTGCCGGCTTTAGGAATAAAAACTGGAAAACTTGGCTAAAAACACCGTTTAAAATAATGCAATCTATCGTGCAGTCCATTAAAATATTGCGCGCAGTAAATCCTGATGTAGTCTTAGGTATGGGCGGCTATGCAAGTGGGCCTGGCGGCATTGCCGCTTGGTTATTAAGAAAACCGCTTGTTTTACATGAGCAAAATGCTGTGGCAGGTATGACAAATCGATATTTAGCCTTAATTGCCACGAAAGTGCTTGCGGCATTTCCGTATGCTTTTAAATCTACAATAAATTATCAGGTAGTTGGTAACCCATTACGGAGCGATATTGTTGCGATTAAAAACTTGATGCCTAAACAACCGTCAGTCAGTAAAAAAGTATTAATCGTGGGCGGCAGTTTAGGCGCACAAATCCTTAATGAAGTTGTACCGCTGGCGGTAAAACAAATTAAGCGACAAAATATTGATGTTTGGCATCAAACAGGTGCCGGCAAAGAAGAAAAAGTATTAAGCCGCTACAAAGAATATGGTTTGTTGGGTGAACGAGTGAAAATTACTGAATTTATTGAAGACATGGCAAGTGCATATCAGTGGGCTGATGTAGTAATTTGTCGTGCCGGTGCTTTAACTGTGTCAGAATTGGCTATGGCAGCCAAACCAGCAATTTTTGTCCCTTTACCTCATGCTGTCGATGATCACCAAACAAAAAATGCTATGTATTTAGTTTCTTGCGGTGCAGCAAAATTATTACCGCAAAATGAATTTAACGGGACTACATTAGCACAAATGCTTAATAGCCTGTTTAGCTCCGACAAAGTGATTCAGTCAATGTCGAAAGCGGCACATGACGCCGCTCACGCAGATGCAACAAAGAAGGTTGCTCAAATTTGTCAAAGCTTGCTGCAAAAAGGAGGCAGTAATGTCAATTTTTAATCATAACATCGGCAGTAATAATACGGCACAGATTAAAATACCCGAAATGCGTAGGATTAAACGCATTCACTTTGTTGGTATTGGTGGTGCTGGTATGGGTGGCATTGCAGAGGTATTATTAAACGAAGGTTACCAGATATCTGGGTCTGATATTGGCAAGAATGAAGTGGTGCAACGCTTAACTAATTTAGGTGCTGAAATTTTTATTGGCCATAATAGTGAAAATATTAACGGAGCAAATGTGATCGTGGTATCTACCGCTATAACTGCTGATAACCCGGAACTACTTGCTGCCAAAAATAATAGAATTCCAATGGTTCGTCGAGCTGAAATGTTGGCTGAACTAATGCGTTTTAGACACGGTATTGCGATTGCAGGCACCCATGGTAAAACAACAACAACGAGTTTAATTGCAAGTATTTTTGCTGAAGATAAATTAGATCCTACTTTTGTTATTGGTGGTTTATTAAATAGTGCGGGCACTAACGCTCGTTTAGGTACCAGTCGCTATCTCATTGCTGAGGCTGATGAAAGCGATGCCTCGTTTTTGCATCTACAACCTATGGTAGCGGTCATTACTAATATAGGTGCCGATCATATGGAAACCTATCAAGGTGACTTTGAAAAACTCAAAGATACCTATATAGAATTTTTACATAATTTACCCTTTTATGGTATTGCCGTAATGTGTATTGATAACGCCGTGATAAGAGAAATATTACCACGTATTTCTCGTCACGTGATCACCTATGGTTTCTCTGAAGATGCTGATGTTCGAGCTAGTAACTTTAAGCAAGAGGGTGGAGTGAGTTATTTTACCGTTGAAATTGATGGTGAAAAATCGCTCGATTTGAGTCTTAATCTGCCTGGTCAGCATAATGTATTAAATGCGCTTGCCGGTATAACCGTTGCAAAAGACGAAGGGGTTAGTGACCAAGCTATTAAGAAATCATTAAAAGAGTTTGCTGGTATCGGTCGACGCTTTGAACAATTGGCAACCCTTTCTACAGAATCTGGAAAGATGGCCTTAATTGATGATTATGGGCACCACCCTAGTGAAGTTAAAGCAACTATTACTGCTATGCGTAATGGCTGGCCTAAAAAGCGCTTAGTGATGGTCTTTCAACCACACAGATACTCTCGTACCCGAGACCTTTACGAAGACTTTGTTGAAGTATTATCTCAAGTTGACTGCTTATTTTTACTTGATGTTTATGCCGCTGGCGAAGCGGTGATTGTATCTGCTGACAGTAAAAGTTTAGCAAGATCAATTCGGCAAAGAGGACAAATCGAGCCTGTGTATGTCAGTGATACTTTGCAATTAGCACCATTAATGGCTTCGCAGTTAAAAGATGGCGATATAATTATTACACAGGGTGCAGGTAACATAGGTGCAGTTGCTCGATCACTAGTTGATGACCCATTACTTAATGTTCACCGTAAACAAAAGACTGAGATAGGAGGAGTCAATGAGTAATAAAATATTAACTTCTTCTACAAAAACAGAAAAAATAGCAGTGATTTACGGCGGAAACTCAGCAGAACGTGAGGTGTCAATAAATTCAGGCAAAGCCATTGCTAAAGCTTTAACCGCTGCCGGTTTTGAGGTGATTTTATTTGATCCCAAAGAATTAGAGCTTTCAAGACTTAAATTAGAAAACATTGATCGGGTTTTTATTGCCTTACACGGTCGAGGTGGCGAAGATGGTTGCGTACAAGGCGCATTAGAATATTTAGGTATTCCTTACACGGGTTCAGGTGTTTTAGGCTCAGCTCTATCTATGGATAAAATACGTAGCAAGCAAATATTTAAAGCGCTTAACTTGCCAACAGCACCATTCTTGGTAATTAAGAAAGATAATTTTGAGCAATCAATTGTGCCGTCTGTACTCAAAGAACTAAATAACAAAGTGATGGTTAAACCCGCTAATGAAGGCTCTAGTATTGGTATGGCAGTTGCTGAATCAGCTGAGCAATTAACTGAGGCATTAATTGAAGCTTTTAGCTTTGATGATGAAGTCTTAGTTGAAGCTTGGATCAACGGACCTGAGTTTACCGTGACAATTTTAGGCAATGAAGCTTTACCCGTTATACAGATGGAAACACCCAGAGCGTTTTATGATTACGAAGCAAAATATCAATCAACGAGTACTCAATATCATTGCCCTAGCCATTTGAATGCACACGATACTCAAGAAATACAAAATTTAGCATTAGCCGCCTTTAAAGCAACCGGTGCAAAAGGTTGGGGTAGAGTTGATGTAATGCGTAATGAACTGGGCCAATGGCAATTATTAGAAGTTAATACGGTACCAGGCATGACCGAAACGTCATTAGTACCTAAAGCGGCAAAAGTTTATGGATTAGACTTTAGTCAATTAGTGACAAAAATTGTTGAACTTAGCAGAGTCAGTTGAAGGGGGTTTTAGATGAATGCTAAAAAAGAACAGCACGAAAAATTGACAGTTAACTGGGCTTTCTGGCTTGGTTTAAGTTTTTTTATTGCTGTTATTATTAGCATGTTAGGTGGAAGTTGGCTGATTACTGAAAAAGTCATTGCGCAAGAAGGAACACCGGTAACATCGCTTATTATTACTGGTGAAATGCCCTTTACGGTAAAAGAAGATATTTTTACAGCGTTGGAAAGCATTGACCTAAGTAACTTCTTTCAAGTGGATGTTAATGACGTCCAACAACAGATAGTACAATTACCTTGGGTTTATTCAGTATCAGTGCGTAAACACTGGCCAAATGAATTGAAGATATATGTTGTTGATCAATGGCCTGTAGCGCAGTGGAATGGTGATTTTTTAATTAATAATAAAGGTAAAACATTCCAAGCAGATGTGTCAAGAATTAAGACACATCTGCCTCAGTTTTATGGACCAGAAGGTACAGAATTAATTGCATTAGAGAACTTTTCTAATTTAAATCGTTTACTCGGATTTAGAGACTTGTCGATTGATGAATTAGTGTTGTCTGAGCGATTTTCATGGCAGTTAATCTTAAACGATGGGGTGTTATTGAATTTAGGGCGTGAAAGCAGAGTTAAAAGAATACAAAGGTTTATGGATATATATCCAATAATAAAAAATAATAAAGAATATAATCAGCAAGTTAATTACATTGATTTGCGATATGATACTGGTGTTGCTATTGGTTGGAAAACCATAGAAACAAAATTAAGAACTTAACACGATTACGACAAGTGGCTAATTGAAAAAAATATGTCAAAAATAACAGAAAGAAATCTAGTTGTTGGATTAGATATAGGCACCTCTAAAATATCGGTCGCCGTTGGTGAGATCACACCTGACAATAAACTTAGTATTATAGGTGTAGGTAATCAACCGGCTAGAGGTATGGATAAAGGTGGTGTTAATGATTTAAATTTAGTCATTAAATCTATTCAACGTGCTGTTAACGAAGCAGAATTGATGGCTGACTGTCGTATCAGTTCAATCTATTTAGGTATTTCGGGCAAACACATTAGCTGTCAGAATGAAAATGGCATGGTGCCAATCAATGACAATGAAGTGATTCAAGAAGATGTCGATAATGTTATCCACACGGCCCGCTCAGTACCTATTTCAGCAGAGCGTCGTATGCTTCATATCCTTCCACAAGAATATAGTATTGATTGTCAAGATGGCATTAAAAGTCCAATAGGTATGTCTGGTGTTCGTATGGAAGCCAGAGTTCATATTGTCACTTGTGCCAATGATATGGCAAAAAACATTGTTAAATGTGTTGAGCGTTGCAACTTAGTTGCCGATCAATTGATTTTTTCTGCACTGGCTTCGAGTTATTCTGTATTGACGGAAGATGAAAAAGAACTTGGTATTTGTGTGGTTGATATGGGCGCAGGTACAATGGATATAGCGGTGTTTACCGGTGGAGCACTTCGTCACACTGCGGTTATTCCTGTTGCTGGCAATCAAGTGACGAGTGATATAGCTAAAATTTTTAGAACGCCGTTAAGTCATGCTGAAGATATTAAAGTACAATATGCCTGTGCATTAAAACAACTGGTGAGTATGGAAGAAAATATTGATGTTCCAAGTGTTGGTGGTCGTCCTGCTCGTTCGATGTCTCGCCATACACTTTCGGAAGTTGTTGAACCAAGATATCATGAGTTGTTTGAGTTGATTCAAGAAGAGATAAGAGAAAGCGGTTTAGCTGATCAAATTGCTGCTGGTTTTGTTTTAACTGGTGGCACTTCGAAAATGGAAGGCGTTATTGAATTTGCTGAAGAGGTATTTCAAATGCCAGTACGTATAGCTAACCCGTTGAATGTTGAAGGACTCAAAGAGTATGTTAATGATCCAACCTATGCGACAGTTGTTGGTTTATTACATTATGGAATGCAAGTAAATGAGCAAGGTAACAATGAAGGTAAAAGTCGTGAAGGTATGAAAGACTTGTGGTCACGCGTTAATACATGGTTTAAAGGTGAATTCTAGCGTCAATGTTTAGTCAAAATTAAATGTTGGTTAATAAATTAAATGTAAATTAGTAAAGTAAAATAACGTTTTAATAAAACGGAGAGATAAAAATGTTTGAATTAATGGAAGACCATAAAGAAGAAGCGATAATTAAAGTGATTGGTGTTGGCGGCGGTGGCGGTAATGCAGTTGAGCACATGGTATGCCAAACCATTGAGGGTGTAGAGTTTATTACAGCTAATACCGACTCGCAGGCATTACGAAACTCGTCTGCCACGGTAACACTGCAGTTAGGTGCTGATGTAACTAAAGGACTGGGGGCCGGAGCTAATCCAGAGATTGGCCGTCGTGCAGCCGAAGAAGATCGTGAGACGATTAAGCAAACACTACAAGGTGCTGATATGGTGTTTATCGCAGCTGGTATGGGGGGTGGTACTGGTACAGGTGCTGCGCCTGTGGTTGCTGAAGTGGCGAAAGAAATGGGGATTTTGACCGTAGCAGTGGTGACTAAACCCTTTCCTTTTGAAGGCAAAAAACGGATGAACTATGCTGATCAAGGGATTGAGTTCTTATCGAAAAGTGTTGATTCATTGATCACTATTCCTAATGAAAAGTTGTTAAAAGTATTAGGCCCAGGCACTAGCTTATTAGATGCTTTCAAAGCAGCAAACAATGTATTGTTAGGTGCTGTCCAAGGGATTGCTGAGCTGATTACTCGCCCTGGTTTAATCAACGTAGATTTTGCCGATGTTCGCACGGTAATGTCAGAAATGGGTACTGCTATGATGGGGTCAGGCATTGCCTCAGGTCCTGACCGTGCTGCCGAAGCAGCCGAATCAGCGATTTCAAGTCCATTACTTGAAGATGTAGACTTAGCGGGTGCTCGAGGTATATTAGTTAATATCACCGCGGGTATGGACATTAGTATTGACGAATTTGAAACGGTTGGTAATGCAGTAAAAGCCTTTGCTTCGGAAAATGCAACAGTGGTTGTGGGTGCTGTCATTGATCATGAAATGACTGAAGATTTACGAGTAACTGTAGTAGCAACAGGGATTGGCGCAGAAGTGAAGCCGGATATCACTTTAGTTAATCCTATACAAAAGGTTGAGCAACAAGTTGTTGGTGGAGATTATATTCCTAATGGCCAAGTAGACACTGCTGTTATATCTTCAGCAATACCTGAAGTTAATGTTCAAATGCAAACGGCACCAATGAAAACCGCGGCATTAGATTTAGATAATTATCTTGATATTCCGGCTTTTTTACGTAAACAAGCCGATTGATCTTAGCAATAAAGTATTGATATATTGATATTTTGATTTAATTGGTTAACTTTGTTATATTATGCGCCCGTTGAATTCGGTGGTGGGTTTATATACATCAAATGGAAGGGACAAACGGTTGGTTAATTTTACATAGGTGTGTTGTTAACTGGTTCGTCAATTATTGATTAGTTCTGTAAGTCGTAAAATAAGCGAAAAAGGTTCGTTATGATTAAACAACGTACACTTAAACAAAGCGTTTCAGCCATGGGCGTCGGTTTACATAAAGGTGAAAAGGTGCAGGTTACTCTCCGTCCTGCTCCTGCAAATACTGGTATTGTCTTCCGCCGTGTCGATCTTGACCCTGTAGTCGACATCAAAGCAACGCCAGAAGCTGTTGGTGAGACCACGTTGTGTACCTGTTTAGTCAACGAACAGAATGTTAAAATTTCTACTGTTGAACATTTATTATCTGCTATTGCTGCCTTAGGGATTGATAACTTAATAATAGATGTAGATTCATTTGAAATTCCTATTATGGATGGAAGTGCATTACCCTTTGTTTATCTTATTCAATCAGTTGGCATTGAAACATTAAATGTTGCCAAACGTTTTTTACGTATTAAAAAGCCCATTAGAGTAGAAGAAGGCGATAAGTGGGCGGAATTATTGCCTTATGAAGGTTTTAAGGTCAATTTTTCCATTGAGTTTAATCACCCTGTTATTGCAAATACCTGTCAAACTATGCAAATGGACTTCTCTACTTGTTCTTTTATCAAAGAAATTAGTCGCGCGCGCACCTTTGGTTTTATGAAAGATATCGAGTTTTTAAGATCAAACGATCTTGCTCTTGGTGGGAGTTTAGAAAACGCTATTGTACTTGATGAATACCGTATGCTTAACAAAAATGAACTCCGTTATGATGATGAATTTGTCAAGCACAAAATATTAGATGCTATTGGTGATTTGTATATGGGAGGTGTAAGTATCCTAGGTGAACTTAACGCTTTCAAATCTGGGCATGCCTTAAATAATATATTATTGAGGGAAGTGTATAAACAGACAGATGCGTGGGAATACATTACCTTTGAAGAAAACCAAAAGTCTCCCATTGAATATCAGGAAATAAGTTCAAGCGCTTTTTAACCGTTATTTTCTAATGCTGTTAGTAATGACTGACAGTATTAATTGTAATCATTCATCTCATTTTTCCATGACTTGCCAATTTTAATAATTTCTCCCTCAATCCTTTTGGCGCATTCAGTGCTATTGCTGTTAACTGTTCAGCCGTATTAGGTGATATTAAATTCATGTGATTAATGGAGTGTTGAGTGGGTTTTTCAGTGCTGTTAATTTTTTTTTGAGTAAAAGGGTTAACTTTAATCTCTATTTTATGAAATTTCCCCTCAGTTTTTGTGAGTAAATCCTGACAAATTTGATTACGTTCAAACTGTAGACGTTGGCCCCAAACAGGTGAGCTTACCTCTATTATTAAGGTGTTATTTTCAAAGTTAGCTATTTTCCAAGCATCCACTGGTAGATCAGGGCAGATATGTCGTACAATTTCTGCTAATTGTGCCAAAGAGTTGGTTTTTTCTTGGATATGTGCCAAAGTGCCAGACGAAGAATTTAGCAGGCTGGACATATCGATAGGTTTTTTAGATTTACGCGCCATAAATTCTAACCGAACTAGTAAAATAAGTACTTAACTATGAGTTTAACATTACTATACCGTGGAGAAAAAGTTAGATTTTCAATAAAACTGAATCAGTTTCATTGGTTATCGGCTCTGCTGGCTTTTGCTTTGGTGTCAGGAGTTGTTATCCATTTATTTTTCTCCACTGACGCCATACCAGATAAAAGCCAATATGGCTTAATTACTGCTGAGTTTATTGAACCGATAATAAAGCCAGAATATGATGCTAATGTTGTTGCATTAACAATAAAAGTGGCTGAGTTACAAAGCCATCTTTTACGCTTAAATGCTTTAGGTAATAGACTTGCAGATGAAGCTAATATTCCAGCACAAGAATATGACTTTAACCGTATACCTCCAAGCGGTGGGCCAGTATTACCGGCCAATGATAATGCCGAAATAATTAGTAATAAGTCATTGGCCGCTATGCTAGTTGAACTCGGAGAACAGATTGCCAAGGAAGAAAAACAATTAAAATTACTTGAATCTATAACATTAGGTCACCATATAGAAAATATGCTTTATTTGTCTGGTCGGCCAATCAACAAAGGATGGTTATCATCATACTTTGGGATCAGAAAAGACCCTTTTAATGGGCAACCATCAATACATAAAGGTGTTGATTTTGCTGGGAAAGAAGATTCAGATATTATCGCGACAGCATCGGGTATCGTGAGCTGGTCTGACAAAAGATACGGTTATGGAAATTTGATTGAGCTTGATCATGGCGAGGGGTTTAAAACACGTTATGGTCATAATAAAACCTTATTAGTGAGCATAGGTGATGTTGTGACTAAAGGGCAAGTGATTGCTAAAATGGGAAGTACAGGGCGTTCTACGGGGCCTCATGTTCATTATGAAATTTTACGCAATAATAAACAAATAGATCCAATCAAGTATGTATATCGTAAAGCAAAATAGTTTTAATACTAAAGTTTGTAGTTTTTTGATCGGCTTTGTCGGTCACTTTCTTTTTAGACAGAAGATTTTCTTCATTAAATGGTTAAATTAAGATGTTGGTAAAATTAATAACAAATATGTTTGGTAGTCGTAATGATCGACTATTAAAACAAATGAAAAAAGAAGTTAATAAAATAAATGCGCTAGAACCAGTTATTGAAGCACTTAGCGATGAAGAAATAAAAGCGAAAACAGCAGAATTTAAAGAACGCTTTGAACAAGGTGAAACATTAGAATCACTTTTGCCAGAGGCTTTTGCTGTCGTACGTGAAGCAAGTATACGCGTATTTGGTATGCGCCACTTTGACGTGCAAATGCTTGGTGGTATGGTACTCAACGATGGTAAAATTGCTGAAATGCGTACAGGTGAAGGTAAAACTTTAACCGCTACACTACCTTCTTATCTACATGGGTTGACAGGTAAAGGTGTTCACGTAATTACCGTTAACGATTATCTAGCAACACGTGATGGTGATTGGAGTCGGCCCTTATTTACATTTTTAGGGTTAACCGTTGGCTGTAATATTGCAGGTTTGGCCCCACAAGATAAACAAGCCGCATACCAAGCAGATATTACATACGGCACCAATAATGAATTTGGTTTCGATTATTTACGCGATAACATGGCATTTTCACCAGAAGAACGTGCTCAAAAAACGCTTAACTTTGCTATTATCGATGAGGTTGATTCAATCTTAATTGACGAAGCACGCACACCTTTAATCATCTCCGGTCAAGCGGAGGACAGCTCTGAAATGTATCGCTTGATTAATACCATAGTACCCACATTAGAACAACAAGAAGAAGAAGATAAAGAAGACGAAGAAAGCACTGGTGACTTCTCTATTGACGAAAAAGCTAAACAGATTTATTTAACCGAGCGAGGTCAAATTCGTGTTGAAGAGATCATGAAGGAGAAAGAGTTAATCCAAGACGGCGACTCATTATTCTCTGCGGGCAATATAACTTTACTACATCATGTTATGGCGGCACTGCGGGCTCATAAGCTGTTCCAAAAAGATGTTGATTATATTGTCAAAGACGATGAAATTATTATCGTTGATGAACATACCGGTCGAACCATGGAAGGTAGACGTTGGTCTGAAGGTTTACACCAGGCCGTTGAAGCAAAAGAAGGGGTGAATGTTCAAAATGAAAACCAAACACTTGCTTCTATCACTTTCCAAAATTATTTTCGGTTATACAATCGTTTATCAGGTATGACAGGTACAGCAGATACCGAAGCATTTGAATTCTCACATATCTACGGTTTAGAAACGGTCATTATTCCAACTAACCAGCCGATGATACGTGATGATAGATCAGATTTAATTTATTTAACAGCAGAAGAAAAATACGAAGCTATATTAGAAGATATTAAAAACTGTGTTGAGCGTGGTCAACCCGCTTTAGTAGGCACCATTAGTATTGAGAACTCAGAATTTCTCTCAAGCATGTTAAAAAAATCAAAAATAAAGCATAAAGTATTGAATGCTAAATTTCACCAACAAGAAGCTGAAATTGTTGCTGATGCCGGCAAAGTTGGCGCAATAACTATTGCCACTAACATGGCTGGTCGTGGCACTGATATTGTGCTCGGTGGTAATTTAAATGCAACATTAGCGGCATTAACTAACGCTAGTGATGAACAAATTGAGAAAGTAAAAAGTGATTGGCAAGTTGAGCACGATAAAGTACTTGAATTAGGTGGTTTACACATTGTGGCTACTGAGCGGCATGAATCTCGTCGTATTGATAATCAATTACGTGGGCGTTCTGGTCGCCAAGGCGATACAGGCTCTACTCGTTTTTATCTTTCGATGGAAGATTCATTAATGCGAATTTTCGCCTCTGAACGTATAGCTAATATGATGCGAAAATTAGGCATGGAGCATGGCGAAGCGATCGAACATCCTTGGGTTACGCGTAGTATTGAAAATGCTCAGCGTAAAGTCGAAGGCAGAAATTTTGATATGCGTAAACAATTATTAGAGTTTGATGATGTTGCAAACGATCAGCGTAAAGTTATCTATGAACAACGTAATGAACTACTTGATGAAGAAGAAATTGCTGATGTAGTGCAAGCTATTCGTGGTGATGTTATCACTGGTGTTATTGACCAACATATTCCACAACAATCTTTAGCTGAAATGTGGGATATAAATGGACTTGAAGAACGACTAAACGCTGAATTTAATATTGAGTTACCATTACAGCAGTGGCTAGATGATGATAGCAAATTACATGAAGAAAATTTACGTGAAAAAATCATTGAAAGTTTTGGGCAATCTTATAGCGATAAAGAAGAGCAAGTAGGTGTAGACGTTATTCGTCAATTCGAAAAAGCGGTTATGTTACAAAGCTTAGACTCTCATTGGAAAGAACATTTAGCAGCAATGGATCACTTACGCCAAGGTATTCATTTACGTGGCTACGCACAGAAAAATCCTAAACAAGAATACAAGCGTGAATCGTTTGAATTGTTTAGTGAGATGCTAGAAAATTTGAAATATGATGTTGTGGGAATTTTAAGTAAAGTGCAGATACGTGCTGAGTCTGACGTAGAAGCTGTCGAAGAGCAACGCCGCAAAAGTGAAGGTGTAGCAAAAGCATATACACATCAACATCCTGAAGCAGGGACTGAAAAGCCTGCTGTACCACGTGTTGGTCGGAACGAACCTTGCCCGTGTGCTTCAGGTAAAAAATACAAACAGTGTCATGGCAAGTTAACTTAACCTTGTGATGAATGCATAAAAAAAAAGCGGCTTAGCCGCTTTTTTTATCTGTTATTTCATATTTAATTTAACTAAGGAATTTAAATGAGTAAAACTGTCCATGTAGCCGTTGGTGTGATTTTTCGCGAGAATCTAGTGTTCCTTACTAAGCGCGCTAATGATGTTCACCAAGGCGGGAAATGGGAATTTCCTGGAGGCAAAGTAGAGGATAATGAAACGGTACAGCAAGCACTTTTACGTGAGCTTAAAGAAGAAGTGGCTGTTGATATTTTATCTTGTCAGCCCTTAGTGGTTATTGAGCATGATTATGGTGATAAAAAAGTTTGTTTAGAGGTATTTTTAGTTGATGACTTTTTAAACGAGCCAACAGCGCAGGAAGGGCAGCAGCAATCATGGTATAGTTTGCAGGAGCTAAAGGAATTAGATTTTCCTGCTGCTAATCAGCAAATTGTAGACTTATTGTTGACGAGGTATTTAATTAATGTCACTTAAATAGCATGTAACCTTGTGGCGATGAGTTTTACATAGTTAAAATTAACGTCCCAAGTTCATTATATTTAATGTTTGCAAATAACTTTATTAATATCAACTAAGATAAACAAAATCCTGAATATAAGCCTAGGCAACACTCTGAAAATTTTTTGTATCTGTGTACGATTTTTCTGCAAAGTGTAAAATGGTATAACAAAACTTAATGCTGAGTCGTTAATCTTAGGCAGTAATCATCTCCATCATCTCCATCATCTCCATCGTCACATAAAGTTAATTAGCAACTGTGTTTTGGCAACCAGCATAAAGTGGCTGAATAACAAAAAACAGTGACAGGATTAACTTGATAAATATACTTATAATCCATGGTACAGTAATCATAGGGGTATAATTATAAGTATGATGGTGCCGCTACAATTTAAATAAGAAATGAAAATAAGAAATAATCAATGAAAAAAATTGTACTTTACACTATAAATAATTGCCAACATTGTGAAACGGCTAAAAAATACTTAGATGCGCAAGGTATACCCTATCGTTTGTGTAATGTACAAGCGTCAAAAGGACAAAAAGAGTTTGCTAAATTACGTTTACGAGGTTTGCCTGTATTAAAAGTTGGTGACCAAATATTGAATGGTTTTTCTGTGAAACAATTTAATCAATTATACTGATTTTGTGTTTGTACGCGATTATTTAGCTAAGGATAAAAGGTTATCCACATTAATTTCAAATATTATACTCACTGATATTAGCCACAAAAGGTATCGCTCATGGTCGTTCATTAACAAAAGTCCAGGACATAATTATATTTGAGAATAAAGCAGTTGATGGTGTAACCTTATTCAGTCGAGCTGATCAAACACTTTGTTATGTTAACGGTGCAGATAAAAATAGCCTGGTTGAATACAGTTAAATTTTTTAATTTTCCTTCGAATTATCTATTAGAGAAGTCTACTTGAGTACACGTAATTTACCAATGCACAAACGCCTAGCAAAGCAAGCCATTGTCTTATTGCAAAATCACATCCAATCGTTAGGGTTTAAAGCCGTCATTCACTTTGAACTAGAAGGTTGTTGTTCCTTTGCCAAGCGAGATATGAAAAAAAAGATTAATTTCATTGCCGTTAACCGTATTCTAGAGTCACTTAATATTGATGGAGAATTAGTGCCTGAGTATTGGACAAATCAATGGGAGTATGTTTCTCAGTTTAATGGTCAATCACCTTTAAAAGAAGCTGATAACCTAGCCTTTATTATTGAACACTTAGCTGAAATATTCAGGCATCAAGGTATAAAACACACCTTAATCAAACCTGTCGTTTGGTCAGGAGACCAAGGAAAACTTGGGAGAGATTGTCACAATGTATTTTCTTCAGATAATCGAGCAGTTCATATTCCTAATGCTATACAAATTAACGTTAGCGTACTAAACAGTGACAATAAAAATATCGTGGCAGAGACCAACTTTGGTGATTATCTACAACAAGTGTTTTTACAAACAAGTTTCGCTTGTAGTTTGTTGTACTTGCCAGAAGAAGAAGCATTTGAACGTTTAGCCCTTAAAACACGTTATGGCTTAGCCCAAGAGCTATGCTCACCTGTAGATATTTCTGGTGGGCACCAAGGGAGTATTGCTTTGTATAAAAAGATTGGCAAACACAACCAAGCTATGGGCATAAAAACATTATTGGTAGATCAATATAATGATGTTTTACTTAGTGAATCACACTGGCAAGAAACTGCAAGAATTGAACATAGGTTGGGTGCTTCAAGTTTACATTACTGCCCCTATATTAATGTTGTTTTTGCTTTACTCAATATTATTGACGCACTAAATGACTACAAAGCACCAGCAGTAAAATTGGCCAATCATCGAGCTAAAAATCTACCCAGATCATTAAAATCAACGGAACAAGATATTGGCGCTATTGAAATCTTTAAAGCAAGCCATTGGTTCAATGAGCGCATTAATCAAATTCAAAATGAATTTTCGGGAGACATTAAAAAAGCGCTTAACAAGGAGAACATTGATAATGATCTGCCAGAAAAACTGGGTGATACATTAAAAAGTTGTATTCTAGAAAAGTATCAGCAAGCTAATGAGTTTATTTATTAATAGCCACTCTCTATTTTCACCGATCATCAGATAATACTCATGTTGCAATCAACACAATAACAGTTTTAAATAATGCCTATGCTAATACAAGGCAGTGTAAGTGAGTTAATAATATTAATGATTATGTTCGTTTTACCAAAGATATTAGTGATCGCTTATATTGTTCATCTCGTATGGATAGGTCAATAAAAAGCACAAAAATAATATGAAATATTGGTTACTTAACATATTCTCTTTGTGTATAGAGAATATCATCAAAAATAATTTTCAGAGCACTTAAGCGGACATAATATAGAACAGCAAAAATATTGATTGCAGGGTAACTCGAATCTAGATAGATGTAACCAAACTAGACCACCACATAATAGTAATCTCAGTAAACTAGATAGTTTTAGGTTGAGAATATCAAACCAGACTATTCCTGCTGTAAATATCTTTATTTGTGATACAAAAAACAAAGATATTATCCTTGAATTCAATGGCTATTTAGCCTCGGAATTAGTATAAAGCACAATAGCTCAACGATTTATCTCAATCATAAAATGTACAAAAGTAATTATTTAAGTTGTTAAAGCAAAGCATAGTTTCATCGCAGTATTAATATAATGTAAACGATATCTCCAGGTGATATTAAAAAGTATTGAACAATAAAAAACGACAATGATTTGCCATAATAAATTGGCAAAAACGTTTAAATGTTTATCCTAGATAAATAACAGTAAGCTATTTAAATTATCCATTAATAGCCACTCTATACGTTAATTAGCAATAATAAAGAGCTCATGCAGAAATTATGACAATGACCAGCACTCAATTAAAAACACCATTATTAACCGGAATATCGACAAGTGCAAAACGCTGTGAGCTTAAAGCTTATTTTAAGCAAACATGGGCAACTTATGAGTCATTATTTGCTTTGATAAATGCAGACGAAGCTTATTATTTACGACCTGAGCCTTTACGGCATCCCTTGATCTTCTATTTTGGTCACACCGCTACATTTTTTATCAACAAGCTGATATTAGGCAAGTTTATTGATAAGCGCCTTAGCAAAAAACTGGAATCGGTTTGTGCGGTAGGTGTTGATGAAATGAGTTGGGACGATCTTAATTCAGCACATTATGATTGGCCTGGTGTTGATGAAGTCCGTGCTTATCGGTTAACAGTGGCTGAGACGGTTGAGCAGTTAATTGATACTATGGAGCTGTCGTTACCGATAAAAAAAGATTCACTAGCTTGGTTAATCTTAATGGGTTGCGAACACGAACGTATACATCTTGAAACCTCATCGGTAATTATGCGTATGTTGCCACTAAAGTATTTAATTAAAGACAGCCATTGGCAATCTTGTTCCTTTACTGCTCAGGCGCCAATCAATGAGTTTATGGCAATAAAAGGACAGTCATTGACCTTAGGTAAACCTCCAAGTGATGAAACTTATGGTTGGGATAATGAATTTGGTCATACTCGCGTCGATGTGAAAAGCTTTAAGGCGTCGAAATACCTGATTTCAAATAATGAATATTTATCTTTTGTAAAAGCGGGTGGTTACCAAACCGTTCAATATTGGAGTGAAGAAGGTCAACAATGGTTAGCTTTTACAAAATCGACCATGCCACGTTTTTGGTCAGTTAAAACCAATAATAAAGATGACCGCCGTGAATATTTTCAACGTAATTTAGTTGATGAAATTCCTCTTCCTTTAGATTGGCCGGTTGAAGTCAATTACCTTGAAGCTAAAGCTTATTGCAATTGGCAAAGTGAAGTTCATGCTTGTTATATTCGTTTACCCACTGAGGCTGAATGGTATTGTTTAAGAGATAGAATTGACAATGACTTGCTCACCTGGCAAGAAGCACCGGGTAATATCAATTTAGAGTATTTTGCTTCTTCATGCCCGGTAAACCGTTTTGAGAGTGATGGTTTTTTTGATGTTATTGGTAATGTTTGGCAATGGACTGAATCAGCTATTGATGGCTATCAAGGTTTTGAAGTACACCCTTTATATGATGACTTTTCAACCCCAACTTTTGATGGCAGACATAATCTGATAAAAGGCGGTTCGTGGATATCTACAGGTAATGAAGCGACTAAACATGCACGATATGCTTTTCGCCGTCACTTTACCCAACATGCCGGTTTTCGAACCATAGCAACGGATAGTTCAGATATTCCGACCATTGAAGTTAACCAATATGAAATCAATGCTGATATATGTCAACAACTTGAAAGTCATTATGGGGCTGATCATTTGACTGCGGGTAACTATTTACAGCAAATATCAACCATGGTGAAAGGGTGTATCGATAAATATCAAACATCGACATCAAAACTTCTCGACTTAGGTTGTAGTGTTGGTCGATGCGCTTTTGAGCTTGCTCAATATTTTGATCAGGTTGATGGTGTCGACTTTTCTACGGCGGTTATTCAACATGGAGTCAAACTGCAAAACAACCAAAGTGTTAAGTATACAAGTAAAAATGAAGGAGATATTGTCGATTTTAAAGAAGTTGATTTAAGTTTATTAAAATTAAGCCAACATTCATCTAAAGTGAAATTTTTGCAAGGCGATGCCAGTAACCTTAAGTCTGTATTTAAAGATTATGACATCATTTTAGCTCAGCATGTTTTAGAGAAAAGTTATGATCCTGGGTTGTTTTTAAAAAATGTAGCACAGAGACTCAATAGTGGGGGCTTGTTAATTATTGTCTCTGATTATCAATTTACTGATCAAGTCACTGACAAATCAAAGTGGCTTAGCGGTATTAAAGTTAATGGTGAAAATGTTTGTGGGCTAGATGGTATTGCGCCAAGGTTGGCGGATGACTTTAATTTAGTTGAACAACAAGAGTTAACACGGGTATTGAAAGAGAATCAACGTAATTTCAAAGTAAGTCAATGTCAATTAACCGTTTGGCAGCTAAAAACGGTCGATAAGCTGTAATTAATGCCGATGATATGATGAGGTGGTATACCTTGATTTTGGGCCACTCAAACTCAACTCGAGCACAATCACCGTTTTATGTCTTAGCCTATTGTAGAAGCTAAATAAAGATCGAAACAAAAATCCCATGCAAGCCTACTTACTGCCGTTGAGCAAAAATGGTCTTTTGTGAATAAAGATAGAAACAAATGTGGCAGTAAGTTTTATTTATTAAAAAAGTACCAAAAACACACCAAATAAAGTTGGATCCTAACTTAAACTGGCATAATAAGTGAATCTTAATAATCATTCGAAACACATCATAAAATGGCTGTGTTAACGTCTTCGCGTGGCATGAGTTAGTCTAAGGGTAATGCTTCAATCGGTTTAATTTAGGCTTCAAAATTCATCCATTGCTAACGACTTCTTGTAGCCAATTGCGGACATTAAGCCTTTGCAAAGCCTTGATGATATTCAGGGTAATACTAACCGAAATTTATTGCTCACTTGTGGGGCTGGTTTAAGCTCATTTCGGACAGTCAGTTATAAATGGATTAGGGGATATATCTTCAAATTTTTTCCAAGTTGATCTCCCCCACTTTTTTGAATACTAAATTAAAATATAAAAAGATATAAAAAGGTATAAAAAAATGTTAAAAATAACAGCAATATTGTACTATTTTTAAAAATGGAACTTAGTTATTAGATATGGATAAAAACACCAAGGATAAGGCCAACTTCACTATTGCAAATGCATATGGCGGTATTGAAACGGTTCACGCCAATTATAAATCTCAAGAGTTCTCTAAACATGTTCATGAAGGTTACACCATTGGTGTCATTGAAAAAGGCACTCAGCGTTTTTATCGCAGTGGTGAAATTCATATTGCCGATACAAATTCTATTATTTTAGTTAATGCTGACGATGTACACACAGGCGAATCTGCTTCTCTTGAAGGTTGGCAATATCGAGCGATGTATCCCTTACCAGAACATTTTGAAAATATTTGTAGTGATCTCTATGATGTAAAAGAGTTTGCACCATATTTCAGTTCGTCAGTTATAAACGATCAAATACTAACTGAACAATTAAGATTGCTATTTACTGAAGTAGATAGGCATGCTTCGCAGTTACTTACTGAAACTCTCCTATATAGCATAATATTGAGACTGACATTAAGACATTCCTCACGTAATAATATACCTAAAGATATCTCAGGTAATAAAGAAAACCTCTATAGAGTAAAAGAATATCTAGATTGTTATCCATCGGAAGATATATCTTTAATGCAATTGGCAAACATTGCTGGTCTAAGTCAATTTCACTTTATAAGACAATTTAAAAAGATGTTCGAGCTTGCTCCACATAGCTATCAGCTCCAATCGAGGTTGAAAAAAGCAAAAAATTTACTTAGAGCAGGAGTAAAACCAGCTATGGTTGCATCTGATTGCGGTTTTCATGATCAAAGCCATTTCAATCGGCACTTTAAAAAAACGCTAGGTACCACGCCAAGTAGGTTTCAAAAACAAGCAATTTTGTACAAGAACTAATATTTTTTAAACTTTAATCTCTTTCAAATTCTTGAAGGAGTTCTTTAAATGACAACAAGTCGTACCATAATCGCTAGGGAAACTGCCTCAAGCGATTTAAAAACAATTTATCAAGCAACAATTGATATTTTACCTCTAGCACTAGCAACTGTGCCTTGGGGATTGCTATGTGGATCATTAGCCATAAATGTTGGACTTTCGCCATTACAAGCTCAATTAATGTCATTGTTAGTTTTTGCAGGGGCAGCTCAATTAGCTGCACTCACTATCATGGGTGCAGTAGGCTCTTTGTCTTCTATGTTTTCCTCAACATTTGTTATTAGCTCTCGCCATCTACTTTATTCAGCAGTGTTTCGTGAACATGTTAGAAAAAGCTCTTTAGGTCTTCGTTGCTGTATTGCATTTTTTCTAACAGATGAAATGTTTGCGGTAACGTGTGCCTATATGGAGAAACATAAAGTTTTCAGTCCTGTTTATGCCATAAGTTCGGGTGTTGTATTTTATTTAATTTGGAATATTTCAACCTTTACAGGAATTATTGCTGGTCAGCATATCCCTAATATAGAGCATCTTGGTCTTGAGTTTGCTATTGCAGCAACCTTCATTGCGATAGTTTTTCCTACAATTAAAAGTAGATCAATTTTGTTCTCTGTGATCAGTAGTGGTTTAAGTGCCATTGTTCTTTCAATATTTATGAAAGATTATGCGCTGATCATAGCAACTTTTATAGGGATGCTTTGCGGTTACTTAACTAATGATAAAGAGTGTGCTGATGAATGATTTCTGGATAGCTTTGGTTGGAATGACTTGTATTACATTCTCATGCCGTTACTTCTTTTTCTCTAAAACCGTACCTTTTGAACTGGGTACAAAAATTAAAAGATTACTCAGTTATACCGCACCTTCTATTTTAACAGCAATGTGGGTGCCAATCGTATTTCTAGGTCATCAGAGCACTAATAGTGATTTTATTACAAGTCCATTCTTAATTGCAGGGTTAGTAACTGTTGTATTGAGTTTGAGAATAAAAAGTACATTAGCTGTGGTAGGGCTAGGTATCAGCACTTTTGGATTACTAAAGCTGATGTTCTAAATTAATTAATCAAGTAAGATCGAAGTGTTCTTACTAAAATGCAAGGATGTAAAATGTCTACAGAACAACAAATGAAAACCTCTCAGCAGGTTAGAGAGTCTTATCGAAAATTACCATTTCAAGCTTTTTGGACCTGGCTAACAGGCAAAGAACTCGTTGGTCGTAAACCAATGTGGCGTTCAACTTCTATTGAAGCACTAACGTGGTCACTTATTTGGCTATTTGGCGGCATTTTTGGTTCTATCTATATATTGCAAAATGATGCCAACCCATTACTACTAATAGCAACAACGATTTTTAGTGTGGCAGAAATATTAGGACATCCATACTTTGTTGATTAAATCACACCTCTTTACTATGGTTAAATAACCAACAGTTAAAGAGGTGTTCAACATGACTCAAGCACGCAGTAAACAAGTATCCCTGCAAGACACCCGTTATTATCACTTAATTTCTCGCTGTGTACGGCGTGCCTATTTATGCGGCGAAGATAGCCACAGCAAACAAAACTTTGAACACCGCAGACAATGGATGGGCAACCGTATTCGCTTTTTAACCTCAGTTTTTGCTATTGATGTAGCGGCTTATGCAGTGATGTCAAA
>JAWUYA010000023.1:0-21920 GCA_034111045.1 Colwellia sp. | reverse complement strand
GCGCCGAGCTATTAGACAACATACAGCATTAGGCTTATTAATGATCGATATAGACCATTTTAAGTTATTTAATGATACCTATGGCCATCAATTAGGTGATGTTTGTTTATCTAACGTTGCTAAAATTATCATGAAAACGGCAAGTAGGATGACAGATTTTGTTTGTCGATATGGGGGGGAGGAATTTACCGTCATATTACCTGATACCGACAATGTCTTGGTTATTGCAGAAGAGTGTCGTTTAGCGGTTGAAGCACTGTGTATTTCAAATCAAAAATCAACAGTTTGTGAGCATTTAACCATATCTGTTGGAGCGGTAAAAATAGCACCTAATGCTGATTCATCCTTGTATGAATTCATTAATATGGCGGATAAAGCACTTTATCAAGCAAAAGAAAAAGGAAGAAATCAAGTCGTTTATTTTGATTGCATGCAAGTAATAAAGAAATAAAGCGTTAACCATCAGCAATGAATAACCGATGGCTAGATGTTGTGTTTTTACTCAAGGATATATGAGGTGCCTGTTATGCATACCTTTAAACATAATGTGTAATTTGCAGTGGTTATTAAATAGCTGATGCAGAACAACACATTTAAGCCATTTATATTAATGTAACGGGTTATTTATATTCGTATTTTTTGTATTGGTTGCTGATCAGTGGCAGTGCATTTTATCGGCATCATTCTACCTATTGTCCATTGAACATCACTGCCTTTACCGCGGAGGGTGTATTTCCCATTACTATATAAAAAACCAGAGTCTACTTTTTTAGCGGCTAATGTTATTGGCTGAGTGTTAGGTGTATTGATAATTACAATATTTACTCGAGCCTTTGCTTTACCTATAGAAGTAAAAGATACCATTATCTTTTTGTGGTTGTCGCAGTTATAGTCAATTAACGTTGTTTTTTTATTAAGCGCTTTATTAACCGCTTTTTCAGTAGTGACCTCAAAGGGACTATTGGTTGGCTGCGTGTTTATATTACAACCCATAACGGTTATTACTAATGGAATGATTAAATTTTTTTTCATTAAAAATCCTAGTTTAAAATGGGACGTTCACCGTCTTAAAATAAAGTTAACTAGAACACTCAAACGCTATCAATATGACGTTAATGTAGCGATTAGCTTCTCTCTTGCTAACTATCCATAGTAAAGTGCCATACCTTAGCATTAATAGCAATTATACTGCCTGTCTTTGTTACTGAGCCAGACTTAGTCATGGTAATTCAGGTTATTTGGTGGATAATTTCGATGACGAAGGAGACGAAGTAATCCTCCCTAAAATAATAGTGTTCAACACACTTTTGTAGTTAAAGCGTTTAATGCTAATGTTCAACATTAGGTGTATTTAAATAGACATATTTATCTTTCATCTGATGCCAGATGGCGAAAAAAAATTGACTCTTTATAGTCAATCTGGGGGCTATTACTATATAATTCGTCGCTCAGTAATTATTAGCTAAATAAGATAAAGTCTTTCATGAAGTTTCCAGGTCGTCGCCAACATAAACATTATTTTCCTGTTGAAAATAAAAGCCCTAGCACTGATGATATTTCCGCTAATAGGCCATTAGAACCTTGCTATATCGTCGGTGTTGACCAAGTTCTGGTTGATATTGAAGCAAAAGTTGATGATGCGTTTTTAGCAGAGTTTGATTTAAAACCTGGTATGTCGCAGGTGATAACTGATGAGTTAACCCATAGGTTGTATGAGCGTTTAAAAAATGAAAACCTTATTGATTATGAGTTTGCAGGTGGCACCATTGGTAATACCATGCACAATTACTCAGTGCTTGCCGATGATCGCTCAGTATTGCTGGGAGTCATGTCAGAGAATATCAAAATAGGCGGTTATGCTTATCGTTTTGTTAGTAATACATCTTCACGTGTTGATTTAAATTATTTACAACCCGTTGATGGGCCAATAGGCCGATGCTTTACACTCATTGATGACACTGGTGAAAGAACGTTTGCTATTAACGCCGGACGCATTAATCAATTGACCCCTGATGCGGTAGATGAGTCATTAATTAGCAATGCCTCAGCACTTGTCATTAGTTCATACCTGATGCGCACAGAAGAGGGTGATACTATGACAGAAGCGACACTAAAGGCGGTTAAGTGTGCAAATGCTGCTGGTGTTCCTGTTGTTTTAACTTTAGGGACTAAGTTTATTATTGAAAAAGAGCCTGACTTTTGGCGTGACTTTGTTAAAACCCATGTGGATATCCTAGCGATGAATGACGAGGAAGCTCACGCCATCACGGGTATTGAAGACCCTCTTAAAGCCGCAGATGCTTGTTTAGATTGGGTTGATTTAGTGATTTGTACTGCTGGTTG
The DNA here is from genome assembly GCA_034111045.1 of Colwellia sp. Taxonomy (GTDB): domain Bacteria; phylum Pseudomonadota; class Gammaproteobacteria; order Enterobacterales; family Alteromonadaceae; genus JALJPB01. The sequence goes on along the minus strand of JAWUYA010000023.1, from coordinate 19,577 downwards.
CCAAGGACTTTTTTTGGCAGGTTTTGTTGATGACAAGTTTAAGAGAGAAACAGAATATCCACTATTACCAGGCGTTATTAGTTGTTTTAATCAGTATGAATATTCAAGGCCAATGCGCTTAAAAGACTGTGAAGCTCCCATGAAAATTTATACTCATACAGCGCCTTATATGGGTGGGCCTGATAAAATTAAAAATACTAACGGTGCTGGCGATGCTGCCCTTGCTGCGGTATTGCATGACCTAAGTGCTAATGTCTACCATCAACGTAATGTTGAATACTCAAGCAAGCATTCACAAAAAGCACTAACCTACTCATCACTCTCTCAAATAAGTAAATACGCTAATCGCGTCAGTTATGAAGTGCTGGTTCAGCACTCACCTCGTCTTTCAAGAGGTTTACCTGAGCGGGAAGACAGTCTAGAACAAGCTTATTGGGCATTATAAAGTATGTATATAGCTTCATTATGATAACCATGAAGGGCCCATCTAACACTTAGTGATTGAATGGTGATTAATTTTCGACATTGATAAAGTTATTTGATCGGTTGGTACTAATCAGAATAACAGCGCTAATTTACCCTCCATAACCCATGTTTTATTTGCCTTTTTATACCACTAAGCTCGATGGAGGCATACAGCGAAGTCGCTCATGCTCAGTTTGTTCAATGTAAAAGTGATTTACAAAAAAAAGGCAGATAATGAGGGTTTTCACCTTTATTACTGTTCACCTTATTAATGAGTTATCTGTCATTGAAGGTAATAATGACGGCCAAATAGATATTTGGCAAAGTGAAGTTGATGCCTTAACTACAGCGGCGAATTATTTAAATCAACTGCTCTGGCAGCAAACAGAGCGTTGGGGCCGAGAGGCTTTAATGCCAGAAAATTTGATTTTTTAACAGGTGATTTTTGACCACTATTATCCGCGTTACCATTTTCAACAATTAAGCATTAAACAAACAATATATACTTCTCTAATGATATTATTTACGCTGAGTTTTTTTACCTGCTGGCTATTAAGGGCCTGCATTTTTACTTTATCCAAACTTCAATGTTATTATGCTTTGGGATTTGTCTAACAGTTACGCTTTATCGGTAGTGGTGTTAGCAGATAAACTCGTCGGTGCTCAGTGAATAAAGGCTGCTGCTAAGAGCGATAACCGTACGGCTTATACTGTGAGTCAAACGAAATATTTACAAGGAAGTCTTAACTAGATCGGTTTAATACGGGCGCGTCAGATGGTGTTTGAGGCAATTAAACAGCTCAAACTTCAAGTCAACAATGTGAAACAAAACCAGATCAACGAGCGAATCATTATGTCCAATAAATTCATTGCTTTTATTTCTCAACTCCCCATATCTGAACAAGACGCTTGGATAAAGCAATTATCTCAACAGTTACCTAATGAACATATCGTATTGTCTCAACGGTTAACGAAAGAGCAACAAGAGCAATGTGTTATTGCGATTGTTGCCAACCCTGACCCACAAGAAGTCATGCGATTTAAGCACTTAATATGGTGTCAGAGTCTATGGTCAGGTGTTGATGCTTTAGTCACCGCTTTTAGTCCTCCTGTTGATAATGACGCCTTTAACAATAAGCCGAACAAAATTGATGGTATTCATTTTAAACTCTCCCGGTTAATAGACGACCGCCTCGCTCAAACAATGAGTGAAGCGGTATTAACGTGGACATTATATTTGCATCGTTCAATGCATCAATATCAACAGCAGCAAAATAACGCAATTTGGCGACAAATAGATTATAAATTGGCAAGTGAGCGTACGGTTGGTATTTTAGGCTTAGGTGAGTTAGGACAAACCAGTGCGTTACGATTGAAAGCAAATGGTTTTAATGTCCTCGGTTGGAGTAGAAGTGCAAAGGAAATAAAGGGTGTTTGTTGCTTATCAGGTGCCCAAGGATTAAAAGAACTTGCTCAACGCAGTAATATTATTGTTTGTTTATTACCATTAACTACTGAGACGCAATATTTAATTGATTGCGAGTTTTTAAAAGAGTTACCAGCACAAGCCTGTATTATTAACTTTGCCCGTGGCGGTATTATCAACAATAATGACCTATTGAACTTTTTAACAAAAGAACCATTATCCCATGCAGTATTAGATGTCTTTGAACATGAGCCGTTAGCGATAGAAAGCGATTTTTGGCGACATCAGCAGATCACAGTATTACCTCATATTTCAGCACCCACCAACATGTTTACTGCCAGTAGTATTGTTGCCGATAATATCAATCATTATCGCGCAACAGGGCAATTGCCTGTTTGTATCGATTTAGCCCAAGGGTATTAACAGATAATTTAACTTTTGCAGCACAATGGCGCTATTCTACCGTATGAACACTTGCTATAATGTGCGCATATAACAAATTCATTCAACATTTTTTAAGGTCACTCAATGTCGGATACCGTAAACCGTCCTACCAATTTCATACGTCAAATTATAGATGCAGACTTAACTAGTGGTAAACACGAAAGTGTACAAACACGTTTTCCGCCTGAGCCTAATGGTTATCTGCACATTGGTCACGCCAAAGCTATCTGTTTGAATTTTGGTTTAGCTCAAGATTATAACGGCTTATGTAATCTGCGTTTTGATGATACTAACCCTGAGAAGGAAGACATTGACTACGTTAACGCTATCCAAAAAGACGTTAAATGGTTAGGTTTTGAATGGGCGGGAGATATTCACTACTCATCTGACTATTTTGACCAATTACACGGTTTTGCTGTTGAGCTTATTGAAAAAGGCTTAGCTTACGTGTGCTTCTTAAACGGTGAAGAAACTCGCGAATACCGAGGCACTTTGAATAAACCTGGTAAAAACAGTCCATATCGTGATGTTTCGGTAGAAGAAAATCTGGAACACTTTGCTAAAATGAAAAATGGTGAGTATCCAGAGGGTCAATGTTCGCTGCGTGCTAAAATTGATATGACCTCAAGTTTTATGTGTATGCGTGATCCCATTATTTATCGTATAAAGTTTGCCAGCCATCATCAAACTGGTGATAAATGGTGCATTTACCCTATGTATGACTTTACCCATTGTTTATCGGATGCTATTGAAGGTATTACTCATTCAATTTGTACTTTAGAGTTTCAAGATAATCGTCGTTTATATGACTGGGTGATTGACAATATATCGATTAAAACACAACCTCACCAGTATGAGTTCTCTCGTTTGAACCTTGAATATACCTTGATGAGCAAACGTAAGTTATTAACTTTGGTGGAAGAAAATTTAGTTAATGGTTGGGATGATCCAAGAATGCCTACTATTTCAGCATTTCGTCGTCGTGGCTATACACCGGCCTCTTTACGTGAGTTTTCTAAACGTATTGGTGTAACTAAAATGGACAATACTATCGAAATCGGTGTGTTAGAAGCCTGTATTCGTGAAGATTTGAATGATAATGCTCCACGCGCTATGGCCGTACTTGAGCCAATAAAATTGATCATTGAAAACTATCCAGAAAACCAAACTGAGCAACTCACGGTAAAAAATCATCCCAGTGATGATGAACAAGGTACACGCATTGTACCCTTTAGCCGTGAACTTTATATTGAAGCTGACGATTTTCGTGAGCAAGCCAATAAAAAATATAAACGTTTAGTTATTGATAAAGCGGTTCGATTACGTGGCGCATATGTTGTAACTGCCACCCGTTGTGAAAAAGACGATACTGGCAAGGTCACTACTGTTTATGGCACCTATGACAATGAAACGCTAGGGAAGAATCCAATAGATGGCACTAAACCTAAAGGTGTTATTCACTGGGTTAATGTTGAAGATGCTCTTGATGCTGAAATACGTTTATACGAGCGGTTATTTAGTGTGCCTAATCCAGCGGCAGAAGATGACTTTCATACGGTAATGAATCCTGACTCTTTAGTCATCATTGCCAATGCTAAAGTGGAACCGAGTTTGGCAAATGCAAAACCAGAACAGGCTTATCAGTTTGAGAGGCAAGGGTACTTTTGCCTTGACAGTAAAGACGTGCTTGACGGTAAACTAGTCTTCAACCGTACCGTTGGTTTGCGTGATACTTGGGCTAAGATAGATAAATAATGTTTTAAGTTATTATATTATGTAAATAAAAAGGAGCTGTTAGCTCCTTTTTATTATTAAACGCTAACCATTAAGCACAATTCTAAATTAGCTATTGTGCTACTTTACTTTAATTAGAATTGGCTTGACGAAAAGTCTCACACGCTTCAGTGTCTTGACATTCACCATATAAATATAAGCTATGATTAGTCAGTGTAATGTTGTGCTTTTTAGCAACGTCATCTTGGCGACTCTCAATAACATCATCTTCAAATTCAACTACTTTTCCACATTTTAAGCAGACCAGATGATCGTGATGCTTTTTATGAGCCAACTCAAACACAGATTTCACACCTTCAAAATGATGGCGAGTGACAATGCCTGCGTCGTCAAACTGATTGAGTACTCGGTAAACTGTGGCTAAACCAATTTCTTGGTGCTGCTCTAATAATATCTTATAGACATCTTCTGCACTGATATGTTGGTTGGCAGGGTTTTGAAGAATGCTGAGGATTTTTATTCGGGGAAGAGTGATTTTTAAACCCGCTCTTTTCAATTCTTCATTTTGTGATGTCATATATTTTATTCTCTCAACGTTTAATGGGAAATTATAAGAGGTTCTGAGCTGAGATAACAGCATTTGTTTTATTTAATTTTATAAAGCGGCAGCTACCAATAAATGAGTAAATTTTAACTGGTTACTGGCGGGCTTATTAGCCTTTTTATTATCAACTGACTTTGGATAGACTATTCCACTTTTTCCAAAAAAGGAAACCCTTAGTGATAGATTTTATTTGATATTGTCTTTATCCCATTAATTACTTGATTTACGGTTATTGGTAAATAATGAGTTATTAACAGCAAAATAAAATAGCGTTAAACTACCTTGTCAATAATCACTTACTATATTATTGCTAACCCTGCTGTAATGTATTTTTTATAAGCTAATCTGATTGTTAATCAGTGAAACGAAGTATAGGTGTTCTTGGTTAAATCTATTATCTGTGCGATCGCTTGAAATGGTATATAAGATTTTTTCGTCTATGCTTATGCTCAATCTTAATAGATACCTATAAAATTGAAGATACAAGGTCATGAGGCCATGTAGATAAGTAAAATATATGGAGATAAATATGAATCAGTTAACTATTATTTTGAGTGTTGTAGCCTCAATATTACTTTCTTTTGCCACAATGGCAGAAGAACAAATACAAATGTACAGCTATGCTACTTATTTTAATTGCGATGCTAAATTAGAGAAAGCTGCTGACCAGGCGGTCAAAACTCAATATGCCCCCATTTATGATGCGGCAGTTAAATAGGGATACATAAGTGGGTGGGGCTGGCTAGCACATCATACTGGAGGAGAATGGCGTAGAATCTTGTATCATACAGCTCCTAGTATTAAAGGTTTATTTGATGCGCAAGGTAAAATGTCAAAGAAATTTGATGTCGTTTATGAGGACAAAATTGATGCACTGTCTAAAGGCTGTAATAGCCATGAAGATTATATTTGGCGGTATGAAACGGGTAGCGCACAAGTAAAAAATTCGGTCAGAGGAAAAGCCAGCATGTCTGTGTATATGGTCTGTAACTTCAATCAAGAAGATAAGGCTGACGAAATTGTCAAAGCTAAGTTCGCCCCAATTTACAACAGCTTTATTGGTAAGGGTAAACTTATTTCTTGGGGATGGATGTCACATATTATAGGTGGGGAATATCGAAAACTAGCAACAATGACCGCTGAAAATTATGAGGTTTTGTTTGTCGCTCGTGCTGGCATATTGAAAAAATTATTCGAAGATGAGGAAGACACATCAGGTAAAGACTTCAGTGATATCTGTGGTTCTCATCAAGATTATTTATGGGATATCAAAATAGAGTTGAGCTAGTCTTGAGTTGATATTAAGCTGTTGATTTATATAAATAATACAAACTCATAGTGAGTGGTCACTATGGGTTTGTATTTTAAAACATGTATCTGCATTAATTGATTATGAAAACTCAGCTAAACACATCTCTTCATTAATTTGTTCAACCCATTTATTTACCCGTTCTTCGGTTAACTCGGGCTGTCTATCTTCATCGATACATAAACCAATAAAAGTATTGTCATCAACTAAGCCTTTTGAGGCTTCAAACTCGTAACCTTCTGTTGGCCAGTTACCCACAACAATAGCACCTTTGGATTCAACTATATCGCGGAGTGGGCCCATAGCATCACAAAAATATTCGGAGTAATCTTCTTGATCACCAAGACCAAAAATTGCAACTAACTTGTCAGTAAAGTCGATTTCTTCTAAATCAGGTAAAAAATCATCCCAATCACATTGGTTTTCGCCGTAATACCAAGTTGGAATACCTAGCATTAACATATCAAACTCTGCTATTTCTTCTTTGGTGCTTTTGGCGATATCTTTAACGTCGATAAGTTTATTTCCCAGTTTTTTCTGGATCATTTTACTTATCGCTTCTGTATTACCGGTATCACTACCGAAAAACAAACCTACAATTGCCATGAAATTTAACCTTATAACTTTAAATGTAAACTTTACTATTTCGCTAATTGAGCTTGCAATAGCGACTCTATAAGTTCGCCACGACTTACATTATTATTTTTGGCCAACTCTTCTAATTGTTGAAATAAACTGTGGTGAATCTTAAACTCGACTCTTTTTAATCCTTTGTTTTTATCGCGTTTAACTTGGTTACGTTTATTTATTTTAATTTGTACGCCGCGCGGATGCGGGTTCGTTTTTGGTCGGCCCGGGCGCTTTTCATCACTAAATAAATCAATAGTGGTTAAATCACTCATTTCTTTTGCCATGCTATTTACTCTTTAACACCTATCCAACGCCATTACTTTCCCAGACCAATTGAATAATACCTTTGGCAATAAAACCAAAGCAACCCAGAAATAACACAAAATAAACCACATAACGGCCCTTTTTAGGTACCTCATTGGTTTTCATTACGTCATGGATTGATAACCCGATGAAAATAAAAATAAAAGCAAAAAATAAATTGAGGCCTACCGCCTCAATAAGTTCTATATTTTCTGATAGCATTATAACAGACTAATCTTACCCTAAAAAGCTAGATGTACTATAACATAGGGTCGTTGGCAAACCCATATTTTTGACAGTTAAACGACCAATAAATACTTGTTTTTACAGCGTATGGATTAAATGTTGAACTTAACTGTAAATGCCATCAAGTCTCATTTAATTATTATTGCCAATCACTATCGTTTTAAAAAATCACTGACAATTTTATTAAATGCTGCGGTCTTTTCTGCGTGTAACCAATGCCCTGCGCCTTGAATTATTTTTACTGAGCTTGAGGGCAGTATTTTATTAATTATCGTCTTATGGGACAGCTGGATATAATCAGAGTCATTACCTTTAATAAATAAGGTAGGCTTATCAAATTGTGCATTACCTCGATACCCTTCCATAATTTGTTCATAACAGCTATCAATGAATTCAATACTGCATTTAAATGAGTATTGGTTGTTGTCATTAACAAGGTTACGTAATAGAAACTGTCTTACCGCAATATTATCGACATAAGGGCTTAGTTGCTTGTCAGCATCACTACGTTTTCTCACTGTTGTTAAATCAATAGCCTTTAAGCCTTCAATTATTTTTTTATGATGAGGTGGATAGCGCACGGGTGCTATATCTGCAACCAGTAACTTTTTGATTCTTTGAGGAAAACAAAGAGCTAGTTGTATGGCAATTTTCCCCCCCATTGAGTGCCCTAGTACATAAGCCTGTTCAATAGCTAAGTGATTAAGCAGGTTAATTATATCTTGAGCAAGGTTTTCATACTCCATGTTATTTGCATGAAAAGACTTACCATGATTCCTAACATCGACACTGGTGACACAATAATCTGCCGCAAAGACTTTAGCCACCATATTTAAGTTTTCTAAACTGCCAAATAAGCCGTGAATCAATAGGAGGTGTTCACCACTGCCTTGTTGTTCGAAGTTTAGTAATGGAGAATGAATGAATGCAGGTGTTGTTAATGTCATTACGGTCTCAATTTTTTTTTTATAACAGAAAGTATTTTAACCGATTATGGTTTACATTGTGATAAATAATAGCGAACAATCATCAATAGTTACTAGAGAGTTTTCTTGAAGATACGTATACTCTGCGACAATAATGCTTTAGAAAGGATAGTAATGAAAAACATTGAAATAGATGAAGAGCTTTATCAATATATTGTTCAACACACTCAATTTATTGGTGAAAGTGCGTCTTCAATTTTACGTCGACTATTATCACTTGAAAATGAACAGCAACCTCCCATTTTTTCTGTTGAACAACTGTTAGACAAGGGCGTGGCATCGGTTGTTGATAGGACAAGTTCTGAGCAGTTAATCGGCGCAAAGGTCGTTGAGACTCAAGATATTAATGAAACCGTTTTTAACTACGTCAATAAAGAAGAGTTAGCAATGCAACGTGGCGCTGTTGGTCGATTTTTATTGATTTTAGCCGCATTGTATCGAGGGCATGCAGCACAATTTTCGGTCGTTACTGAAATTAGTGGCCGTGATCGTCTATATTTCGCGAATACTGAACAAGCACTTGCGGCAAGTGGTAGTAGTACTAAACCTCGTCAGATCCCAGATAGCCCATTTTGGGTGATGACCAATTCAAATACTACTCGAAAGAAAATGATGTTAACTAAAGTCGCCAATGCACTAGGTTACAGTGATGAGGATGCTGAGAAAATACGCGAATTATTATAATTTTGTTGCTTAATTAACAAGAGTTATGGATTAACGATGACAGTTCATCACCATGCAGGAAAACCAGCACGTCCAGAAGATAGAATTAATATTGGACGTTTAGTGAGTGATTACTTTCTTCAACAGCCTGATGTCAGCATTGTTGAGCAAAAAGTGACCTTTGGCACTTCTGGTCATCGTGGTTCTGCTAACAAATTAAGTTTTAATGAACATCATATTCTGGCCATTTGCCAAGCTGTTGCCGAATATCGAAAAGCTCAAGGCTTTAAAGGGCCTTTATTTTTAGGCAAAGATACCCATGCCTTATCAGAACCCGCTTTTGCCAGTGCATTATCGGTATTAATCGCTAATGGCGTTCCTGTTGTTATTCAGCAAGATGAAGGTTTTACCCCTACACCTGTTATCTCTCGTTTGATCATAAGCCACAATAAGGCCAATGCTGAACAAGCGGATGGTTTAATTATTACGCCTTCACACAACCCACCGTCAGATGGTGGTATTAAATATAATCCACCTCACGGTGGACCTGCAGAAGGTGCCATAACCCAACAAATTGAACAACGTGCTAATACGATTCTTAGCGATAACTTACAAGCTATTGTTAAAATACCGTTTGCTGAGGCAATGCAGGCTGAGTTGTTAACTAAACAAGACTTTATTGATCTTTATGTCAGCCAGCTTGATCAAGTAATTGATATGCAAGTGATTGCTAAATCAGGTGTCACTATTGGTGTTGACCCTTTGGGAGGCTCAGGCATTCATTATTGGCCTGTTATTGCTAAAAAATACGGCATTAATTTAACAATAGTTAACCCTGTTGTTGATCCAAGTTTTGCTTTTATGCCATTGGATAAAGATGGAAAAATTCGGATGGACTGCTCATCACCCTATGCGATGGCAGGTCTTATTGCGATGAAAGACGACTTTGATTTAGCGGTAGGTAATGATCCCGATTTTGATCGCCACGGTATTGTGACCAAAACCGGCGGTTTAATGAACCCTAATCACTACTTAGCTGTCGCGATTAATTACTTGATGATCAACAGAGATTGGCCTAAAACTGCCAGAATTGGCAAAACATTAGTGTCAAGCGCTATGATTGACCGTGTTGCCCAACATCTCAATCGCTCTTTAGCCGAAGTGCCAGTAGGCTTTAAATGGTTTGTCGAGGGTTTACACGATTCAAGCTGTGCTTTTGGCGGCGAAGAAAGTGCCGGGGCATCATTTTTAGCCCTTGACAGTAGTTGCTGGACCACTGATAAAGACGGTTTTATTATGGCTTTACTCGCTGCTGAAATATTAGCCGTAACGGGCAAAGACCCACATCAACATTACCTTGATTTAGCTAAAGAACTTGGTCAACCTCATTATGGCAGAATTGAGGCCGTTGCTAGCTTCGCACAGAAAAAAGTATTAACTGAACTGAGTGCGGATGTGATCACTGCTGATAGTCTAGCAGGGGAGGCAATTGAACAAGTATTAACCCATGCTCCTGGTAATCAGGCGGCAATTGGTGGCCTTAAAGTGGTGACTAAAAATGGGTGGTTTGCAGCGCGCCCATCGGGCACAGAAGATATTTATAAAATTTATGCAGAAAGCTTTATCGATGAGGCTCACTTGCACGTCATTATTAAGGAAGCACAAGAGATTGTTAGTACTGCTTTTAAGCAAGCGGGGCTTTAAATTCGCTAATTATCAGTTGCACAGTAAAGCCACTATTAAACTAACTTTTATCTGAGATACTGACACTTTTACCTCTACTAACACCAATGCCATTTTTACATAAAAAACCAACAAATGGCGATATAAACCTTGTTATCGATGACCTTAAAATAAACGGCAACATCATTAGCAGACTTTATTTAAAGGCATTAATCGGTAAAGATAAATAATGTAAGCCGTTAGCACTGACGGGCCCTAAGTGACCGGCTCTTATATTTATTTGTACTGCGGGCAACATCAACTTTGGCATACTTAGGCTTGAGTCTCGTTGATTTCTAAACGTGGTAAACTCACCCATAGTGACATTTTCATCGACATGAATATTGTGCTTTTTTTGTTCAGCAACGGTACTTTGCCATGAATAAAAATCTCTGTTGGGGCTTTTATAATCATGGCCAGTAAAAAGTCGAGTTTGTGGCGGCAGTTTAAATATTTTTTGAATTGATTGATACAATATGCTGGCATCTCCACCCGGGAAGTCACAACGCGCTGTACCATAATCTGGCATAAACAGAGTGTCACCAACAAAAGCTGCATCTTCGACAACATAAGTCACACAAGCCGGGGTATGACCAGGGGTGTGTAAAACGTTAATTGAAAGTCCACCTAAACTTAATACGTCACCATCATCGAGCAATTGATCAAATTGACTGCCATCGAGAGCAAATGATTCTTCAAAGTTAAAGACATTTTTGAATATCGCTTGTGTGGCAGTTATTTTACAACCTATTGCTAGTTTACCTCCTAATTTCTCTTGTAAATAAGGGGCTGCGGTTAAATGATCAGCGTGGGCATGAGTTTCCAGTATCCACACACATTGCCATTGTTTTTTCTTAATATAACGAATCAACTGATCCGCTAATGTGGTGGTGGTCGTTGCTGAGGGTTGATCAAAATTTAATACTGAATCAATAATTGCACACTGCTTGCTAAGTGCATCAGCAATAAGATAGGTTGCTGTATTCGTTATGTTATCAAAAAAACAATGAATACGGACTGAGCTCATCAAGCACCTCTTAGTTAAATGTGAAAAGCTAAGGTATAAGATAAAATTATGGTATAGGTATTTTTTAATGTTATGTAGCTGTTTTTAGCTATAGCCTGACACTTATCAATTATCGCGTAAAAGCAAGCGTATTGACGTACACTATCGAAAAATATTGACAAAGTGAACGTTAAATTGAACGAATTACAACAGCTAAATCAAAAAGAGTTATCGGCTAAGCTATTAAATGATGGAGATTTTCTGAGCCTAACTCGTGCAAATGAATGTGCAATGCCCGCTTTCTCTTTTGAACTATCTAATCAAAAGAGCAATAGCCAATGTAAAGTATCAATACTTGACACGGGTATTATTGTTTTCGAGCCACTGACTCACTCTTCAGAAAAAGATATTGTATTGTCCAGTGCCGTTCATGGTAACGAAACCGCACCTATTGAAATATGTAATGAATTAATCAAAAAACTTATTTTAGGCCAATTACATCTGCAAGAGCGTGTACTGTTCTTATTTGGTAATCCACCCTCCATTAACATTGGCGAACGTTTTATTGAAGAGAACCTTAACCGGTTATTCTCTGGAGGTCATGCTGAAGATCAAGGCCACGGAGCAGGACTGATTAATAACGAGCGTCATCGTGCGTTATTATTAGAAAATACGGTGAGAGATTTTTTTCAACAAGGTTGTGATATTAGTGATAACCGTCAGCGCTTTCATTATGATTTACATACCGCCATTAGAGGTTCAAAAAATGACAAGTTTGCTGTTTATCCTTTCCGGCATGAAAAACCATGGAAAGAACAGCAACTGCAATTTTTACATGCTTGTGGAATAAATACGGTTTTACTGTCTCACTCACCCACGACGACTTTTAGCTATTTTTCTTCAAATGAATTTGGTGCAGATGCTTTTACTGTTGAATTGGGTAAGGTTAAACCTTTTGGTGAAAATGACATCACTAATTTCGCTGCTGTAAGCCAAACACTTACTCGCTTTATATCCGGACAAGATTTAGAGCTTAAAGATTACCTAGCAGAAGATTTTAGTATTTTTGAGATTGATCAAATCATTACTCGTCATCATCAAGACTTTACATTACATTTTGCTGATGAGGTTGAAAATTTTACCGACTTTCCAATAAATACCTTAATTGCAACTGATGGGCATATTGAGCATCGAACAAAAAAAGAGGGTGAAGCTATCATCTTTCCAAATGCGAATGTTGCTATCGGGCAACGTGCGTTGTTAACAGTCATACCAACAACCATTAGTTGAGGTGATGCGTTGTAAAATTGAGTTTATTTAAATTAATTTTTAAATTAAATCAATATTTTATTTCTTTCTGTAAACATTTATGCTCATTGTGTAAGGGTTTTTAACGACCCGATTTTTCTGTTAACTTGAAACTCAGTTTACGTAAAGGTAAAGTGCAGCATATAAATCCAAGCCAATATAAAACTGGATTTTCGCCTTAGTAAGTAGAACAGTTTTATCAGTATTTTTAGTTCTCTGAGCGTATAGGTCTATACTCTCAGAGGTAAAAACCTTTTACTTGTTGTCCTTGGTGCGAAGATCAAAACCTAGTAACCAGATAATAAAGAGAATGCTATGAACTCTGATATTTATAATGAGGGGCAGGTAGTTCACCAGCCTAATTTTATTGACGGGCACTCAGTCGAAATTCCATTACTTAAAATATTGAAACAAGACGGAACCTTATTTGATGGTGCGAAAATGCCAGCAATTGATCAAGCACTGGCGACCAAAGTTTATAAAACTTTAGCCTTTCACCGTGTACTCGATGAACGCATGGTTGCGTCGCAGCGCCAAGGACGTTTAAGTTTTTATATGGCTGCTTTAGGTGAAGAAGCGGCAAGTGTTGGCGGTGCGGCTGGTTTACAAGACCAAGATATGATCATGACCCAGTATCGTGAACAAGGTGCATTGATGTTTCGAGGCTTTAGCATTGAAAATTTTATGAACCAAATGTTCAGCAATAGTAAGGATTTAGGTAAAGGTCGCCAAATGCCTATACATTATGGCTCTAAAGAACTTAACTACATGACAATATCATCACCCCTTGGTACACAAATACCACAAGCCACAGGTTATGCCTACGGTCAAAAACTTCAAGGTTTAAATGAAGTGACCATGTGTTATTTTGGTGAAGGTGCAGCATCTGAGGGCGATTTTCACGCGGGTTTAAATATGGCTGCAGTGCACGAAGCCCCTGTGATATTTTTCTGTCGTAACAATGGTTATGCGATTTCAACGCCTTCAGACGAGCAGTATAAAGGTAATGGTATTGCCTCTCGTGGTGTTGGTTACGGTATTAAAACCTTACGAATTGACGGTAATGATATTTTGGCTGTTATTTTGGCAACCCAAACAGCACGTGAGTATGCTTTAAAAGAAAATGCACCAGTGCTTATTGAAGCTATGTCTTATCGTTTAGGTGCACATTCAACCTCTGATGATCCTTCAGGTTACCGTACCCGAGAAGAAGAAGAAGAATGGCAAGCTAACGACCCTATTTTACGGATGAAAAACTGGATGTTAAAACAACATTGGTGGGATGAAAAGCAAGAATCCGAGCTTTTTGAACAGTACCGAGAAGAGGTTTTAGCGGCGGTGAAAGTATCAGAGAAAATTGAGAAACCCCATTTAGATACCCTTATTTCAGATGTCTATGATTTACCGTCAGTGCAGCTACAAGCACAACTTGATGAGCTTAAAGAACACATTAATAAATATCCAGAGGCTTATCCACTTACTGCGGGGAAATTTTAATCATGGCGCAAATGAATTTATTACATGCCATCAATAATGCGATAGACATTGCGATGCAGGACGATGATAGAACCGTCTGTTTTGGTGAAGATGTTGGGCACTTTGGTGGTGTTTTCCGTGCAACTAGTGGATTACAAGAAAAGTATGGTAAAACGCGTTGTTTTAATACCCCTTTAGTTGAGCAAGGTATTATTGGTTTTGCCAATGGCTTAGCAGCACAAGGCAGTGTAGCGATTGCTGAAATTCAATTTGCTGATTATATTTTTCCTGCTTTCGATCAAATTGTTAATGAAGCGGCAAAGTTTAGGTACCGAAGTGGTAACGAGTTTGATGTCGGTAAATTAACTATACGCTCTCCTTATGGCGGCGGTATTGCTGGTGGTTTATATCACAGTCAATCGCCAGAAGCTTATTTTGCCCATACCCCAGGTTTAAAAGTGGTTATCCCACGTAATCCTTATCAAGCAAAGGGTTTGTTATTAGCCTCTATTCGTGATGATAACCCAGTGATTTTCTTTGAACCGAAACGTTTATACCGGGCATCTGTTGGCGAAGTGCCAGAAGAGGATTATCAATTACCACTAGGTAAAGCCGAAGTGGTCACTGCAGGTCATGATATTACCTTGCTTGCTTGGGGCGCTCAGGTAGAGATTATCGAAAAAGCAGCAACAATGGCTGCTGATGATGATATTTCTTGTGAAATTATTGACTTGCGTACAATTTTACCTTGGGATATTGAAACAGTTGTTCATTCAGTATTAAAAACAGGCCGTTTGGTTGTTTCTCAAGAAGCACCTCTGACGGCTGGTTTTGCCAGTGAAATTGCGGCGACAATACAACAACAATGTTTTTTATATTTAGAGTCACCAATAGAGCGTGTTTGTGGCTTAGATACTCCTTATCCACTAGCACTAGAAAAAGAATATGTTGCCGATCACCTAAAAATTTATGAAGCTATTAAACGTAGTGTGAATTATTAATTTATCGAGGCCAGAAAAGATGATGAGTATTGATTTTATATTGCCGGATATTGGTGAAGGTATTGTTGAATGTGAATTGGTTGAATGGTTAGTCAAAGAAGGCGATGTCATCGTTGAAGACCAACCTATAGCCGATGTAATGACAGATAAAGCACTGGTGCAAATTCCAGCGATGCATAATGGCGTGATTGAAAAATTATATTACCAGCAAGGTGATATTGCCAAAGTACATCAGCCTTTGTTTTCGATTGTTCCAGAAGCTTCAAGCACTACTTTAGGCTCATCAGCTGTTGATAGTTCAGTCACTAAAAATGTTGAACCCGTTGTTATGGTTTCAGCAAACGCGGTAGAAGACTTCATTCTTCCTGATATCGGCGAAGGTATTGTTGAATGTGAATTGGTCGAATGGCTAGTTAACGAAGGTGATATTATCGCAGAAGATCAACCCATCGCCGATGTTATGACAGATAAAGCCTTAGTGCAAATTCCAGCAATGTACGCAGGTAAGGTGGTTAAACTCTATTATGCCAAAGGCGAAATTGCTAAAGTTCATCAACCATTATTTGCGATAGAAATTTTTGGCAACCTAGCTGCAACAGCCTCCGCTGTTGTTTTAGCAGCGCCCGAGCCAAAAATTGCGGCTGAACAACCTATGGTTAAATCAGGCGCTGCCCTAATTACTCTAGCAAGTAATAGAAAAGCAGTTGCCAGCCCTGCTGTAAGACGAGTTGCTCGTGAAATGAATATTAATATTCATGAAGTATCAGGAACAGGGAAAAAAGGCCGTGTTTATAAAGAAGACGTAGTTGCCTTTACAAAAGGCTCGACTAATAAAACGTCAGAGCAAGCCGTTGTCGCAAATTGTGCTGTCAGTATTGGCGGTACGCGTGTTGAACCTATACGTGGTATTAAAGCTGTAATGGCAAAAGCTATGGTAAAGTCAGTGTCAACCATTCCTCACTTTACTTATTGTGAAGAAATTGACATGACCAATTTGATCAAACTTCGACAAAATCTTAAAGAAACCTCACTTATTAAAGCAATAATCACTCAGCAAGACATTAAGTTAACCATGATGCCATTCTTTATGAAAGCTATGTCGTTAGCGTTAAAGCAGTTCCCTGTCATTAATTCACAAGTTAATGAAGAGTGTACCGAGTTAACCTATTTTGATGATCATAATATTGGTATGGCGGTTGACTCAAAAGTAGGTTTATTAGTACCTAACGTTAAACAGGTACAGACTAAATCTATTGTAGATTTAGCGATTGATATTACGCGTTTAACCAATGATGCCAGAAACGGCCGAGTACCATCAGCTGATTTAAAAGGTGGCACCATTACCATCTCAAATATTGGCGCGATTGGAGGCACGGTTGCAACGCCCATAATAAATAAACCCGAAGCGGCTATTGTTGCTTTAGGAAAACTGCAAACGCTACCTCGTTTTAATGCGAACGGTGAAGTAGAAGCGCGAAGTATTATGCAAGTGAGTTGGTCGGGTGACCATCGAATTATTGATGGTGCCTCCATTGCAAGGTTTTGTAATTTGTGGAAATCATTCCTTGAAGACCCTGGCAATATGCTCATTCATATGAATTAATTATGGAGCGGTTCATTGTTAAAATGTACCGCTCTTTTTTTTATAATTTAGGTTGTCTCTTTTTTACTCTTTATGAAGGCGATAGCAGCTTTGATAGACAAACTCAGGACTCATTCTGTAACAAGGGATTATAGCGATCGAGGAGGACATTAGAATAGGGAAAAGAGGTGAATTTGAGTGTTAAAAATGAGAGTGAGATAAAACACGCCAATGCAAATTTTGTGACTGGCGCAGATGGAATTAGTCCTTTGGCGTGCTGTTTTGTAGTGGTGATCCAACTTCAGCATATTAAAATCGAGCTGTATGAGGGCGATCAACCAAGAAGCGACTATCTAAAGAAAAAATTAATAAGAATAAAGACCTAAACAAGATACCGTGGCAACGAAATGATTGCATTTAGCTACATTTTTTAGCTACATTTTTTACCTACATTGTTTAGTTAACTCAGTCATTATTTTGACAAAATATACACGCAATTATTATTTTATAGTGGTGCACAACGTTTTCAATTTACAGATCAAAGCCATTAACTTAAGAGGGTAATACATACGTTTATAGCTTATTGGCTGTTTATTCGGTGTGACTCTTCGGCCTTTTATCACAATTTTTCGATTAGGACGGATAGCACTTAAATTTTTTGATTTTTTCATCTGTAATTTATATAACTCAATATCAGTTAATTTTAACGTGTTCTTAACAATATTATCTGTGAACTCATTGATAAGAAAGTGAAATTTATTTTATATTCATAAATCTTATTCATTATCAGAGGTTTTATTTTCTTTCAAGTACTGGATACCACAAGAGCATAGATTTTTGTTATAATATTATATATCTTATACATTTGTAGGCGATCTAATAAGATGTTTGTGTTAGCCCATTTACATAAGCACTGGTAGCTACTAAGTTAATAATAATTTACTTACTTTTATAGCTGGTATTCAAAAATGAAACAATATAAAAAAATATGAAAAAATATGAAGCCTTACAAGGCTATGGCATTATTTTAAAAGCCACAGCGACCCGTGGGCGGATGTTACGTTTAGTTGTACTGCTGTCGTTATTACTGACTGGAATGCCAACTCAGGCGATAAACTACAAGTTTTCCTCACTTGCAAGTGAAAGAGTATTGCCATCCGGCTGCTTAGATATAAGCACTGAGTCAATTCCCAATTATTACGAGTGTACCGTGATCGCTCTCGCTGCTGGTGACACCATTTCGCTGGGGTCGTCTACGCCGGTTACTGTTCAAGTATTGGGTGCATTTGGGGTGTCCGCGTGGAATATAATTAATAGCCCAGGCACTGCCGCTGACTTGGCTTTCATAGTTACGGGGGCGGTCACACTGGGTGCCGATAGCATTGTAAACGCAAACGTGACTGGTTCTGCCGCCGTTACTCTGGGTGCTGGCAGTATGATTGGTGGTAATATCACAGCAATAGGCATCGTTGACCTCGGTACCGGCAGCACGGTCAGTGGATTTATTCACACGGGCGTCGCAGTTAATGTCGGCACATTAAGTAAAGTTGGTGCAGGGATTAAAAGTGTCTCGGGTGTTGTCAATATTTTTATAGGCTCTGAAGTTGGCGGGGATATTGAAACTGGCGCAGGCGCCATCAATATTTTTCCAGATAGCACAATTTGCGGAAGTGCGATCAGTACTGGCGCCGGTGCAGTTACAATAGCAACCAATATAAAAATAGGTGGTAATATCGAAACCTTCGATGGCGCTATCACTGTTAATGATGGTAGCAAAGTCGTAGGCGACATAATTACCAGCGGTGCAGGTGTTATGACGGCGACGAATACTGATATCGGGGGTTATATATTAACTAAAATAGGTGCTATTACTTTGAACTACTCGAACGTCGGTGGCACTGTAACCAGTGGAGGTGCCAAAACAATAACCGGCGGCACGACTGAAAACGCTGCACTTGTTGTTACAGGTCCAGAGGGCTGCTTGGTATCACCTATATTAGATCACCTTCAAATCGAGCATGATGGCCAAGGGTTAACTTGTGCTGCCGAGAGCGTGACGGTAAGGGCTTGCGCTGATTCGGCATGTTCTACTTTATATAGTGATGCTATTGAGGTGAATTTATCAATTAATGGTATATTTGATCAATTGATAACTGTAAATGGCGGCAGTACTATTGCTAACCTTGCTTATACCAATGCAAACACGGCAACCTTAAGTGTAGATCAAACGCATACATGTACAAATGGGGGCTCAACAAGTTGTGAGGTCGAATTTTCTGATGCCGGCTTTATATTTTTATATGGCGCTGCTGAAACAACGTCTATCAGTAATCAAACCAGTGGCACTAACTTTGCGGATATAATAAAACTGCAGGCAGTGGAAAATGTGGCTGGGGTTTGTACCGGTTTGTTTACCGGTAATGTCGATGTTCAATTATCGCAACAAAATATGACACCCAGCGTAACCAGCGGATTAAGTTTTAACGTCAATGGCACTTCGGGCACAGCTATTAGTAAATATCCTACTTACATTCCTAACATAACACTTAATTTTGGTGCTGATAGCAAAGCAACCATCCCAACGCCTGTGTATTTAGACGCCGGACAAATTCGTTTGCATGCTAAATATAATGTGGCTGGTGTGAACCTCGTTGGCGAGAGTACTGATTTTT
>JAWUYA010000022.1:0-15969 GCA_034111045.1 Colwellia sp. | reverse complement strand
GAAAGGCGTCATTGCTGTCGATAAAACTATCACCATCATCGTCGATATCGGCATTGTTTCCTAGACCATCTTCGTCAGTATCAAACCATTCTAGAAAATTGAGGGTACACGCATCGTTAATGTCAGGGTAACCATCATTATCGTCGTCACTATCGTTATTATTTCCAATGCCGTCGCCATCAGTATCAAATTGCTCAGCAGGGTCCAGTCTAAAAGCATCGGTGGCATCAGGCTCCCCATCCCCATCATCATCAGTATCTGCATTGTCACCTATACCATCGCCATCAGGTAACGAAGCATCGGTATTGATATATTCATTACTGTCTAAAATAAAATCATCAACACCGTCAAGAACACCATCATTATCATCATCACTGTCAGCATTGTTACCAACTCCATCACCGTCGGTATCATATTGTTCTGTAGCATCTAAAATAAAAGCATCGGTGGCGTCAGGCTCACCATCACCGTCATCATCAGTATCATTAACATTAGGAATACCATCATTATCGGTATCTGTTGTTTCTAACATATCAAGAGGAAAAGCATCGATACTATCTAAAATACCATCACCGTCGTCATCACTGTCGGTATTATTACCTATACCATCACCATCAGTATCTAAGGTTTCATTTACATCAAGAGGGAATGCATCTACATTATCTAAAGCAGCATCACCATCATCATCTGTATCGGTATTATCAGAGATGCCATCGCCATCGGTATCAAGCCATTCTAATGGATTTAATGATTCTGAATCTGAATCATTATTTACACCATCACCATCAATATCAGCATCGGCATTATTGCCTATACCATCACCGTCAGTATCAAGTTGTTCAAGAGAGTCTAAAGGAAACGTATCGAGATTATCATCAACACCATCGCCATCAGCATCTGTGTCTGGGCCATCACAAATACCATCTTGGTCGGTATCAACTCGTTCGTTTGGATCAAGTTGACAAGCACCTAAATGACCATCTAAACCATTATTTATACCATCACCATCAATATCAGGGTCGCTATTATCACCTATGCCATCACTATCTGTATCATTAGTTTCTAAAGGGTCGAAAGGTAATGCATCATTAATATCTAATGTGCCATCATTATCATCATCATCATCAGTATTATTCCCCAGACCATCAGTATCATTGTCGTACCATTCACTAGGATCAGTTGGCCAGATATCAACAACATTTACCACACCATCGCCATCAATATCACCATCAGACGCGTCACCAATGCCATCACCATCAAGATCTGCTGACTCAGAAAAATTTAAGGGAAATAAATCAGCGTCATCAGGTACACCATCACCATCGTCATCTAGGTCTGCATTATTACCAATGCCATCAAGGTCGGTATCAATAGTTTCAGCGGGATCTAGAGGAAAAACATCATAAAAGTCAATAATGGCATCATTATCATCGTTACTATCCGCATTATTACCTATGGTATCGCCATCGGTATCTAACCATTCCAAAGCATTAATAGGAAAAACATCGATAATATCAGCATAGCCATCACCATCATCATCAGTGTCTTCATTATTACCTAGGCCATCTGTATCAGTGTCTAACCATTCAAAATGATTTAACGGGAATGGGTCATAAATATCAATAACAATATCACCGTCATCATTGTTATCTACCCCATTAAGTAGGCCATCTCCGTCAACATCGGTATCAGTGTTATTACCGATACCATCAAGGTCAGTATCAAACCATTCTGTAGCGTCTGCAGGAAATAAATCAATGGCATCATCATAGCCGTCCCCATCAGTATCTACGGCAAAAGTATTGACTGAAAAAATGAATAAAACTAAGATAAATAATTTAATAATACGACTCATATACAACCCTAATACAACCAAAAAATAACTTGTTGTCGATTACTATTAACAACACTGATGCCAACTCTACAAAAAGCTTGATTACATATTCATACCGTTAAATAAGTATCGATAAGTATCGGCATTGACCATTAAAGCTTTAATGATGAACTCAAGGAATTTAATAACCAATCTGACGGCCAAAATGGTAAGTAAAACCAACAAAAAAAGAGCTGACATCACCGTACTCTGAATAATCTGGGTAATGCTTAAAGCCAATATTAATAGACGTTTCTTTTGATGATTTATAATAAACCAAAAATGATACTACGGGATTTACATCCCCCTCCTCTGATAAAATGATATCCTTTAATTGATCTTCTTCAGCAAAAATTAATCGTCCTTGGCTCAGTGTTACTGCTGCGCCCGCTTGAAATTCAAATGTTAGTTTATTAATAATTGAATTATAACTTCTAGGAAAATATCTGTAAGTTACCATCGCATCAACAGTATCTACTGACATATCCCATTCAGTGTTATTCCAAGTTACATTAACATTGTCTAACTTGTTATAGGAAAACTTCCAATTAAACGCTTTTTGTTTAAAAAAGGTATCTGTTACTCCTAAACTATAGCCATAAGTTCCGGCATCTAACACTTTGTGTATTTCTATATTAGTTTCAAGTGCATGGCTATTAATTGCCACAAGGCTTATTAAAGCAAAAAAGCTGACAATAATTTTCCGCTTTGTATTAATTATCAACCAAGGAATACTTTTTTTATTTACTATCATAATGTCCACCATCGTCAAATTGTTGTCAGGTTATTAAGAACTGAGCTCTGTTGTACTTAAGAGTAAATCTAAGCAAGAATCAAACCAAATACAATAAAATAATTAAAGGAATTATAAGGTATGCCTATTGGTTATAGGTTGAACTTATTCAAGTGACAGGTACCAGTCCGATATTGCACTTGAGGTAATAGAGCAAATATTGGTTGATGTTTATCCCTTACCTGCGATAAGAGGTAAGGACAATCAAGGCAGTGAGAAAATATCATTGCAATGAACTTACAGATGTATATGGTGATGGTAAATGTATCCTTAACAAGCTTTACTGTGGTCAAACAGACATAACCCTAGAGAAAAGTTCGGGATCACTACATTTATGACACTAGTATCCATAAAATAAACACTCGTGTGATACAAGCAGCCACTAGCTAAGTGCTAACTGATAATAATTATCTTGCTTGATAAAGCCCACTTTATGCAAATACCTCTGATGTATTTTATCAGACGTTTTACAAATAAGGAGCTCAACACCTTCTTTTTTTAATTGACTGCTGTGACGATCAAACATAAATTTTGCTGTTTTAAAATCTCTTTCATCGGGGATCACATAATCGATTAACACCTCTATCTTACCTTTCTCAGCTAACTGCTGGTAAGCAAAAATGCCAACTGGTTTCATGTTTCTAAAAATCAATAAAGCAACAGCATCACTTAAATTTTCGCAATCAAATTGTGGGAAAAACTGATGAATATCACTGCCGTAATGACTAATTAATAACGTAAATAAGGGCGTATGGACTGATTGCAGCCTGACCAAATCAAATTGGTCTTTAAAGTTATACAATCTCATTAAATAGTAAACATTAACAATAGCTATCCAGCCATTAAGAAAAAACACCGGATAAGCATCTATAGCATAACCATAAATACTAAAGGCTAAAGCGCCAAAAAAATTAATCCAGCGTAGCTTCTTAATGTTTGACATCATTAAGGAAACAGCGATCAATACACTGGCAAAATAGCCAAATAACTCTAATAAGCTCATGGTAACTCTTATAAAAGAAAAGCATTACTGGCTAACAATAAGGCTTGTAAAATAGATAGTGGATGACCGGCTACAATTTTAGAAGGATATTTAAATTTAGGCTCCGTAAGGTAGCCAAATATTTTTGATTTCCACTGATTTTCGATAAAATAAATCACTTTCTATTTGAGCATTATTATACCAATCATAGCTTTTACCATAGTTAACCCAAGTACGTTTCATTGAATCAGCCGATTCAAATTCAACTAACTTGCTGCCAGAGCTAGTGCCCCAATACCAAAACGCTTCAATATCGTAATGTTTTGCTAAAGTGACCGTAAGTGCATTACGATCACCTGTGATGATATTGACCACGCCGCCAGGTAAATCTGATGTTGCTAACACTTGATAAAAATCTAAAGCAATCAATGCTGTTTGCTCACTAGGCACAACCACAACTCTATTACCCATGGCAATGGCAGGCATAATGGTTGAGATAAAACCTAAGAAACCGGCTTCTTCTGGGGCAACAATAGCAATAGTACCAATCGCTTCTTTCATCGCTAGCGATACTACCCGTTGAGGGGGTGAATGAATTTGACCATCGTATTTATCAGCCCATGCAGCGCTGGTAAATATACGATGAATAATCAAATCAAATTCTTTTCTCGCTTCAGTTGGTGACTGTCCAGTAAGCTGAGACATCCGCTTAATAAACTCATCACTGCGTGCAGTTAAATTTTCAGCTATAAAATATAGCACTTGGGCACGATTATGGGCACTAGTCTCTGACCATCCTTTTGCTTTATTAGCAGCTTCTACTGCATTGCGAATGTCTTTACCGCCACCAGCAGGAATTTCCGCAATGTGTCGACCACTAGCATTATAAACAGGCAAGCTATAACCACTATCTGGTCTCACTTGTTTACCTCCGATATAAAGCTTAGCTGTTCGATCGAGAGTGATTACCACTTCAGCTGATGATGTTTTAACTTTCTTTGTAGCATCTGCTTTTACGATTAATTGTGCTTGCCACGCTTCTTGTATATATTCATAAAGTCCTTCTTTGCCGCCTTCGCGACCAAAACCAGACTCTTTATAACCACCAAAACCGGTAGCTGCATCAAACATATTAATACAGTTTATTTGTACAACACCGGCTTTAACTTTTGGCGCGATATCTAATGCTAAATTAATATTTTCAGACCAAATACTCGCCGCTAAACCATAACGACTATTATTAGCAATCTGAACAGCTTCAGAAGGAGTTCTAAAGGTCATTACCACTAAAACTGGACCAAATATTTCTTGCTGAGCGATAGTTGAGGCAGGCTCAACATCCGTTAATAATGTCGGAGGGTAGTAACAGCCATTAGTGGGCAGTTTACAATCGGCTTGGTGTAATTGAGCACCTTCGGCTACGCCTAACTCAACCATCTCCTTAATTAGTGTTAATTGCTGAGGGTTAATTAATGCTCCCATATCAACACTTTTATCTAGTGGGTTACCAATAACAAGCT
The DNA here is from genome assembly GCA_034111045.1 of Colwellia sp. Taxonomy (GTDB): domain Bacteria; phylum Pseudomonadota; class Gammaproteobacteria; order Enterobacterales; family Alteromonadaceae; genus JALJPB01. The sequence goes on along the minus strand of JAWUYA010000022.1, from coordinate 10,801 downwards.
TTGCCATTCGCGCTTTAATTTTGACAATGAGTATTTCACTAATAGATTCTTGCACTAATAAGCGAGAGCCTGCACAACAAACTTGCCCTTGATTGAACCAAATTGAGTCGACAACACCTTCAACAACACTGTCAAGGTCTGCATCTTCAAACACCATAAAGGCTGATTTACCTCCGAGCTCAAGTGATAATTTTTTGCCCGAGCCCGCTGTTGCTTTTCGTATAAATCTCCCTACTTCAGTAGAGCCTGTAAACGCAATTTTTGCCACATTAACATGCTCAACCAAGGCTTTTCCTGCTTGTACATCACCTAAAACAAGGTTAAATACACCTTTTGGCAAACCTATTTCGTGACAGATTTGAGCAAATAAAACCGCTGTTGCTGACGTTGACTCCGCAGGTTTAAGCACAACGGTATTTCCCATAGCTAATGCTGGAGCAACCTTCCAAGCCAACATTAACAACGGGAAGTTCCAGGGGATGATTTGGCCAACAACACCTAATGGTTGATAGTCTGGTAATTCACTATCAATAAGTTGCGCCCATCCTGCATGGTAATAAAAATGTCTAGCAACAAGTGGGATATCAACATCACGTGACTCGCGTATTGGCTTACCGTTGTCTAGGGTCTCTAAAACAGCAAGTAATCGACTATGCTTTTGAATTTGACGAGCAAAGGCATATAAAAATTTGGCCCTTCCGTGGCCTCCTAGTTTCTGCCATGATTGCTGAGCTTTACTTGCGGCAGTAACGGCTAAATCAATATCGGCAGCGTCACCATCAGCAATTTTTGCCAATACTTCCATATTAGAAGGGTTAACTGAATTGAAATATTTTTTACTGTTGGGTGTTTGCCATTGACCTTCAATAAAGTGATCAAATTTTTGATTGATTTCATTTAACCATTGCTGACATACTGCTGTGCTTTCTAAAGCAGGGCCGTATTCCATCGTTGAAAATATCTCTTTGACTGACATAAAACTCTCTTTATTCTCTCTGCCAATTTACTTTTTACTACTCTTAACTCATTGCATGACGATGACTTGCTGAGTAACTTCCAGTAACAAAATGTTCTAACTGCCGTTCAATATCACCTAATAGACTACTTGCGCCAAAACGGAATAATTCAGGTGTTAACCATTCATCACCTAATTCTTCTTTAATTAAAATCATATAATCAATAGCCTGTTTAGCCGTTTGCACACCACCAGCAGGCTTATAACCCACCTTGACACCTGTTAATTGATAGTAATCTCTAATAGCACGGACCATTACTAAGCTTACCGGCAAAGTAGCATTGACAGGCTCTTTTCCGGTACTCGTTTTAATAAAATCAGCCCCTGCCATCATGCAGGTCCAACTTGCTTTAGCCACATTGGTTAATGTGGCTAACTCACCTGTCGCAAGTATCGTTTTAATATGAGCATCACCGCAGGCATTTCGAAAAGATTTAACTTCATCATAAATAGATTGCCAATCACCGGTTAATACTTTTTCGCGGCTGATAACAATATCAATTTCTTTGGCACCATCAGCGACAGAAGCTTTAATTTCAGCCAGTTTTATTTCATGTAATGATTGCCCAGCAGGAAAGCCTGTAGAAACAGCAGCTACAGCAACTTTTGAACCTGACAAGCATGCTACAGCCGTTTTGATCATGTTGTGATAGACACAAATAGCGCCTGTTGTAATGTTTAATTCGCCGACACCTAATGCAGCCAAAATATCTTTTCTTATCGGGTATTTGGCTTTCTGGCAAAGTCGGCGGACCTTGCCTGGAGTGTCATCACCTGAAAGTGTTGTTAAATCGATAAAAGAAATCGCTTTAAGTAGCCAAGCCGCTTGATAAGCTTTCTTAACTGTTCGGCGTTTCACAATAGTTACTGCTCTTCGCTCAATGGCACTACGATTAATATTAATGGCACAAAGCCTAGCATTATCAAACTCAACACCTGTATTTCGGTGACAAATTCCAGCTTGATCTATTGTCAACAGACTCATCATGATACTTTTTTTCATAAAGTCTCCAAACTTAAATAGTTGATAATAAGCAAAACAGTCACCTTGTATTCTATTATAGTCGAAGCTAGTTAACTCCCTAAAAATACTGAACCTGACTATTGAGTTCAGCATTATAATCGGAGTTAATTACACCTAAGCTGAGAGTTTTTAATAAAATTCACCTTTTAGTACCTATTTAGATGTAGTTAATCATATGTTTTTCAACTGCTCTTTTTCACTATTACTAAGAAAAGCGGCTTTTAATGCATTTTCCTGTAGGGTTCTACATTGTAAATCACTGAGCCCCACCTCAGCGGCAGTCAATATAAATTCATCTTTAATATCAATACCCTGCACCGCAGGATCATCACTATTTAGACAGACTAATAAACCTTTTTCAAGAAACTCTTTTACTGGATGCATTGCCATATCGATTATTGAACCCGTTTGATAGTTCGACGTTAAACACGACTCAATAGCAATATGATGCTCAATAATATAATCCATTAACTTTTCATCTTTAATGGCATTTACCGCATGTCCAATACGTGTAGCTTGTAAGTCAATAATCGCTTGCCATATGCTGTTAGCACCATCTGCTTCTCCAGCATGAATGGTAATATATAAACCAGCATTGTTAACTTGTTTAAAGTGATCGACAAAAAGCTCACCTGGTTGCCCTAGCTCATCGCCGGCAAGATCTATTGCGACTAAATCATCTTTATATACCAATAAAGCGGCAAGCTCTAGATCGCACTTTTTAACACCAAAGGTTCGGCTTAAAATGCCAATTAAGTTAATTTTAATCGAAAAGTCTTGCTGACCTAACTTGACACCGTCAATAACGGCAGCAATAACTTCCTCAACTGCTAAATTATGTTTCATTGCCATATAATAGGGAGAAAAACGTAATTCAGCATAATGTAGGCCTTGAAGATAAGCATCTTGTACATTTTCATATGCCACACGTTTACATGCATCTGCATTAGCAAGTACAGCAACACCGTAATCAAGTTTTTGAAGAAATGACATCAAATTAGATTCTTTACCTTGAATTTGAACATGAGGGAGTAAATCAATTAAATTATCTGCCGGTAACTCAATTTTGTGCTCTATAGAGAGGTCCAGAATGGTTTGTGGTCTAATATTTCCATCTAGATGACGGTGTAAATCAATAAACGGTAGATCGTTGTGAATCATAGACATTCCTTATACTTTTGTCATAGTACCATCAGCATTTTTCAATACACGACTCAAATATGAGTAAGTATTAATTATCAATTAAAATCACTTTACATTTTAGCAACAACCCGTCGCTAGTGACAAGTTTATAGATAAGTAAGCTATAAATAGTTAAGGCATAAATTCATCCTGTTTAATGATAAAAGCTGAACACATTTAATACCACCAAGAGTATAAAAAGCTATGCCAATAACAACAGTTTTGGTTTTCACTATACGCCTCAACAACATAGAACAAAATCAAATAAGTTTGTGCTATTCAAAATCACTGAAGAAGTAACTTATCGCTATAATTATTAGTGTGTTGATCAACTACCCCTTCGTCGCTAATAGCATAATTGATAATAACAAGGGGATCAGAGTAGCCAACTTTAACGTCAATATCGATGTAACTAATTATTTGCCCAATGGGGAATAGACAAGAGAGAGATATTTATACAAACACTTAATAATAAACATAGCTAAGTTAATACTATTGCCGAAGTCATCCAAGATAGTCAGCCAGATATTTATTTTTAAACGACTTTGATTATATTGAAAATCCGAATCAAGTTGTTGATAAGTAATTCAATTACTATCTTAATTAATCACAACATGTCTCAACAGTAATTAATTATCCTTATGCCCATGTTAATAAAGGAAAGTACCAATTTTTTTAGATAAGAACAGTAAAAATATCTGGAAGTATGGCTAATACTTATGGTTTAGTCACTACGCCATGGTGTTTATTATCTCGTTATCCTATAGGCACGAAAAACATGAGAACTTTCCAATAGATTCTTTGCAAAGCTATCCCCAACGCAATAAAGCCTAAAAATTATAAAACTGATGTTAGTTGCTATAGTGAGGAATAATAACAAGTAAGAAAAAATCAAAATATCATTTTAAAGCAGCTTAAAAATAGTTTATTAACGTTGTATTTAAAGGAGCATCGACAAGCTGTATTGCCAAAGAAATAAATATCCATAGTGCTAATGTCCACTATTTTACAAAAAATAAGAAACGGTAATATTCTTCCTAGCATTGTAATAGTGGGGTGATGCAATTATTTAATCAAGTGACGCTCGTTATTGAGTTTTAACCGAATATATTAGAGCAAAGGTATTGTTGGCTAAACTAATGCAAATACTTAGTGAATTTTTGTCAGTGTAATCATTCATCACACAACGAGTTAATATTTTAGCTATCGACTATAAAGTTTGGATAGATAGAGTAAGTACATTTGTTCAATAGTTAGATTGAACAAATGAGAATGGCCCCAATCAATCCTCTTTATTTAATGTTTTGCATTTGGGGTAAACACAGTCTGTTGCCGATTTTGGTACCCAAGTAACGACTACCATAGGTAAAAATAAATCAGTAAATCAATACGTTGGTGATATTGCAGAAACGTGACTTCAACTAATTTTTAAAGGCAGTGATTTAATTAAATAATTTAATGATTGAATCTAATGAATTAATCGCACAAAATTTTCGCGGTTATTGAAAAATGACTTTAAATTAGGCATTACTCAACTAATTCATTTAATACATCATCCTTTAGATGTTTCCATAGTTTACCAGATTCAACACCGTAGTTTCTTACCGCAAAAATAGCTTCATCAGCTTTATTTTCTTCTGCTAATTCAATTAGTTTTTGATAATAAGTACGAGAGATTTCACGACCTTTAGGGTGAGAAAAATACAAACGACCAATACGAGAATAAAGCCCTTTAAAGCCATTCAAAATCAGTAAATATATTGAGTTTCCTGAAGCGACAACCAACTCTTTGTTTAAACGATAGTCAAACTCTGCGTACGCTTTGCCACTATCTTCAACTTCAAGATAACCTTTTAATAACTCAATGGTTATTTCCGCATTGTTTTTGATAGCACCTCGAATATATATAGCACTAATATTTGTTCGAGCAGAAAGCAAATTATCAACAAGATCGGGAATGCCATCTTGATCAAGCTGAGCTAATGTTTCGAGTATATTAAGACTAGATGTTTCCCAGAAATTATTCACTTTTGTTGGTTTACCATGTTTTATAGTTAACCACCCATCACGTGCTAAACGTTGTAATACTTCGCGTAAAGTTGTTCTGGTTACACCGATAAGTTCAGACAGTTCACGTTCTGCAGGTAATATAGACCCTGGTGGAAAACCACCGTTCCAAATTGATTCAACTATGTATTGTTCAGCAAAACCTGCTGGACTTTGAGCTTTAATAACCATCTATTAACATTTAACCTAGGGTAATAACATGTAGATAAGTCATTGTATCAGAAGAATGATTAGGCACAAGTTTATAGAAAGTGTATAGCTTAATTAAAATTATTTTATCTAAGACATTTTAATATTTAATATCGAGTAAACAGATTGAGCATAAATATTGGATTTGTCTAACTTTGCTGTATGATACTCGACAAAGCTAAATATCAGATTAAACGTGGGCAACTGGGCGTGTCGTTTGACTTTTTAATAGGTATAAATTTGAAATTATTAGGTGAGTTACCCACTAAATCTAGCGCTTGGCTATTACTGGCCTTTAGTGCCTTTTCGCTTGAATTATCGGCTCTTTTTTTTCAATATTATATAGGTTTAGCACCATGCATTATGTGTATATATCAGCGCGTTGCTATTTGGGGGGTTTTCTTTGCAGGGGTTATTGGTTATTTTGGCCATCAATTAGTTTCGTTAAGAATTTTAGCTTACATTTCATGGGCAATAGGCGCTATTTGGGGTTTGTTAATAGCTATTGAGCATGTAGAAGTTCAAAACAGCAATTCATTATTTTATAGTTGTGAATATGTGCCTAATTTCCCAACATGGTTACCTCTTCACGAGCTTTTACCCTGGTTATTTGAAGCAACTGGTGATTGTGGTGATATTAATTGGCAGTTTTTTGGCTATTCTATGCCACAAATAATGATTGTGACATATACCATCTACATCTTTATATTAGCGGTTGTATTAATGACTCGATTATATTTTTCTAGAAAATTATAAAAATAAAAGCTGAACTATCTTTATAATAAAAAGCCAGTATTAACTGGCTTAGAAATGTTAACTAACATTTAATTAAATTAAATTTTTAAACGTTGCAGATTATCGCTAAGTACTTTTGCTCCTATTCCATTAACATTTAGCAAATCGTCTACCGAAGTAAACTTGCCATATATCTCCCTATATTCAATAATTGCTTGTGCTTTTTTACTACCGATACCTTTTAACAAAATCAACTCTTCAACACTAGCAATATTAATATCTATATGCTGTACTTCTTGTTGTACAACTTGATCTATAGCATTTGACTGATTCGCAAAAGTTTGTGGAGTAAAAAAAGCAACAGCGGTGAACAACACCAAAGATAGCAACTGTTTCATAAGTAATTCCTTGTAGTATAACATCCATAAAAACATAATAGTAAGTCAACAAATTTCCGAAGACTCACTTAGTTTTAGTTGGTATTGTTGACTTTGTCAAAGATAAAATAATTTATTGTTAGGCATTACCTGATCGATAAGTTAATTTCTTCAAGTACTGCTTGAGGGTTAGTAGATTTGGTTATTGGCCGTCCAATAACCAAATAATCGACACCAACTGCTATTGCTTGCTTTGGTGTCATGATTCTTTTTTGGTCATCACTATTACTCCCTATAGGCCTAATGCCTGGTGTAATTAATTTAAAAGATTGTCCTAGTAACTCTTTTAAACGTTCAGCTTCCCAGGCAGAACAAACCACACCATCTAACCCACACTTTTTTGTTAATGTAGCTAAGTGAATCACCTGCTCTTCAGGCGTACGGTTAATACCAATATCTTGCAGGTCGTTTATTGACATACTTGTTAACACTGTAACAGCCGTTAACAACGGCGCTTGAACACCAAACTGCTGTAATGCTGCTTGTGCTTTTATCATCATATCACTGCCACCACTGGCGTGAACATTAATCATCCATACACCCATATCAGCTGCTGCAGTTACGGCCTTAGCGACAGTATTAGGAATGTCATGAAACTTTAAATCAAGAAAAACATCAAAACCTTTACTTGTTAATTGCTTAACAAAGTCAGGACCAAAATGAGTAAACATTTCTTTACCTACTTTTAAACGACAGTCATGAGGTAAAACTTTATCAACAAAAGATAGAGCATCACACTTTTTATCAAAATCTAAAGCAACAACAACTTTTGCATTATTCATCACATATTCCTTGCAAATTAATTTCTATAATTTTGTTCATTCACTGTGGATTACCACTAAATTACAGGGTGATAATTAAAATCCATAGGCCGAATTGTAGTCCAGCAATAAGCACTATTAGCTCAGCAATAGTGTTATGATAACCACATTACTATTCCCCTTCTAGGCCCCTCACTGGTTTCAATTGCTCCCAATCATGACACGATGGGCATGACCAATAATGAGTACTACTGTTAAAACCACAATTACGACAACTATATCGAGGCTTCATATTCAAATAAGATGTTATTAATTCTTTTATAACATCTAAGCTTTCACTGTGACTTTCTTTAGCTGATTCTGCCATTTGCATTTTTACAAAATATTTAAAGCCTTTAATAGTTGGTCTGCGTTTAAGAGCAGATAAAATATACTCAATCGCTTTATTAACACCATGCTTATTTTCAACATGCTCTAAATATTTTAACAATGCAGTTGTACTACCTGTTTCTTCGTAAACTTTACGAATAAAAATAAAAAATTCAGCATCCGCTTCAAGTTGAAGATAGCAGTTATACATATTTTCTATTACATCAGGAAAAAACTCTTTATCTTGTTGATAAATTGATTGATAGCACAGACAAGCTTGTTCAAATTGTTGATGGTTTTCATAAACTTTAGCCATTAACCAATTAGCTCGGCATGAATTAGGGTCAAGTGCTAATGCTTGTTCTAATAGCTCAATAACGGCAATAAATTCATCTTTATATAGGGCTACAGTCGCGAGTTCACAATAAAAATTAGCTAAGGTATGTAGTGATTTTAGATCTTTTGCTTTAATTACCGCTTTTTTAAGATCAATACCAAGTTGCCAATCTTTAGTTGATTGATAAATTTTTAATAAATTATTTATCGATTTTAAACCATAATTTTTAGATTTAAGTAACTTAGTAAACATTTTTTCTGCACGGTCGTATAAACCAGCACTTAAAAAATCTTTACCTAACTCAAATATGGCTTGCTGCTTGTCTTTAGATGGTAGATGCCCTTGTCTTACTAAATGCTCGTGTACTTTGAGTGCTCTATCAAGTTCCCCACGACGTCTAAACAGGTTTGCCATGGCAAAATGAGCTTCAACGGTATCATCTTCTACTTTTAGAGCATCTAGCAAGTAGTCAATGGCCTTATCTTGCTGATTTGATAATAAATAATTCAATCCAGTTGAATACTTAATTGATAAGTCTTGTTTAGCCGATTGATCGTTTTGCTTAATACTATTTCGCCCCATAAACCAGCCATAAGCCATAGCAACGGGTAACAGTAAAAATAATAATTCTTGCATAATATTAGGAAAATGCCTTATTAGATGGTGATTGTGAAGCTAATTCTTTTTTGATTTAATAGAACGAGATACTCGCCACATTAAAGTCACTAAAATACCAATAACAATGCCTAAAACAGTAAAAAAACTTACCGCTTGTGCCACAGATAGCTCAGTACGGGCAACCAAATAATTTAAAGTAAAGGTTTGAGGATTCTGACTACCAAAAATAAACGCGATAGTTAATAAAAATAAGACTATCAGTAACATTAAATAAAATCGCAAATGAAATACCTCAAAAAAACCTATTGAACAATTATATGTGCTAAGTGTCACCTAGACAAACATAACATTAACTAAATATTTTTTTATTGTTATATAAAAAAGGCATGCTAATTAATAGCATGCCTTTTAGTATATTTTTCTAGTTATTTGACTGTTAAACAGACAAAATTTCTATACTGCTGAAAGATTAACTCTTTCGCGTAACTCTTTACCAGGTTTAAAATGAGGTACATATTTACCAGCTAGCTCGACAGCATCACCAGTTTTAGGATTTCTACCTACACGAGGCGCTCGAAAATGTAATGAAAAACTACCAAATCCTCTTATTTCAATACGCTCTCCTTTTGATAAAGATTGCGCCATCATTTCAAGAATTTCTTTTATAGCATTCTCTACATCTTTAGCTGATAAGTGATTTAACTTTTCTGCTAATTTTTCAATGAGTTCTGACTTGGTCATTTGACCTCCCAGTTTGCCCCTATATGACATTAAAATTAATTATATGTCATAGAGATGAAATTAAAAGGAGAGACCCAACTAAGGAATCTCCTCACTCTATCCTGCTAAATTAGTTTTTAGCGTTTTTAAACGCTGCCGCCATGGCACTTAAACCAGTCTCTTCAACTTGGTTTAGGTTATCCATTGCTGTACGTTCGTCTGCTTGATCTTTTGCTTTGATAGATAAGCTGACAGTGCGATTCTTACGATCAACACCAACGAACTTAGCTTCAACGCTATCGCCAACAGATAATTCAGCACTAGCATCTTCAATACGCTCAACTGAAATATCAGCTACACGTAAATAACCTTCAACACCTTCAGCTAACTCAATTTTGGCGCCTTTTGCGTCTACTTCTAATACCTTACCTGTAACAATAGCACCTTTCTTGCTAGTTGTCAGATACATGTTGAATGGATCGTCTTCTGCTTGTTTAACACCAAGAGAGATACGTTCACGCTCTGGATCAACTTGTAATACAATAGCGGTGATTTCATCACCTTTTTTGTATTCACGAACAGCTTCTTCGCCGCCAGCCCATGCAATGTCAGACAAGTGAACAAGACCATCAATACCACCGTCAAGACCAATAAATATACCAAAATCTGTAATTGATTTAATCTTACCTGATACTTTATCGCCTTTATTGAAGTTTTTAGAAAACTCTTCACAAGGATTAGCAATACACTTTTTAAGGCCTAATGAAATACGACGACGCTCTTCATCAATTTCTAATACAAGTACTTCAACAGTATCACCTAAGTTAACGACTTTAGATGGGTGAATGTTTTTATTTGTCCAATCCATTTCAGAAACGTGAACCAAACCTTCAACGCCTTCTTGGATTTCAACAAAACAACCGTAGTCAGTTAAGTTAGTTACGCGACCAGAAAGTTTAGAACCTTCAGGGTAACGGTTAGCAATAGCTACCCATGGATCTTCGCCTAACTGCTTCATACCTAAAGATACACGAGTGCGCTCACGGTCAAATTTCAATATTTTAACTTGAATTTCATCGCCAACATTTACAATTTCACTTGGGTGCTTAACACGTTTCCAAGCCATATCAGTGATATGTAATAAACCGTCGATGCCGCCTAAATCTACGAATGCACCGTAGTCAGTAAGGTTTTTAACGATACCTTTAACTTCTTGGCCTTCTGCTAATGACTCAAGTAACTCATCACGTTCTGAACTGCTTTCAGTTTCGATAACAGCACGACGAGATACAACAACGTTATTACGCTTTTGATCAAGCTTAATAACTTTAAATTCTAGGTCTTTAC
>JAWUYA010000021.1:0-21728 GCA_034111045.1 Colwellia sp. | reverse complement strand
ATCTTAATTTAGATTTATCAAGTATTAGTGATGACTATGATGATTTAGAAACTCGTTTACGCAGTTATGAAGAGACACTAAGAAAAAGCTTTTCTTTTTTGGACTCAACAGTTGCTAGGTACGAAGCAACTGGAGCATGGTTAGAAAATGCCTTGCAGCCGACAAGTAAAGATTAGATTCTTTTCTAAATATATTTAAAGGTAGGAGCGAAAATTATGAGACAGAATTTAAAAGCTTATAAACAAGTTAATTTACATTCTAATTTACTAGAATCTAATCCACATCAAGTGATTCTAATGATGTTTGATGGAATATTACAAGCGGCGTCTGTTACTAAAGGTGCTATTGAACGGAAAAGTTTTGAGTTAAAGTCTGAATCTATTACTAAAGCAATCAATATATTAGCTGCTTTGCGTAATTCACTTGATTTTGATGGACAACCAAAAATATCAGAAAATTTTGATGTGTTATATGCTTATTGTATTAAACGCTTAAACACCGTAAGTATTGATTTAGACACCAGTGGCATTGATGAAGTGGTGAACATGCTCAGACCACTACGAGATACATGGTCAGAAATGTCAGAGGAATCAAAAAAAGAAGGTATGTCGCTGTTAGCTGACAAAAAAAAACTAGCTAAAGGTGCTTAATGTCTATTGTTAACTCCTTGGTAACACAGATTGATGCGTTATCAAGTGAAGTAGAAAGTAATTTACAAAGTGAAGATTTAGAACGCTGTCCTGAATTACTTGATAAAAGGCAACTATTACTTGAAAAACTAGCTGCAACTATTGATGATACCGATATGAAGGCATTTGTTCAATATCAGGAGTTTCTATTGAGTATTAAGGCTCGCGATAATACATCTAGAGATGCCATTATAAAACAGCAAACATTACTGCTTTCTCAAAGTGATCAGCAATCAAAAACTAAAAAAGCAATTAATGCTTATAATAAATTTAGTGATTAATTGTTTCTGTTTAATGAAGTGATATTATTTAGTCAGTTAGTTGCTTTTTTAAGGTAAAGACATGATAAATAAATGTGCATTAGTCACAGGAGCCGATGGTTTTATTGGCTCACACCTAGTTGAACTACTAGTAGTAAACGGTTATCAAGTCAGAGCATTAGCGCAATACAACTCCTTTAACCACTGGGGCTGGCTGGAAAACATTCAATGTAAAGATAACATTGAAGTAATTACCGGTGATATTCGAGACCCTCACTTTTGCCGTCATATCACTAAAGGTATTGATGTGGTTTTCCATCTCGCTGCGCTTATTGCGATCCCATATTCATACGTAGCTCCCGAAAGTTATGTCTCTACCAATGTTATTGGCACATTAAATATATGCCAAGCAAGCTTAGATAATAAGGTTTCTCGTGTTATTCATACTTCTACTAGTGAAGTTTACGGCACAGCACAATACGTGCCCATTGATGAAGAACATCCATTGCAAGCTCAATCACCTTACAGTGCTTCAAAAATAGGTGCAGATGCCATGGCAATGAGCTACTTTAATGCCTTTGATTTACCTCTGACCATTGCCAGACCTTTTAATACTTATGGGCCTCGACAATCTGCTAGGGCAATAATTCCTACTATTATCAGTCAAATTGCAGGTGGAGCACAAAAAATTCAATTAGGTGATTTAACGCCAACACGTGACTTTAATTATGTGGCAGATACTTGCCGTGGTTTTCTAATGCTGGCTCAGGCAAAGCAATGTATCGGGAAAACAATCAATATTGGCTCAAATTTTGAAATTAGCATGGCTGATACGCTTAATTTGATTAAAGATATAATGGAAAGTGATGTTGAATTTATTACCGATGAGCAGCGATTACGGCCCGATAAATCCGAAGTTTTTCGTCTTTGGTGTGATAATAAACTGATTAAAGAATTAACAGGTTATCAACCTCAAATTGAATTACGCTATGGGCTTGAAAAAACTATAAAATGGTTCACAGAAAGTGATAACCTGTCTAAATACAAACACAATCTTTATAATGTGTAGTGATTGGTATGTATAAAAAATTAACCACATTCATCCAAGATTATTATCAAAGCAAAGACTTTATTCCCCTGCACGCGCCTCAATTTTCAGGTAATGAAAAAAAATACCTGATGAATACTATTGATAGTACATTTGTCTCTAGTGTTGGTAAATATGTTGAAGAGTTTGAGAAACATATTGAAATGTTCACAGGTACAGCAAAAGCGGTTGCTACAGTTAATGGCACAGCTGCATTACATACTGCACTATACATGACAGGGGTTAAAGCTGGCGATTTGGTTATTACTCAAGCGCTAACATTTGTCGCGACTTGTAATGCTTTATATCATATGGGCGCAGAACCTGTATTTGTAGATGTGTCTAAAGTGAGTTTAGGTTTATGTCCAAAGGCATTAGATATTTATCTTGAAGATTTTGCTCGCATTAATACCGACGGTTTATGTGAAGATAAAAGTACAGGGCAAATATATCGCGCTGTAGTGCCAATGCATACTTTTGGCCACCCAGTTGAGTTGGATGAGCTTTTAATCGTTTGTAAAAAATGGAATGTTTCCTTAGTAGAAGATGCTGCTGAAAGCTTAGGATCTTTTTATAAAGGCCAGCATACAGGCACCTTTGGAGATTTTAGTGCCATTAGCTTTAATGGGAATAAAGTGATCACTACCGGCGGTGGTGGCATGGTATTATGTAAAAGAGTTGCTGATGGTATGCATACTAAACACGTAACCACTACAGCTAAAGTACCTCACTCCTATGAGTTTTTTCATGATGAAGCTGGTTTCAATTATCGCCTACCTAACTTAAATGCCGCATTAGGTTGTGCTCAAATGGAAGTACTACCTAAATTCATTCAACAAAAGCGAGCATTAGCGCTGCAATATAATGATTTTTTTGCCGGATCAGAGTTTACTTTCATTACCGAGCCTGACTATGCCCAATCAAATTATTGGTTAAATGCTATTATTTGCCCAAATACTGAAGTTCGTGAGACTTTTATAAAAGAAACAAATGCACGAGGGGTGATGACTCGGCCAATATGGAAATTAATGCATAGATTACCAATGTTTCAAAACGCGAAACGAGGACCATTACCTATTTCTGAATGGTTTGAATCTTGTTTAGTTAATGTTCCAAGTTCACCAGTCAATAATGGATAATAACTTGCGTAAAATAGCTGTATTTACCGGTACAAGAGCAGAGTATGGGCTTTTATATTGGCTTTTGAAAGATATGCAGACTGATGCTGAGTTACAATTACAACTTTTGGTTTCAGGTACCCATCTATCACCCGAATTTGGCTGTACTTATCAACAAATAGAACAAGACGGTTTTACTATAGATGAAAAAATAGAAATTTTACTCTCTTCTGATACCGCGGTAGGTGTTGCAAAAAGTATGGGTCTAGGAGTATTAGGCTTTACAGATGCACTTAGCCGATTGAAACCTGATGCGTTAGTTATTTTAGGTGATAGGTTTGAAGCCCTAGCTGCTGCGCAAACGGCAATGATATTACGTATTCCAGTAGTACACTTACATGGTGGAGAAATTACCAAAGGTGCATATGATGATGCTATTCGCCATGCAATTACTAAATTAAGTCATATTCATTGCACGTCTACAGATGAATATAGAAAGCGAGTTATCCAATTAGGTGAAGCCCCCGAAAGAGTTAAGAATGTAGGTGCTCTTGGATTAGATCACTTGAGTCGAAGTACCTTTATGACAAAGGAAGAATTAAGTCAGTCGTTAGACTTTCCTCTCACTAAACCATATATTTTAGTTACCTATCATCCGGTAACCTTGGCAGACGAAGAACCTGAAAAGTCATATCAAGCATTGTTAGATGGTTTAGATGAATTTCCAGATCATCAAATTATTATTACTTATCCTAATGCTGATGATGGAGGACGCCGAATAATTCCACTACTCGAAGGTTATGCTAGTAAAAATTCCAAACGCACTTTAGCTATAAAATCGCTTGGTCAAATTCGTTACCTAAGCGCAGTTAAAAACGCCGCCGCTGTTGTGGGTAATTCTTCTAGTGGTATTATTGAAGTGCCTTCTTTTGATGTGGCAACTATTGATATAGGGATGCGGCAGAGAGGCAGACTTGCTGCGAAAAGCGTTATTCATTGTTCACCTAAAAAGAATGATATCGTTAATGCTATTCAATATGGTGTCAGCAAAAAATATAAAGTCGAGGATGAAAATATTATAAACCCTTACGGTCAAGGAGACGCTAGTGGCCAAATAATTAAGCTAGTCAAAGAATTCAAAATAAGTTCAATTAAATCTTTTTACGATTTAATTTTCGGGGATATAAAATGACGTTAATTATTGCCGAAGCGGGTGTAAACCATAATGGCAGCGAAGAATTCGCGTTCAAATTAGTAGATGCCGCTTATGAAGCTGGAGCTGATATTGTTAAGTTTCAAACCTTCAAAGCTAAAAATCTAGTTACTGCAAATGCTAAACAAGCTAATTACCAAGTAACTAATACCCAAAAAGTAGAATCACAGTTGGCTATGCTCAGTCGATTAGAATTGAGTTATGACACACACCATAAACTGGTTAAGTACTGCTCTGAGTTAGGCATTGAATTTTTATCTACTGCTTTTGACTTCGAAAGCCTTGATTTTTTAGTTAATGATTTAGGATTAAAAAAATTAAAAATACCTTCAGGGGAATTAACAAATGCACCTTTGGTATTAGCGCATGCAAAAACGGGGTGTGATTTAATTATTTCAACAGGTATGGCAACGTTAGCTGAAATTGAAATGGCGTTAGGTGTGATAGCTTTTGGTTATACAGTTAAAGAACAACATAAACCAAGTATTGATGCCTTTCAAGCTGCTTATTTTTCAGAACAAGGCCAACAAGCTTTAAAAAATAAAGTCACTATTTTACATTGCACTACAGAGTATCCCGCACCTATGGAGGATATAAACCTGAAAGCAATAGAGACCTTAGCAATAGCATTTAATTTACCAGCAGGTTACTCAGATCATAGCGCAGGTATCACTATACCTGTCGCAGCTGTTGCACGAGGTGCTTGCTTAATTGAAAAGCATTTTACGCTTGACAATAATATGGAAGGACCAGATCATAAAGCTTCATTAGAGCCTAGTGAATTAACAGCAATGATCAAGGCTATTCGTAATGTTGAACTTGCATTAGGTGACGGTGTTAAGGGGCCTCGGCCTTCTGAAATGAAAAACAAGACAGTTGCCCGGAAAAGTTTAGTCGCCTTAAAAGCTATTAAAACGGGTGAAATATATAGCGCTGAAAATTTAACAATTAAAAGGCCCGGTAATGGTTCTAGCCCTTACCTTTACTGGGACCTAATTGGAAAAGAAGCATTGCAAGACCATGTTGAAGGCGAGGTGGTTTTTGTCTAAGGCACTTTTAATTATCGGGGCAGGTGGCCATGCAAGCGTTTTAGTTGATATTTTACGTCAACAAAATCGTGAAATTCTTGGTATTGTTAGCCCCGAAATTGAATTGAAAAACAGAGTATTTGATGGTATCGAGCATTTTAAAAATGATGACGATGTTTTAAAATTTGATAATCAATCTGTTAAATTGGTCAATGGCTTAGGTTCATTACCAGGTAATAATTTACGCACTGTGCTATTTAGTAAATTTAAAGGGTTAGGTTATGAATTTGAAACGGTTATTGCCTCTAACTCCATAGTATCTGAATATGTAGAATTAGCTGAAGGTGTTCAAATATTTAATGGGGCAATAGTTCAAACTAATGTGATTATTGGCGCTAATAGCATCATTAATACAGGTTCAATTATTGAACATGATTGCGTTATTGGTGGAAATAATCATATCGCACCGGGTGTGACTTTAAGCGGTAATGTTTCAACCTCTGAACATGTACATATTGGTACTGGTGCATCTGTTATTCAGTCAATATCGATCGGAGAAAACTCAATTATTGGGGCTGGCACAATAGCGACGAAAAATATAGCTGATAATATCATTTCTTACCCATCGAAAGGTATAACAGAGGTAATAAAGTAAAAGAGCCATGATTGGAGAAAATATATTAATAACACATACAGAAACTATTCAACAAGCTTTTAAAATTATTGATGTTGAGGCACTCAAATTAGCGTTAGTTATTGATGAAAACAATTATTTATTAGTTAACCTGAGATCTGCTTAAGCGTTCATTTTTTTAAGCTACCATCAGTCCAAATTCACTCGGTGATAACTTAATACGTGGCTTTTTTTCTTTAAGACTATAAGCTACTATTCCTGCAATTACATTCAGCATAAACCGGGTCTCATTTTCCCATCTTCAAGGTAGCGCTGGAATTTATCAAACTGATTTAAGCTGTAACTCATTGCCTCCTCAAGTTTACTTTTGGGTGGGATTTTATCTTTGTGTTTTATTCGCCAGTGATGTAATTCTTTTATGATTGCCTTAATATTCTTTGGTGCACGGCTACGACCTTGGTGATGTAACTGATCTGCCTGCTTTAATACTCGGTAAAAACTCGATTCAGAGCCCTGGTAGATACCATCATCGAGTAACATAGGAACGATTTGCGATGGCGGTAAATTTGCGTATTTTGGTTCATTACATGTATCTAAAATAGTTTGCCGCTATTCTTTGCTTAATTTATTACCCGGCTCAGAGCGATTAGCTTCGGGCCGCTTATCTACAGTGATCTCTTTACCACAAAACCAACGTCGATAAGTGCTCAAACTGATCTCCGTTTCCACGCAGGCAGCATTAATGCTACATCTGTTTTTCATTGCGTCTTGAATGAGGGTGATCAACATCAGCCTTTTCTCGGGAGGCGTTAATCGCCCTCTGGTTCTTCCACGTAAAAGGCCTTGAGCTTTTTTCGCAACACCAATAAAGCGGCTGTTTCTGCCAATGCTTTTTATTTATACCTCAGATCTTTCTTCAGTGATTTAATTTCAGCTTTATCTTCTTTCGCTTGCTGTTTTATTGTTTTAGTTTGTTGCTCGTCATTCTGAAAACCCTGAATACATTGCTTCTCCCATTGCTTTATCTGCTCAAGGTACAGGCCAATGAATACGGTAAAAAGTCAGAGAAAATGTGTGGTGCTGATGAAGTATCCAATGAAGTGAAATTTACTGACATTAATTTAAACGTATTAGATACTTATAAAACAGAGTTTAATTTACCCTTTGGTTATTCTGATCACAGCTTAGGCACATTAGTGTCGGTTGCTGCGTTGGCAAAAGAGGCGTGTATTATTGAAAAACACATTACATTAGATAGAATTATGTCAGGTCCAGATCACCGCACATCAATTGAGACTAATGATTCTTTGGAATTTGTTAATGCAATCCGTGATGTTGAAACTATTTTAGGCAGTATAAAAAAAGCACCAACAAATGCAGAGCAACAAAATATGTTGATTACGCACAAAAGCTTGGTAGCCGATAGTAACATTGCAATAGGTGAAGTGATTATTCAGAAAAGTTTAGCGATAAAACGACCTGTAAGTGGCATGTCTCCTTATTTATATTGGTCGATGCTCAAACAAACAACTCACCGTAATTATAGTGAAGGTGATATAATTGATGAATAAATTAAAGTCAGTGATAATCATCGGTGGTGGTCACACTAGTTTTTTACTTGATATTTTATTACAACAAAACGTTGAGATATTAGCCGTCATTAGCCCTGATAAACCATAACAACCGTGGGTATTGGCTAACTATCAATATTTTATAGATGATGATGTCCTTCGGTATCCACCTGAAGATATAGAATTGAGCAATGGTTTTGGTTTTATTTCTGCTAGCAAAAAAGTAATTACGTAGGGGAAAAACAACGCCGTAATAAGTTATTCCATTATTTTAAAAACCATGGTTACTACTTCAAAACCGTTGTTTCTGATTTTGCATTACTTTCACTAAGTGCCCAGCTTGAATAAGAGGTACAAATAATGCATGGTTGTAATATACAGGAGGGTGTCAAAATAAATGCCAATACCATCATTAATACCCAGGTTGTAGTTGAACATGACTGTGACATAGCAAGTCATAATCATATTGCAACGGGCGCGATAGTTTGTGGCAGTGTTAATACTCAAGCCCATGTCTTTATTGGTGCAGGGGCCACCGTTATACAAAAGGTGTCAATTGGACATAATGTTACTATAGCGGCAGGGGGCATTGGTGAGAGTGGATGTGGCGGCAAACAGGCGTGTTTATGCAAATAACACCACTGATAATTAATTCCCCCCTATCACAGAACTTGCTTTAATTACTCTTTATAACTAAAAAATAAACATAGGGTATTTTATGATTCGAAATCTGGAAAGTATTTTAATAGCGCCAACAATTTCTATGGCAAAAACAATTGAAGTCATTGATAAAGGTGCAAAGCAGCTTGCGTTAGTCGTTGATACTGATAAGAAGCTCTTAGGTATAGTGACCGATGGTGATATTCGTCGTGCATTGCTTAAACATTTACCTATGTCATGCGAGATAAGCAAGGTGATGAATAAAGCTCCATCGGTAGTAGCTCAAGGAACGTCAAAAACCCTGTTACTAGCGATGATGAAAAAACAGGGCTTATTGGCGATCCCATTGGTGAAAAATGGTGTGGTAGTCGGCTTAGAAACAATGCAAAACTTAGTTGTTGATAAGGTTTGTTATGATAACCCAGTGTTTTTAATGGCGGGTGGCTTTGGTACGCGTTTACGACCACTGACTGATAATTGCCCTAAACCGTTATTGAAATTAGGGGGGAAACCAATTTTAGAAACTATTGTAGAGAGTTTTATTTCGTTTGGTTTTCATCAATTTTATATTTCAACTCATTATATGCCAGACACTATAAAAGAGTATTTCGGTGATGGCAGCCAATGGGGGGTTGATATTCATTATGTTCATGAAAACGAACCGTTAGGTACTGGTGGGAGTTTAGGTTTATTACCCGATACTTTACCTGATTTGCCCATATTAATGATGAATGGTGACTTATTAACAAAAATAGATTTTGTACAATTACTTAAATATCATGAAACCTATCAACCAGTTTGCACTATGTGTGTTCGGGAAGATGAATATAAAGTACCTTACGGCGTTGTAGAAGCTGATGGTATGAAAATAACCAGCTTAGTTGAAAAACCTACTCATAAATACTTTATCAATGCTGGGGTTTATGTGGTTAGTCGTAAAATGGTTTCTGCTGTAACTAGCAATACTCGTATTGATATGACTGAGTTAATAGAGCAACGGTTAAAGAATAGTGAATTTATTTCAATGTTTCCTGTTCATGAATATTGGTTAGATATAGGTCAAAAGGTTGATTACTATCAAGCTCAAAAAGATGTTATTCATGGAGGTCGGTTTGTATAATAAAAAAATTCTTGCTGTTATTCCTGCTAGGGCAGGAAGTAAACGATTGCCAAATAAAAACATGATGGAATTAAGAAACAAACCACTCATTCAATGGACAATTGATGCCGCACTAGCCTGTAAGGAACTATCAAAGGTAGTGGTCAGCACTGACAGTAAAGAAATCGCCTTATTTTCAGAGAATATTGGTGCAACGGTACCTTTTCTTCGCCCGGATAATATTTCGGGGGATAAGGCTTCAGGAATTGATGTCGTCTTGCATGTTATTGACTTCTATAAAAAGCAAAATATTACGTTTGATTATATTATGCTCTTACAGCCTACATCACCTTTACGTACTTCAGCACATATTAAGAGTGCTATTAATGAACTTAAATCAAAAAAATCAGATGCAATTATAAGTGTCTGCGAGTGCGACCACCCCCCGCAATGGTCTAATACACTAGATAAAAATCACTCCATGGATAATTTTATTTCTGAATTCGTTAAAAATAATAGTCGAAGTCAAGATCTTGCTTCATATTACCGATTAAATGGCGCTATTTACTTGGTTAATATAAAAAAATTTCTAGAAGCAAATAGCTTTTTTCTATCAAATAATAGCCATGCTTTTATTATGCCAATAGAATTATCAGTGGATATAGATAATTTAATCGACTTTAAATATGCAGATTTAACTATGAATGAAAATAAGTATTAACTAATAAATACCTATTTTGATTTTTAGATAGTATATGATCGTATATTTACCAGTTCATCAGTATTGGTTAGATATTGGTTAGTTTATTGACTTTACTTAGGCACAAATTAATATAGATAAGAATTTTAACTGCCATAATAGAAAATACAGGCGTTGTTGCTTTTATTCGAGCAGAATCAGGCCCCAAAGATTGGGTTGATAAAAATAAAAGATATTAATGGAGCAGCCTCGCTAGCTTGGGCTATTCGTAACATGCTGCTGGTTTATGGGTAATAAATCGCTTAATAAAAGTAGCCGTAGTCGGTAATAAAATGCATAAGTACTTTAACCCAATAGCGCGATAAATATTCCTCCTGCCAACGTCCTCAGCACATTTTTCAATCAAACAACCATGCCTTTTATCGCAAAAAAAGAAAGAGTTAGTTGATATAATATTGATTATATTAAATATTTCTCAACATCTAAACGTTTAATGCAGAGTTAAATTCGCACCGCATTAAACGTAATATGACTTGATAAATCACCTTTTATTGATCTAGTATCGTCGGGATTTTTGCAATCAAGGCCAAGCCACTAATATTGTCGGGTTCTTGAGATAAAACCATTTCGAAAGCAATTTGTGCAGGAGCAAATATTTTCATATCAAAGTATAATTGACCTAGTTCTAACCATATGCTGGTTTCTTCAGGGTATGTCGACAAATAGTCAGTGTAAAGCTTTATGGCTTTGTCGGTGTCACCTAATAGCTTTAATAATTTTGCATACTTAGGTAAATAAACATCCGTTATTTCACTGAGATTTTCTAAACAAGCGCCGGCTAATTGATAATTTGAAATTTTGAAAGCAATAGTCATTATTTGGTGTAATTCATCTTCGTCAATGGCTTCTTTAGGTAGTGCTTCAAAATACAATAGTGATTCGTCATATTCTTCTAGATCACTATATAAATAAGCTAAACTAAGATTGTATAAAGGTATAGCCTCATCTGATGTTTTTTTGTGGTCCTCCAAGCTCTGACTTAGTACTTTTAATGCTTTCATATTTCCTTGTTTGAAAAGCGTAATCACTTTTCTGCGCACGCCTTGTAAAGAAGCTTCCTTAATTGTACGAGTTAAGTGACCTGTTTTTTCATTTGCTAGTATGGTTAGAAAGTCACTTTCAAATTGACTGAAGATTTTAATGATTTTTTCAGGAATTTCAACAGTGGTATGAAGTGTCGAGTTCTGCCAAACTAAAGCACGTCCTAGATTTTTATCCTTTTTCCATTGTTCAAATAGTAAGGAAAAGTCCGGTTGTGTTTTATGCTCTTGGATACGGCTTAATATTTTGTCATGGCTACTTGTTAAATGTGTAATCAATGTTTCACATGAATCTACATAGGCTTGATAATACAGGCGACCTGTTTCTTCGAGTTTGTCATTCGACCATTCTTCTGTAGTATCTGTTTGCGCCGATAAAATAAACTTATCAATGCCAAAGCTCTTTATAAATTTTGTTGTACTTTTATACCGGCTATCAAGTTGCTTTTCAATTTTGTCCATTTTTAGCTTAAAGCGATAATTGTCTTCTTCTTTACCTTTGGTTTGAAAAAGCTTTTGATTACATTCTAACGCTTCTTTAACTAGAGATAATACTTTCTTTACGGCTAATAATTTTTTTGAGACCTCAGTGAATACTTTATTATGATCTTCCCTTATCTTCATGACGCTTTTAGTTGGGCATAAATTCGCAATCTCTTTTGTAAAATCATTATCTTCATTTTTAAATGAGATAGCCTTGCTAGGTACATGGGTTATCGAGTCTATTTTCGCTGCATTTGACGATAAATTATAAATGGTAGTGCCTAGCTTCAGAGCTTCACTTGCTTGAGCCGCTAGGCTACTGGCAGCTTGTTCAAAAACAATATAGGTTTCGACTTTATTGCCTGCATAGGTATCAACCCATGTACCTATTTGTCCCAGCGTTGGGCCTATTTTTGCTTCATTACTACCAGAAGCATGTGAAACACCTTTGTGAGAAAAACAAAGGTCTACGCCTGAAAGGAGTATTGTTGAGAAGCCCATATTAATAGCTGCTCTTAGTGCTGTATTTGATACCGTAGGCCCCGCCGTAGATATATTGTTATCATCGCCTTTTACTTCCCATGGGAAACGATTTCCCATATAAGCGCTTTTCCCTTGCCATTGCCCCAGTAACAATGGAGTTACATTGTTACTGTGTATAAATAGCACTTCAGGGGGCAGTTTAAGTAACTCTTTACTGACATCAAAACTTATCTCATGGGGGTCAACGGAAACGATAATATGTGGTATAAGATCTTCATCAAGTAATTTTTTAGCAATTCTTGATACGGCTATAATCACCAAGTGATGTCTGTTTTCCTTTATCCACTGTATATCTTCATCTAACGAAGGACCGCCAGCAACCACAACAGCTGACTTGCTTGAAAACGTATTTTTAAATTTTATTACAGGAAAATTATTTTCACAAATATTAGCCAATTGTGTGGTCATAAAAGGAGAGACAGCTAAATTTGTGCGTGTAAATATATTTAATGCTTGATAAGTTTTTTCCAAAAATAACTTAGCATCGGCATACGCCGGCAAGTAAGAATCTATCGCTGCTATAGATTTAATATAGATAACACTATTTTTATATATATAAAGTTCAATATTAAACTCACCTGCAACTTTTTCCCAGTTTTCAGGTGTGGTGATTTTTATATTCTCAGGCCATTGTTGGTAGTTGGTTTGTTCTTTAATAATGTCAATGTGGCTATCAAGCTCGATAAATAAATAACGAGTATCAGCAGCTTGCTTTTGTTGCATTACATAGTTTAGTAATAAACCTGAGTCAGTCCCTAAAATAATATAAAAACTTTTCTCACTGTTTAATCTTTCTTTATACTGCTTAGAAAAAACTGATGCTGATGACTCCTTAACAAATATATTTCGGTTTAACGAATATAAATATGCTTCTTGATACGCATTATATTTGAAATGTTCAATATTCTTCATTTATTTCTCTATCATTTATGCGAGTATTCTTTAATGCCTAACTAGTAACAATATATCATACAAAAAATAACATAACGACATAGTAGCAGTAGTAGTTCAATTTTAATAAAGCAATTTATATGCCCGTTTGACAAAATATTGAAATGTTATATTGAAAATATAATGGATAACGTCCAAATAATTACGGATTACAGACCCTATTGGCAAATAAATGACGAACAAGTGTCAATTTTTTGTTGCTTAAAATGAGTTTAAGACTAAAATGGTTTGCCTGATATTTATATATAGTATGTCGTATGCCGTATACGCAAGCAATACGTAAGCAATACGTAAGCAATACGTAATGTGCTAATAAAGCAGCAATTTATCAACCGTAATGAAGAACTAACCATGAGTAACAATAAAGTGATTACCGGCCATAAAAAAATTTTAGTTGTTGATGGTGATACCGAAAGAAGTCAACAACTGAGTACGGTGCTTGCTTTTGTTGGTGAACATTTTATTCATTACTCACAAGAAAAATTAAGTGAAGGCTTAGTCGACACTTACCCTATTCTTGCTGTTATTTTAACTGGCAGTGTTAGCGATGCGAGTGCGACTTTAATTAAAGCTAATCCACGGGTGACGTTTTTGCTCCATGATGTGCTTGATGCCAATGCACTCTCCATTCATCTCAATGTTATTGGTACCCTTGCTACTCCTCTTAATTACGCACAACTGACTGAACTTATTTATCATTGTCACCAGTACCACAATAAATTACCGGGTACAGGTAACGCCTTAAATTCAAACGCTTTATTTCGCTCTCTGGTAGGCTCAAGTGAGCCAATGGCGCAGGTGCGTTTTCTTATTGAGCAGGTCGCATGCACACAAGCTAATGTGTTGGTGTTAGGTGAGTCTGGTACGGGTAAGGAAGTGGTTGCGCGTAATATTCACCAGTTATCTCATCGTGCTAAGGGCCCTTTTGTACCGGTAAACTGTGGGGCAATTCCTGGCGAGTTATTAGAAAGTGAACTTTTTGGTCATGAAAAAGGGGCTTTTACTGGCGCGATTTCAACGCGTAAGGGCCGTTTTGAGTTGGCAGAAGGCGGTACACTCTTTCTCGATGAAATTGGTGATATGCCTCAACCTATGCAGGTAAAACTACTGCGGGTATTACAAGAGCGTACTTTTGAGCGTATAGGGGGAAGTAAAAGTCTTAAAGCCGATGTTCGTGTTATCGCCGCTACCCATCAAAATTTAGAAGAGATGATTATCTCTGGTGAATTTCGTGAAGATCTTTATTATCGGCTCAATGTTTTTCCCATTGAAACCCCGTCTTTAAGAGAGCGTAAAGAAGACATTCCTTTATTATTAAAAGAGATCATTACTCGCTTTGAGAAACAACAAAGCGGTACGGTGAAATTTACAGACCAAGCGATAGCCTCATTACAAGAACATCCATGGCATGGTAATGTGCGCGAATTATCAAATCTTATTGAACGTATGATCATTATGTTTAGTGAGCAAATCGTTAGCGTCAGCGAATTACCGTTAAAGTATCGCCATATTGACGTGCAAGAGTACCAGCCTAATTACCCTGAAGAGTTGTTAGAACAAGATGTTATCAATGAACTGTTTTCCGATTACGATGACGCTGAAAACACGGTAAACGGCGCAGACTTCTCTCAATTTGACGCCGCTTTTGCTACAGTACCTGTGCCAGCAAACCAAGTCGATATTTTACCCAATGAAGGTATCGTACTAAAAAACTATTTGGCAGAATTAGAAATAACCTTAATTACCAAAGCCCTTAATAAACATGAATGGGTTGTTGCCAGAGCGGCCGAACTATTAGGAATGCGGCGTACCACACTTGTTGAAAAAATGCGAAAATATAATTTGAACAAAGCGGGTTAATTGGCGCAAATTTTCATTCGTTTATTAGACCTATCACAAGCTACCGTCAATATAATGACTCGCCACTACATTGTTATTCTCTTATTTTTTTGTTTTAATTTATTGATTTTAAAGGGTTTTTTGTTGGCACGTTAAATGCTCTTCTTTACTTGGTTTTTCTAATTGAGTAAGTATGCCATGGCCACCGTATTATATTCTGTTGCTGATAGTCGTTTTCACACACACCAAACAAACACATGCCCTAATAATGCGTTGTTTAATCACCGCCTTGAGTCACCGTTATTAAATGATGATGCCCAAGCCCATGGCTATGAAAACGAGCTCTTGGAGCAAGAAGCTTTTACCGGCGAGCTGGCTTTATTACGCCAACAAAGTAGTCAAAACAATCAACTTATTGAGGTAATGCCCACAGGATTAGTGATACTTGATGGTAACGGTATTGTCATTAAGGTCAATAAAGTGGCTAGTCAGTTACTTGATGAGCCTATTTTAGGCCAAGCGTGGTTCAACGTCATTAAACGCTCTTTCGACCCCCGTGCTGATGATTGGCATGAAGTGTCGTTAAAAGATGGCCGCCGAGTTAAGCTCGACATTAGCGCATTAGGTGATCAACCAGGTCAATTAATTATGATCACCGATTTAACGCAAACCAGATTATTACAAGATAAATTAAGTCAGCTGCAGCGCTTATCGTCACTAGGGCGTATGGTGTCTACTCTTGCCCATCAAATAAGAACACCTCTGTCTTCAGCCATGCTTTATAGCGCCAATTTAAAAAATACTAAACTCAATGACACCTCAAGAAAAAGTTTTCAAGACAAGCTTTTTTTACGTCTAAAAGATTTAGAGCAGCAAGTGAATGATATGTTGTTGTTTTCGAAAAGTGGCAAAGAGCAAGTGGTTACCCAGTTATCAGTGAATGAGGTGGTTAACGACTCGGTATCAAAAATGGACGCGTTAATTTTAAAAGCACAATCTCAAGTAACGGTTAAAATGTGTGAGGATAATGGCCAAATATTAGGCAATAAAAATGCCTTAGAAGGGGCGCTGCAAAACTTAATTCATAACAGCTTGCAAGTGATCAAAAATAACGCTGAAATTAACATCCAAGTGCAATGTCATGGATGTTTTGCTTACATTAGTGTTGAAGATAATGGCAGTGGCATACCACCGGAGCTTACCGAAAAAATATTTGAACCTTTTTACACCTCAAAATCGCAAGGCACAGGTTTAGGTTTGTCGGTTGTTAAATCAGTGGTTGAAGCTCACCAAGGTCAAGTTAAATTATTAAGTAGTATAGGCTCAGGGGCTCATTTTTGTATTAAATTACCTTTAATGAATGCCAGCAAAAATGAGCTAAGTAAAAATGAGCTAAGTAAAAGCACATTAACAGACGTTGCTCACACACCCAAAAACTCTCTAAAAATGACTGAGGAGACCCACCCATGGATATAAGTAAAATACTCGTTGTTGAAGATGATGCTGGTTTACGAGAAGCATTAGTTGATACCTTACTCCTTGCTGATTATCAGTGCATTGAGGCTGAGTCAGGTGAGGTTGCTTTGATGCAGCTGCAAAAACATGCCGTTGATTTAGTCGTCAGTGATGTACAAATGGGCGGTATGTCGGGTTTATCCTTACTGAGAAGTATAAAAAATCAATATAAAAATATGCCAGTATTGCTAATGACTGCTTACGGAACGATTGATGATGCCGTAGAAGCGATGCGCTATGGTGCTTGTAATTATATGGCGAAGCCCTTCGCCCCTGAAATTTTATTAAATATGGTGAGCCAGTATTTACCGCTGAAGGTTGTCAATAAAAACACCCCGGTTGTTGCAGATAAAAAAAGTATTGAGTTATTAAAATTAGCGAAAAAAGTAGCGACGACTCAAGCGTCGGTGATGGTGCTTGGCCCTAGTGGTTCGGGTAAGGAAGTATTAGCCCAATATGTCCATCACAATTCGGCCCGTGCCGAGCAGGCGTTTATTGCTATTAATTGTGCCGCTATTCCTGAAAACATGTTAGAAGCGACACTTTTCGGTTATGAAAAAGGCGCCTTTACTGGGGCTATTCAAGCTTGCCCAGGCAAATTTGAACAAGCGCAAGGGGGAACTATTTTACTTGATGAAATTAGCGAAATGGATCTTGGATTGCAGGCCAAAATTTTACGGGTTTTACAAGAGCGAGAAGTGGAACGACTAGGCGGCAGAAAAACAATCAAACTTGATGTTCGGGTAATTGCAACGTCAAATCGAGATCTCAAACAAGCGGTAAGAGCTGGGGAGTTTCGTGAAGACTTATATTATCGTTTGAATGTATTTCCTCTGACTTGGCTACCCTTAGCTCAGCGCCGTGAAGATATTATTCCTTTAGCAAAACATTTAGTGTCAAAGCACAGCCAATACTCTGCACGTTTAGTACCTGAATTTAGCGCCGCATGCCGAAGTAAAATACTCGCTTACCCTTGGCCGGGTAATGTCAGAGAGTTAGACAATGTTATTCAACGAGCCTTGATATTGCAAAGTGGCGATTTAATCCATGCGGATGATTTATTTATTGAGAGTTTTACCACCACAGGGTTGCAAGAGCTAGACAGTGTTGCCCTCGATAACACCGAAGAGACTGAACTGTTAGAGAGTGACCGAGGCTGCGAATTAGGTAATGAGCTTAAACTGCAAGAGCATCAGATTATTCTTGATACCTTGTTAGCCTGTCAGGGCAGCAGGAAAGCGGTCGCCGAACGTTTGGGTATTAGTCCAAGAACGCTACGCTATAAAATTGCTAAAATGCGTGATAATGGCATTACAATCCCCGCTTAACTGACATTAGGTTCAGTACCAACAAAACAAAAAAATAATTTTTGAGTGGCATTAGCGACTCAAAAATTTTTTAAATCATTGAAAATACAATTCAAAATTGTAAGTCTCCCCCTTTGGCATCATGTTTGCATTATTACCATTATATTAGGTAGTAACAAATTTTTGACAGCAGGTGGGAACATCATGGAAATATCAAGTAACTCTTTATATGCTCAAATGCAAAGTATGTCACTAGAGGCTAGTGGTAACCGACTTCCTGGCATACAGGGTTCTACGCCCATAGGTATGCAAGGCAATGAAATTAGCCCTGTAACCAGCTCTAGTAATAACTTTGGCAACTTACTCAAAGATGCTATTGATAAAGTCAATGATGCTCAACTTGAGTCAGGTCAATTGAAAACCGCATTTGAGATGGGGGATCGTAATATTACTTTAGCACAAACTATGGTGGCATCAGCCAAAGCTGGGTTAGCCTTCGATGGTGCAGTACAGGTGCGAAATAAATTCGTTGAAGCCTATAAAGAAGTCATGAGTATGCCAGTGTAGTTTAGCAAACGATATTCAAATAATTATACATAATCAGTTTTAAAAAAAGTTATATAGCGGAGTAGTTAAGTGGCTGACATAACAAGTACAAATGGTCTGGCTGTAAATGGTGATAACACCGAGATGGTTGTTGCCGATGATACCAATAGTGATGAGCAAAAATCGGGTTTAGCTTCTACGTTAGGCAATGTCGATGTTTTAAGACAGTTAACACTTATTATGGCGTTAGCAATATGTTTAGCTATTGCGATATTCGTTATTTTATGGGCGAATCAACCTGAGTATCGAATTTTAAGTAAATTGCCAACCGAGCAGTTGATCACAACCATGGACTTTCTTGATGCCAACAAAGTCGATTACACTCAAGAAAACAATACTATTTCAGTGCCAATTGAAGAATATCAAAACATTAAATTATTATTAGCGCGCGAAGGTTTATCTGATGAACCTGAACAAGGTAATGAGTTGTTGATGCAAGATATGGGCTTTGGCGTGAGCCAACGTTTGGAAACTGAAAGATTAAAATATGGTCGTGAACAACAACTGGCTTATACGATAGAGCAACTTAAATCTATAGCTCGTGCAAAAGTACTATTAGCTATTCCCCGTGAAAATATTTTTGCTCGTCGAGCTAAAACGCCTTCAGCCACGGTAGTATTAACCATGCAAAGAGGCCGAGTGTTATCAGAAGAAGAAGTAGACGCTGTGGTTGATATTGTTTCCTCTGCAGTACAAGAGTTATTGCCTAATAGGGTCACAGTAACCGACCAAAATGGTCGGTTACTCAATTCTGGTAGTCAAGACTCTATCTCTTCTCGTTCACGTAAAGAATTTGAAATTGAACAAAAACGCGAACAAGAATATTTATCCAAAATTGACTCGATTTTAATTCCTGTGGTTGGCTTAAGTAATTATACCGCGCAAGTCGAT
The DNA here is from genome assembly GCA_034111045.1 of Colwellia sp. Taxonomy (GTDB): domain Bacteria; phylum Pseudomonadota; class Gammaproteobacteria; order Enterobacterales; family Alteromonadaceae; genus JALJPB01. Next base: position 2,434 of record JAWUYA010000021.1, on the reverse strand, counting down.
GTGTCAATGGACTTTACCAATATTGAAGAAACAGCCCGTCGTTATAATTCAGATTTACCGTCGCTGCGCAGTGAAATGAAGGTAGAAGACACGACTATAGGAGGATTATTGGGAGGTATTCCTGGCGCATTATCTAATCAACCCCCTTTAGATTCAGCTATTCCTGAAAATGCTAATGCAGCAGGCCAAAAAAAGGCAATACCTTCAAGAAAACATCTAGAGTCAACCAAAAACTATGAGCTTGATGAAGCGATAAGTTATACCAAACAACAGACCGGTGTTGTGCGTCGAGTGAGTGTTTCAGTGGGTCTTGATTACATAACGCAAGTGGCTGAACCAGTGGACGGAGCAACAACGGGTAAAACAACTCAAATACCACGTTCGGTAAATGAATTGGCTAGTATTCGTCGGCTATTACAAGGTAGTATTGGTTTTGATTTACAACGAGGCGATGTATTAGAAGTACTTACCTTACCGTTTGTTCGTCGCAATATCGATGTTGCTGCCAAAGTGCCGTTTTATGAAAAACCCGCAATGTTTAAATGGGGTAAACTGCTAATGGGGGTTTTGGTTATTGTCATCTTAATTCTTGCAGTAATAAAACCAATGCTGAAACGATTAATTTACCCGAACCAAACACCGAATGATTATGGTGATAAATCCCTCGATAGTCATATTGATTTAGGTGATGAGACAATGGATATGTTGACCGCAGATTTTGATGCTGGAACAGTAGGTTTTGCAACCGACGGTAGTTTGCAGTTACCTGACTTGCACCGTGATGAAGATATACTAAAAGCCGTTCGCGCGCTTGTTGCTAATGAGCCAGAACTTTCCTCTCAAGTGGTTAAAAGTTGGTTGAACGAAGATGAGTGATGAAAAACAAGAGATAGCAAATGCGCCCGCAGGATTTGATGTTAATAAACTTGATGGCGCCGAAAAAGCGGCAATCTTATTGTTAAGCTTGTCGGAGGAAGATGCCGCACAAATTTTAAAACATCTTGAGCCTAAACAGGTACAGCAAGTTGGTACGGTTATGGCTGCGATGGAAGATTTTACTCAAGGAAAAATTACCGCGGTACATAAGTCGTTTATTAATGAAATTCAAAACTTCTCTACCATCGGTTTCCAATCAGAAGAATTTGTTCGCAAAGCTTTAACCGCTGCATTAGGTGAAGATAAAGCGGGTAATTTAATTGATCAAATCGTGATGGGGGGTGGCGCTAAAGGTTTAGACTCATTAAAATGGATGGACTCTAAACAAGTAGCCAACATTATTCGCAATGAGCATCCTCAAATTCAAACTATTGTTTTATCGTATCTAGACCCGCAACAATCGGCTGAAATTATGGGCCAATTTACTGACAAAGTGCGTTTAGACTTAATGATGCGTATTGCTAATCTTGAAGAAGTGCAACCAGCAGCATTACAAGAATTGAATGAAATTATGGAAAAACAGTTTGCTGGTCAAGCCGGTGCACAAGCAGCGAAAATGGGCGGTCTCAAGGCTGCTGCTGATATTATGAACTTCCTAGAAAGTAATGTTGAAGGCCTGTTGATGGACTCTATTCGTGAAAACGATGAAGAGATGAGTCAACAAATTCAAGACTTAATGTTTGTCTTTGAAAATTTAACTGACGTTGATGATAGAGGCATGCAGGCCATTTTGAGAGATGTTGAGCAAGATGCCCTGATGAAAGCAATTAAAGGTGCTGATGATACATTGAAAGAAAAAATAATGAGCAACATGTCTAAACGTGCAGCGGAAATGTTAGCCGACGATCTTGAAGCTATGGGGCCAGTTAGAATTAGTGAAGTGGAAGCCGCGCAAAAAGAAATTCTAGCGGTGGCACGACGTTTATCAGACGCTGGCGAAATTATGCTAGGGTCTGCAGGGGGCGGCGATGAATTCTTATAATTTCATCAGTTGTCTTATAAGTGAGTTAAGTCGTTAGTTAAGTAGTTATTGAAGTGGTTAATTATGAGTGAAGACAAAGATACCAATCTAGATAATGATGAGCACAATACTCCTCTGGAAAGTGCAGAGGAGAACACTTATCTAGATAATGATGATCTAGATGCAAAGATCTGGCATATACCTAATATAAAACAACAGGAAAGTGATGTAATAGCTCATAAAACCAATGCTTTAGGAAAAAAAGATGGTTGGCGTTATGAGGCCCCTGATGAAGTAAAAATCATCCAGCCAGAACCTTTAACAGCAAAAGAAATTGAAGATATTCGTCAGGCTGCTTTTGAGGAGGGCTTTAATCAAGGTAAGGAAGAAGGGTTTGCCAAAGGCTATGAAGAAGGTAAAGCTGAAGGTCATCAAGAAGGAATAGTCAAAGGACATGAAGAAGGGCTAATTACCGGTCTTGACGAAGGTAAAGAAACCATAGGTGAAATGTCAGCTAAGTGGAGTAGTCTTGTTGAA
>JAWUYA010000020.1:0-38292 GCA_034111045.1 Colwellia sp. | reverse complement strand
GATTGGCGAGTCAAATTGGCGCAGGTTTAGTAGGCGTGATGTACGTACTTGATGAGCCATCTATTGGTTTACATCAACGTGACAAAGAACGATTACTTAAAACCTTGATACATTTACGCGACTTAGGTAATACCGTGATTGTTGTTGAGCATGATGAAGATGCCATTCGACAAGCAGACCATGTAATTGATATTGGTCCTGGCGCCGGTGTCCATGGTGGCGAAATCATTGCTGAAGGTACCATTGATGACATCCTCAATTGTGAGCATTCATTGACGGGTAAGTATCTTTCAGGAAGAGAGTGCATTGAAACTCCTAAAAAACGTGTACCCTTTGATAAAAACAATGTGGTTGAGTTAAAGGGGGCTAGTGGTAACAATTTAAAAGATGTTGATTTAGTCATCCCTAATGGCTTGATGACTTGTGTCACCGGTGTTTCAGGCTCAGGAAAGTCAACGTTAATAAACGATACTTTGTATAAATTAGCCCATACCGAATTGAATGGCGCTACCACGCAAGAGCCCGCCCCTTACAAAAGCATTACGGGTTTAGAGTTACTTGATAAAGTTATCGATATTGATCAAAGCCCAATAGGTAGAACGCCACGGTCAAACCCTGCCACTTATACTGGCATATTTACCGCTATTCGTGATATTTTTGCCGCCACCCAAGAGTCACGTTCACGTGGTTATAAACCAGGGCGTTTTAGCTTTAATGTTAAAGGGGGGCGTTGTGAAGCTTGTCAAGGTGATGGTTTAATTAAAGTTGAAATGCATTTTTTACCTGATGTTTATGTACCCTGTGATGTTTGTAAAACTAAACGCTATAACCGAGAAACCTTGGAAGTTCAATACAAAGGCAAAAGCATTCATGAAGTCTTGGACATGACCATCGAAGATGCCTTAACTTTTTTCCAGCCTATTCCTGCGATCAAACGTAAGCTGCAAACCTTGATGGATGTTGGATTAAGCTATATTAAGCTTGGACAGTCAGCAACGACTCTTTCTGGCGGTGAAGCCCAACGGGTCAAATTATCAAAAGAGCTATCAAAACGTGATACGGGAAAAACCTTATATATTTTAGATGAACCTACTACAGGTTTACATTTCCATGACATAAAACAACTACTGCAAGTGATCCATCGTCTTAGAGATCATGGTAATACCATTGTGGTTATTGAACACAACCTGGATGTAGTAAAAACAGCTGACTGGGTCATAGATTTAGGACCTGAGGGTGGCAATGGCGGTGGTGAAATACTAGTTACTGGTACTCCAGAGCAAATTATTAGCCATAAAACATCGCATACTGCACGTTTTCTAAAGGCGTTACTGACATAATTTATCGAGGCTTTTCATGACAAAATCAATGGGTACACCCGTCATTATTAGCCCTCATGGTAAATATCAAAACCAAGAGATTATGCCCAAGTGCCTTGCCAACCTATTCAAGAGCGGCAAGATTGCTACCAATAAAGCATTGACCAATAAAAAGATGTGGTAAACTATTAAAACTAACAAAGTGTGATTAAATAAATATGAGCAACAATAAATTACTTGAACAAGCAAAACATGTTTGCCAAAAACGCGGAGCAAGGTTTACCACCGCTCGTGAGCAAGTGTTTTTATTGCTTTGTCAGCACGAAGGAGCCATTGGTGCTTATGACTTGCTTGATGAATTAAAAGCGACAGATCCGTCGGCAAAACCTGCCACTATTTATCGCGCTTTAGATTTTTTATCTAAACAAGGTTTCGTTCATAAAATTGAATCTATTAACGCTTTTGTCATGTGCCATCACTTTAGTGAATGCAACCACCCTGTACAGTTATTTATCTGTGATCAATGCAATAATGTTGAAGAAATCCAATCAAACAACCTTGAATTAGCATTACGTTCTATGGCTGATGCCAACGGTTTCACTATTAGCCACCAAATAGTTGAAGCACATGGTACTTGCAAAACTTGCCATTAAAAAGCCTTTGCTCTTATCGTACACCAGCTCGTCTTAATCAATAGGCTATTCAACCCTCACCTTGTGTACAGGCTATATTTCATTCAAAGAATAGGTATAAACACGCCCTTATACCTATTGCTGACGATAGATTCTGTTAACTAGAGAGTTATGATCTACACCTAATACCTAGCGCATAGTCTCGGGGGCTTCTTTCGCTTAACTGAACCTCTAATTAAACCTAATAGTAAAAAATTAAACTCCTTCATTAGATTGCCCACGATATTGAAATTTAATGGCTGAACAATCAATTCAGTTTTTTGCAGAACAACCTAAACACGTACAACTTATTTAACCCTATTTGAACAACACGTTGTTTAAAAAAAGAGACAAATTTGATGAAATTAACGTGGATAAGTGTAGAAATACATATGGGTAAAATTTATATTTATCAAGCATCTGATAGTGAAGTGTTTTTAGTGAAATTAATGGTAAAAAACGCCTTACTCATCGATACTCATCCCAAACAGGTAATTACCGTAAATTGTCAAATACTGCAATAAAAAGTATTTTAACCTTCTCTGTGTCGAAAAAATATACAATTTGACAATATAAGTAGCCCAGAGTGATTTACATTTAGCTCAGAAGCATGCAAGATAAGCACATTATTATAATAATGTTCGGTATACTTCATGAACGTAGAGTTTATTAATCCATTTTTGACCTCAATGTTAAACGTTATGTCAACTATGGCTAAACTGGAATTAGTCGCCGAAAAGCCCAGGCTAAAGAAAGATGAGATTGCCATGGGCGATGTGTCAGGCTTAATTGGCATGGTCAGTGATCAAGCTAAAGGTTCATTGTCTATTACATTCGACGGTCCTCTAGCTTTAGCTACAATGAAAGGAATGGTCGGTGAAGCCCCTAATGAGATTAATGATGAAATTACCGATTTAGTTGGTGAGATAACCAACATGGTTACTGGTGGCGCAAAACGGCTTTTAAGTGAAAAAGGTTTTGAGTTTGATATGGCAATCCCGGTAGTGGTGTCAGGTAAAAACCATACTATTCATCACAAATCTAAAGGGCCCGTTATCATTATTCCGTTAAAGTGCTCTAATGGTAACAACGCTTATATTGAGGTCAGTTTTGACAAATAGAGAATAAAAAATAACGGTTGCATGTTATTTAGACCCTATTAATTAATCATTAATAGGGTTTTTTTATTGGAATCATTCAACTATAAGCTAGTCGTTACTGCAATTGCTTTGACAGGCTTTACTTAATGACTATCTCTACAGTTAGTATATAGACTCAATATCGGGGTACTTGATTACCAATAAGTTTATTGGCAGTACTATAACTGTGCGGCCTGACTTGACCAGAACCTGGATTATTGAGTTTAGGAGTTAATCACTTTAATTTGCACTCTGCGTGCTATATTACAAAGCAGCTCATAAGGAATAGTAGTGGCCCATTGAGCAATTTCTTCGACGGGTAGATCCTTTCCCCATAAAATAGCTACATCTCCAACACTATCTTCTGCAGAGCAGCCTAAATCAACAGTGATCATGTCCATTGAAATTAGGCCAACAATAGGCACCCGCCTACCGTTAATTAACACAGGGGTACCATTAGCGGCATGACGAGGATAGCCATCACCATAACCAATAGCCAAAACACCAATAGTGGTATCACTGTGACACGACCAAGCACTGCCATAACCTACACTTTCACCGGCAGAAATAGCTCTCACCGCAATCAGACTGGATTGCAAGGTCATCACAGGTGTTATTTTTGCTAGCGGGTCACTGTTATCAATTTTTTCTGCCGAGAGTGTTATAGGCGACACCCCGTATAACATTAAACCGGGTCTAATCCAGTCAAGTCGAGCATTGGGCCAGGCATAAATAGCAGCAGAATTAGCTAAACTTTTTTCATTTTTTAATTTGGACGTTAATTGTTCAAATAAGGCTATTTGGTTGGTTGTTTTCTCATTTTCTCTCTCATCTGCACAACAAAAATGACTCATTAATACTAACGGGTGTTTAACATTGTCACATTGAGTTAATAAGCTATAAAAGTGTTCGAATTCATCAGGGTTAACCCCTAATCGGTGCATTCCTGTATCAACTTTCAACCAAACTTTTAATGGTTGGCTAAGCTGGGCTTGGCAAATAGCGTCTAATTGCTCATGGTTATGCACTATAGTTTGCAGATCATTAACAGCCAAAATAGCTAACTCTTCTGCCGAGAAAAAACCCTCTAATAACACGATAGGTTGAATAATACCCACTGCACGTAATGCTAATGCTTCATCTATTCGAGCAACACCGAAAGCATCAGCCAACGGCAGTGCTTGAGCCATTATTTCAAGACCATGCCCATATGCGTTAGCCTTTAACACCGCCAACATTTTAGACCTGGGTGCTAGTTGTTTGATTATATTAAAATTATTAACTAAAGCTTGGCAATCAATGACCGCATTAGCCGTTTTAATGGTCATGGAGTCATTATTCGCTTTCGAGTACATTGGGACCAGAGTAGTTATCAAAACGAGAATACTTACCTTGGAAGGTCAGTGGTATTCTACCAATAGGACCATTACGTTGCTTACCAATGATGATTTCTGACATGCCTTTCCACTCAGAATCATCGTTATATACTTCATCACGGTAAATAAATAGAATGAGATCTGCATCTTGCTCTATCGCACCAGATTCACGTAGATCAGAGTTTATCGGCCGTTTATCGGCACGTTGCTCCAAGCTGCGGTTAAGCTGAGAAAGCGCAACAACCGGTACTTTTAACTCTTTTGCTAAGGCTTTAAGCGAGCGAGAAATTTCAGAAATTTCTAGGGTACGATTATCTGATAATGCCGGCACTCGCATCAATTGCAAATAATCAATCATGATCATACTTAAACCGCCGTGATCACGAGCTATACGACGCGCTCTTGAACGCACGTCTGTAGGTGTTAATCCTGCGGCATCATCGATAAACATTTTACCGTTTTCGAGCAGCAGTCCCATGGTGGAAGATAAACGTGCCCAATCTTCATCATCGAGTTGGCCGGTACGTATTTTAGTTTGATCTATACGTCCTAAGGAAGCCAGCATTCTCATCATCAATTGATCTGAGGGCATTTCTAAACTAAACACTAAGGCGGGTTTATCTTGAGTCATCGCCGCATTTTCAGCCAAGTTCATCGCAAAAGTTGTTTTACCCATAGATGGACGAGCAGCAACAATAATCAAATCTGAAGGTTGCATACCAGCGGTCATTTTATCAAGGTCAACAAAACCAGTGGAAACACCGGTCACGCCACCTGAAGGGTCATTACAAAGTTTCTCGATGCGATCCACTGTTTTTTCTAACACTGAGGAAATGCTTTCCGGGCCTTCAGATTGATTGACGCGTTGCTCAGCAATAGCAAATACTTTAGTTTCAGCAAAATCGAGTAATTCAGCACTCGTACGGCCTTGAGTATCATAGCCGGCTTCGGCAATTTCGTTTGCTACAGAAATTAGCTCACGAGTAACAGCTCTTTCTCTAACAATTTCAGCATAAGCGGTAATATTAGCGGCACTGGGGGTGTTTTTCATCATCTCAGCAAGATAAACAAAACCACCAGCATCATCTAATTTTTGATCATTTTCCAAACGTTCAGATAAGGTAATTAAATCAACCGGTTCACCAAGTTCAATTAACACACCTATGACTTCAAAAATAATACGATGTGAGCGGCTATAAAAGTCTTGAGCAACAACTTTTTCGCTCACACGATCCCAGGTTTCATTATCGAGTAACAAGCCACCTAAGACTGATTGCTCAGCCTCTAAAGAGTGAGGCGGAGTTTTCAAATCATCCATTTGTTTGTCACGAATAAATTGTTTTTCTTTTGCAAACTTGGCTGGCTTACGGTCGGCCATCAATAACACCTTTAATCTCAAGAAAAGTCATAAGGAAATAAAGGCCATACCATCAAGCTGAGTATTGAAGCTGAGTATTGAATTTTAGATACTTATTTTTAGATGAGAAAGAATATCAGATTACCGCAGATTTTTCATATATAAAAGCAGATATAAAGTACCCAGCTCAGTACTTGGTACTTGGTACTTCTATGGAAGAATATAGATCAGAGTAAAGTAAACTTTATCTATAAACTTTATCTATAAACTTTAATGGTGCCACTTACCGTACTAGCTTTGACTGATGCTGCGCCTGCACCCGTTTGAAAATATAATTTTGAACTCGGGCCATATTTAGCACGTTGTGATTTATCACTGGTCAGTTTATTTTCTAGCAGCCCTCCGACGCTAGCATTCAGACGGAAATTAGCGTCAATAGTTGATTGGAAGAGAATATTCATGTCGCCACTAACGCTAGATAATTTAACAACACCCCTGTTATTTAAAGCTAGTTGACTATGAACATAACCACTGACCGTTGATATTTCTAATTCATCGACTTCATTTAACATTAACTTGACGCTGCCAGATACATTATTAACAAGCACTTCAGTAGCGGTTGATTGAGATTCAATTTCACCACTGACCAGCTTAATGATTAATCGCCCTTGTGAACTTTTGTCATCAATATCGCCACTGACACTCGATAACCGAATTTTACCCGATAATTTTTCACTCTCAATATCACCACTTACCGTGCTTAATTCTATATATTGTTTTAAATTACGCGCTGTAATATTGCCACTAACGGTATTAACTTCACTACTCGATATTAAGTTGTGCAAGAGGACATCCGTTGATACACCTGAGAAATTCATTCGGCTGTCTTTAGGTATTTGAATCGTTAAATCGGAGCCTTTGTCATTCCATCCATAGTTATTTTGATGAGGCATGATAACTTTAATGATCACATTAGTGCCTTGTTTTTCAAAAATAAAACGTTCCGATTTTTTATCTAACTCACCTTTAACTGATACTTCTTTTTTATCCCAGCCGATAATAGTGACTTTTCCACGTAAATTTTCAATACTGACACTATTAATGCCTTCTGCTGGTATACTTTTATCAATCAATTCAGCTGCAGAAACTTGCCATACAATACTAGCGAAGCACACTATTATTATTTTTTGAAAAATTTTCATTATTACCACCTTGTTATCTTAAATGATGCTATTTGAGTAAATAAAATTGTCAAATTGCTTGCCATTGAGGGCTATAAAGTTGTTTCATTAAATCTAATTCTTGTTGCTGAGTCCAACGGAGTAAATTTAATAAGTCGATATTATGGGGTTCATTGGTTAGCGCTTTTTTAATGATCACTTGCGCTGAAGTTAACTGTTTGAATGGCTCCTGCATATCAAGTGCTAACTCTTTGAATTTTGGTTGGCCATAACTCACTCGCATTAATTTTTTTTGTTGCTTGAACGTTTGTTCCATGGTGGCTACCAAATTGATGTTGGCTTGAGTCTTGCCACTCAATATATGTTGAAGGGTGTCTTGCGGAACAATGACTCCCCAAGTCAACAATACCGCAGCGATAACAGAAGCCACCCAAGTGACTGACGATTTATGCCATTGATGGTGTTGGTTATTACCTTTTTGTGACTTACCACTGATCGCTTTTTCAATACCTGTCCATAAGTCTCGCCCAGGCGATAGTGCTGTTGGCAATTGTAAAACTAGTGCTTGCAACTCGCTATCTGACAACGGCTTTGATGATTTAAGGGGGGTACTTTTAGTCTCCATCACAAACTCCTTCTCTTGTTAACCACGCTTTTAGTAAGGTTTTGGCTCGATGATATTGAGACTTACTTGAGCCAACAGCCATACTTAGCATTTGTGCAATTTCTTCATGGCGATACCCTTCAATGGCAAATAACACAAACACTAATCTTGCCCTTTCAGGTAACTTAGCAATATGTAAGTCAAGCTCACTAGGCCTTGTTGCATTTTCTATTTCAGGCATCTCCACTGGCTCCTTTACGTATTTTTCTTCAAGACTAAACACTCGTTGTAACCAATTTTTATTTTTACGTAAATACCCTAATACCACATTAGTCGCTACGCTATGCAACCAAGTACCAAATTTACTGTCACCACGAAAGTTATTGATTTTTTGCCAGAGCTGAACAAAAACTTCCTGACAAACATCTTCAGCACTGTCTTTATCGGCCAGCATTCGCCAACACAAGGCATAAATTCGGCGGTGATACACTTGGTATAAATGATAAAAAGCTTGTTGATCACCCTGCTTTGCCCGCTCAATCCATTGCAACTCTTGTTGAGAGTCATGAGTTGTTATAAATCGTTTTTTTGCTTCAATGACTTTTGAATTATCCAAAACTCACTCTCAAATAACATTAATTATTACGTTAGATGCAGTATGGCTGAAAAGGGTTTAAAAAGGAGGGCTAAAATATTTTTATTGGCAGCGAGTCAATGATTTACAAATATAAAAAAAGCGCCAACAGGCGCTTTTCATCGGTTACTAAAACAGAATTACTTCGCTTTAAGTGCACCAAAACGTTTGTTGAATTTATCAACACGACCACCGGTCTCAGCAGCTTTCTGCTTACCAGTATAGAACGGGTGACATTCTGAACATACGTCTAAATGAATATCTTTTTTCGCTGTAGAGCGAGTTTCAATAACGTTACCACAAGAACAAGTTGCTTTGAACTCATTGTAATTAGGGTGAATACCTTCTTTCATAAAAACCTCTGTATTTATATTAATCAGTTATCTTTATACTATGCAAAGATAAGCTAATTAATAAGCCGCATCGCCACTTGGTCAGTATTGTCATCTGAGATGACTAAATAAAACTGCCAAATACCATACGAGTTAAATTAATGGGCGCAAATTATAAGCAATCAATCCCTTAACATCAATAGAGACAAGAAAATAAACCCACAATTTACAAATTTTATCGCCATACGTTAAATGTCGCTTGGCACAAGAGTATTGAGGGGTCAAAATAACACTTATCCTAATATTAACACTGATCTTTATTTAAATGAGCATTGAAAAGCAAAACCAATACGTAGAAGTTGCTATTCCTGTGCCTATGAGGCAGCTATTTACCTATCAATTACCAACAAAGCTACAAACTCCAGAGGTAGTCATTGGTGAACGAGTGATTGTGCCTTTTGGTGCTAGACAAGTCATTGGCATTATCACTAATATTGAAAGTGAATGCGATGTGCCCGCCAGCAAGCTCAAAGCTGTACTTTCCAGAATGGACAGCCGTTTTAATATTGATCCATTATTACTTAAATTCTTAAGCGCTTGTGCCCGTTATTATCACCATCCTATTGGCGATGTTTTTCAACAAGCACTCCCGATATTGCTACGTAAAATTGAGCCCCCAAAACTGGTGACTCCTACATTATGGTTATCTACCGCAGACATCAATGATGAGCTTATGGTAACCTTAGCTAAAAAAGCACCCAAGCAGTTTTCTTTATTACAACTAATAAATTCTCATCAAGGCATTAGCTGGATTGAATTACGCACTTTAGGCTATACCAAGGCGCAATTGTCTACGCTCAAAGATAAAATGCTAATTGTTGAGCAAGAGCAAAAGAAGCAAGACTTTAGCTGGCAAAAGCAAAATCTCAATAAAGCAAAAAAGCTTACGTTATCAGTAGAACAATCAGTCATTGTTGCCTCCGTTAATCAGCTTCAAGATTCATTCACTTGTCATTTGATTGATGGCATCACCGGCAGTGGCAAAACTGAAGTTTATTTGCAAGCAATGGAGCAGGTATTAGCCAATAATAAACAAGTATTAGTACTGGTGCCAGAAATTGGTTTAACCCCACAAATGCTGATGCGCTTTGAACAACGTTTTAACCTACCTATTTATTTGCATCATTCGGCATTAAATGACAATGAACGACTCACTACTTGGTTAGCGGCCCAACAAAATAACGCCGCCATTGTGATTGGCACCCGCTCAGCGGTTTTCTCTCCTTTGCATCGTTTAGGTATGATCATTGTGGATGAAGAGCATGATAGCTCGCTAAAGCAGCAAGATAGTTTTCGCTACCATGCTCGAGATATTGCTATTTTACGTGCGAGACAGTTAAATATTCCGATATTACTTGGTAGTGCTACTCCTAGTTTAGAGTCATTACAAAACGCCCTCTCTGGTAAGTATCATTACCACCAATTATTAAAACGAGCCGGCAAAAGTAATATCGCCAAAATTGATTTGATCGACCTAGCCCAACAGCAAATCGAACATGGCTTGTCTGGCACATTAAAACATGAAATTAAAAAAACCTTAGCCCGTGGTGAGCAAGTTTTATTGTTTTTAAATCGTCGTGGTTATGCGCCTGCCATTAACTGTCAAGAGTGTCACTGGATAGCTGATTGTCAACGATGTGATAAACCCTACACCTTACACCAAAGCCAACAACTACTTATTTGTCATCATTGTAGTAATCAACAACGTATTCCTTACCAATGCCCAAGTTGTGGCAGTGTCCGTATTAAGCCCATAGGCCAAGGCACCGAGCAACTACAAAGCCGAATTGGTGATTTATTTGAAGGTTATTCTGTTGTGCGCATTGATAGAGATAGTACTCGAAGAAAAGGCGAATTAACTAAACTTTTACAAGAGGTGAGTGATAAGAAACACCAGCTATTAGTGGGTACACAAATGTTGGCTAAAGGTCATCATTTCCCAGATGTAACGTTAGTGGCGGTATTAGATGCTGATGGCGCATTATTTAGCTTTGATTTTAGAGCCGCAGAACAAATGGCGCAATTGTTAATCCAAGTAGCGGGTAGAGCCGGTAGAGAAAGCAAGCCTGGTAAAGTATTGGTCCAAACGAATTACCCTGAACACCCTTTGTTACAAGATTTAGTGCACAATGGTTACCATCATTTTGCTCGTCATGCACTCATTGAGCGTAATCAAGCCTTGTTGCCACCTTTTACCTATCAAGCACTGTTTAGAGCGGATGCTAATTATCCATCTTACCCTGAAAAATTTTTACGAGCCCTTTGCTCAACCCGTATTGAAGGTTGTGAATTTGCAGGGCCGGTACCCGCGGCTATGGAAAAAAAAGCAGGAAAATTTCGCTATCACCTAATTATACAAGCAAAGTCTAGAAAAAATCTTCACTTAGGTATTCATCAATTACTTTTACAAATCAAGGACAACGAATGGCAAAGTAAAGTGCGTTGGTCTCTTGATATCGATCCCCAAGATTTAAACTGGTAAGATTTTATGTGATTGGTATCAACATACCTTTGACAAACAGCTATCATTTTAATATGACTCGGTTAGAATGATTAAAATTTTTTATCAATTTAACTTTATCGTATTTAAGAGTATTTTCCATGGCGCATCAGGATTACGTTTCACGTCCTCGTTCAAAAAACAAAAAAAAGAACCCCTATAACAAAAAACCAATCGCTCATCCTAAAAGTGAACGATTAAGCATTAAGGTTAAACTTATCGGCGTACTGACCCTCGCTTTAATTGTTGGTGCAGGCTATTTTTTGTGGTCAATCAAAGATGTTCAACCAGCAACTAATATAACTAAAGTCAAACAGACGTTATCGGCAAAAAAAGATGATCTTAGTTCAATCTTACCTGAGCCACCAAAAGAGAAATGGACGTATGTTGATCAGCTTAAAACTAAAAAAGTTGAAGTAGGTAAGTATGAAGTCAAAGATGGAGGACCTTATCAAATGCAATGTGGTTCATTTAGAACCAAAGCACAGGCTGAAACATTAAAAGCAACCATTGCCTTTACCGGTATTGAGTCCCAAGTTAAACAAGTAAAGGGAACTAGCGGTATTTGGTATAAAGTAATTTTAGGCCCTTATAGTCGTAAACGTAGCGCAGAAAAAGAAAAACATAAACTTAGCCGAAATAAAGTTAATCATTGCCAAATTTGGAGTTGGCGATAAAATCTCAGACTCACTCTTGAAATCATCCGATAGGTGCCCAATTTAGTATTACAAAGCGGCATGCATATTTGTCGCTCAATTAATTGGGGTTAAATGTGACTACAATCGTATCTGTAAGACGTAATGGCAAAGTTGTCATTGGTGGCGACGGCCAAGTATCTCTAGGTAATACCGTAATGAAAGGCAACGCAAAAAAAGTGCGTCGCTTGTATCATGGCAAAGTACTCGCCGGGTTTGCTGGCGGTACTGCCGATGCTTTTACTTTATTTGAACGCTTTGAAAGTAAATTAGAGCAACATCAAGGTCATCTCACTAAAGCGGCAGTAGAACTTGCTAAAGATTGGCGCAGTGATCGCGCATTAAGAAAACTTGAAGCTTTATTGGCTGTTGCTGATGAAACTGCCTCATTGATCATTACCGGCAATGGTGATGTTGTGCAGCCAGAAAATGATCTTATTGCTATTGGTAGCGGTGGTAACTTTGCCCAATCAGCAGCGACTGCGCTTTTAGAAAATACAGAGTTATCAGCTAAAGAAATTGTAGAAAAATCATTAACTATTGCTGGCAATATTTGTGTGTTTACCAACCAAAAACACATCATAGATGAGCTATAACGCATTTTACTAGCTTTCATTAGAAAGGAAAAATCATGTCGAGTATGACACCCCGTGAAATTGTTCATGAATTAGATAGTCACATTGTTGGTCAATCAGATGCGAAACGTGCCGTTGCCATTGCCTTAAGAAATCGCTGGCGAAGAATGCAGTTAAATGAAGAGTTACGAGCTGAAGTCACCCCTAAAAACATTTTAATGATAGGACCAACAGGCGTTGGTAAAACTGAAATAGCGCGTCGATTGGCCAAACTGGCTAACGCTCCTTTTATTAAAGTTGAAGCAACCAAATTCACCGAAGTGGGTTATGTGGGTAAAGAAGTAGAAACCATTATTCGTGACCTAGCTGACGTTGCTATCAAAATAACCAAAGAACAAGAAATGGTGCGAGTTAAGCATCTTGCTGAAGAGGCCGCTGAAGAGCGTATTTTAGATATTTTATTACCTAAGCCTATTGAAGACTTTGGTAATACTGAAGCCGTTGATAATTCCAGCACTCGTCAAGTTTTCCGTAAAAAATTACGCGAAGGTCAATTAGATGATAAAACGATTGAATTCGAATTAGCTGCACCCCAAATGGGTGTGGAAATCATGGCTCCTCCGGGAATGGAAGACATGACGTCGCAATTACAAAGTATGTTTCAAAATATATCCAGTGATAAAAAAAAGAAGCGTAAGTTAAAAATCAAAGAGGCTTTTAAAGCATTACAAGAAGAAGAAGCCGCTAAAATTGTTAACCAAGATGATATCAAAGAAAAAGCGATTTTTGCAGCAGAACAAAATGGTATCGTTTTTATTGATGAAATTGACAAAATTTGCAAACGTGGTGATTCTTCTGGCCCAGATGTATCACGTGAAGGTGTGCAAAGAGACTTACTACCATTAATTGAAGGCTCAACGGTCAGTACGAAGCACGGCATGATTAAAACTGACCATATTTTGTTTATTGCCTCTGGTGCATTTCAAATGTCAAAACCCTCAGACCTTATTCCTGAATTACAGGGCAGGTTACCGATCAGGGTTGAATTACAAGCATTGACCACAGAAGATTTCGTTCGTATTTTAACTGAACCCTTTGCTTCCTTAACTGAACAGTACATTGCGTTATTGGCCACTGAAGGGTTAAAGGTAGCGTTTACTGATGATGGTATTAAAGCGATAGCAAGTGCTGCGTGGCAGGTCAATGAAAACACTGAAAATATTGGTGCACGCCGTTTACATACTATGATGGAAAGATTAATTGAAGAACTGTCATTTAATGCTAATGACAGAGCAGGCGAGAGCATTACCATTGATAAAGCATTTGTTGAACTGACGTTAACTGAACTTATAAAAAATGAAGATTTAAGTCGCTTTATTCTATAAACAGGACGTTAAGCAAAAATATGTTTCATATTGACCGTTTTATTTTACATAACAAAAAGGCCGAGCTTAGCATTCGTTATGCTTCGAATAAAATAGAGGCTGGTGAAACGGTAAATTTAAGCTACGAGTTTATTCGAGTTATGTCACCACAAGGGGGTAATGGTAAACAAGGAAAAATGCTAATTAGTCACAAAAAAACAGTGCAATTACTGACTATTGAGTCGGTAGCCAAGCATGGTTACCGATTCGTTTTTGACGATCAACACATTGCTATTTATAGCGAAGGTCATCTACAAGAGCTTTGTCTGCACCATAACCAATTATGGCAACAATACCTCGGAGAGCTTAAAAAAATGGGCCATAGCCGTGAAGCTATGATTAATATCACTCAGCTGTAAACCTTTACATCGCTAATCTTTTATCTAACTCTGCGCTTATTTGAGTATTATGTTTTAACGATGGGCCAGACCCAACATTTTTGATACTGCAGTGATTGTCTGTTGAATATGCGCATTGACTACTCTAAATATGGTTTTGCTCATCAATACCAGATGTTACATTTACTACTGAACCACCCGTTAAATCATTAGTTTTTTTATTAAAAGACACTGCCAATTTTGACAACATTAAGAGTAAACAGCTCTTAATTAATTGATATCCGATCCGTTATTATAAACTTAATTGATTTGATATGAAGCTTAGGTATAATAAAAAGCATAGCGTCTTTATAAATATCTAAGGGACAATTTATGGAATACAATACCTCTGAGCTGTGTAATATTTATGCTGACCTTATCGATGTTGTTGAGCCTATTTTTAGTAATTATGGTGGCCGCCATTCTTTTGCTGGCCAAGTTGTCACCGTAAAATGTTTTGAAAGTAACGGCCTGATAAGCAAAGTCCTTAACTCTGATGGCACTGGTAAAGTATTGGTTATCGATGGAGGTGGTTCTACTCGCCGTGCATTACTCGATGCTACAATTGTAAAACAAGCTTATAAACACAATTGGGAAGGGATTGTCTGCTATGGCAGTGTTCGTGATGTGGATGCCTTAGAAGAAATTGAAATAGGTATTCAAAGTCTTGTGGCAATACCTGTTGGCGGTGATGATGATGAAAATGGCACCAGTGATCTAGCCATTAACTTTGGCGGAGTGACATTTTTACCTGATGATCACATTTACTCTGATAATACCGGTATTATATTATCACCCGATCCATTAGACATTGAGTAACACACCATAAGGGGATGTAAATAAGTGCTTATTCAAATTTTCTTTCCGTTGGGTGTAACATTTAATTAGCCGCGCCCCCTGCCCAACCTAACGTCTAATTTTATCAAAAAAGCAGATATTTCATTCAATTGCCTTGTGCAATACCTGCCAAATACTTAATGAAATATGTTTTACGGTGCAGTTATCAATGCCATCGCTAGTGTTTTTATCCTGTTGTAGTCTTTAAAAATCATCACATTAACTGCTTAAAATAACCTCTAACAACCACTATTAACCTACTACTGAAAAGCTAGTTAACGTTGAACGAATTAAAACAGCAAGCTTGGTATTTGTCCTTAACTATTAGCGCAAATGTTAATATTTTTTTCAGATCGAAACAATGTCCATCCTATTGAATAAGACAGTCAATAAAACCGCGGATTGTTGCTATGCTCTTTTCTACACAAAGCCTTACTTTGAGAGTGTTTTTTAAGCAATCTACTTATAAAAATAACAGAAATGAATAAATATTATGATATTATTCGTACAATATAGACCTTCACCCCAGCCTTTTTAGTTTTGCCTCTAGTTGGCGCCTTTTATATTGATATAACCAATGCATTAATCATTCAATTATAGATGAGTTTACCTTTTGTAAGCACATAATTGAGCTTGATAATCGTATCTGTCACTATTAAATTTTAACCCTAATTAAGCAAGCCTAATCCTTTTCATCCTTGGTAATGCTGAATAAGTATATCCTTGCGCAAAAAAATAACCCCGTAGCTTAATGAAAAGCTACGGGGTTATTTAATAATGTAAAAAACACTTATAATCAAGTGTTTAAAGCATGACTTATGCTTGAGCGATAACGACAACTTTGATGCTAGTATCAACATCGTGATGTAAGTGAATTGCGATATCGAATTCACCTGTTTCGCGGATAGTACCTAATGGTAAACGTACTTCAGACTTAGCAACTTTAACGCCAGCTTCAGAGATCGCATCAGCGATATCACGAGTACCAATTGAACCGAATAATTTACCTTCATCACCAGCTTTTGATGCGATAGTAATTACAGCCAGTTCAACCACTTTAGCTGCACGAGCCTCTGCTACTTTTAATATGTCAGCTAAATTTGTCTCAATATCCGCACGACGTGCTTCAAAGTGTTCAACATTAGCATCTGATGCAAATACTGCTTTACCTTGTGGTAATAAGTAGTTACGTGCATAACCAGATTTAACTGATACCTTGTCACCAAGGCCGCCTAATTTGGCGATTTTATCTAGAAGAATTACTTCCATTTGAAACCCCTTATTAGCTTACTTATGTAAGTCAGTATATGGTAACAATGCCATGTAGCGAGCGCGCTTGATAGCACGACCTAATTGGCGTTGATATTTAGCAGCAGTACCAGTGATACGGCTAGGAACGATTTTACCACTTTCAGTGATATAGTTTTTCAGTGTGGCAATATCTTTATAATCGATAGAGGTAGCACCTTCCGCTGTAAAGCGGCAGAACTTACGACGTCTAAAAAAACGAGACATAGATTTCTCCAAGTAGGTGATTACTAAATGAGTAATCGCCTTAAGTAATTAATTCAATATCTTGAGCATGTAACACTAGTAACGGATTTCCATTTCTAGATTCATGACGGTTAATAAAACCAGTCACTTTAATTTTACAGCCCGCAATTAAATCACGAGTTAAGTTTTGTGAGAGCTTGTCCGTTGACACTACCTGTATTCTGACAAATGCTTGTCGGTTCATGCCAGCTTCAATTTGTATGGACTTATGATCCATAGAAAACTGACAATGAACAATACCTGCAGGACTAGTTGAAATTTTAGGTTTTTTAACGACCTCACCAACCAATACCAGACAATTCTCTAACACAGATGCCTATTCTTCGCTTGCCGTTTCTTCAGTACTCACTTCTTTAGCTTTCGCTTCAGTTGCAGCTTCTTCAGTATTGGCTTGCTCAGGAGCTTCATCTTTCTTAACTTCGCGGCGATCATCACGACGGTCATCTTTAGCAGCAGCCATTGGCGATGCTTCAGTTACCGCAGTTTTAGTGCGCATAATCATGTTACGAATAATTACTTCGTTATAACGGAAAGACGTTTCTAGTTCATCAATAGCAGCCTGTGGCGCTTCAATGTTCATAAGAACATAGTGTGCTTTGTGCAATTTATTGATTGGGTATGCTAATTGGCGACGGCCCCAGTCTTCAAGACGGTGGATTTTGCCTTCAGCAGCGGTGACGATATCAGAATAACGCTGAATCATACCAGTTACTTGTTCACTCTGATCAGGGTGAACCATAAATACGATTTCGTAATGACGCATTACGAGCTCCTTACGGTTGTAGTCTCATATACTGGCTCAGCCCAACACCAGTTGAGACAAGGAACAAAAATATGTTCAGGCTGAATTAAGGACGCGTATTGTAGATAAACCAAGCGATTAATGCAAGATAAAGCTCGGGTTAATTAAACCTTACATGACGATTCTTTATGATTTGCATCTATCTATTCAAACAGAATTAGCGGAAACGTTGCTGTAATCTATTTGAGCAAAGAGCTGGTTAATCGATGTTCAAGTCAAAACGCTTAAAAATCGGCAAAAAACACAACCTTATTCCGACCTCTCTTCTTTGCTTCATACATAGCTTTGTCAGCACACTCCATCAACATAGTTTGATTGCTTGCATGCTGAAGATAAATGGCCACGCCAATACTTGAAGAAATATTGAGGACTACACCGTTGTCCATGACAAAAGATTCTTCTAAAGTTTTTCGTATTTTATTGGCGACATCCTCTGCGTTATTATCAATATCAGGCAGCACCACAACAAACTCATCTCCCCCTAGCCTTCCAACTGTGTCTGACGCGCGTAAACAAGATTGAATACGAGCGGATACTTCTATTAACAACCAATCACCGACATGATGTCCGTGGATATCATTTACTTTTTTAAAGCCATCTAAATCAATAAAAAGAATAGCCATCTTTTTTTTATCACGCTCAGCAAAGGCTATCGCCTGTTTTAATCTATCAGTGATCAAACGACGATTGGGAAGGTGCGTTAACTGATCATATGAGGCTTCCTTATCCAGACGCATTTGAATGTTTTTTTGCTCGGTAATATCATAATTAACGCCAACTATTCGAATTGCCTTGCCTGCGCTGTCAAAAGTGGTTTTTGATACTGCTTTAATATAATGAACTGAGTTATCCGACCACAAAACACGAAATTCAGGACAATATTCGCGTTCATTTCTAAGAGCCGCCTGTATTTCACCGTCAATATGTGTTCGGTCATCAATGTGAACTCTGGAAAACCATACCTCGTATAAATCGTCCAAATATGAGGCCTCTAAATCATATAAGCGATACATAACGAGGTCCCAAGTCAAAATGTTATTTTCAACATCCCAATCCCAAATCCCGACAATTCCGGCTGAAGCCCCGGCTTTTAGTCGATCCACTAATACCTTCAATTTCGCACTTGCCTGTTGAGATTTTTTACTGCTACTTGCAATATTGAGCATCAAAAGCAGTAATAGCAAGGATAAAAGCGTGCCCGTAAAGCCCACTAGTTTAGCTAAGCTGTTTTCAATAATACCTTCAAAAACAGCAGTACTGTAAAAGTTTACCGTCCAGTTTCGACCTGGGAATTCAATAGTTTTAACCATAGAAAAAAGCGGTGTAAATTGTTTTTTCTCAGAACGAGACAAATAATCAGGATTTGTTTTAGGCGCGTACAGAAGATCCTCTGTCGCTTGAGAGTCTCCGTCATATATTGAAAAATTTATGTGGCGATTTTTATCACTTAAGAGAATACCCTCAATAAGATTATCAATACGAAATGGACTGTATACATATCCGATGAGTTCTTTTTGACGCTGAGCTATGTTTTCAATGGGTGCTCCCTTTCGATATAAAGGGAGATACATGAGAAATCCATTTTGTAAATCGTCGCCATCTTCCTGAACCAATTTCACCTTAGCTGAAAATGCGACATTACCATTGTCACGAGCGATATCCATGGCGGTATGGCGAGCCTTTTCTGAGTACATATCATAGCCAAAGGCACGCTGATTTCTAACCGTGAATGGCTCAAGATAGAGAATACTACTGTAGTTATCACGAATTCCTGCTGGAAAGACAGTAAATTCATTAAAACCTTCTAGCCGCAACGCATCTACAAATGCATTTTTCTCTTCTGTTTTCAACATAACGGCATAACCAACACCTTGAATACCAGGCCAATACTTATCAACTTGCAAATTAGTGACATAATCATGGAATTCTTGGCGATTAACATGCTCACTTGCTTTAAATAATCCTATACCTCCACGCAGGACTTGCTGATAGCCCTGCATACGCTGATCAATAGCTTTAATAATTTGAGTGACCTCAAATTTGAATAAATCTTGGCTATGAAGCTGAGTAGATTTGCTAGTGATCGAGTAAGCAATAAGGGTAACAAAAAGACTTAATGAAAATAGAAGCCAAGATAAATAAGGACTTTGGACAATTTCAACAAAAATTGTTGTCCTTCCCACCTCATCTGCACTTTTTTCCCTGTAGTTAAATTTACTCACGATGAAATCACCCCTATATTTCATGCAAAATTTTTCGATTAATGTTAACAATCATTGCACTAACATTAAAAAGTAAGCCTATACTTCGAAAATTTCCGTCCAGATAAGCATAGTTCAAGTTTAATTTTTAAGTAGGTAAGTAGGTAAGTAGGTAAGTAGAGCAAACGATCATTTTTCATCTGTCTACTTTTTTATTGCATTGAGGCAGTAAAAATATCACCTTACGCAGGCACCTAACTCTATTGATACAAGGGCTGGTCTATGGGTTGAACCTTTCCTAAGAGTGCGATAAACCAGGCTAATTTCAAGTAAAACATATGGGATGCAACGAGTAAAAAATCGTCGACTTAATCCTTTATAATCATGAATATAATAAGAAGTTTTTAGATTATTACTAGATTAACTTGCTTTACCTTATAAATATAATGTTATTTTTATCCTGCATATATACATAAATGGGGGGATCATTGAAAATATATAACATTAGAAATACATTGGTTTTTTTATCTTGGCTATCACTCGTTTTCTCTCTATGTCCAAGCTATTGACTATGCTGCATCGATACCTAAACCACAATTTATGGTCATTACATTAGGGGGAAATCCTCAGAGATGAAATCCACATCGCTCTAATCGACATATGGCGGGGAAACGGTTTAGCTGACATCGCATTGAACAATCGAATATTATATTTTATTCGGCCGGTAGTATCATAGATGAACACTTCTGACATTGAAGCCAAAGTTCTAGTTTAACTGTTAAACGGCCTCTTTCTGACTCACGACGGGATTGGTATTTAAGATGCTGAGATATACTGGTTTATACTAATTAGGTGCTCGCATCGATGTTTAGCCAGCCAGTTAAAACCGCTATCGGCATGTCATTCGATGCTTTGACAAGATATAGCTATACCAACCAAACCGGCCTCAAGATTCAATCAACGTCAACAGAAGCTTGGCTTAAAAACGCGCATCAGTTAAAGCGCTCCAAAAAACTCCGCAGTTTCAACTTTGATTGCCACGATGAACGATGGTTTCTGATCACCAAACATACTTCTGATGAAAATTCGATATTGATTTTCTGTTCAGAAATTACTGAACACTAGCTGATATACTGGGTCGAGAAGTCAAACTCTCTTCAATAGTAAAGTTAATATCGGCAGTTGAACGCCTTCTCATTACACGATATTTATTACTTTTCTATATGGCAATGTATTATTTTTTCACCGTTAATTTAAACGCTGGCGGACAATTTCAAATAAACAAATACCGGTGGCTACTGAGACGTTTAAACTAGAAATGTGACCTGCCATAGGTAATTTAACTAATTGATCACAGTTTTCACGAGTTAAGCGACGCATGCCCTTTCCTTCTGCACCCATCACCAATGCCATTGGTCCTGATAATTTAACATCATAAAGGCAAGTAGTTGTTTCACCTGCGGTGCCAATAATCCAAACGCCTTTATCTTGCAAGGCTTTCATTGTGCGTGAAAGGTTAGTCACTTGCACTAAAGGTACATACTCTGCCGCGCCAACTGCTACCTTTCTTACAGTGCCCGTTAAACGAGCCGCATTATCTTTAGGCACAATAATAGCTTGAACACCTGCTGCATCGGCATTACGTAGACAAGCACCTAAATTATGCGGGTCAGTTACGCCATCAAGAATCAAAAAGAATGGCTGTTCTCCCTTAGCCGTTGTCTGAACGAAAATATCGTCTAAGTCATTTTCATTAAAGACTTTTCCGGATTGAACTCGAGCAATAACACCTTGATGTTGTTCACCTTCACTTTTGTCATCTAATGCTTTTCTTTGCGCAAGTTGTACAGAAATACCGTGCTTTTTTGATAAGTTTATAATGGGTTTTAAACGTTCATCATCACGGTTTTTTAACAACCACAATTCTATAAAACGCTCTGGTGTACTTTCAATTAATGCCGTGACGGCGTGAATACCAAATACGATGTCATCATTTTTCGCCATGTTTTGCTCTACTATTATATGTTTTCATTTGGTCATCTCCGAGTATTTTATCGGATATCTTGTTTAACTGCATTCGCACATTAACGTCGTAATTTTATTCTTTATCTGTTTGACGCGCATTTTTACCCGGTCGTTTTTTACGCGCTTTTCTTTTAGCCGCTTTGGGTTTATCTTCTGTTGAATTTTGACTATTTCCTTGAGTTGGTTTTTTATTTTTATTTTTATTTACTGTAGGCTCTTTATTTACTGAAGAGCTTACTGAAGAGCTTACTGAAGCACTTTTTTCTCCCGGCTTGCCTTTTCTCTGTTTGTTAACTTTTAACGGTTTGGTATGTTGACTTACCTTTTTTTCACCTGAAAGCGATAAATCTATTTTTTTATCATCAAGATTAACCGCCGCAACTTGTACTTCCACGACATCTCCGACACGGAATTTCACCCCTGTATTTTCACCGGTAAGGCACATGCGAACGTCATCATAATGATAAAAATCTCGTCCTAATGAAGTAATATGGACCAGGCCTTCAATATGAAATTGAGATAAACGAACAAATAGACCAAAATTGGTCACTGTTGAAATTACACCTTTAAAGGTATCGCCTACATGGTCTTGCATAAATTCACATTTCAGCCAATCGGTAACATCTCGTGTTGCTTGATCCGCACGGCGCTCAGTTAGTGAACAATGTTCACCTAATTCAATCACCGCCTCTATTGGATAATAAAAATGACCAGCATTGGCAGTACCCAAATTTTGACTTAATGCTTTCATTTCTTCTTGGTACAAAATTTCTTTAATGACCCGATGAACAACCAAATCCGGATAACGGCGAATAGGCGAGGTAAAATGGGCATAAGAGTCAAGTGCTAAACCAAAATGCCCTAAATTATCACTTTGATAAACAGCTTGGCGCATTGAGCGCAATAACATCGTTTGAATGAGCTCTTGATCGGGGCGTCCAGCAACGGCATCAAGAATGTAACCATAATCGGAAGGCTCAGGTTCACTTTTCTCTTTTTTATTGAAAGGTAAGCTAATGCCCAGCTCAGCAAGGTAACTGATAAAATTATTATATTTATCTTCACTAGGTTTATCATGAACTCGGAATAAACCGGGCTTGTTATGTTTTTCAATAAATTTAGCCGTAGCAACGTTAGCCAAAATCATACATTCTTCAATGATTTTATGGGCATCATTTCGAGTTAATGGTTCAATAGATTCAATTTTACGGTCTTCATTAAAGATAAAACGTGATTCTTCGGTTTCAAAAGCAATAGCACCTCGGCTATTACGTGCAACAGATAATGCTAGGTACATTTGATTAAGATTTTGAAGATCAGGTACAAGTGCATGATACTGCTGACGTAAATCAGCATCACCATCTAAAATAGCCGCCACTTTAGTGTAGGTGAATCTTGCCTTTGACCGCATTGTCGCAGAATAAAACTTTGAACTTGAGAGTCTACCTGCTGCACTTATGGTCATTTCACAAACCATACAGAGTCGATCAACATCAGGGTTTAATGAACATAAGCCGTTTGATAATTTTTCCGGCAACATAGGAATAACTTGGCTAGGAAAATACACTGAATTTCCACGAGAAATCGCTTCATCATCTAAAACCGTACCGCCACGAACATAATAACTGACATCGGCGATAGCAACCCATAGACGCCAACCACCACTTTTTTTCGGCTGACAAAAAACAGCATCATCAAAATCTCGGGCATCTTCACCATCAATAGTCACCAATGGTAGATGACGCAGATCAACCCTGTCTTGCTTAGCACTTTCTTCTACTTCATCGGATAAGGTAGCAACCTCGCTAAATAACTCAGGGGTAAATTGATGAGGTAAGTCATGTTCTCGCAACGCAATTTCTATTTCCATACCCGGCGCCATGTGGTCACCTAAAACTTCTATAATTTTTGCCACTGCGTTGGTTCGTTTAGTTGGTCGTTTAATTATATCCACTACCACCATTTGACCATGGCGAGCACCTAACCGTTGCTCAGGGTCTATCAATATTTCTTGTTTAATGCGTGCATCATCTGGCATCACCATACAAATATGATGGTCAACGTAATAACGACCAACAATACCTGCTTTTCTTGGTTCAATCACCTCCAGAATTTTAATCTCTTTGCGACCTTTTCTGTCAGTGCGATCGATTAATATCGCTTCAACTACATCGCCATGAAAAACACGCTGCATTTCATGTGAAGAAATATAATAGTCTTTACCTTTTTGAATGGTTGATGTTGGCTCATTATTGTTGGCAGGCACGTCCGGAGCAAAAAAACCAAATCCATCACGGTGACCAATCACCTTCCCCGTTAATTTACTGCTTTTAGGCGGAATGGCATATTGTTTAAATTTATTAAAAATAATCTGACCACTATTTTCCATAGCACGCAGGCGCCGTTTCACGCCAATCAGTTGATATTCTTCACTGTAATCTAATATTTTACAGAAAGCATTATAGGTTAATGGCATGTCAGACTTTTGCAGAATTTCTAACAAGTATTCGCGACTAGCAACCGGTTGTTCGTATTTTTGTGCTTCGCGATTAGCGTGGGGATCATTTATGGTCAAAGGTATCTTTCATTAAATTTTTTTGTAGTATATCACTTGTTGGTTTATTCACCCAATGCAAGTAATAAAAAATGTATTAACCTAAAGAAATATGTATTATCTGGGCGCTAATTTCGCTATCAAATGGATCAATAGATGAATAGGTGTTCGTTACCATTTTAAATCACTATGAGCATTTAGTACTCACTTTTATTCAATTCTTTCTTGTGTTGAGCGTTCAAAAGCATAGTATCTCAATAAGAAGTCACCACTAATGAGATACTATGCTTTCAAGATTATCCCTGTTTTTTAAATCACTGGCGATTGACAGCCAGCAACAAGAAAATGACCCTTTGTCCTTAGAATTAGCCTGTGCAGTTTTATTATCTGAAGTGATGCGAGCCGACGGTGAATTATCAGTTCAAGAACAAGAAAAATTACCTGAAATTATGAAACAAACGTTTTGTTTATCCGACACTGAAGTCGCTGAGATATTAGCCTCGGCGATTGAACTTAGTAAAGATGCGACTGACTTTTACCAATTCACTCGTAAAGTTAATCAACATTATAGCCTTGAGCAGCGCATGAAAATTGTCGCCATGTTGTGGACAGTTGCTTATGCCGATGGTGAACTCGCCAGTATAGAAGAGCATATCATTCGAAAAATAGCCGACTTGCTACACCTCAACCACAGTGAATATATTCAAGTTAAAATAGACTCTACACCCAGTTCTAGTTAGGCTATAATAGCCCCTATAATACCTTTACTCATTTCTACGGCAGCTATTTTCATGGCAGATATTGGCAAATTTAACACCCTTGAAGTTATTGCAATTACCGACACTGGCGCGTATTTAAAGGCTGGAGAACTAGGTGAAGTTTTACTGCCTAATCGTTTAATACCAGAGAAGTGCAAAGTTAACGATAAACTTAACGTATTTTTGTATGTTGATTCGGCCGACAGAGTTACCGCCACCACTAATACACCACTTGGTCAGGTTGGTGAGTTTGTATCTTTGAAAGTGGTTCAAACTAATAAAATGGGTGCATTCTTAGACTGGGGTTTACCAAAAGATTTATTAGTACCGTTTAATCAGCAACATACCGCGATGGAAGAAGGTAAATATTACTTGGTGAGAATATTTTTAGACTTAAAAACAGACCGATTAGTTGCCTCGAGTAAGTTAGATAAGTTTATCGATATTTGGCCGGCAGAATATAACAAAGGTGATCAAGTTGATTTAATTATCGGCAACAAAACTGACTTAGGTTTTAAAGCCATAATTAACAATAAACACTGGGGTTTGTTGTACGATAATGAAATCTTTCAGCCATTGCGTATTGGCAAAAAAATGACAGGTTATATTAAACAAGTGCGTGAAGATGAGCGAATTGATTTATCACTGACCCGTACAGGGGAACGAAAAGTAATCGACTTTACCGACAAATTACTCGCTCAAATTGAAGGTAATGATG
Organism: Colwellia sp.; assembly: GCA_034111045.1. GTDB lineage: Bacteria > Pseudomonadota > Gammaproteobacteria > Enterobacterales > Alteromonadaceae > JALJPB01. The sequence goes on along the minus strand of JAWUYA010000020.1, from coordinate 12,599 downwards.
GTTTTATCCCACTGCATGATAAAAGTTCACCAGAGCTAATTAAACGGACATTAGGTGTGAGTAAAAAAACATTTAAATCAACCGCGGGTAATTTGATGAAAAAAGGGCTGATTACTATTGAAAAAGATGGCCTTCGGTTGGTAACGTAAATTTTTCAAGTAATACTACGACACTACTTATAAAGACTAGGTATCTACCTTTTCTAAAATATTAATGGCAACTTTAGTCCGAGACATATTAGAACGCTAGTAAGATGAGAGAGTCCAATTATAAGTTGGATTTATTATATGATTGGCCTTTAATATCTCTACATTATAGCTGATGAATTCAATATGGGCTGAATTCTAAAAATGTCATGCTTAATCACAACAAATTCATTCCAAATCCATATTTACCATTCTATAAACCCGTAATTTATGCTATATTTCTGCGGCTCATTTACCCTGCGTACGATAATTAGGTAATCTTTATGATGACATTTCAAGGCAGTGATATTCTGTCTGTCTCACAGTTTGATCGAGAATCTATTTCCAGAATACTACAAATTTCAGCCCTAATGGCTCCCTACGCAGAACGTAAAAAACGTTGTCATGTTCTCGAAGGCGCTATTTTAAATAACTTGTTTTTTGAACCAAGCACTCGTACAAGAGTAAGTTTTGGTGCTGCGTTTAATTTACTCGGTGGTTATGTTTGCGAAACTGTAGGTGCTGAAAACTCGTCATTAAGCAAAGGTGAGTCATTGTTTGATACCGCTCAAGTGATCAGCGGCTATTCCGACATTATTGCTATGCGTCACCCAACGATGCATTCGGTAGCAGAATTTGCTAAAGGTAGCACAGTACCGGTTATTAATGGTGGTGATGGTGCAAACGAGCACCCTACTCAAGCATTACTGGACTTATTTACCATAGAATCTGAAATGAAACGCTTTGGTAAAGGCTTAGATGGTTTAAATATTGTATTAATGGGTGATTTAAAACATGGCCGCACGGTTCATTCATTATCAAAATTATTATGTGCATATAACAACATAAAGATCACCTTAGTTTCACCTAGAGCACTACAAATGCCAGATAACGTTGTCAGTGCTTTAACCAATGCCGGTCATCAAGTGATCATCACCGATAACATTGCAGGTAATTTAGCTTGTGATGTTATTTATCAAACGCGTATTCAACAAGAGCGTTTTGCCAGTAGAGGTGAAGCTGATTTATATCGTGGACATTTTAGTTTAAACAAAAAGATTTACCATGAGTTTTGTAAAGAGCATACCGTAATAATGCATCCGCTACCTCGCGACTCTCGCCCTGAAGCAAACGAGCTTGATACGGATTTAAATGACTTAGAAAACTTAGCTATTTTTAGGCAAGCACAAAACGGTATTTTAGTACGTATGGCTTTATTTGCTCTTACCTTAGGTGTGGACGAAAAGCTCAAACAATACGAAAAACCTGTGCACTGGTTTACCAATAAATAATCCAAACACAGACACAAATTTTCAGTGTGAGAGAAAGTCTCATACTCAGCAGATAAGAAGTGACTTTATTATGATGAACAAATCTCAACAGTTATTTGACCATGCTAAAAATGTTATTCCGGGTGGCGTAAATTCACCCGTTCGTGCTTTTAATAGTGTTGGCGGCACACCTTTTTTTGTAAAACGTGCTAATGGTGCTTATATTTATGACGCTGACGATAATGCCTATATTGATTATATCGGTTCTTGGGGACCAATGATTTTAGGTCATAACCACCCCGCAATTCTTAAGGCCGTCATTGAAACGGCGCAAAGTGGCTTAAGTTTTGGTGCCCCTACAGAAATTGAAATAACCATGGCAGAGAAAGTACGTGAATTAGTGCCGTCGATGGAATCACTGCGTATGGTGAGTTCAGGTACAGAGGCGACAATGAGCGCTATTCGTCTCGCTAGAGGATACACTGGCAGAGACAAAATTTTAAAATTTGAAGGCTGCTATCACGGCCATGCTGACTCCTTATTAGTTAAAGCCGGTTCTGGCGCATTAACCCTTGGTGTACCTAGTTCTCCTGGGATACCTGCTGATATTGCTAAGCATACTCTTACCGTAAGCTATAACAATATTGAGCAAGTTAAAGCGATTTTTAGCGAATTTGGTGAACAGATCGCTTGTATTATTGTTGAGCCTGTTGCTGGCAATATGAACTGTATTCCTCCTGTTGATGATTTCCTTCAAGGTTTACGCACAATTTGTAACCAATATCAAAGTGTTTTAATTTTTGATGAAGTAATGACAGGATTCCGTATTGCTTTAGGTGGGGCACAAGCTCATTACAATATCACACCAGATTTGACCACTTTGGGTAAAATAATCGGTGGTGGCATGCCTGTTGGTGCATTTGGTGGTAAAAAAGAGATAATGGATTACATTGCCCCGGTTGGCCCTGTATATCAAGCCGGCACATTGTCTGGTAATCCGCTAGCGATGGCGGCGGGACTTGCCGCACTGACCGAACTCGCCAAGGGTGACAAACATCATCAACTTGCCCAAGCCACAGAAAAATTAGCCATGGGCTTGCAAGCCGCTGCAGAACGTAATGGTGTATCACTGAGCATCAATTACGTAGGGGCGATGTTTGGCTTCTTCTTTACACCTGAAGGTTTTAACCCTGAAGATAAAGTCACCACTTATGAACAAGCAACTGCTTGTGATGCAGAAAAATTCAAACGTTTTTTCAATTTAATGTTGACTGAAGGCGTTTACTTAGCACCCTCTGTTTTTGAGGCAGGCTTTATATCAATGGCACATACCGATGATATTATTGAGAAGACTTTAATTGCTGCTGACAAGTGTTTCGCTCAGTTGTAAATAAACTTAGCGAAGAACACCCATTAATCAGACTCATTAGCTAACCTTAGTTCACTAATGAGTCTGATAATGTTGAAGCTAATTAGGATGAATTTTTAGACCTTTAAGCTCGTGTTGTAACCAAGCGAGTCCCTTTTGCCAGCCCATTTCTAAACCTGAGAATTCAGCTAAATTCCAACCATCTATGGCACGTAACTTCTTAATTTTACCTGTTGATTTTTTACTCTGCTCACTGTAGTTTACCACGCCTATTGCTTTTAGGTTTTTATGTGAAGCAATACTCAATTGTACCTCATAGCTGTAACTGTATTGATGTACGCGATTAATGAGTAGACCAAAGTTACAATCAAAGTGATTAGATAAAAAACTATCATATTCATCCATCATTTCCAATGACATTTCAATACCCGCATCAACTACAACCTCAATAATATCTTCATTCAGAATATTAAGATCAGCAAAACTTAAACGATATTTCATATTACCTCTATTATCATAGCGCTTAAATGATATCCAACATACGAACTACATTCAATATTATAGTCTATGTGTTTTTATTTGTTCAATAACTGTATTTCTTTAGAAAAGTTTAATTATTATAAACTTAAAAGTAACCTCTAATTCCTAAAGTTACTGCTCGTCCAGGCAATGGAGCGACATTTTTCAAAAAGGAGGAATGTACCCTAGCATTTTCATTACTCAAATTTTGACCTTTCAAAAACAACACCATATCGTTATCAAGATAATAATTCAAATTAGCATCAAGCATAGTATAGCCGTTAGTCGCTGTTTCTAACTTACCTACATCTGTTTGGTCAAAGTAATGACTAATATTTAACTCTCCAGCAAAAGCTTGGTGTTGATAATTGAGCACTAGGCCAAAACGCATTGGGGGCACTCTTGGTAAAAAACTTCCATTAGATAGTTTTGCATGAATAACATCAGTGAAAATAGTTGTTTTTAGTGAGTCTGATACTTGATAAATAAACTCAGCTTCTATGCCATACATCTCTACATTATTTTGGCGAAAAACCAGAACGGGAAGCTCTTCTTCCCCTTCTGCAGAAACTAAGCCAGTATCTTGTTGGTAATAAAAGTCATCAATTTGATTATAAAAGCCACTGACAATAAAACCAAAATTGCCATTAAACTTTCGTAAGGTTAAATCAAGGTTCAATGAGGTTTCTAATACTGCGAGTTGCTGAGTTTCTATTACTTCAAACTCACCATTGCCTTGCTCAACAATGTCATATAAAGCGCCTAATTCAAATGTATTGGTGCCAATATGTGGACCATAAGAAAATATCTCTGCGGCCGATGGTGCGCGTTGAGAATAAGCAATAGACGATCCTAAATTATAACCTTGAGTAAAATCCCATACCAGGCCAAAAGAGGTGCTTATCGGGGTAAAGTCTTGTTGAGAAGGTATTACTAACTCTGCACTATCCGCATTAAGTGTTACTTTTTCAAAACGCGAACCAAATTGCAATAATACCTGATCTGAAAAGTGCTTTTCTTCTAACCAAGCAAACGCTAAAGTTTCTGTGCTCGAAGGAGGGGTAAAGGCTTCTTCACCGATAGCTTTAAAGTCCGAATTTTTATAGTGAAGGGTCAACGCTCCTTTAAAACCGTAAACATTACGATGATAAAGATCGACTCTAGCTTCTGCACTATTGTTATCAAATTGTGTGCCAATCGCTCCATTTTCAATTTCTTGATGTTGATAATCGGTATAGGCGAGTTTAACCCGAAGGCGATTAATAAACTGTTCTGAGAAATTCAATTCACTTAAAATTTGAATGCGTTGTTGCTTCATATCAGCTGAAACATCCTCTTCATACTCTTCTTCATGTTCTTCTTCATGATGTGCATGCCCAGGTATGCCATATTGACGAGTCATGTAACCATAAGAAATACCGGCATAGCCATTATCAAAAAGATAACTACTGCCTAAGGTAAAACCTTGTGACTTAGAAGCGCTATTTGCCAAAGTACCGAGAGCTTCATTGTCCTCACCTTCATGTTCATCATGCCCCTCTTCTTCATGTTCTTCATGCTCCTCTCCTTCATGTTCTTCATGCCCCTCTTCTTCATGTTCAAGTTCGGCAGCCCCCGGTATTTTATAATCATCAGATTCTCGCCAGAAGCCATCAAGATGAAAGGCCGTATTGCCTTTGCCTGTCTGCATACTCATTGATGCTTGATTTTCATTAGCAACGCTGTTGTGCTGAAGCAACCATTCAAATTCAGTATTTGTTGATGTTGGAATACGGTTATCAACTACATTGACCACACCACCAATTGCACCGCTGCCATAAAATAACGTAGCAGGGCCGCGCAGCACTTCAATTTGTGTTGCCGTAGAGGTTTCCGAAGCCGCTACATGATCCGGACCTACTCGAGAAGCATCTCCTGCATCTAAACCATTTTGAGTAATTAACACTCTAGGGCCGTCTAGACCACGAATAATAGGGCTACTAGCTACAGGCCCATAATAAGTAGAATGAACTCCCACTTCATTTTTTAACGTTTCGCCTAAGGTCGACGCCTGTTTTAATCTAAGTTCATCACTTGAAAGAACGTTGATAGGTATAGCCGACTCAATAGAAGATGCATGAAACGGAGTAGCGTATACATCAATAATGTCAATTACCGTTGAATTTAATTCAATGACTATATTTGAAATATTCTGATTTTTAACGATAACTCTTTTGCTAAAATGGCTGTAGTTTTTTTCACTAATGTGTAATTCAATAATGCCCTCATTGACATTATCAAGGATAAAACGCCCCTGACTGTCGGTAAAAATCACCTGTTTATTGACAGAGTTAGTAACTTTTACTTTTTGGAGTAATTCACCATTTTCTTTAATTACTTTACCTGAAATTTTTTGTGTAAAGGCTTGTTGACTGAACAAAGTACTCGACACGATTATGGACCACGCATATACGGGCACAATTTTATGGAATTGCATAATGACACCTAAATTGATTGAACTAATGTTTAAATACCAGGCAAACGCCTGTAAAGCAGAAATCAATAAACTGGGGGGCCTCTAGGAGGTGGTCTTGGATGGGTTATTTGAATAGAACCACACGAAACAGCTGAATTAACTAGAAATTCATAACAAATAAATTGAGGTGAAACTGATAATGCTAAGTCATACGGGGTATCAATGTTATTTTGACACAGTGAGCACTGCTGTGTTTCGTTAAAATCTAAGGCTAAATCAACATGCTGGGCATGACTAGCAAATGCGCACAGATAAGCGATTAGCAATATCAGGCTAATTATTGATAAGTGTTTACTAGGAAGGTAAGCGGTATTGGTCATATTAAAGTGATAATATAACATATGTTATATTATCACAATATCTATTTAGTGATAACAGCTAGCTTGATCAAATTAAGATCATAGAAATAAAAAAATGCTCCAATTTATTGCTATAAAAGATTGAGTGCATTTGTGTTTTCTGTCGTACAATAACTCTTGTTATTTAAGGTGTGATAACGACAAATATTTTATCATGATGGGATTTATTAACATAGGGAGACCAATACCACTAATGTAAAAACATGTATTAAAGAATAAAAAATTTACTAAAAACCTTATATAACTCTGTACCTTGATTAACACTAGCTGAAGCAAAATGGAGAATAGGCAAAACTCGATGATCAAGCGAGATGTTATGTAAAGCATCGCCATCACCATAATTATCCATGCGTAAAATCCTCGCCAAAGGCTCACCCGCGTTCAAAGGTTGGCCAAATTCAGCTAAATAATCCACCATACCACCCATAGGTGAATACAGTGCTTTATAGTCTTTCAAATAACAGCCATAACGTGTCATCCTTTGCGGTTTAAAATCACCGCGATGCTCCTCAGCTAATACTCCTTTGTAATTTAAGTAACTTAAAATTCCCAAAGCATCTTGATGAGCAACATCTAAATCAATTTGTTCTTGAGAGCCCAGCTCAACTGTAAAACTTTCTTTATTCAATACACCTTCACTAATACTAATATCCCGACCAAGCGTTTTAAACTTATCTTGCAGTGTCCACCAAGGACAAAATGTAGCTTCATCTAAAGCACCATCAAAATTATTAGGAATGATCAATGTATGTGGAATATCAAAATAATCTGCACTGTCTCGACAATACTCAGGGCAATATAAATGTTTGCTCGAAATAGGGCCTGTATGTAAATCGAGTACTAAATCAGCCTGGTGTGCTAGCCGTTGTAATTGGTACGCTATGCGCTGACCAGTAGTTAAACCAAAGATATTATGATCAAGTTTTTGTTCAATTCCAGCTAACATTAATTGCTTGAAACTTGCTTCAACTTCTTCCTCACTTGTGCCAATATGTTGCTCAGCAAATGGCATAATCATTGCTTCATCAAAATGATACATACGATTCCAATTAACGCCAGTGATAGGGTCAAAACGACCTAAGGTGTATTCCCCGTTTTTATGATTACAACCCACGGGATTAGCGTAAGGTACTAACGTAATGTCACCCTTGATTTTTAGCTTTTTTAACAATTCAAGTAATTGATAAATAACGGCATTACCTTGTACTTCTGCGCCATGCATATTTGCCTGAATATAGACACTAGGGCCTTTATTTTGCACTGCATTAATATTTGCTTTTAAACGATAAACGGGCACGGTAAGTTTCGCGCCACTTGCCATTTCACCCACGTACATTAACTCTTTTGAAAATTGGTTCATATTACACTTTCACTCACATTTATCTTCAATACCAAGAGGTGGGTTGTGCGGATCTTATTTCTTCAAGCTATTCATCTTTTAAGTCATATTTTCAGGTGATTTTATGATTTTAAAAAATGGCTACATTCACTAAGTCTCTCGATACTGATTCATATCGAGCCATAAATTTCATATTCACGTTATTTTTGATTTAATGGATTATTGCCTAACAGAGTGACAGAAAAAGATTGTTCCGTTATCGCAGGACGAAAAAGCAGTTGATGACTGCGAATAGTGTTAATTGTTTTGCTTAAATAATGTTGCAAGCTTTCACGGAAATTTCATCAAACCCATGGCGGTATTGTAGCCATAATATAAACTCTTTTTCAATGACTATAATCGCGTAAGATATTAGTATTTCCGTTAAATATACATCAGTTTCCTCATGGTGATATCTCACATTGGATGCTTAAGCTATGGTTGGCCTATGAAAATGGTATCGATAATCTCTTTGGTGATCTCGCTAATTTCAAGTAGAATAATAACCTCTAGAGGGTCATTCATCTTAAGAAATAAAGCTATTTTATTTCGCTGTTAGGTCTACCTATGTCATTAAGTAATGCAAGCCAAGTTTTATTACGTAATAGCGAGTTACTTAAAGCTAACAATCCCCTGTTAATTAATATGCCTGCTGACGATTTAATTGCAGCGTATATTGTATTGCACTCATCGGTGAAAATAACGTGTTTAAATACTAATTTTGAAGAGTATCAATATTTAACACGCTACCATCAACAAGTAAATTGTGTTTACACTAGCCACTACCAAACAGACACTACACATGATTTAGTGATTATCACTTTCCCTAAAAGTAAAGCTGAATTAAGTTATACCCTTGCGATGATTAACCCCTTGCTCACATTGAACGCTAACATACTTATGATTGGCGATAATAAGTCAGGAATTAAGTCTTGCCAAAAACTAACAACTAACCTATTGATTTCTTGCAATAAAATAGACTCCGCAAGGCATTGCTCTTTATTTTTTGGGCAATTTAATAATAAATATCATTTATTTAATTTTGATCAATGGTTTACTCACTATCAAATAAGCATAGAAGGTGTCAACGTAACTGTTGCTTCCTTACCCGGTGTATTTAGTCAAGATGGCCTAGATGTAGGCACCCAAGTTTTATTAAGTTACCTACCCAATAAACTGAGTGACTCAATATTAGATTTTGGCTGTGGTGCCGGTATTATTAGTTGCTTTATTGGTAAGTGTTTTCCCAACATTAAATTATCGCTAGTAGATGTTAGTGCTTTAGCGCTAAGCTCTGCAGAAAAGACATTGTCTCTTAATGGCTTAACTGGCACTGTTTTTCCATCAAACAGCTTGTCTGATGTAACTGAAAAATATCAACATATTGTTTCTAATCCGCCTTTTCACCAAGGAGTTAAAACAAATTATATGGCAACGGAAGCCTTCTTGCGAAATATAAAGCAACACATTAAAAAAAATGGCTCTATTACCATAGTTGCCAACAGTTTTTTACGTTATCAAGACATTATGGATAAAGCCATTAGCCAAAGTAAAATTATTGCCAAAGAGAAAGGTTTTACGATTTATCAATGCTTAGTCGGATAAGTTTAGAAGAGACCAACAAAATATAGATTTTTTCAAATAATATTAGCCCTAACCTGTTTATAGTTATAGTCGCGAACGTTATTATTTGTTACTTGTCACTAGAGAGGGCTAGCAATGAATTATAACAATATAGACATTATTTGTTAAACGTTATAGCTCAAAATAGCTAAAAGTTTAACGAACAGATGATGTACAAGTACTAACGTTGTCTTGAGTTATATTGAGTCAATATTGACGTAGAGATGCACTCAAAAAATAATATAAGGAGTTGCTCAGCACAGTCGTAGACTTGATCAATGGCAATGCCAACGAGTTAAAAGTAAAACAACCCTCTTTTTAATAGATATACTTGCAAGTCTCGCCCATGAAGTTAATACCCCAATTAGTGAGGTGTTGAGGCATCGACGCTATTGTTTGACACAATGGATGATATCAAGGTCTCTTATGTAAATAAAACAGACCATTTAACGTAAAACACCCATCGATGATCTATTACTTACCTTATAACTTAAAGATTAAACCTATTTTGATAGAAGTTAACCGTCCCAAAAGAGCTAATAGTTATCAGCAAATAAAGGCCATAAAATCAAACTTTAATTCTATGACTCACGCTTTCCAAGGTATTAGCAACAGTAGTATTATCATCAATCTCATGAAGTGAGTGAGCAGCTTAATATGATTCTTAATAATAATACCGTGGAAGTGAATCTAAAGGATAAAATATGGGGTTCATTTCTCACTATAAAAAGTGTTTTAGGAGAAAACTTGCAATTTACATATTGTATACTTATTTAATACATTCAATACACACAACCCCTTGGATGATACGTTCAACTAGCCAGTAAAATAAATTAAAGGACAACTTTCGATAAAAACTTTAATGTTCAAAGATTAAAAAAGTAAACCTTTACTTATACTTAGTCTATACTTTAACTATAATGTCATAATGCTGATTTACTTCATTGTTATTTCACATTAGGTTATATAAAATAGCTCTGGTAATAATTATAATAATTAGTCAATGTAAGTTTTGTGTTACTAAAACAAACTAAATTACAACATATTGGTGGTATCTACTACATGCAAAAATCTCATATTCTTATCGTAGAAGATGAAGAAGTAACTCGCTTTAATCTCAGGCATTTGTTCGAAGCTGAAGGCTATATAGTCTCCGAAGCCACAGATGGTGAAAGCATGGACAGCAAGCTGCGTGAAAATACAATCAACCTGATTATAATGGATATAAACCTCCCCGGGAAGAATGGTTTATTACTCGCCAGAGAGTTAACTAAAAACGCTGACTTAGGACTTATATTCTTAACGGGCCGTGACAGTGACATAGATAAAATTTTAGGTTTAGAAATTGGCGCTGACGATTATCTAACGAAACCATTTAACCCTCGTGAATTGACTATCAGGGCAAGGAATATTTTATCTCGAATTGGCCAGCCAAAAAACGAAAATGAAAATGAAAATGCTATTATCAAATTTAATCAGTGGACCCTTAATGGTAATTCTAGAAAAATGATTTCTCCTGACGGTGAAATCATTTCCATTCCTCGTGGTGAATATCGTGCATTAAAATTGTTAATTGAAAATTCAGGACAGATTGTCACTCGCCAACAATTAATCAAAGAAATGACGGGTCGTGACTTGCGCTCAAACGACAGAACTGTAGATGTAACAATTAGGCGTTTACGTAAACATTTCGAATCAACTACCAATCCATCAGAATTAATCAATACCATACACGGTGAAGGTTACCGTTTTGTTGGTTCTGTTGAATGATGATTTAAAATAACAAAACTATGCCGTATTTAACCAAATATTTAATGCGGCTATTCCTAAATCATTTAGTTCTGTCAATTCTACTAGCATTAATGATTTCTCTTCATTTAATACCTCAGATTCTTCAATCGTCTCTAAATAGGTATGCAAAGCTTTTAAACCCACACTGCCCGCAGCCCCTTTCATTTTATGACAATGCTCTGTCCATAAAAAAGTCGACTGTAAAACGATGGCATTGTTGATATCATTAAGATAAATTTTTGATTGTTGCTTATATAAATCAACCATTTTAACTACAACATCTTTACCTATATTATTAATATAATTGGCCAACAACTCTTCATCTAATAATCCGTCACTCATAAAAATTAATCCGTTAGTCATAAAGTTAATCCGACCTAGATCTTATTTATCGACTATATTCATCCGCTATAATAGAGCATAAGCGAGTAAAGACAATAGTAAATAATTGAATAAGAATAACTAATATAGCACTTCACACCACAATTATTGCTTTTACTCAGCTTTTCGTTCAAAATACCCCACCTTTTTAGTGGGTCTTTCAATTAAAATGTAAATAACATGAATGATAACGACTGAAAATAAGATAGAATATGCGCCCTTGAATTTAGATTTTTTAAATAAAAAGTTAGATAATGTACGACAGCGGAGTAAAAATGCCAACATCAATGCCTGATATTGCCCATCAAACCACAGCTCAAACTGAGGGTAAACTTGATTGGGTTGGTATGAGTAATATTGAAATGCCTATGATGATTGCCTCACAAGGTGAAGAGCAGCGCATGGTTTCAGCTCATATTGATGCTTTTGTTAATTTAAAGGAGCCCCAAGCTAAAGGCATTCATATGTCGAGGCTTTATTTGCAACTTGATGAGTTATCCAGTGGCGATATATTAACTTATCAATCACTGATCAATTTATTAGATGGTTTTATTAGCTCGCATCAAGATTTGAGTGACAATGCAAAAGTTAAATTTACTTTTGAATATCATTTAAGACGTAAATCATTAATCAGTGGGAAATTGGGTTGGAAAGCTTACCCTGTGACTATCACAGGCAGACTTAATCAAGGTCAATTTGATATTGAATTAGCCGTTGATGTTCGTTACTCGTCAACCTGTCCTTGTTCAGCAGCACTTGCTCGCCAGTTAATTCAACAAGCATTCCAAAACAAATTTCCTGCTGAACAACCCGCAGATTTAAATGCAATTCACGACTGGTTAGGCACAACCGAAGGGATTGTTGCTACACCGCACAGCCAGCGTTCTGTTGCTGAAATTAAAGTTAAATTAGGTAACCAAGTTAAAGATTTTCCTATTACTGATTTAGTAAATGCGATTGAAGACTCATTAAAAACACCTGTGCAGGCTGCGGTAAAAAGAGCTGATGAGCAGGAATTTGCCCGCTTAAATGGCCAAAATTTAATGTTTTGTGAAGATGCAGCCCGTCGATTACAACATAGTATGAATTCATCAGAGCAATTTGATGATTTTTGGCTAAAGATAAACCATCTTGAATCACTTCATGCCCATGACGCAGTATCAATTACCACTAAAGGCATTGTTGGCGGATACAAACCTTAGTATCTA
>JAWUYA010000019.1:0-50349 GCA_034111045.1 Colwellia sp. | reverse complement strand
CGCACAATTAACTTGCTGCTGACGAGCAATTATTTTCAAAGTGCCATTAGAGACATCGAAATTTTTATCAGTCGAGCTGTCATCATCGGTATAGCACTGAACTTCGTTATTATAATTGGCATCAGTTTGTGCCGTCCAGTTATCCCAATTAACCCCAGTACCAGAGAACTTATCGATAAAGTTGACTTCCCAGCCGGCAAGCGCTGAAGAGTTAATGATCACACTTGATAATAAAAGCCCTAGTTTACTGATTCTACAGAGAGTTATCTTCGTTTTTGCAACCAGTGTATTGTTCAATATTATCATTATTATCTCATATGTCTTGATTATTTTCATGATGAACCTACTAGCAGTAATCATTGGTTAAACTCATACTTGTTTTATAACGACGCTAATAAACCTAAGCAGAGTCGTTGTCTCAGCATTAGAAAGTGCTGGAAATTTATTTTATAACTTGTCGATTAGCCACAGTACTAAAGAATAGCTTCGTTAATGACTGACACCTTGGATTATCACCATCAACGTAGCTTATATCGTATAAAGGTAAATTAGCATTAAGGCCGTTAGTAATTTTTTTTTCGTCATTATTTCAGCGGCTACAAACTGTTAGCGACATCAGAAAAAGGTATGTTTAATGCTTACCTCTCGTGTGCCTCAATGAGTCAATATATCGGTATAAGTCTTTTTAAGTTGCTCAGTTCTCAGTAAAGGCCTTTGATTCACTTATAATGGAATGATTACCGTTAATTTAAGTGTTTTTTTAATAGCTGTTAAACCCATAGAGTTTGATATTTTTAAGTAACTCACGATGCTTGGGCAAGTGCTGTAAATATTTTGTGGTTATTGCTTGATTGGTGGTAAAATTTTTCATTGCCAATTCATTTTCTTCATCAGATGTCAAATAATGCGATTGAGTTCTAAATCCCATGCCCGCCAAAATATATTGGTAGCTAGCACTACTAAATATTTCATTGCTACGCTCTGAATCATGGTGCCAAGGGTAATGGTATTTCCATAAAGTCAGTGCTTGTTGAAGTGAATCTGGAATTGATTCTGGTTGCCGATTTTCTATCCAAAATTGATTGTCTTCTCGTTTACTTAATACATAGTGGAGTTTGAGAAAGTCTATAATGCGCGCCCAGCGATAAATAAAAGCCTCATTAAATCGTTTGGAAATGATATCCATACTTGTTCGTGTCACGGGTAGTTGATCACAAAGCCAATCTGCGGCTAATTCAACTTGTACCAAAGAGGAAGCTTCTAAAGGCTCTAAAAACCCAGCTGATAAGCCAATAGCCACACAGTTTTTCTCCCAAGGGTGTGAACGGTAACCGGCATTAATCTTTATTTTATTGATCTGGGCATTAGCCATTTTCTTGCCGAATTGTCCCAAGTAATTTCTTAATTCAATTTCTGCATTATCTTCGCTTGTGTGTCGACTGGAAAATACATGACCAACGCCACGGCGGTTAGTTAAACCTATATCCCATATCCAACCCGCTGGTGCGGCGGTTGATTGAGTCACCGAAGATATTGGACTGTCTTCATATTCATAAGGAACATGAACAGCTAAAGCCGTATCAACAAATAAGGTGTCATGCTTGTTAATGAAGGGCACTTTCAAATGCTCTCCGAGTAATAGACAAGCAAAACCAGTGCAGTCAACAAATAACTCGCCAGCAATTTCGCCATGTTTTTTGGTTGAAACTGAGGAGATATCGCCATTTTTAGACGAATTGATTTTGATGACATCATCAACAATATGTTTGACCGAAAACTTTTTTAAACAATGTTTCTGTAGCAGGGCCGCAAATTTTCCGCTATTGAGGTGGTAACCATAATTGGCAACTGCGGCATATTCTGGCGTAGTTATCTGCTTGGGGCCTAGCCCATGTTCGCACAATTGCTCTTGAAAGCAAACCGCATTTGAAAAAGAGGTTGATTGACCAATTGCTTGCCAATGAGGTAGTAAATTTATGTTTGCAAAGTCTTGCGGTAAAATAAAAGGGTGGTAATAACTATCTGATTGTTCACCGCTAACCCAGCCATTAAACTTAGAGCCTTGTTTGAAGGTTGCATCACACTCACGAATAAATTCAGCTTCAGATATACCCATGCTTTTTAAGGTGTTTCGCATTGAAGGCCAAGTACCTTCGCCAACGCCGACAGGCTTAACGGATGCTGATTCAATGAGGGTAATGGTTACTTTTGATTGTGGACTTGCTTGATGTTTAGCGGCCAATCGACTGGCAACCATCCAACCGGCGCTGCCACCGCCAACAATAACAATGTTATTTATTGGTTGTTCCATGTTTTCAACCATAGTCCCGACCTATTAATTGTTCAAAGTTAAAGGGATAGTTTCTCAAAAAATCATTCCTTTAATTTCGCTGCTACAAACTAAAAAATGGCTTTAACAAATATTAATTAATTATTGTTTAAGCCATTATATATCATTAGCTTAGCAAGGGAAGTAGCTTTGATATCCCCCTTAACTAATCATAGGTTTTTAACCACCTATACGAACATTATCAACGCGATATACTGCACCATTACCTTGACCCCAAGCAGGGTACATCATCACTACATCAATAGCACTTGGGTCTAAGCCTGCGTCCACTAAATCAGCAATATTAAAGGTATAAGTTTGCCATACGCCAAGTTCTGGTGTCGCATGTCCTTCTATACTGGTTGATAAATCGATTTCAACAGCAGTTTCTGCCTCATTACTTTCAATTTTGAATTTCCAAGGAACATCACCCGGTGATGCGGTCATTTTCAATTCAAAAGAAATAGTGCCTGCGGTAACTATTGAGCTGGCGTCAAAAGGTAAACCACCGGTTGCACCATGGCTGTCACGAGTACTAAAACCCATCACCGTCTCACCGGTAATACCAAATTCAACAACGTTGTTATGATCACCATCATCAGCTTCAACGCTAGGAGTAGAACCTGTACAACAATCCCATGCTAACCAGTCGGCACGATTGGTTTCATCAAAGATGACAACACTTGCTGATGTACCTGTATCACCATCTGGTTTACTGATTATTAGGTTGTCAACACGGAATACGGCGCCATTGCCTGTTCCCCATGTTGGAAATATCATTAAAACATCGATTTGTGTTGGATCTAACCCTGCATCAACCAGATCAGAAATATTAAAGGTATAATGTTGCCAAGTACCTAATTCAGGTGCCGCATGACCCTCTACACTTGTTGATAAAGCAATTTCAACTGCAGTAGCTGCTTCATCACTTTCAATTTTAAACATCCAGGCAGTATCGCCAGGAGATGCCGTCATTTTAAGATCAAATTCTACCGTACCAGTAGCTATCATATTTGAAGCATTAAAAGGTACGCCATCACTAACACCATGACCAGCACGAGTACTAAAACCGACGACAGTTTCACCGTTGATTATAAACTCAACAACGTCACCGTATTCAGCATCATCAATTTCGATAGTTGGTGTTGAATCGCCACAGCAATCCCATGCATCCCAACCAGCAATAATTTCAGTTGCAAAAATAACCAAAGGTGGCGCAGGTAAATTGGGGTCAAGTGCGGGTGGTGGTGGCGTAGGTGCAGAGCCTGTAACTAATGCGCCATCAGGACGTATTTCTGTGGCTTCTTCGTTATAGCCTGCGCGAATGGTTGCACAGCCTTCACCTGTCATTGGCGCTATATCACATTGATATACACGCACATAATCAACCAACATGGTATTGCCGCCAGCAAAAGCTGAAGCGTCAATGCCGGTATTATTGACTTGCCCAGCCCAACTACCACCAACAGCAAAGTTTAAAATCATATGAAAACTTTGATCAAATGGTGCGTTGGTCCATTGGTCTTGTTGCTCACCAGTGACATTATTATAATTATTGGTATACCAGCCTTTGTGTAATAGGCCTGCAGCTTCACCTTTGAAGTTATATTTTACTTCAGATTTACGCTGAGTTTGATACAAATAACCATCAACGTACCAGCGTATTTCACCTTCTTGCCATTCTATTGCATAGGTATGAAAATCATCAGCTGGGTTAGCGTCATCTGGTAACAAGTAGGGAGCGCCCGACGTTTGATTTGATTCATTTCCTTTTGCTTTACCGTAGTGTAAAGCCCCATAAACATGAGACTCTAAGGTACCATCTTCAGCGGCGACCTTTAAGTTTACTGACTCAGCAATGTCTATTTCACCTGAATGAGGCCAACCACCATATATGTCATCTGTTGGCATCATCCAAATTGCAGGATGAGTGCCTTGACCAGTGGGCATTTTGGCTCTTATTTCAAAGCGACCGTAGGTCCAGTCACCTTTCATTTTACTGTTAAGGCGAGCTGAGGTGTAATCTTGAGATAAAGTATCGTCAGTGTTTGGCATTGCGACAATATTTAACATACCTTCGCTGACGAATGAGTTATCAGAACTTTCGGTGTAGCACTGTTGCTCTTGATTACCGCCGCCCGCACAATCAATTTCGTGCGACCACTTACTAGTATCGATCTCTGTACCATCAAATTCATCTTGCCAAATCATTCGCCAATCAGTAGCTGGCAAAGTAGTATCAACGGCATTTTTATCTGTGTATGTTTCTGAACCATTGTCACCACATCCTACTAGTCCTACCAATAACGCGATGGCAGATAGCTTAGATAAAGTATTTCTCTTATCTTTCATTTAATACATCCCCTACGTTTAGCATGTTAAATATCTACATATTTATTGCCAATCATAATTCGTTGTTATGCGCCTTAAATAAGAGGTCTAATTTTATTTAAAGTCATTGTAATTTTCTAACCTTTATTGGAAGCGCTTTAAATCTAATATGAAAGCGCTTCCAATTCAAGTTAAATAACTTTTTTCTGCTGGTTATTTATACTTTTCTAAATAATGTAATTTAATAATGTTTGTGTATCTATAAATATTTTTCAACGTCGCATGTCTATAACCTTTAGGGATCTAGTTTTGAATGAACATTATCAACATCTAAGTTATTTACTGTTTAATGATAAATAGCCATTTATTGAAATAATTATTAAAATATATTGCTATTTTATAAACAAAAGGATAATTTCAAGTAAAGTGGAAGCGCTTCCAATGTTTTTATGCATTGGTCTAGGGAGCGCTTTATTTTTTTAACCCTAATGGATGGAAGCACTTCCAAGTAATGGGAAGTCATCAAAAGCAAAAATAAACAATAAATCTAGGGTATTTATGAAACATATAAAATTTAATAAAAGTCGATTGGCACTCTCCGTGTCTTTAATACTTGGTACAGTGACAGCTCTGCCTGCCGTCGCTGAAGAAGTTGACACTGGCGTTGTTCAAGTCGTTGAGAAAAATACTGATAAAGAAATCGAAGTGATTGAGATAAAGGGCATTCGTGGTAGCTTGGTTAAGTCGATGGACATCAAGCGAATGAATCATGGTGTTGTTGATGCTATATCTGCTGAAGAAATGGGCAAGTTCCCTGATACTAACTTAGCCGAGTCGTTACAGCGTATCACTGGTGTCGCTATTAGCCGTTCTAACGGTGAAGGTAGCCAAATTACTGTGCGTGGATTTGGTCCAGATTTTAACTTAATCACCTTAAATGGTCGCCAAATGCCTGGTACGGGTAATACTCGCTCATATAATTTGGAAAATGTTTCACCCAATGGTGTTAGCGAATTAACGGTAATGAAAACGGCCCGTGCCGAATTACCCAGTGGCGGCTTAGGAGCCACCGTAAACATTAAAACGGCTCGACCTTTTGATAATGCAGGTTTTAATTTTTCTGCTACAGGTAAAGCACTTACCGATACTTCGAATGAAATGGGTAGTGATACCACACCTGAAGTATCTTTTCTACTCAGTGATACCTTTGCCGATGATATGATAGGCGTAGGTGTTAACTACTCATACCAAGAACGTGATTGGCAAGAACAACGTGCTGGTATTGGTGGCTGGAAAGCTGATTTAGCTTTTGGTAATGCTTCCGGCGATAATGCCATTGATCGCCGTACCGGCGGTTGTGATGTAGTAAACGACACGCTTCCTTCTGACAACGAAGATAGAGTTGCCGGTTGTCATCATTATTCACCGCAAGGTTTTGGTAATACCATTCGCGATGCTCAGCGTGAAAGAACCAATGCACAATTAACGCTTCAAATCGCACCTACTGATGATTTTGTCGCTACGCTAGATTACACCTATAATGAAACACAAACTTCTAATAATGAAATGAATTTTGGTCAGTGGTTTAATGCCGGTGCTGGCTTAAATTCTTATGAAATAGATGAAAATGGTACCGTTGTTAAATTTAATGAAGCGGGTGGTGATTTCTCTTTACTAAAAAGAAAAAACACTCAATTAGTTGAAGCTAAATCTATTGGTTTAAATCTTGATTGGCAAGCAACAGATACCATCCATTTATCACTTGATTATCATGACTCGACTAACTCAAGTGATGCAGGTGCTGATAAAGGCAGTGGTTCAAATCCATTTCTTATCTTCGGTTTAAATAACCTAGTTTCGAAAACGTATGATTTTACCTCGGGTGATATTCCTCAACAAACCAATTACTGGCCTGATAATTCTGCTGAAGGTGATGTTAATGAAATTGACTTTACTTTTGGCCGTTTTGATACCGGTTATGGTGAAGCGGGTGTTAAGCAATTACAAATTCATGGTGAATGGATTAATGAAAATGATAGTCCATTAGCTAACCTTAAATTTGGTATTGCACGAACTGAGCAAACCATTGGTGGTTGGGGTGCTGGTGTTGATCAACAAGGACCTAATAGCTATGCAGGTAACCAAGATGTATTCCCTGCAAGTATGTTTACCTTAAACCATACAGATGGTTTCTTAGACCAATTTAATGGCGGCGGTAGTGATTTAGCCACTAACTATTATTATGATTATGACTTTGATGAAGCGTTAACACGCGTTACTAACTTTTTTGATTATATGGTTACTGACCCTTTAGGTGGTTTAACTCCTGGCAGAGATGCTGATGGTAAGGTTTTAGAAGAAACCAACAGTGCTTATGTGCAAGCTGCACTTTATTTTGAAGTAGCAGAAATGGATGTTGACATAAATGTAGGCCTTCGTTATGAAGAGACAGAGGTTACCAGTTCAGTTAAACAAAGAATTGAAGACAGAATTGTCTGGTTAAGCACTACCGAATGGGCATTGCAGTTTAAAGCGGGCGACAATGCTTTATTAGATACCTATGGTGATTACAGTATGTTTTTACCAAGTATTGATATCAAAGTAGAAGTAGTTGAAGATGTTATTGTACGTGCTTCTTTGGGTAAAACGATGACAAGGGCGCCTCTTGGCAATTTAGCGGGTGTAAGGTCTTTATCACCTAACCCTAAAATTGGCGCTAGAACCGGCAGTTCAGGTAATACTGCCCTAAAACCTTATAGTTCAATGAATTTAGATCTATCGGTAGAGTATTATTATAACGAAGGCAGTTATGTGTCTTTAGGCTACTTTAAAAAAGATGTTGATGACTGGATTGAAGCATCACGCAATACGGTAACGGTTGACGGCTTAAATGACCCCTATTTAGGTGCAAGAGCTGATCAAGCTCGCAGTGAATTAGCAGCTGAAGGTGCAACAGCAACAGATGAGGCGATATTTGATCGTATTGTTGCCAATGGTGGAGCTACCCTTAACAGCACAACGGGCGGTTACAACATTATTCAAAATGGCGATGACCCAGCGTTAGAATGGTTAGTTGATCAACCTGTTAATGCTGGTAAAAGGGCTGTTGATGGTTTTGAATTTGCCATTCAACATTTATTTGGTGACTCGGGTTTTGGCGCTGCATTTAACGCCACTATAGTTGACGGAGACTTGGAGTTTGATCCCAGAAGCCATGAAGGCCAAGCGGTATTACCTGGTTTAAGTGATGGTGCAAACTTCCAAATGTTTTATGAAAAAGACGGTTTGTCTGCAAAAGTTACTTACAACTGGCGTGATTCATACCTTATTGGTGTAGGACAAGATCAAGGTTCTGCCGAGGGTCCTCCGCAGTTTGCTAAAGAGTATGCTTCAGTTGATGCCAGTATCAATTATGATATAACCGAACAGTTTACGGTGTTTTTAGAAGGTGTTAACCTCACGAATGAAACAGAAGAGACTTACGGTCGTTATGAAGAGCAATTCTTGAGTGCTAGCCAGTATGGTACAAGATATGCTCTTGGAGCACGATATACCTTCTAATATGTGTTAGTTTGTGTATGGATAAAAAAGCCACTGATTCAAGTGGCTTTTTTGTATCACCTCTGAAATTTTATGTCCTATTCAAATAGTGATAAATAAATCTTATCGGTTATAGGAATAAATACAAACATGCCTTACCGAATATAGTTTTCTACTTTTTAATAAATTAACGTTAGGGCTACGATGAGTTTTTATTGTTATGTTCAATGTAAATGAGTTATAACGTCTGGTCTGTCAGATTTGCTTTGTATTTAACTTAAGTCAAGTCAATAAGGCTGGATCTCTGCATCGAAAAACCTCAATAGCCTTTCTTAACCAGAAGGTAAAGCAAAATTATAACCCTCAATTTGTATATAAAGGTATGTGTGTTACATTTGATATATGGTGGTTAAATAAAGTTAAGTAATCACTTAACTTAACTTTAAAAATATTAACTTTAATAACCTATTAAATCATTGATAATGAATTCAATAGATATTGCCAATGGTCAAGAAAGTTTATCATGGCATGCGATTGTTAAACTAACAGGAGATTACAACTTTGGGTGCAAGTAAACACGGCTTAAGTAAAAGCCTGAAACAAATAGATATTTTAGTCCTTTCATTTGGCGCTATGATTGGTTGGTCTTGGGTAGTATTAATTTCTCAGCTAATGCAAAGAGCTGGAAGTGTTGGGGCTATTGTCGCGACTCTAATTGCCGGTGGGGTCATTATTGTTATTGGTATGATATATGCCGAGCTTACCGCCGCTATGCCTGAAGTTGGAGGGGAGCATGCCTATAGTTTGCGGGCAATGGGTAAAACATCCTCGTTTTATTGTACTTGGGCTATCGTTTTTGCTTATATTTCTGTTGTTGCGTTTGAGGCGGTGGCATTACCGAGTGTCTTAACCAATGTATTTCCAGGATTAGGTAATGGTGAGTTATGGAAGATTAATGGCTCCAGTGTTTATCTAGATCAAGCCCTTATTGGTGCTTTAGCGTCAATAGTTATTACTTGGATTAATATTCGTGGCGTTAGGATTGCAGCAATAATTCAAGGCGTTGTAGTCGCCGTGATTGTATTGTCAGGGCTGGCATTATTTATTGGCTTAGGTGCACATGGTGAAGCCATTAATATGACACCACTGATTGTTGGTGGCGGCACTGGCATTCTAGCGGCCATGGCATTAGTGCCATTTATGATGGTTGGTTTTGATATTATTCCACAAGCGGCTGAAGAAATTGACTTACCACCGAAAAAAATAGGACAACTGCTGGTGTTGTCAATAGTGATGGCCATTGTATGGTACCTGTTGATTGAACTATCAGTTGGTATGCTACTCGACGCTGATGCCCGAAGTACTTCCGAATTAGCGACTGTTGATGCAACACAAGCAGCCTGGGGACGCACTGGCGCTTTGATCCTATTACTGGGTGGTGTGGCCGGTATTTTAACCAGCTGGAACGGGTTTTTATTAGGTGGTAGCCGTGCTCTATTCGCTATGTCAGCAAGTGGTATGGTGCCAAGTTTCTTGTCCAAAGTGCACCCTAAATATAAAACTCCCGTTAATGCCATTTTATTCATCGGTGTTCTCGGCACGCTAGCTCCATTTTTAGGACGCCAGGCGCTTATTTGGTTTGTTGACGCTGGCAGCCTAGGACTTATGGTTTCATATATATTTGTTTGTGGCTCGTTTTTACTGCTTAGATACAATGAGCCTGATATGCCACGTCCGTATCAAGCACCCGGTGGTAAAGTATTGGGCTGGTTTGGCTTGTTAGCGAGTTTGCTGATGATTAGTCTGTATTTTCCTGGTATGCCAGCCGCTTTGGTTTGGCCACAAGAATGGATGATGGTTATTTTATGGTTTGGCGCTGGCACCATACTTTATTTTTATCCTAAAAAAGCCATTGTCGGTAAAGGTTACAGTACTTCAGATGAAAAGGGCTAGTTACCCACTATAACCTATAAAACCACACTGAAAAAAGGCCGCTTATTTAAGCGGCCTTTTTGATAGCTAAAAAGAAAATACTTATGAGTGACATTATCAAAAAAATTAATCGAGTAGTCAAAGAGCGTAATTTTATTAGGGTGTTTTAGCAGGTGTGTTTTTTCAGCTAATATGGACTAGCATCTTCTCGATTCGGTTGTGTTTTAAAACGTTTGTGCAGCCATAGATATTGAGCAGGGTATTGACGAATAACAGACTCTAACCAAGTATTATAATTGGCAGCATCTTCTTCTTCACAATTTGTTTGAGGTAAGGGCTGATAAAATTCTAATATATATTGTTGGCTATCCCCTTTACGATGATAACTGTACGGAATGACCTTGGCTCTACCTGCTTTAGCTAAAAATGTTAAACCAGAAATAGTGGCGGCTGTTCGCCCAAAAAATGGTGAAAATGTACTGTGGTTTCTACCGTAATCTTGATCAGGGGCATACCAAAGAATTTCACCGCGGCGCATACAACTAATGAATCTTTTAATGTCTTTTTTATGGTAAGCATTTTTAACAAAGCGGTAACGGCCACGCATCATTACCGCATTCATTAATTTATTATTAAGAGGACGGTAGGTTACATTTAAATCGCACACTAAACTGGTTAACGCACCGGCAAGATCGAGAATGCTAAAATGTGCGCCGGCTAATAATATACCTTTACCATTAGCATTTTCCCGTTCAAGAATATCTTGGCCTCGCACTTCAATGCAGTGTTTAAATTTATTGATGTTACGAAACCACGAAGTACCACTGTCTAAATAACCTTGTATATTTTCATGGAATATAGCTTTCACCAACTGTTCTTTTTCTTCAGTACTCTTATCGCTAAAACAAATATCTACATTAACCTGAGCAACATGACGACGGCTTTTGACTAAATGAAATGCCAAAAATGCAAAACCTCTACTGACTTGCCATTGTACTTTAAAAGGTAAAAAGCTAGCGATAAATAAGAAACTAATAAGCAGCCAAGCTCCCCAATATTTCGGGTGTAAGTATTGAAATTTAAGTAACTTTACATCTTCAGTCTGATTCAAGGTGTTTGTTTTTTTCATAATTTCTCTTAAGGGTTTACAACCAAATAACACACCATGCCAGCAGTACAATTTTTTTCGTATTGCAAGGTATTGCTAGGGGTGTTTTTTGCGTAGGCTAACAATAGCAGCTATTAAATACAATAAAATAAAGAATTATTGGCAATAGCCATTTAATACCAGCAACACCCAGCTTTAATGTTAAAAAATGTGCCTGATAGCAGAATATTGGTATATAAACCGATAGTTAAAGCAGCGCTTAAACCAAGGTTGTAGTTAATAAACCTGTAAGTTTTCTACTGTTAACCAAGGGTGTTTTTCAAGGTGGTTGTCGCCTAAAGTTGAAGCCGTTACGCCATAGGTAAACTTATGCTAGTCGCTATTGACGTTAAGGATTATTTAACATGAGTATAGATATTCGTTATTTGCCGATCTAGAGGTAATTTAGTTGTCTTATTATTGTCTTGGCTGATATTGATCAGGGATGATATTTGAGTAGGAGTTATATTACTCTCACACTCACTATCATTAAGAATCATTATGAATCAACTCCCACCTAAAGTACTTGTAAAAACTTGGCTATTCATGACCACCAGACCCGATTTTGAAGAGGCTCACTGCATAGCAATAGACAGCATAGAGCAAATTTTTAAAACCATGGTGGCTGCTATTAAATATGCTGAAAGCTAATAATTATACTAGTGTTTACTTAGGTGTGAGCTTTGAAATATTGATCCTTTGTGATTTTAACATGGGATCTAACGATTATGAGCGAAGGTGAACAACTAAAGTTATTAGTAAACTAATGTTTTAGTAAACTAAAGGGAATATTAAATTTTCATCCATTCGATCAACTTCACAGCATAACAAACGGTAAGCCGTATTGAAAAACCAAAGGACAGGAAAAAGACCAGAGATTTATTTCTTGTCCTTTGGTGCAAGTTGTAATCAATGTTGACCAGCAGTAAAAACAACGTAAAAGCAGAAACAAAAAACATAAATATCACTATAATTTCAAGATGAAACCTTCATACCGACTACTCAGCAACAACGTCTGTAGATTTTAACAAACTATAAAATTGCTAGTGGGTATCAAGGTTTAACTTTTTTCTTTGGCAATTGAATTTTCACTTAAGTCTTCTTCCTGACGCAAATAACTAGCAGCTTCTTGATCGGTATTGACTAAGTATGTTTCAGTTGGGATAGCTCTTGTTTGTTGATTTAATTGATGGATTTGTGAAGCATTGCCTAAGTCTCTTTGGCTGGTGATTGATGCTATGGATTCACGATCTTTTAAGAATGACACAACATCATCTTTAATGTCTTTCAATTGAGTCTCATCTTTATGCATCTCTAAAATATGGCGAGGGTGTTCAAGGTTTTTAATACCTGTTGCCGCAAAAGTTGTTGATACAATTCTAGATACAATGATCCATGGAGTAATACTGCTACGCACTAACGTATTTTCTGAACGAGTGCTGTCATGAATTCCTGTGCCAGTAGATATTTTTGATTCTGTGAATGTTCCTTCGCATTTAAAATAAACTAAAAGTGATTCAAATTGTATTTCAGCGAAAAATAAATGTGCCGTTGTTGTCAATAAACGTGCGAAAGACTTAATAAGAAAGCCAATCAAAATCAAATGTATAGCTCCTACCGTAAGTTCAAGAAAATTAGAGAAGTTATTAGAATTGAATAATTCAGTGAGATTTGAAATACTATTATTTGATATTAACGTATATATATCAATAATTTGATATGCGAGAGATAGTATTAGTATTGATGAAGTAATGTACAGGAAATTACCGATAACCAGAGAAGTAAAACGTATTTTATTAAAGAGTTGACCTAACTTCATTGGTTTAACTTTAGGTTGAATTTCTTGAATCATCTCACCCATAAAACCACCTTTACCATCTGTCTGTTCTTGTAATTTAGGGTCAAGTTCTAAATAAACTCTGTTAGGAACTTCTTTATAGCGACGGTTAGCCATAACTAGATTGTCTAAATTAATGAATATTTCATTTGGGTGTACAGATTCTTGCCAATTTTCACGTAACTCTGATACTTCAGTGACAGGGTTGACGATGGCCAGTCTTTCTCTTAATAATATAAACGCTAATACACTCGATAAGGAAGAAATTAATAATATCCCTACAAGGTATAAACTTGTATTCAAACTTGGCAGTTGATTGGTAAATATTTCAATCTCGTTTTGAGGTAAGTTGCCTGTAGACATTAACCATGACAGTATTAATCCTATCGTTATTGGTAGAATTAAAGATAAAGAAATTATTTTCACTAAAGTTGTGCTACCCAGAGGCTCTATATTCGTTTCAGCCGCTCTCACAATAGGTTCACCTGCGCTTCTCCAAGTAGAGAGTAAGTAGCACATTAAAAAAGCAGAGTAAAAAGGAAAGGCTAATTCCCCAGCTTCTCCTGCAAATCCATTTAGAGAAACAAAAGCAACAATTGCAAAAGCTATAAGTGAAATAATTGTACTTACCCAAGCACCAATTATATGTTGCGACATATTACGTATTGGATAAGGTAAAAATAATAACTTAGGAATAAAACTATGAATTAACCGAGCAATAAAACCAACTGGTTCAACAAACGTAGAATTTTTTCGTCCCACTAGCATTTCTTCTAGTTGCTTTTTGTTATAACCAAGGGTGTTTTTTTCCTGATTTGCAGTGCTACTTTCTGATTTGCTAAAATTATAAGCTAAAGACGTTGGATGATTACGTCCGACAAAATAACGTAATCTAGAGTATATTCCACCTGTCAATGCACCAATTCCCCCAGTTAAAATAAATATACCGAAGACCATTAAAATCCAGCCAACAGTTGTATTCTCTTTAACGATAGATGCTGCACTCAGGAGTAAATAAAGCCCTATAATTGCTTGGGTTGTGCCTCTTATAGCGGTAATTGTACCTTCAGTTTTAAATGGATTTTTTAATCCTAGATCTATAGAGCCATAATCAAATGCCATTAACTACTCCTATTATTACTTGTATTAGCGTTAATACTATAAGGTTCTGGTGATAGTTAAAAGTAAATTTTATCACTATAAGTTGTTATTTTTATGAATAAAAGTATTACATACTTTTATTCATAAATGATGACAGAAGATTATCCTCAACCATTTTTAATGGCGCTGGATAGTAGACATTTTACTATGCCCCCCTGTGTTAGTTTAAGTTTTTCAACTCTTGCAGTTAATGAGTATTTTAAAAAGCATTGATATCATTATGAAAAAAAACACTCATTATTCGCCTATTACAAAAAAGCACAGGTGAATAATTGGGTTATGATTTGATGCTAATGTTTACTTACGGGATAGACTATTGAAAATGGTGGCCCCTCTCTGACTTGAACAGAGGACCTACCGATTATGAGTCGGGCGCTCTAACCAGCTGAGCTAAGGGGCCATTTCCATTACTTATGTAAATCTCTCAAGATTTGATAGCTCTACAAAGCGGATGCAGTATAAGCATTTTTTATTTTATTGTCACCCGTTGAAATTAATTATTTAAACTTTATTTACTGTTTGTTTATTTATTAAACAAACAGTAAATATTTATTAATTGGATTATCCGAAAATAAGAAATTTAAGTCTACCGTTAATTCACTAACAAGGACTTAATCATTTTTTATTGTACGCCTGAATTTTTTTCTAGATTTTTATCCACTTGATGATTAATGCTGATAGGTCATACTTTTGTAAGTCATAACTCACATTGCCTATTATTTTTACTTTTATAGCGATTTAAATATTTCAACTTTATTGTTTAATGGGGCACTATTTTTTTCTATAGACATTAAATAAAAAATCCAGCGATTGCTGGATTTTATTATGCATTATTGCTTAATATTTATTCGCCGTCTAAGAAACTTTTCAATTGCTCAGAACGAGAAGGATGACGCAATTTGCGTAAAGCTTTTGCTTCAATTTGACGAATACGTTCACGTGTTACATCAAACTGCTTACCAACTTCTTCTAAAGTATGGTCGGTATTCATGTCGATACCAAAACGCATCCGTAATACTTTTGCTTCACGAGCTGTTAAGCCAGCTAATACTTCATGTGTAGCATTTTTCAAGTTTTCAGAAGTTGCTGAGTCAACAGGTAACTCACCGCTACCATCTTCAATGAAGTCACCTAAGTGTGAATCTTCATCATCACCGATAGGCGTTTCCATTGAAATCGGCTCTTTGGCAATTTTTAATACCTTACGAATTTTATCTTCTGGCATGATCATGCGTTCAGCTAATTCTTCAGGTGTGGGTTCGCGTCCCATTTCTTGTAACATTTGACGTGAAACACGGTTCAATTTATTAATCGTTTCAATCATGTGTACTGGAATGCGGATAGTACGAGCTTGATCGGCAATTGAGCGAGTAATGGCTTGACGAATCCACCATGTGGAATAGGTGGATAATTTGAAACCACGACGGTATTCAAATTTATCAACGGCCTTCATTAGGCCGATATTACCTTCTTGAATTAAATCTAAGAATTGTAAGCCACGGTTAGTATATTTTTTAGCAATAGAGATAACTAAACGTAAGTTAGCCTCCACCATTTCTTTTTTAGCTCTACGCGCTTTTGCTTCACCAATTGACATGCGGCGGTTGATGTCTTTAATAGCAAACACTTTCAAGAAGGTTTCTTTTTCTAAGTTATTGAGTTTAGAAACGCATCGGTTAACATCTAAGTCAATATCTGAAAGTCCTAATGAATACGGTAAACCCGCAGCTTTTTGTTCTTTAAACCAGTTTGTTGATGTTTCGTTACCTGGGAATATTTTAATAAAAGTTTTTTTAGGCATGCCAGCACCAACACAATGCTTCATGATTAAACGTTCTTGTACGCGCAGACGATCCATTACGCTACGCATATTTTTAACTAACTTATCAAATAATTTAGGAATTAAGCGGAACTCTCTAAAGACATCAGCAACAGCGTCAATGGCTTCAACAGCATCTTTATGACCTCGGCCTTTAGCTTCGATAACTTTATTAGCATTTTCGTAAACTTTGCGAAGTGCTGTAAATTTTTCTCGGGCTAATTCTGGATCAGGTCCAGTATCTTCCTCTTCTTCGTCTTCATCATTGTCTTCACTGGCAAGTTCTTCTTTTGATAGCTCTGAACCTATATGAGTGGCAGCAACTGGAATTTCTTCTTCTTCTGCATCAGGGTCTAAAAAACCTGTGATTATGTCTGTTAAACGTACTTCTTCGGCTTCAAATCCATCCCAAAGTTCTAACAAGTAATTGATTGCAGGCGGAAATTCAGAAACAGAGCGTTGAACTTCTTTAATACCTTCTTCGATGCGTTTGGCGATAACTATTTCGCCTTTACGCGTTAATAGCTCAACGGTACCCATTTCACGCATGTACATACGCACGGGATCAGTTGTTCTACCAATTTCACTTTCTACTGTTGCTAAAGCCGCAGCTGCAGCTTCTGCAGCATCTTCATCAGTATTACCTTCGCTCATCATTAGAGTATCATTGTCAGGGGCATTTTCGAATACTTGAATACCCATGTCATTGATCATTCTTACGATGTCTTCAACTTGATCTGAGTCAATAATATCTTGTGGAAGATGATCGTTAACCTGAGCAAAAGTTAAATATCCTTGCTCTTTACCTTTGGTAATTAGCTCTTTAAGTCTAGATTGTGGGGCTTGATCCATTGACGAGGGTCCACCTATTTAATGAAAATTTGGCTGTAAACGATAACAGTAAAGCCGGAAACTTTAGCAAATTATCGGCTTGATTTCTAGCAATAATAACGTTCACTTTAATATTTCTTAACTACTCTATAGTTAAGCATTAAGTAAAGCTTGTAATTCTTGTTTTTCTTGGTGGCTCATTTGCCCTAATTGGGCTTTTTGAAGCAAAAGTTCTGTGCGCTGTTCAACAAAACTATTGAACATTTTTTCAATACAGTCTAAAAAAACATCTTCTGCAGCTTCTGTTTTAACATGATGTTGCCAGCACATTAGTTTAGCCAGTTGTTTACCCTCTGTTGTATCTCGATAATTTTCGAGTATTTGTGCACTGTTTATCGTTGGGTTTTGTATACACAAGGTAACTAATTGATTAAATAAGATTATACCAGGTAAATTAATATGCTGTAATGAAGATGCATTTGGTAGAACATTAACGATATGGGGATGCTCTAGTAACAATGCAATAGCAAGTCGCACCGGAGTGACTTTATTTTTTGCTTGTGGTTTGTATTTATCAGATGTATCGGCATTGCTTTTTTTTAATTTAGCTAATTGGTTTTCAGTGGCGGTGCCAAAATTATTAGCCAGTTCATTAATAATAGCGTCTTTCAATACACCAGCAGGTAGTTTTGCTAGATAAGGCTGAAAAGAGTTAACCAGTGAAGCTCGTCCTTCTAATGAACTCATATCAATTTTGGCAACTAAATGACTAAAAATAAATTTAGACAGAGGAGTGGCTTCATCGAGTATTTTTTCAAAGGCGGTTTGCCCTTGTGCTCTGATCAATGAGTCGGGGTCTTCACCATCAGGCAAAAAAACAAACTTCATAGTGTAGCCGTCACGTATTAACGGTAGGGCATTATTCATTGCTCGCCATGCGGCATCTCTACCTGCTCTGTCGCCGTCATAACAGCAAATAACTTCTTTTACCGTTCTAAACAAGGTTTGCAGTTGTTCTTCTGTTGTTGCCGTACCTAACGACGCTACAGCATAGTTCACACCATGTTGTGCTAAAGCGACAACATCCATATAACCTTCAACAACCACTAAACGGGTTAGTTTTTTGTTGGCTTGTTTCGCTTCAAATAAACCATAAAGCTCTTGGCCTTTATGATAAATGCGTGTTTCGGGTGAGTTTAAATATTTGGGGGTAGCGTCACCTAAGACTCGCCCACCAAAACCTATCACTCGGCCACGTTTATCTCGAATTGGAAACATGATACGGCCACGAAAACGATCATAAGGTTTGTTTTTATCTCCTTGAATCGCCATGCCTAAATCAATAAGTTGTTGGTTACCAGAGTAGGTGTTACCAAAAGTTTTTATCATGCCATCCCAAGCATCACTAATATAACCGACGGAAAACCTTTTCACTACTTCACCGCTTAAACCTCGGCCTTTTAGATAGCTGATGGCCGTGTCTTTATCGCTGGCGCTTTTAAGCTGTTGCTCAAAAAAACGGCTGATTTTTTCCATCAACTGATAATCATCTTGTTTTTGCTGGTAAGCTTGTTGTTGTTGCTGTTGTTCGGCAGGGCTGGCTTTATTTTCTTCTCGCGGTACTTCCATACCATAATGCGAAGCAAGCTCTTCGACAGCATCTGGGAAGTCGAGTCGATCAAATTCCATTAAAAATGAAATGGCGTTACCGTGCTCGCCACAGCCAAAACAATGATAAAATTGCTTATCTTGGCTTACCGTGAATGAGGGGGACTTTTCTGTGTGGAAAGGACAACAAGCTTGGTAATTTTTCCCCGCTTTTTTTAATGGCACCCGAGCCTCTACTAGCTCAACAATATCAGCGCGAGCGAGTATGTCATCAATAAACTGTCGGGGAATTCGTCCTGCCATTACTACTCTTTAGTATGAAATATGTGGTGATTTTAGATACGGGATTAATATATTACACAAAATTAATTTCAATGTTTGAAATTATAGTGCTTTAAAGAAAATAAAACCGCGAGAGCAAATGCTGTCACGGTTTTAAGCTATCATTTTTATATTAAACAATTATGCGTTAAGTGCTGCTCTAACTTGAGAGCTTACTGCGCCTAAGTCGGCTTTACCTAGCATTAATGGTTTTAATATTGCCATTACCTTGCCCATGTCAGCCATAGAGGCTGCACTTGTTTCAGTAATCGCATCAGCAATCATTTTATTCACTTCATCTGCGCTAAGAGGTTGCGGAAGAAAATCATCCAAAGCAACAATCTCAGCCGCTTCATTCGCTGCAAGTTCGTCACGACCTCCATCAGTAAACATCTTGATAGACTCTCGGCGTTGTTTCACCATTTTGGTTAACACCGCGATAATATTATCATCAGTTGCTTGTGTTTTGTGATCGATTTCAGCTTGCTTAATTGCTGAAAGCGCCATGCGAATTACACCAAGACGTAATTTGTCTCTGGCACGCATAGCGTTTTTCATTTCATCTTGTAGTTGACTAAGTAGACTCATGTCTTTCTCAAAGAGTGCTCAGTTGACTTAAATAGTACTAAAATTACTTATATTAAGTAAAGTGCTTAGTACATACGAACGTGGCGAGCGTTCTCACGAGAAACTTTTTTAGCCGCACGTTTTACTGCAGCAGCTTTCTTACGTTTACGTTCCCAAGTTGGCTTTTCATAACATTCACGACGACGAACTTCCGAAAGGATACCTGCTTTTTCACATGAACGTTTGAAACGACGTAATGCAACGTCAAAGGGTTCGTTTTCTCTTACTTTAATTACTGGCATATCTTTTTATTAACCTTAGTCTTAAATCTATATAATATGGCGATTAACCTTTACTGAAGTAAAAATTAAAAACCCACTCTATTAAAAATTGGTGACGTATTCTAATGCGAACTCGTCTGGTTTGTAAAGTTATTCTCGAAGATAAAGGTAGTGAATTTGAATTATGACAGGTAAAATTGGCGTATTATTTAATAAGGTTACCTATATTAATGATTTAGGTGTCAAACCGTTGAGGTATTAATACAGTTATGCGTATTTTGGGAATTGAAACATCATGTGATGAAACAGGTGTCGCTATTTATGATGATGAGCAAGGGATTATGGCACATCGTTTGTATAGCCAAATTGCGGTTCATGCTGATTATGGTGGTGTTGTGCCAGAATTAGCGTCACGGGATCATGTGCGTAAAACAATTCCTTTGATTAAAGAAGCATTAGCTGAAGCTAATTTAGCACCTCAAGATCTTGATGGTGTTGCTTATACAGCCGGCCCTGGTTTGGTAGGCGCATTATTGGTTGGTTGCTCAATAGGTCGCAGTTTAGCTTATGGTTGGGGGTTACCTGCTGTTCCTGTGCATCATATGGAAGGCCACTTACTCGCCCCTATGCTTGAAGAGAATGTCCCTGATTTTCCTTTTGTCGCTTTATTAGTTTCCGGTGGTCATACCATGCTAGTTCGGGTTGATGGTATTGGCGAATATGAACTTTTGGGCGAATCAGTTGATGATGCTGCAGGTGAAGCGTTTGATAAAACGGCTAAGTTACTAGGACTTGATTATCCTGGCGGTCCTGCCTTATCAAAAATGGCAGAGCAGG
Organism: Colwellia sp.; assembly: GCA_034111045.1. Classification (GTDB taxonomy): domain Bacteria; phylum Pseudomonadota; class Gammaproteobacteria; order Enterobacterales; family Alteromonadaceae; genus JALJPB01. Next base: position 29,808 of record JAWUYA010000019.1, on the reverse strand, counting down.
GTGAGGTTGGCCGTTTTAAATTACCCCGTCCTATGACAGACAGACCAGGGCTCGATTTTAGTTTTAGTGGATTAAAAACTGCCGCGGGTACGCTTATTCGTAAAGAAACTGGAGATAGTTGCGATCTCTCTGATGAACAACGTACACAAACGTATGCGGATATTGCTTGTGCGTTTCAACAAGCGGTTGTTGATACCTTATCGATAAAGTGTAAAAGAGCGTTGCAACAATGTGGTTTGAGTCGATTGGTTATAGCGGGGGGGGTAAGCGCTAATACTTCTTTACGTGAAAAGTTAGCACTTACCACCAAAAAATTAGGTGGTGAAGTTTTTTATCCACGACCAGAATTTTGTACTGATAACGGTGCGATGATCGCTTATGCCGGTTTACAGCGTTTAAAAGCAGGCACCGATAGCGACCTCACCTTTAAAGCGAATCCTCGCTGGCCGTTAGATACCTTGCCAGCAATTTAGCCCTTATTTTTATAGCTGAAGTGATTAACTCTCAGCTGGTATTTTCGCTTTTTTACCTATCTGCAATAAACTCGGTAAAAAAATCAAGGTAAATACCGTACTTATACTCATACCGCCAACTATCACTGCAGCAATACCACGGTATAATTCAGCACCTGCGCCAGGAATGAGCAATAAAGGCAACATGCCACAAATACTGGTTAATGTGCTCATTAATATTGGTCTTAAACGTAGTCTTACCGCTTGTTCTACGGCGTCATGGCGTGATAAACCTTCACCTTCACCAATGCGTGTTTGATAAACTAATAAAATGGCGTTATTAACCACCAAGCCTAATAAAATAATAAAACCTATCATGGTCAATAAATCAAGTGGCTGAAATATCACTAGGTTAGCTAACTGCAAAAAGCCAATACCGCCGATGGTTGCTAGAGGAATCGTTAATACCACTAATAAGCTGTCTTTAAATGATCTAAACAATGCGGCCATTAATAGATACAAGATAATCAACGCGAGAATAAAACTTTGGCTCATACTTGTTAATGCTTCGGTCAGTGCTTCAGCAGATCCACGGTAAGCAATACTACCACCTGAACCGTCAACTGATTTTTGCGAAAGTACTGATAAAATAATAGGCTGAGCTTTTTCTTTGATTAAGGCGATCGCTTCTTCTAAACTTAAATTATCGGGCGGTGTTACTTGCAGTGTAATGGTCCGTTGTCGGTCAACCCTGCGGATAGAACTGGGCCCAGCAGTTCTTACTATTTCCATTAATTCACCTACCGGTTGAATACCGGCATTTGGAGTAAATAATGGGATAGCTGCGAGCTCTTCGGGAGATTGCCAATCGGTTGAACGTAAAAATACATCCAATCTTTTTTGACCATTAAAAAAATCACCCACATAAAGCCCAGTTCCTAGAGCGCGGGTTATTTGCGCTATTTGTTGTCTTGTCCAGCCAGCTTCAGCCATGCGACGTTCATTGGGTATTAGTCTTAATTCAGGCTCTGCTAAAGTTAACCCGGGTGTTGGTTGAATACTTGACCCAGGTAACGTTTGGCTAATAGCGTTATAACCTGCTTGTGCAGCACTTAGTAGAGCATCAATCTCATTGGCTTGAATATCAACATCAATTTGTCTGCCACCTCCGAGGTTGCCAAATATTTCTGATTGTGAAGCAAAAGCCATAGTGTCAGGAAAGCCGCTAAGGAAATCTGAGTTAATAATTTGCACAATGGCATTAATATCATCGGCATCTTCTGCATTCCCCCCCATAAAGCCAAAACTACCAAAAAAACCCATCCAAGTGTGTGCGATTTTGGGTTTTTTCTCTCCTGTAATATAAGGCATTAAACGGCGGTTAATTTCATCACTCATCTCGAATCGAGCCGCAGGGTAACTTAAACCAGGAGGTGGTAGAATAAAGGCTTGGAATTGATTTTGATTACCTTTGGGTAAATAATCGATTTTAGGAAACAATAACCAAGAGCCAATCAATGAGGTTAACATTAAGCCTAATATCCACATATAACGTTTAAACGGTGTGCTGGTTATATGCATAATGCCTTTCGTTATGTTACGCCACCAATGGGCATGGGGGTCTTGTTCACTAACATTGGCTAATAACTTTTTTGCTGCCGTTGGTAATACCGTTACCGCAATCAGTAATGAGGCAACAATAGCCACAGCAATTGTTATCGCCAAATCGGCAAATAATTGCCCTGATACGGCTTCTAAAAATGCTATGGGTAAGAAAATGGCGACGGTCGTAATGGTTGATGCAACCAATGCCCCCCAGACTTGGGTGGCACCTTTAAGGGACGCACTTTCTGGTGGCTCACCTTTCTCTCTTAATCTAACAATGTTTTCTAAAACAACAATAGCGGCATCTAATACCATACCGACAGCAAAGGCTAAACCTGCCATAGAAATAATGTTTAAAGTTCTACCGGTTGCGTACATAACAATAAGGGTCACGATTAAAGCAATTGGAATTGATAATGCCACAATTAATGTGGCTCTAAACTTACGTAAAAACCACCATAAAACAACAATAGCGAGTAAAATACCCAGTAATAAATTGTTACGTACTAAGGTCATTGAACGCTTAATGTAGATAGTTTCATCTGACATTTGGATCATCTGTAAACCCGCACGTTTGAGTGGTCCTTCGTTTAGCTCAGCCATAGCAAGTTGGAGACGTTCCATTACTTCGATTACATTGACGCCTTGCTCTGCTTGGGCGTTCATTGCTATGGCTGGTAGACCATCAAGGGTTAATACACCAGTTTTGTCTTGCAAGCGCATCTCTACTCGCGCCACATCTTTTAATAGAACAGGCTGGCCATCTCGCCAATCAAGTACCATGTTTTGTAGTTGTTCTGCGTTATATTTGCCGGAAAATCTTAAGGTGTATTTACGACGCCCTACTTCATTAAATCCGCCAGAAGTATCGCTATTACTGCTCAATGTCGAGGAGAGTTTAGGTAAATCTAACCCTAAAGAAGCCGCTTTGTAGGGATCAAAGGTAATACGTAATTCATTTGACACACCGCCAAATGCATTGGTTTTTGAAATACCATTAACACGCTCAATCCGAGTTTGAACGACTTCTTCAATATAGTCTTGATAACCAACAATGTCTTTTTTATTGCCTTCAAGCGGTTTTAATGCAAACCAAGCTATTGCGCTAAAGGTATTGTCACCACCGACTGAAATCACCGGCTCTGTTGCATCGGGTGGATAACTAGGTACTTGGTTAAGGGCACTCATTACATCAATAAGTGCCCGTTCTAAATTAATACCGGTACGATATTTTAGGGTAATATTACCGCTGCCTTGTCCTGAAGATGAAATTAAAGACTCAAGACCTTGCAAGCCTTTTAAAACATCTTCTTGACGTTCAATAATTTCAGCTTCCATTTCTTCGGGTGCAGCAGAACGCCATCCTGTTGAAATGGTAATTTCTGGTTTACTAATATCAGGGGTGAGTTGCACCGGTAGTTTAAATAAACTTATGGCGCCAAACAGCACCACTAATAAAATAGCCACAACAACGGCGGTAGGGTTTTTAAGTGAAGATAGAGTTAAATTCATAGTGTGTCGGGTTCTTTTATTACTTGTTATCAGCTTTTTTATCAATATTATCAGCTGTTATGCCGGAAATTAATTCGTGGTTATTGTCTTTAATTTGAACTTTTTGACCGTTTTTTAGCCGTTCTGCACCACGAATCACAATCAAGTCACCAGCTTTAATCTCACCCAATACTTCAATTAAATCATTCATTGCCATGCCAACCGTTACGCTTAACTGCTCAGCACTATTATCGTTGTTTATTCTAAAAACACTGGTGCCTTCTCTGCGTAAAACTAAAGCATCACGAGGAATGGTTAATGCTTGTTTACTGGGGCCACTGGCGACTTTTGTTTTAAAATTTAAACCAATGGGCCAATTGAAGGCTGACATGTCCAAACGCACCTCCATAAGATGTGAGCGGATGTCAGCTACTGGGATAATAGTCTTAATTGGGGCATGGCCTTTACCGAGTGATGACTCAACCAATAATTCTGTTGATTGAGTTAAAAATTGGTAAGCGATAATAGGGGCAAATACGGATGCTTCGCTATTGGCTGTTGCTACGAGTCTAACAATGGCATTACCACTGTCAATATACTCTCCTAAATTGGCAATGCGAGCCACAACTATGCCAGCAAAAGGCGCTTTGACTTGCGTGTAATCTAAGTTTTGTGCGGCTCTATCTAATCTCGCTTGAGCAGCAAGTACTTCGCCTTTGGCAACATCACGTTCAGACACTGTTTTGTCTAATTCTGTTCTTGGTGATAACTTCTTTGAAACCAAGGCTGTTTTTCGTATAACTTCGGTTTCTAAAAAATTTAATTGAGTTTGAGTATTTAATAAGCGAGCTTGATCTTCTCTTAGTTGAATTGTTAAATTTTTATCGTCAATTTTGGCTAAAATATCGCCCTTATTAACTCTTGCTCCGATAGGTGATAAATCAATTAAACGGCCAGAAACCTCTGCGGCAATCTTTGAATCATTTTGACTAACCGTGGTCCCTGATACCGAAACTACCGGTGTTAATGTTGTTACCTTTGCAGAAACAACATTGACATTCGCTAGGGGAAAGTCCATCGCACTAGCGGGTGAAATAAGCACGAAGGTAATAAAAAAGCTGTTGAGCGTAAAACTGAGTAAAAATGATGCTTTCAATAATGTCATGGTTGTCCTAACCAGTGTTAAAAAATAAACACTATAAAATTTTAGTAGAAGAGATTTTATCTTCTTCACCTTTGAGTAATCTTGCGATGTTGTCTTTATGACGGAATATAATCAGTACCGATATCATAATGACGGGATAAACATAAAGTGGTTTTACTAACCAAGTGTAATATGGGGCAATTGATACGGTGATAATAGCTGCTAAGCTAGAATAACGTGTAAGTTTTGCCACTATTAGCCAAGTAATAATTAACAAGCCAGCAAGGCCAAAACCTAAAGGGAATAACACCCCCAATGCAGTGGCAACGGCTTTCCCCCCTTTAAAATCAAAGAATATAGGGTACATATGCCCTAAACAAGCGGCTACACCTATAATGCCTAGGGCCCAAGGTTCAATACCTAGAAAATAAGCGCCCCAAACAGGTAAACCTCCTTTTAAAACATCAAAAATTAACACTATACTGGCGTTGAATTTATTACTGAGTCTTAATATATTTGTCGCACCAGGATTATTAGATCCCGTAGTTCGGGGATCAGATAAGCCCAGCAGCTTGCATATTAATATAGCACTGGAAATTGAACCGACAAGATAAGCCAAAATAACCATGGCTAGAATGAGTAATAAGCTGAGAATATAAGGGTCCTATTATAGATAATATTTTTAAAGTGTTATTTTAAATTTTTAGGTACTAAATTAAATTAATTAGACCAAAATCGCGCAACAAACAATGATTATATATTGTATCGTGGTCTTGACTAGTTTTTCTAGACCTGCACAGGTAAACTCGCCATTTAATTTGTTAAAATTAATGTACAGATAGATAATCACCATTAATCTAAGAGAATAAGATGGATAAAATTTTTATTGAAGGGTTAAGTATTCAGACAACGATAGGTTTTTTTGCTTGGGAAAAAGAAATCAAACAAACCTTAGTTATTGACCTTGTTATGGGCTGGAATACGGCCAAAGCCGCTAAAAATGATGAATTGGAAAAGACCTTAGATTATGCAGAAATCTCAACTGCTATTAATACCTTTGCCAATGGAAACCCGGTTGATCTGATTGAAACATTGGCTGAGCGTATGGCTGATTACTTAATTAAAACCTATCAAATCCCATGGCTGAAATTAAAAATTTGCAAACCAGGGGCCGTCCATAATGCGGTCACTGTTGGTGTCGAAATTGAACGTGGTAAACAAAGCTAATGTCTCGTATTTATATTTCACTAGGGAGTAATGTTGATCGTGAGCATTATGTTAAAGCCGGTTTAACTGCTTTAGCTAACGTGTATGAGCAATTAACACTGTCTTCGTTATTTGAAAGTGAAGCCGTTGGCTTTTCAGGTGCAGCGTTTTATAACCTAGTGATTGGTATCGATACTTTTGACAGTGTTGAGCTTGTTGCAGAGCAGTTGAGAATCATCGAATTTACTCATGGGCGAGCGTTAGATGCTAAAAAATATAGTCCACGCACCTTAGACTTAGATTTATTACTATACGATGACCTTATTATCGACACACCGGCACAAATACCTAGAAATGAAATTACTAAAAATGCCTTTGTATTGTGGCCGTTAGCCGAAATTGCAGGGCAATTAATTCACCCCGTTTTAAAAATTAGTTATCAACAATTATGGCAAGAATATAATAAATCGAGCCAACAACTAAGGAAAGTGCCGTTAAATTGGCAACCATAACATGAGTACTATCGAAATATTTATCCTTGCAATTTTACAAGGACTCACTGAGTTTTTGCCTATTTCAAGCTCGGCTCATTTAATTTTACCTTCAGCCATACTTGGGTGGCGTGATCAAGGCTTAGCCTTTGATGTTGCCGTGCATGTAGGAACATTGCTGGCAGTTGTGCTTTATTTTCGTCAAGCAGTAGGCAACATGGCAGTCGCTTGGTTTGGCACATTAACGCTGTCAGCCAATAAAAAATTAAGTCAATCCAAACAACAAATTTTTGATGGCCAACTGGCTTGGTGGATATTATTTGCCACTATTCCGGCAGGGCTATTTGGCTTATTTGGCAAAGACTTTATTGAAGCACACTTGCGTTCAGCATTAGTGATTGCTACTACCACCATCTTATTTGGTTTGTTACTTGGCTATGCCGATATACAAGCAGGTAAACGATTAGCCAATCAAAATAAAAGTCTAGAAAAATTAGGTTTTAAAGGTGCTATGCTTATTGGTTTGGCTCAGGCAATAGCCTTAATTCCGGGCACATCACGCTCTGGTATTACTATGACTATTGGTTTGATGTTAGGGCTAAGCAGAGACAATGCCGCGCGTTTTTCATTTTTATTATCTATCCCAGCGATTGCGATGGCGGGTAGTTATTTAACGTTAAAGTTGGTACTTTCAGCTGAAGGGGTTGATTGGTTTGCGATGGCATTAGGTGGTAGTTTAGCGTTTGTTTGTGCTTATGCCTGTATTCATTACTTCCTTATATTGTTAGACAAGCTTGGCATGATGCCCTTTGTTATTTATCGCTTGTTATTGGGACTAGGCCTGCTGTTGTTTATTTTATTCTAGCCCCTTGTAAGTGCTAAGACAAACCCCAAAATATGAATATATACTTACTTTAAAAGGCTGGACCGCTTGTGAGCTCAAATAGTATTGCAATTACCTTAGAAAATTTTCAACAGGTTATTTTAGATGAATCTAAAACTAAACTTATTCTTGTCGACTTTTGGGCAGAGCAAGTACCCGAGAGTGTTGAGCTAAAAAATAAATTAGCTGATAAGTTAAAATTGGCGGCAGACACCATGATGTTGGCAACCGTTGATTGCCAAAGCCAGCAGCAAATCGCACAGCAGTTTGGCGTTCAAGGTTTACCTACCGTAGTATTAGTTAAAGATGGGCAACCGCTTGATGGCCTAACTGGTCCGCAAACAGATGAATCAATTGCTGAGTTTTTGGCGAAATATTTGCCAAAGCTTGAAGATGACTTGTTAGCTCAAGCTAAGCAGTTGCTGATTGAAAACAATGTTAGCGCAGCCTTCACCGCTATCTCTCAAGCGTATCAATTAGATAATGAACGTGCGGATATTAAATTTGTATTAATAGACGTGTATATTCAAACAGGTAAAATATCAGCAGCTGAAACACTCTTAACCAGCATCAAAATGATTGACCAAGACAGTCACTATCAAGCTTTACTGGCTAAAGTCGAATTAGCTAGCCAAGCAGCCAATTCACCTGAAATTCAAGCATTAGAGCAACAACTTACCCACAAGCCTGACAATATTGAATTACAACACCAATTAGCCGCGCAATATAACCAAGTTAACCGAGCGGAAGAAGCGTTAACGATACTCTTTAAATTAGTGCAAAAAGACAACGCAGACACCTTAAGTAAACAGCTGCTACTGGATGTATTAAAAGTATTACCAGAGGGTGACCCTCTGGCCTTAAAGTTTCGTCGTAAACTCTATACGTTAATGTACTAAATTGATTTAATGAAGAATTAACATAAAACAACGAGTATTCTTTATGTAGTACACAAAAATTGTAGGGTATTAGCCCAATACAGTTTAGTAAGTAGAACAATTTTGTTTTGCGCTATTGCCATAGATAGATCAGCCAGCAAAGTTGTTACTACCTTCAAGTGTGGTATGTTGATTGATTGACATTTTGCCGGAGACAGTACTTGTATAATAATTGAAGAAGTAACTGATGACTCCTAAACTCTACATTCTGACTTACATACCGAGTATGTACTTAGCCTAACTTATGCGCTACTGACTCAGATGAACCTTTTTGCTTGGCAAATAAATCATAGGGTAAATGTTGTTGGTCTCTCAATCTAATGATTAACGAGTCGAGCCCAATTTGATCGATGCACACCTTAAGTATTTGGTTGATTTTGTTATGAAATAAGGCCGAGTTTAACCGAATATATTCCCCATAAGCTAAAAAAATAAATCAATATTCTTTACTATAACTAACACTAGGTAATTTATCGTTGGCGATAAACATACCATTAATTATTTTAAACTGTTGGCACAAATTAAAAAATCTGTTGGATAGTGTTTGATAAAACAGTCAATATTTTTGTGAGCTTTGTTCTTCGCATTGAGGGGAAAATTTATCAAGTAATTCATTACTGAGAGTAAATTGTGCAATAAGGTATTGGTTATCGCGGGTTTCATTGGGGAATATAAGCTTTATGTGCTGCAGTTCGCTTTCTAATAATTGATCTCTTACATTCCTATTATTAATTTAGTCAGATCCATCTAAAAAAGTTAACAAAGTGAAATAAGTGATTGATTTTACTCCAAGTATAATGTTGTTACCTGACATTTTCATGGCATTGATCAGCCAATAAGTTATTATCATATTTTAAAGATAAACAGAGGGGATTATCGCTTATGTTAAACAATGAAAAAATGTTGCTTGAAGCCATTAACCAGCCAATGCCTTTTGGTAAATACGCAGGAAGAAAGTTATTACAATTGCCAGAGCCCTATTTAGTGTGGTTTCATTCAAAAGGCTTTCCGGAAGGACGACTTGGCGAACAATTAGCACTAATGTATGAAATAAAACTCAACGGTTTAGAACAAATGTTACAGCCATTGTTGAAGTAAGTTTAATCGCACTCAAACTGAAACAATCATTGAAGATATTAAAGATGAGGTAACTTGTTGCCCACATTGCGCTACTACCAATATTCAACGGTGGGGACAATATTCTGGCTTACAACGTTTCAAATGCAAAGAGCCTAAATGCGGCTCAACTTTCAATTCATTAACTGCAACCCCTTGTGCTCGATTACGCTATCGAAATAAATGGATTGAAAACTTTAAGGGATGCAGTACGGACTGAGTATCACAAAGATGGCCGAATTAATGGTCGTGGCTAGAACCACAGCCTTTCGTTGGAGACACCAATTTTTAGTTGCGCCAACGGCAGCAAAACCTAATGAAGTCAGTGGAATAATAGAAGCGGATGAAACCTTATTTACAGAGTTATTTAAAGGTAATCAAACCATTGACAAGCGTGATTCAAGAAAGCGTGGTGAACAAGGTAAAAAACGTTCTAAAAAAGATAAAATAGCAGTACTTATTGTTAAAGACCGAAGCGGTAGAACTACAGACTATGTTCTTGGTGAACACAACAATGACGCGATAATTGAAAAACTTGAACCGATAGTAAATAAGGATTCAATACTCTGTTCTGATGGCGCTCATGCTTATAAAAACTTCGCCAAAAAACATGATATTACTTATCACAGATTGATCGCACTCGATGGAAATAGAGTAATAGGAAAGGAGTATCATATCCAAAATGTTAATGCCTATACAGATCGTTTAAAAACATGGATGGGACGTTTTAATGGTGTTGGAACGGCTTATTTAGGTAATTACCTTGGTTGACGTAGGTTTCTTGAGGGCGGAGGCAGTAAAGCTACCAACAAAGAAGCGGTAGAAATGGTAGAGATGGTAGAAATGGTAGAAATGGTATTAAGTAGTGGATTAATTTAGAAATTATTAATCTACAATACTTAACGCTAATATAGCCATATAAAAACAGCAAAAGCACATTATATAGTGTTGTCGTTTTTCCAACTAGCGCCAAGTAAAACCAGTTGATGGTGTTATTCTTCTATCATCATAAGCAAATCTCCATACTGATTTTACTATTATAATTAACTATGGATTTGTAGTGATAAACACAGAGAACATAAAAAAATTTCAGTATTAACATCACAATGCTACTAAAGGTTACTAGCTTTACTTTTGGTCATTGGCATATAAAACATCATAATTAAGGATGCGATAATAGCTAAAGAGACAATGCCTGATACCGAAATACGCAGACAGTAAACCTAGCGCAATGCGTAATAAAGATTTTGAACAAAAATCAACACATGGTTGATTACGTGGTGACTTATATAAAAAATGCATTGATAGCCCCAATAACAGGGCGAGTAACATCACAGGGTATCGTAACGGCTTGCTAGGGCGCTTGCAGCGATAGCTATCAGTATACAAATAGCAACGCCGGTATAATTAACTTTCAATAGGGTAAACATATCCGCCTTAAACTTTACAACTAATAATAATGTTTTGACCTACAAACGCTATATTGATCAATATATTGAGATAAACAGAGAGTTAAAGTTAACTAAGGTGTTTGAATGATATCAGTTTTTTCAAGCTCACCCTGACCTACTTTGTAGAGGTAGTATTTTGTAGAAGTAGATAGGTGATTGATAAAAATCAGCCAAGGTGACCACTTTATATGACGGCCATCCAGGTAAAGCAAAATTATTGCTGATAAGAAAATCAACGTTAGGTTGCTCTAACAGTAATTTATGCGTTATTTTTTGCATCGCCTCCGGATATAAATAACACACTAACACCGAGGCATTTGAGAGATTCGCATGATAAAAATTTTGTCGATACAAGGTTAAATTGTCTAAGTTGAATATTTTTTTAAGTAATATCGACGTTAGCCATGGTAATAAAGATAATTCGTAACCCACTATTTGCCTTTCGGGGTTTTTCTGTGCGATACGTATCACAAAATTCCCCCAGCCACTACCCAAATCAATAATAGCTCCCGTGCCTGTTTCATTGACTAACGTCATCATAGTGTCATAGGCTTTTCTAGAGCTAGGCATTGGCGATATACCCAAGGTTACAGTGCTATAAATCACAGATACGGTAATAATTACACCAGCAATTAACAACAAAACATCAAATATGCTCAAGGAATATCACGCCTGTGGATTGTTCTAATGATTGTAGCTACGTTAACTGTGATATTTTATTTGCGCAATACTTTTCGTTGTTCTGATCAGGCTAATAGTTTATTGTTTAGCCGTGTTGCGGTTAGATTAAAGTCATCTGAATAGTTCATTTTTGAAAAATATTTCGTATTTATCAAAGTATAAGCAGACCAAAGCTATATACTCACTGTCATTCACTGTATAATGAAATTTCATAGGAGTTACTTGCTATAGCTTGAAAATTAGCTATTATGAAAAATTAACACGCACAGCGTCGTTAATCAGCAATACAATTTGCCGCTTAGTGTGGCTCAACTACATTCAAATTCTGGTTTTGTAATGGTGATAGCAAATCAGATATATATTTTTCACCTAGGATAAAGAGAACGTTATGAGTAAAGGTATAGTTAAGTGGTTTAATGCAGATAAAGGTTTCGGATTTATTACTCCAGAAGACGGAAGTAAAGATTTGTTTGTTCATCATTCAGAAATTCAAGCAGGCGGCGACTACGCTACATTGGCTGATGGCCAAGCTGTTGAATTTGAAGTAGGTCAGGGACAAAAAGGTCCATGTGCAAATAAAGTTGTTGCTGTTTAAACTTTAGTACATAGTAAGTAAGCGGACGGGCTATACGCACTCGCTTACTTACTAATTATCAATAGAAAGATCAACTAAACATCCATCTCACAATGACGACATCAATTAACAGCTTCGATGTAAGCCAGTTCAACCCTAGCGTATTGACATCAGATAAATAAACGCATAACACATTACACCGAACTAAGAAGAAGCCTAGTTTCACTGTTAAGCACACCATCTATGGTTCTAAAATAACGACGTATTCTATCAAACTTCACTAGGTTTGAGGTTCTAAATTCGGCAATAAAGCCCCAAGCCCCAAGCGAAACATGAAGCAGTTTGGTCAGTTTTGAAATATAAGCTCTGGCATAGAGACGCTATATCGCCGACAGTTATTTATCCAGTGAGTCATTAAAGTCATTCTGTTTCTTCACAGTACTCTCAATTATTATAAGTGTTCTACAATGTCATATTGATAGTAAAGTATCGTAATTTATAATTACCTATCAAGGTTGACCTGCGTCAAAATTAATTATTGATAAAGTTTTTCTTTGGTGTTTGAAGGAGAAATTTTAGCTAAAAAGTGGTATAGGGATTAGCCGCTATAGCATTAGGTATGATGATCCTATTAATTGTTACACTTTTCTTTATTTACCCTACCGTAGTGAAGTTCAACTATGATTATCGAGCAAAAATCCACAAGAACAAGCAGATAATATTTCACTTGAGCCGTTAACACACAAGGAAAAACGCACCCGATGTTTGGTCATAGTTAACCACTTAGTATTGCTGGTAAACTTGTCGGCAATCAGATCAAAAAAAGGGTAATAGCATGACCCTGCTATTACCCTTTGATAACGATAAATTGACTGACTGAGTTAATGATTTTCAGACACCATATTAACAGTATACTTTGGGATTTCCACAACCAAGTCTTCATTAGCGACTATTGATTGACAGCCAAGTCGAGATTCTGGTTCTAAACCCCATGCTTTGTCTAGCATGTCGTCTTCTAGCTCATCGCTTTCCCCTAAAGAATCAAATCCTTCACGAACAATGATGTGGCAAGTCGTACAGGCGCATACTTTTTCACAAGCATGCTCAATATGGATATGATTTGCTAGGGCGATATTTAATACACTCTCGCCAGTTTTTGCTTCAACTACGGCACCATCTGGGCATAATTCTTCGTGGGGTAAAAAGATAATTTTTGGCATTGTTAATTAAACCTCGTCTACAGATTGTCCACTAAGTGCAGTACGAATGGAAGCGTCCATACGTCGTTCTGCAAAAGTTGCGGTGGATTCATTTAAAATTTCAATAGCAGCTTCGATATCAGCTGCTATAGATGTTTGAGTGATTTTTGCTAATGATGAAATAGCGTCTTCAATAACGCTAATCTCCGGTGAAGATAAAAGTTTACCATCTTCAGCAAGGGCTGCTTGGATAGACTCAATGACCCGAGAGGCTTCAACTTGCTGCTCTTTAACCATTCGTGCTTGAATATCGCCTTTGGCATTAGTCATTGAGTCGACTATCATTTGAGTGATTTTTTTATCATCTAAACCAAAGGAAGGTTTAACTTCTATTTTTGATTCAACACCGGTTGATTTCTCCATTGCAGAAACTTCGAGTAAACCATCAGCATCGACTTTAAATGTCACGCGAATATGTGCGGCACCTGCTGTCATCGGTGGAATACCGCGAAGTTCAAAACGGGCAAGTGATCTGCAATCTTCAACTAATTCGCGTTCACCTTGTAATACATGAACTGCCATTGCCGTTTGACCATCTTTGAAGGTGGTAAACTCTTGAGCTTTAGCGACGGGGATAGTGGTATTGCGAGCAATAACTTTTTCCACTAAGCCGCCCATAATTTCAAGCCCTAAAGACAGTGGGATAACATCGAGTAATAACATGTCAGAGTCGGGTTTATTACCCGCTAAAATATCGGCTTGAATGGCAGCACCAATAGCGACCACTTTATCTGGATCTATAGAGGTTAAAGGGGATTTTTGAAAATGTTTTTCAACTTCACTGCGAACTAATGGTATCCGCGTTGACCCACCAACCATCACCACTTCAATAACGTCATCAATAGTAATTTCAGCATCTTTTAATGTGCGTCGACAAGCGCGTAGCGTTTTATTAACTAAGCCACCAATCAAACCATTAAAAGTAGCTTTGCTTAAGCACATTGACCAAGGCTTGCCCCCTTGACTTAAATCAATGTCAACACTGTCATGCGTGGATAATTGCTCTTTAGCCCAACAAGCTTGTTGAGATAATTGGCGCTCCATAACATTGGATAATGGTCGTGTTAAATTGGCTTTTTCAATAATGTGATCAACCACGGCCACATCAAAGTCATCACCACCAAGGGCTGAATCCCCCCCTGTCGCTAATACTTCAAATACACCTTTATTTAAGCGTAATATTGAAATGTCAAACGTACCGCCCCCTAAGTCATAGATAGCAATTACCCCTTCTTGTCCCGAATCTAAACCATAGGCAACAGCTGCTGCGGTTGGTTCATTTAACAAGCGCAGGACATTTAAACCTGCAATTTTAGCGGCATCTTTTGTACTTTGACGTTGAGCATCATCAAAATGGGCGGGAACTGTAATGACCACACCGGTAAGTTCACCCCCTAACGCTTGTTCTGCACGAGTATTTAAGTGCTTTAAAATGTCAGCTGACACTTGAACTGGATTGATTAATCCTTGACGTGTTTGAATTTCAGGATGATTTTCATCACCACAAAAGGTATAGGGCAATGACGGATATTTGCTCTGAATATCTTCAAGAGAGCGGCCAATTAGGCGCTTGGCTGAAACAATAGTATTTTCAGCATCACTAATGGCATGCGACTTTGCTTGTTCACCAACAAGCACAGAGTCTGCTTGGTAGCTAACAATCGACGGAAGAATATCATTGCCACTTTCGTCATTAAGGGTTTGTGCTTCACCACTTTTGACACTGGCGACTAATGAATTTGTGGTACCTAAATCGATACCTGCGGCTAATCTGTGTTCATGAGGAACCGTACTTTGTCCGGGCTCTGCAATTTGTAATAAGGCCATAATTATTTCTTATTTAGCTAAAACTTGTTTAATTCATGTTGACATTAGTCCCCAAGTAATTTTACTCAGGAAGAATGTCTAACATCTTAATCTGTTAATAATTGTTCTTCTAAACGCTCTAATTCTATCTGTAGTTTTTGATAAAACTTCAATTTTCTAAAATCTTCATAAGCCAATTTATCTGCGTCGATAGTATTTTGTGCTAACCTTGTTTGCATTGCTTTAAATAAAACTAAAAACTCTTGTTCAAGCGTTTGATTGGCTTCAAATAACGCTGAATCAACATCATCAGCAAATTTAACTTCAGCTAACATTTCCCGTAAGTCCATTTGACGCATCAAAAACTGATTGTCACTAAACGATGCTTGTTCACTTGGCATTTCAGTACCGCGGAGCTTTAACAAATAACCAGCTCGTTCTAATGGTTTCTTCAATGTTTGGTAAGCATCATTTATCATTGCAGACTTTTGTACAGCAATCATTTGCTGTTGAGATGAGCCATGAGCAAAACGATCCGGGTGTACCGTTTTCTGTAGTGCTTGATAAAGCTGTGAAAGCTTAGCTAAATCAATATTAAAATTGGCTGATAAACCAAAAAGTTGAAAATAATTCAAACTTAACTCGTCGTATGTAAATTACTTTAAAATCAAAAGTCGACCTAGTGGCCGACTTTAATAAATAGATTTAGCTTATAAGTAGCATAAATAAAGATGAATAGTAGATGGCTAAACGTTAAAGCTTTCACCACAACCACATTCGCCTTTAGCGTTTGGGTTGGTAAATTTAAAGCCTTCGTTTAAACCTTCTTTAACAAAATCTAATTCAATACCATCCAGATACACCAAACTCTTGGCATCGATAATGATATTGACATCTTCTATAGTAAATAATTCATCGTCTTCATTTAAGTCGTCTACAAATTCAAGTACATAAGCCAAACCAGAACATCCGGTGGTTTTGATACCTAAACGTAAACCTAAACCCTTACCTCGGCTTGCCATAAACGAATGAACACGCTCTGCCGCGGCAGATGTCATGGTTACTGACATTTTACTAACCCTGACGCTTGCTTTTGTAATCTTCAATTGCTGCTTTAATAGCGTCTTCTGCTAAAATAGAACAATGAATTTTTACCGGTGGTAAAGCTAATTCTTCGGATATGTCGGTGTTTTTAATCGTACCAGCTTCTTCGATTGACTTACCTTTAACCCACTCAGTAACTAGTGAACTAGAAGCAATAGCTGAGCCACAACCGTAGGT
This sequence comes from Colwellia sp., assembly GCA_034111045.1. Lineage (GTDB taxonomy): Bacteria > Pseudomonadota > Gammaproteobacteria > Enterobacterales > Alteromonadaceae > JALJPB01. Next base: position 13,430 of record JAWUYA010000019.1, on the reverse strand, counting down.
TTTAAATTTAGCATCTTCGATTATGCCATCGTCTGAAATTTTTAATTGTAATTTCATCACGTCCCCACACGCTGGTGCGCCAACCATACCAGTTGCTACTTGTGGATCATTTTTATCAAATGAACCTACATTGCGTGGATTTTCATAGTGATCAATTACTTTTTCTGAATAAGCCATGTTGTTCTCCTTTGGGCGCTAGTGAGCAGCCCATTCAATAGAATCTAAATCAATACCGTCTTTAAACATTTCCCAAAGCGGTGACATATCGCGCAAGTGGCCAATTGATTTTTTAATCAAATCAATAGCAAAATCTATTTCTTGTGTCGTAGTAAAGCGACCAAAACTAAAACGAATGGAGCTATGCGCCATTTCATCATTTAAGCCTAAAGCACGTAAAACATAAGAAGGCTCTAAAGAAGCAGAGGTACAAGCCGAACCTGAAGATACCGCTAAATCTTTAAGCGCCATAATTAACGACTCACCTTCAACATAGTTAAAGCTAACGTTTAAATTACCAGGGTAGCGCTTATCTGCATCACCATTAATATGTACTTCTTCCATCTCATTAATACCGGCCCACAAACGGTCACGCATTGCAGTTACATGTACATGGTCTTGTTCCATCTCTAGTTTAGCTAAATGAAAAGCTTCGCCCATTCCAACAATTTGATGTGTGGGTAAAGTGCCGCTGCGCATTCCACGTTCATGACCGCCACCGTGCATTTGTGCTTCTAAACGTACACGAGGTTTGCGGCTAACATATAAGGCGCCCATACCTTTTGGCCCATAAATTTTATGAGCTGAAAAAGACATCAAATCAACTTTCAATGCTTGCATATCAATATTGATTTTACCAGCACTTTGGGCAGCATCAACATGAAAAACGATTTTACGGGCACGACACATCTCGCCAATTTCGCCAATGTCTTGAATAACGCCAATTTCGTTATTAATGTGCATAATGCTCACTAAAACCGTATCATCGCGCATTGCCGCTTCTAATTTATTCAAATCAACTAGGCCATTACTTTCAGGGTCGAGGTAGGTCACTTCAAAACCATGTCGCTCTAACTCACGACAAGTATCTAAAACTGCTTTATGTTCAGTTTTTAAGGTTATAATGTGTTTACCTCTTTTATGATAAAAGTTGGCAGCACCTTTAATCGCCAGATTATTTGATTCAGTTGCACCCGAGGTGAATACAATCTCGCGGGGATCAGCATTGATTAGATCGGCCACTTGATTACGGGCAATATCGACTGCTTCTTCAGCTTGCCAACCAAATTTATGAGAGCGAGAGGCCGGATTACCGTAGATGCCATCGGTGGTCATAAATTGCATCATTTTTTCTGCCACACGTTTATCAACGGGGGTAGTTGCTGAATAATCAAAATAAATAGGAAGTTTCATTGACTAACTTTCTCCAAGAAAAATCTGTACGTTGGCTATTGCCATTCGTGAATAAGGTTTTTGGTTGTGATAACGGTTTGTATAACATCTTGTTTCTTTTTCTGTTTACTCACGTTAATTGCGCTGTCTTGTCTTAATGACACAGACTTAACATCTCTTTGCTCAACCAATTCAGCCAAAGAAATGTTTTGTAAAAAATTTTCTATACTTGTACTCAAGCCTTCCCATAAATCATGAGTAAGACATCGCTGACCCCCTTGGCAATTGCCAACACCGGAGCAACGAGTTGCATCAATACTCTCATTCACTGCGCTGATCACATCAGCCACGGCGATCTCGGCTGAACACCTACCTAAACGATAACCGCCACCTGGGCCACGGACACTAGTAACTAAGCCTTGTTTACGTAAACGTGAAAACAATTGCTCTAAATAAGATAATGAAATACCTTGTCGCTCAGAAATATCAGCCAATGGCACCGGCCCAGAAGCTGCATGAATTGCAACATCTAATATAGCTGTAACGGCATAGCGCCCTTTTGAAGTGAGTTTCATTTTTTACCTGCTTTTTACCTGTATTGGTGTTAGCTATTTACAATAGCTTCCGTTTAATGAGCGCGGCAACTTTAAATAACCTTATTTACTAGTCAACTAAATAACCCAGTAAACTACTCAGGTATTTTACATCAGTGATAGAATGAGTCAATGAATACTTGAGCATTGTACTCAAGCATTCATATTAAAAGACAATTATAGGATACATGCGCCTAATCGAAGAGTTCCTAAGTGGACTAAATTTCAGGATCAAATGACGCAACAAGATCTGCACGCTGTTTAGCCGCGGCCTTTTCATCTTCATAAAATTCACCAACACGCAACTTTGGTAGGTCATCATCACAAATACTGCCACCGAGTTGATTAATTTCTTTACATAAATCAGCTACTTTATTGTCCATTAAATGCATATGATCAAGCATACGACCAATAGCTTCTGCTACCGGGTCATCAGTGGCTACCGCATAAGCATCAAAACCATATTTTTGTGCTATCGCTTGCCGTTTTTTGTCAAATTTGTCATTTTTTGTTTGCACAATTCGTCCAGGAATCCCAATAACGGTAGCACCATCGGGTACATCTTTGACCACAACGGCATTAGAACCAATACGAGAGTTATCACCGATTGTTAATGGCCCAAGCACTTTCGCACCAGCCCCAATAACGACATTGTTACCTAACGTAGGATGGCGTTTACCCGCCGTCCAGGATGTGCCCCCTAAAGTCACGCTATGATAAATAGTACAGTCGTCGCCAATTTCAGCCGTTTCGCCAATAACAATACCCATACCGTGATCGATAAAAAAGCGTCGACCTAAGGGTGCACCGGGGTGAATTTCAACACCCGTCAGCCACCTAACAATTGTAGAAATAGTTCTACCTAGCCATTTTAAACCTCTGCACCAAAACCATTTAGCCAATCTATGTCCCCAAATCGCATGCATTCCGGGATAGTTAGTTAAAATTTCGAATACTGTTCGGGCTGCGGGGTCTCTATCAAAGACACTATTAATATCTTCTTTGATACGGCTAAACATGGTTATTCCTTATTTGGTAAATTTGAGTGTAGAGTTAAAAAGCCTAAATCATTGAATTATTCAATTAGTTATTATTTATCTTTGGCGGCTCTTTCAACTGACGCTAATATGCCACGCATCATTTTTATCTCTTTAACATCGGGTCGTGCCCGATTAAATAATCGACGTAACTTGGTCATAATTAGGCCAGGATGACTGGCCGTGATAAATCCAGTTTTTTTCATTGCTTGTTCAAAATGTGCATAAAAACGTTCAGTTTCTTCAACCACTGGAAACCCTTCATCAACAGTTAATTTATTGGCGTATGCCGCATTTTCTTGTAACAAGAAACTGGTACGCACCTCATAACTTAAGGTCTGTACCGCCATCGCTAAATTTAGCGAGCTATATTGCGGATTTGCCGGTATTTGTACATGAAAATGACACAGTTGCAATTCCTCATTACTTAACCCACTACTTTCACGACCAAATACAATGGCAACCGGATATTCACTTGCTTCTTTAATAAGTTTTTCACCACAGCCTCTGGGATCGAGCATTGGCCATGGCAGAGTACGTGAACGGGCACTAGTACCTACAACTAAACCACAATCACTGATTGCCTCTTGTAAAGTTGCAACGACTTTAGCACCGTTTAATACATCTGAAGCACCTGCTGATAATGCTTGTGCTTGACCATTAGGTAACTCTATGGGGGCAACTAGCACTAAATCCGTTAACCCCATAGTTTTCATTGCTCGTGCTGCTGAACCAATATTGCGACAGTCAGAGGTATTAACTAAGACAATACGGACATTGTCTAGTAAGGTTTTTTCGGAGATTACTGAGTTTTCACTTGTGTTTGAATTTGAACTTGTCATTGCAACTATCTAGATGGCTAAAACTACCCGCAATATTAGCATAGAGAGGCGCGAAGTAGTGAGAAAAAACCAGTTAAATAATGCGTTTTATTTATGGATATTTACCTTGAATTAGTCAACAGATGTATAACTAAAATAGGCAGGTCAATTTTACCGCATATTGGTTTTTATTTTGTAAAGTCAACATTAAAAAAATAGGGCGTAATGATGTTAATAGCTTTAATTTTCTAGGTTTATTCAAGTCCCCAAAGGAGAAGTGTCGTTTTGCTATCTAAGGCAATAGCCTCTCTAGTATTGACGTAATAACCATGAAATAGAATAATTGAAGCAAGTTAATTATTGTTATCGCTTAATAAATAATATTTTGGTATAATTTCCGCCGCTTGATTTCGTGATTGGCTTTTCGTTATTTGCATTTAAAATAACCAGTTATTTTTACGGCACTTCATTTTACTCGATTAAAGTGAAGCTATAGTTGCAAGTATGTTCTTTGACAATCACATTTAAACACCAAATAGGTAGAGGCTATTATGCATCCCATGTTGAATATTGCCGTGCGCGCTGCACGTGCTGCAGGTAAAGAAATTGTTCGCGCTTTTGAACAACTTGATAAAGTTGAAGTTGAATTAAAAGGCACTAACGATATTGTCACTAACGTTGATAAAGACGCAGAGTACATTATTGTTGAAACACTTCGTAAGTCATACCCTAAACATACTATTATTGGTGAAGAATGTGGTTTATTAGTAGGTGAAGATAATGATTTTCAATGGGTTATTGACCCCATCGATGGTACGGCTAATTTTATTAAAGGCATTCCCCACTTTGCAGTTTCTATCGCCCTGAAAGTAAAAGGTAAATTAGACCAAGCGGTAATTTACGATCCTATTCGTGGAGAGGTATTCTCTGCTAGCCGTGGTAAAGGCGCTCAACTTAACGGTTTCCGTATTCGCGTTAATAAAACAAAAGATTTAAACAGCACTATTTTAGCGACTGGCTTTCCTTTTAAAAAGAAACAACATATCAATGCTTACATGGATATGTTCAAATCATTATTCCTAAAAACCACTGATATGCGCCGTGCAGGCTCACCCGCTCTAGATTTAGCTTATGTTGCTGCTGGCCGTGTTGATGGTTTCTTCGAAATTGGTTTAAAGCCTTGGAATACTTCGGCTGGTGAACTACTAGTCATAGAGTCCGGTGGTTTGGTGACAGATTTTGTTGGTGGACACAACCATGAACAATCAGGCAATATTGTTGCCGCCTCTAGCAATATATTGAAAGATATTTTAAAAGATATTCGTCCTCATTTGGGTGAAGCTCTCAATAAATAAAGGTGACAACCTGTAAACTAAGCGCCTAAAGGCGCTTTTTTTGTAGATAAATTTAGGATAATAAACGGAAAAGACCTAATATAGCTCCATGTTATAACTAAATGAAATATTAAATCTAAAATTACACATAGAATTTCATACTAAAAACAAGCTAAACTCAAAGCCATTCTACAAAAAGAGTTATGTACCTGTGCAAGCGTCCTACATTAATTATATTAAGACCCATAAACAAGACTTCGTTACTGGAGAAGTCGCTATTATTGGTGCAGGGCCTGGTGATCCAGATTTATTAACGTTACAAGCTTATCGGTTTATCCAACAAGCAGAAGTGGTTATTTACGACCGTTTAGTGAGTGATGCCATAATGGCGTTATTGCCAAATGATTGTGAAAAAATTTATGTCGGCAAAAAACAAGCTGATCACCGTGTGCCACAAGCAGGCATTAATCAATTGCTTGTTGATCATGCCAAACGTAATAAACGTGTGGTGAGATTAAAGGGCGGGGATCCTTTTATTTTTGGTCGAGGGAGTGAAGAAGCACAATTTCTATTAGCCCATAATATTGCCTGTCATATAGTTCCTGGAATGACCGCAGCTTCAGCTTGTTCGAGTTATGTCGGTATTCCTTTGACTCATAGACAAGTGTCACAAAGCTGCACATTTATTACCGGTCACGTGCAAGAATGTGGTGCACTGGACCTACCTTGGCACATCCTTAATGATAAAAAGCAAACCGTAGTTTTTTATATGGGCGTTAAAAGCTTACCTATTATTACCAAACAGTTAATAAATGCAGGACGATGTCCAACAACACCGGCGGCATTAATTCGTAAAGGTTCACAGCCAGACCAACAAGTTTTTAGAGCCCCACTAAACGAATTAATAGACCTAGTCATTAACAACAAAATCACTCCGCCAACACTTATCATTATTGGTGATGTAGTCAATACGTTTGATGAACAACATTTGAAAGGCTTAGGCTATCTAAACGTCAGTTAGACTGTGGTGTCACTTTACTTTATAACGCAAACAGATTGATTTAAAAAAACCAACCTGTTGTTTATATTAATTTACCTTCTTCTCACCGGCTGGTGACCCCGTGAATTTTCAGCAGAGCGTTGACCGTCTTTATGCTCTATTTTATCAAGTTTAGGTTTTTTCGTTCTTTGATTTTTTATGGGCTTAAGTGCGCGTGAAGGCGGTAATTCATTAAAAGGTGCGAATTGTGCGATAGGCTTGCGCTCAATTAGTTGCTGAATTAAACGTTCAATATCACACAATAATTTATGCTCATCTTCAGACACTAAAGAAACTGCTTGACCACTACTGCCGGCTCGTCCGGTGCGACCAATTCGATGGACATAATCTTCTGGCACATTGGGTAACTCATAATTCACCACTTGCGGTAATAAATCAATATCAATACCACGGGCAGCAATATCGGTTGCTACTAACACTTGTACCGAACCGTCTTTAAAAGCCGCAAGTGCTTTTGTACGGGCGGGTTGGCTTTTATTACCGTGAATAGCCGCAGCCTTTAAACCTTCCGCTTCTAAATGTTTAGTGAGTTTATTGGCTCCATGTTTAGTTTTAGTAAAGACTAACACTTGCTGCCAATCATGCTCTTTTATTAAATAAGTCAGTAGTGCAGGTTTACGTTTTTTATCTACTGCCGTGATCCACTGGGTAACTTTTTCGGCGGTAGTATTACGAGGACTCACCGATATTTCGACAGGGTCATTCACTAAACCTTTAGCCAACTCTCGTATTTCTTTAGAAAAAGTCGCCGAAAAAAGTAAGTTCTGGCGATTTTTAGGCAGTACCGCTAATATCTTTTTAATATCCCGAATAAAACCCATGTCTAACATGCGATCGGCTTCATCCAAAACCAGTACTTCAAGCTCGTTAAATTTAATCGCTTTTTGATTATATAAATCTAATAAACGTCCAGGTGTTGCCACTAAAATATCAACACCTTGGCGTAAACGCATCATCTGAGGGTTTATTTTGACACCACCATAGACAACTGCAGAACTGACCTTGGTATATTTCCCGTAGGTTTCTACACTGGCTAAAATTTGAGCCGCTAATTCTCGTGTCGGTGTTAATACTAATGCTCTCGCTTGATTGGTTCTTGCTGGGTTACCTTTGGATAATCTATCAAGCAATGGCAGGGTAAAACCGGCTGTTTTACCTGTTCCTGTTTGCGCCGCCGCCATCACATCTCGCCCTTCAATAACCGCAGGAATAGCTTGCTCTTGAATAGGGGACGGTTTTTCGTAACCTTTTTCGTTAACCGCTTTAAGAAGCGGCGCTGATAAACCTAAAGAGGTAAAACTCATAAAATAATCTCTGATTAATAACTTGTTACAATGAATATTTACGACAAATTGTCCGTAAAAGTGATTGTATCAACACAGAAAAAATAAAAGGCTGATACATCAGTCTAGCTGGGGCCTGCACAATACAGTAGTTTAATGTCAGGTGCAAATTAACTCAGCAAACAGCTAGTTAATATCGCTTTGGGTCACAGGTAATAATGCTCTTGAGCTAATTGAACATAGTGAACAATACATTGTTCACTATTTACTGAACGGTGGTTGTTGCCATCGATGCCTAAAATTTACTTGTCGACTGACAAATTACTCAAGCTAAACGCCCGAAAAATCAAAACTATACCAACAACAAAAAAGGGGATGCTCAATAGCTGCCCGGTAGATAAAATTAAATCGCTACTATAAGCGGCTTGCTTAATTTTAACAGTTTCAATGAAAAACCTTGCCGTAAAAACCAAGACTAAAAATGAGCCTAAAAGTGCACCGGAGTAATGTTTGATTTTGCTAAAGCGATACGCGCAAAACAATAAGGCAAAGAGAGTTAAATAGGCTAACGCCTCATAAAGCTGCGCAGGATGTCTAGGCAAGTTATCAATACGAGAAAAAACAATAGCCCAAGGCACATTACTAGGAATACCAATAATTTCTGAATTTATAAAATTTCCCATACGCACAAAAAAACCAAACAAGGCTGTTGATATTGCTAATCGGTCAAGTAACCAAATAAGCGACATATTGTATTTTTTTTGATAAAAGTATGCCGCAAGAATAACGCCTAAACCGCCACCATGACTGGCTAACCCCCCTTCCCAAATAGCCAGTATTTTTAAAGGATGACTAAAATAATAGCTTGGGTCGTAAAAAAAACAATGGCCCAGCCGAGCCCCTACTACAATGCCAACAACGGCATACATCAATAAGTCATCTAAAGACTCAGTTGCTACCTTTTCTTTTATATAACAATATTTTAACATCTGTAACCCGGAAATAATTGCGAGCGCAAATAAGGCGCCGTACCAATGAACGGTTATCGGACCTAACGACGCTAATACAGGATCAGCATTCCAAACAAAAAAATCCATTAAAATTAATCCTCTCTATAAAAAGGCGATGGGGTATGTAATTCAATGTTCAATTAAATCACTCATCACAATAACGGAGGTCAGCATAAGTGGCCTCTGGGATAAAGTCCATTTATTATAATCAACAATCAGAACTGAGTTAGCCTGTGTTGCACCAAATTTAATAGAGAGACCCTATCCCAAATCATTCCTAGTTTAAAATCTAAGGTAATACATAAGGTGTTAATGGCTTTTTTCAGTGTAATTCAATTGACCATATTAGCAGTTGATTTTGCTTCGCATCGCTAATCGTGCTGCCTGTCCTTGCTCTCTCTCAACATAAAGAAATCTTTGTTGAGTTGTTTTCTTCACTTGACTGTATTTTTGAGCCTGGGTAAGGGCGAGTTTAGCTGACTCATATTTTTTTAAATTAAAGCTCGCCATCCCCTTCACTAAAAACATAGTAGCGGTTTGGCTATTATCGTTTTGCACTCTCTGCCTTAATAAGGTTTTATCCGCAGCAGTAATTGCTAGCTGCCACCTTTCTAAATTTAAATAAGTTTGGACAAATTGCAGATCAAATATACCGCTGTCATTAATATCGGCGGCTTTGATTAATATGGGAATGGCTTTTCATCACCTTTGGCGACAATAAATGTTAAAGCCATAGTAGTATTAAAATATAGAGGGGTATTAACATAGCTCGATTGCTTTATTGTCGATATTGTCGATATTGTCCCAAGCTTCTCATTCACTATTGAGTATTCACTACTTATCAAACTATTTATCAAACTATTTATCAAACTAGCCTCTAGTTGAATAGCGATTCAACTAGAGGCTATAAACGAAAGAGCAAGGTAGCCTAAGCGAGTTTCCTTATTAAGAAAAGCTCACGCTACTCTGGCTCAACCATAGGAGTATTGGTAATGACTTGCTCGATTTCAATACGGTCAACACGCTGTAAACCGCGAGGCAATTTATTTCCCCTACGGCCTCTTTCGCCACAATAATGTTCAATATCACTCGGTTTTAAGGTTAACTTACGCTTACCTGCGTGTAAGGTAATGGCATCCGTTGGTGAAATCACATTAACCAAGCTCAGATATTCTTCTCTGGCTTTTGATTTTGCGGATGGAATATTTATGATCTTGTTACCTTTGCCTTTACTCAATACCGGTAAGTCAGCCAATGGAAAAACTAACATTCGTCCTTCGGTGGTGATTGCCAAGCAAAGCTGAGTCTCAATATTATTAATTTTTTGTGGTGTCATGACCTTTGAAGCTTGGGGTAAACTGATGAGTGCTTTACCATTTTTATTTCGACTGAGCATATCGGCAAAGCTACCAATAAAACCATAACCGGCATCACTAGATAAGATATATTTATTGTCATCATCGGCCATTAACACAGTAGTAAAAATATCGCCTTGGGATAAATTAAAGCGACCCGTTAATGGCTCCCCCTGACTCCGCGCTGTTGGCAAAGTATGCGCATCGGTAGTATATGCTCGCCCCGATGAGTCTATAAAGACCACAGGGCGATTACTGCGACCTTTGGCAGCACACAAAAATTGATCACCAGCTTTATAACTCAACGAACTAGGTTCAACATCGTGGCCTTTGGCGCAACGAGCCCAGCCTTTGTCAGAAACAACCACAGTTACCGCTTCGCTGGGTACTAAATCTTTTTCTGACAGTGCTTTAGCTTCTTCTCGCTCAATAATGACCGACCGGCGTTCATCACCATAGGTGTGTGCCGCTTCTAAAATTTCTTTTTTCATAAGTGTATTCATTCGCACTTTTGAACTAAGCAGTTTTTCTAAGTACTCTCTTTCGATATTCAGTTCGTCTTGTTCAGCACGGATCTTTATTTCTTCTAGCTTGGCTAATTGACGTAATTTTATTTCTAGAATTGATTCAGCTTGAGTAGAGGAAAGGTCAAACCGCGATATCAGCTCAACTTTAGGTTTATCGTAATTACGAATAATCTCGATAATCTCATCAATATTCAAATAGGCAATTAATAAGCCATCTAAAATATGTAAACGCGCTAATACTTTATCCAAACGATATTGTAAGCGTCGACGCACAGTTTCGCGGCGATATTCTAACCATTCAAGTAGAATGCCTTTGAGGTTTTTTACCGCGGGACGATTATCTAAACCAATCATGTTTAAGTTAACACGATAACTTTTTTCAAGATCGGTAGTGGCAAACAGGTGCTGCATTAATTGCTCTATATCAACACGGTTAGATCTTGGCACCACCACCAAACGTGTTGGATTTTCATGATCAGACTCATCACGTAAATCAACAACCATGGGGAGTTTTTTCGCTTGCATTTGGTTAGCGATTTGCTCAAGAATTTTCCCTCCCGCGGCCTGATGGGGTAAAGAAGTAATCACCACTTCACCGTGCTCAACATCATAAACAGCACGCATTTTTATGCTGCCACGTCCGCTTTGATAAATTTTTTCAATGTCCGCTTTGGGTGTAATGATCTCGGCATCTGTCGGGTAGTCGGGGCCTTTAACAAAGTCCAGTAAGTCAACAAGTTCAGCTTTAGGTTGTTCAATTAAGTGCACACAAGCTTGCGCAACTTCTCTGACATTATGTGGTGGAATATCAGTCGCCATACCAACAGCAATACCGGTGATACCATTAAGTAAAATATGGGGTAAACGCGCAGGTAACGTTTTAGGCTCATTCATGGTGCCATCGAAATTAGGACTCCAGTCAACCGTACCTTGGCCTAATTCGGCTAATAACACTTCACTAAATTTAGACAGTCGAGACTCGGTATAACGCATAGCAGCAAATGATTTAGGATCATCAGGTGCACCCCAGTTACCTTGTCCGTCAACTAACGGATAACGGTATGAAAACGGCTGAGCCATCAATACCATAGCTTCATAGCATGCGGAGTCACCATGCGGATGAAACTTACCCAACACATCACCAACAGTTCGCGCCGACTTTTTATATTTTGCCGTTGCTGATAAACCTAGCTCAGACATGGCATAAACTATTCGTCGTTGGACAGGTTTTAACCCATCGCCAATATGGGGCAAGGCTCGATCCATTATCACGTACATTGAATAGTTTAAATAAGCTTCTTCAGTGAATTGTCGCAGAGGCTTTTGTTCTATACCGTCAAGACTAAATTCGAGCACATCAGACATGAAATGATTTTCCTAGTGAAGTAATACTATTTTTATTATGGTTTTAATTATATTGCCCAATAGTAAGCAAGTTAACAACGATACTTATCTCTAGCTTATACGATTATCGTCAAGGGGAAAATACTTGTCTGGTGTTATCAGTAAAAATATAGCAAAAAAATAAAGGACTAACCGAAGAAGTCATTACTTTGTCGTTCGAATGATTCAACGCTCTGAAGAATTCATAAAGGTTTGATAAATAGCTACTTGCCCCCGACCTAAAGATTTAGCATGGTACATTGCTAAGTCTGCAGCATGTAATAAGTGCTCAAATTCTATTGGTTTTGGTGAAACACTCGATATACCTATGCTAACACTAAGCGATTCTTTGATACCGAAAACACTAAAGTTAAATTCACCTATTTTCTCTTTTAAGTGCTCGGCAATCGCTTTGGCTTCATCTGAATTTACATCAGGTAAAATGGCAACAAATTCGTTCCCCCTTAAACGAGCAAACACATCTCTAGAGCGAATAACTTCATTACCAACGATTGCAATTTTTTTCAGCACCTGGTCACCAATATTGTGTCCATATTGATTATTTATTTTTTTAAAATGATCAACATCAACAACTAACAGACTCAATTTTGGTTCAATTTCATCCAGAGTAGCTATTAATTTCTGCCCATATTCAAATAAAGACCTTCTATTAGCTAACTTAGTCAAACCATCGGTTGTGGCAAGTAAAACAAGCTTTTTCCTCACCTTTAACTGTAGAAAATAGAGCAACAAAAATACGGCTATGGTGGAAATAATTAATAGGCCATTAATTTGTTGCGTTTTATTTTTAGCATTTGCATCGGCTAAGGCTAATTTTTTTAATTTATTTTGACTTTCTAACAATTCATTATAATGTAACTTATGCTTTGTTTTATATTTTTCATTAATCAACTCAACATGTTTATTATGCTCATCCTGAGTGAAGTTTTGGCTATAATCGTAGTATGATTTTTTGACCAAATAAGCATTATTAAAGTCTTTTAGCGCCACATAACTATTAGCCAGCAGTATATGGTTATGGGTTAATATTAGTTTATTCAATTTTGGATTGTTGGATTTATTTTTGTTGATAGCGTTTGTAAATTTTTGCGCTTCTTTAAGTAACTCTACCGCTTGCTTAAATTCCCCATTACGGCTTGCCACAATAGCTTTTAATGATAAAAACAAATACTGCGCTACGCCATTTAAAGGCTCATGCTCAGCTTGAAGTGAGGCAAGTTGATCAGTGATAGCATCAGGGCTTTTTTCACTCAATTGCATTAAAAAAATGAGTCTTGGGTCTATAACAAGCTCTTCTGAGCGTTCAATGAGAGCTGCTGCTGGTTTTTCTGTATCCGATTTATTAGGTAATTCACTCGACAATTTATTCGACAATTCATTCGATAACTCATTTGATAATTCAAAGGCAACCGTGTTATCGATCAATGAAGAGACCGAAAATACAATTAACAAAATAATGATGAATAACCGCATTAACCACAGACCTTATTTCGACCTTGATTTTTTGCTTTTAACAACATTAAATCAGCCTATTTTAATAAGTTTTCTAAAGTAACATCGATGCTAATCGCCTTTATTCCTTCAACAGTACTAACACCAATACTAATGGATATATCA
>JAWUYA010000018.1:0-42290 GCA_034111045.1 Colwellia sp. | reverse complement strand
CCTCATTTATAGTCGGATGTGTGCTGCTATTGTTGGTCGAAATAAACAGCCTATTATTCATGTTGATTGGTCAGACATGGATACTCGTAAGCAACATTTTCTCACTCGTGCATCGATTGCCACCCAAGGGCGTTCATTAACGCTTTATGAAGAAATTCACCCATTGAACCTTAAAGAGAAGCCTAAAACCCATCGGTTATTTAGGCAAAAATTAAAGGCGATATTACCTAAAAATGTCAAACCAGTTATTGTCACTGATGCAGGCTTTAGGATCCCTTGGTTCACGCTGGTAGGTCACTTGGCTGGGTCTTTGTTGGCAGAGTAAGAAATAAAACGTTTGATAAGAAGAAACGAGATACTACATGGCTTCCAGTCAAGTCACTTTATCAACTAGGTAGATTACAGCCTAAAGATTGAGGGCAATACCAACCAGATATGAAGCAGTCTTTTGAATAGAGAATGATCGTCGTATGGCGTAAAGCTAAAGGACGAAAAGATAAGACAGCGACAGGAGAGCGAGCCAGAAAAAGCAAGAAATTTAGAGCCGGTGCTGAACGTGAAAAAGAGCCATGGTTACTGGCAACCTCTTTGAATAAAACACAGTATTTATCAAAAAAAGTTGTAAAATATATGCCACGCGAATGCAGATTGAGGAAAGCTTTCGAGATTTGAAAACAGGGCTGAAAATGAATAGATGTGGCTCTAGAAATTTCCCACGACTACAGGTATTACTTCTCATAGCATTGGTTGCACAATACTTATTATTCTTACTCGGTTTAGCGGTAAAAGCGGCTGGAAAACATCGACGTTATCAGGCCAACTCCATTAAAAACCGTAATGTGTTATCTAACCAATTTATTGGACTACGAGCATATAAAGATAAACAGCTTAAACTGTTAAAAAAGCACTGGAAAGCAGCGATGGATGAAATGAATTCATTAATCGCTGCACCACAAGCAAGTATTTAAGTTTTGAAATTCGTGGAGATCCCTCAGGCTCTGATCCCTTTTATTTACAGTAAAGAGGTGTGATTTAATCAACAAAGCATGTCCTAATGTGTTAGAGCTAACTAATTCTTAACCACCAACATTAAGCCCGATGCCCACTCCATACGTACCGAGGTAAAGTCGGCCATATTCTCAATTTCACTAATGAGCTCAGGTATTCTGGCTGCATGTCCCTCAGGCCAATTAGCTTGTGGAAGGAGATCATCAATAATATATACACCTCCTTTACTTAAAATATTTAGTGCAAGCTTAAGGTGTGAAAATTTGCCTGGCCAAGCATCCGCAAAAATAAAGTCGTAGCATTCATCTTGATTTTGCTCTAACCATTCCCCACCGTCTGCGCAAATAATCTTGAGACGAGAATCCTCACCAAGGTGTTCAAGTGCAACGTGCTGTGCTTTATCATCATTATCAACGCTAACAAGAGTTGACTGATTATCCATACCTTTTAATATCCAAGCTGCAGATAAACCAGTACCAGTACCAATCTCTAAAAAATTACCGTGAGGCTTTGAAGCCGCTAGCGCTTTTAGAAGTGCTCCCGTTTTTGGCTCTGATGCCATATCAAAGCCAAGCTTTTGAGTCCTATCAACAATTGAATTTAAGGTTGTTGGGTACTCATAAATAACTTTATCGTCCATGTATTTCCTTAGCTATAACGAGCCTGTAGAATAAGTCGTTTTTTATAAATCCCCCTAAAGTAGGGGTAGCAAATGCATTACCTATATCGAGTTAATCGTCTACAATTTGATACAGGAGCACAAAATCTTAGTGGTTTTGACTGGATTAGTTATTCTACAGCCTCAACGCCCATTTAAGGGGCTGATAATTGTTTGCTAAAATGTGTAGCGAAGTGGAACGTAGCCAACTTAAGTGTCCTAGTTGTTTTTCTTATAAGCTATTTTCTTGGAGCTGTTGTAGAGCACCATAAAAACTATTAATACGCTCGGTACGTAATGTTGAATCAACAATTGTTTTTAGCCCCTTTTCTTTACAAAGTTGTTTAACTGAACCAGTAAACCAAGCATCAGCATTAGGAGATATAACAACTTTATCAATTAATTGTGCCAATGAGCCAATTGGAATCTCAATCCCATTGATATTATTTTTAACTGCAGAGTTTAAATTAACTTTAGAATCATAAGCTATCAAACGTGTTTCTTTTTCGAAACTAAATGGTAATGATTTAACTAAAAAAGGGGCGAGACATTCATCACTTAAGCTTGCCTTTTTATGATCAATATACTTAATGTCGTACAAATTTATTCTATCAATATTTTCTGGGATTTGAATTAAACTTTTCAGCTTCTCTTCAGTAGTAAAGATACAAACTGAATTATTGTCACCTCCATACAACGACCACATAGCAGAACATTCGTACATAGATTTGTGCCAACAACTAACATAAAGCCATTCTCTACAGCGAGGAAAAACCTTATCAATATCTTCACATTTATAAGTCCCAAAAGGGGTTTTAAATTCACGTTGTCGTATTTCAATGTGAGTTGATTTGGCTTTTTCAAGTCGTATTAACCGTTCATCAACTGTTTCACTGGCCGGCGACCAAAAACCATTGATAGCGTTATCAAAAATTGCCGCATCATTTGATGTTGATAGGTAATCTTTTGCTGTAAGTCCTCCCTCCAATTGGTCATCAAAAACTGACATTTTAGGTAGAAATAATACTTTTCTTTGTAATAAATACATAAACTTTGGTAAATCCATATACCTTTGCAAGATATTCTTAGTCTCCATTCTTTTTCCTTGATACATACTCTACAGCTTGACTTAGCTTATAACAGCTTATTTGTTTGGCAAAACCAATATTTAAACACGGGCTTTTTCCTTCTTTTATTTATTTACAAAAAATTAACAATACACGCTTTTATTTATTCAATCAATTGGTTAACAACAAATTGACACACTGGTAGGTGAGTGAAATAAGGATTAAAGCCTTATTTCACTCAAAAGGGCTATTTTGATGGTGTACTGTATAAAAACTCAAGCGGTTATTAGTTTATTTTCATCTATCAAATAAGTTTTAAGAACAAAAAAATGTTAATCCAATGAATCATCATCACTTTTAATTAACGCTTATTAAGTTGCCTTTATAGGCCTGGTGATTGTTATAACCAAACTACTTTAACAACACAAATAGTGGCGATGGCGCTATCCTTAATGTCGGTACATTGAGCATTCTTTGTATTTTCGCACTAATTATTGTCGGCTGTGGTCTTAGCCTATTTCGGCAAAAGGCTTTAATTACTTTTTTAGAGGAAATTAACGGTCTCAAATATATTTCTTCTGGTGCTAGTTGTATTTTTTTATACAGCTGAGAATTTTTCATGTTCTGCGGTTATATCATTAGCACCAATTATGCTTTATTATCTTGAATATCTGATATGTTGACGTCAGGTTTTGGTATTAAAATCATCCAAATATATAACAACCATGTACAATTACATGTAAAATAACTCAAACGAATAGATGAAAATTTATAGGCGGGGAACGAGTTTTAGTTGTTCGTCAGTTCTGTCACTTTGAGTGCCGTAAAAAGTTTTTATTTAACGACTTTTAAGTACTTAAAGGCAGCGTTTTATTGTGGTGTTTATTGTGTTGGTTTATTGACTTTTCTGCGGTTAGTATGGCGAGCGAACAAAAGAGTTATTCGTTCAACACACCACAACAGTCGTTAGCCAAGTCGCTAAATAAATGGTCAAACCATATTAAAAACGGGTATTGTTCCCCTACGATTTCGTTGAAAAGCGTCAGGGAATGCAGTTAATGGTCAATATACGTTGGATAAAGCAATAGCTAAATTGTTGTTTCATCCGGGGTTGTTTGGCAACCAATGTAAAAAAGGACGTGGTAATGACTAGCCAACGGCAATCTTCATCACGATATAATCATCATAATAACTATATTAACTATAATAACGGACAAAAAAACATGAAAACAAAAAAAAGTATTTTAGCTACTACAATAGCCCTTCTACTTTCAGGAGTAGCAGTAGTAGACACTGCCTTGGCGGAAGAAGTCTCACAGCAAGTTAAAGAAGAGCAAGTTGAAGTTATTTCTGTCTTAGGGACACGTGGGGCGCCAAGAACCGTCACTGACTCACCAGTGGCAATAGACATATTTTCTGGAGAAGAGTTCACGGCAAACGGCAATACCGCCGACATCACCGATAACCTCAAGGCCTTAGTCCCCTCTTTCACAGCAACGCCAGCAACAGGAGACGGTAGTGCTTTTATCCGTCCCACTTCATTACGAGGCATGGCACCAGATCAAACCCTTATTCTAGTCAACGGTAAACGTCGTCACCGTTCTTCTTTAGTACAATTTTTCGCACCCGCAGCTGGTAATGGCGCACATGGTGTTGATATTGGTATGATCCCAAGTATTGCGCTTAAAAATGTTGAGGTTTTACGTGACGGCGCTGCCGCACAATACGGCTCAGATGCCATAGCTGGGGTAATGAACTTCCAACTTAAAGACGCCAGTGAAGGTGGCAGTGTTGTGGCTCAGTATGGTGAGTTTTATGAAGGAGAGCAAAGCTGGATAGTAGGTGCAAACGCAGGTTTTGCCTTAGGTAGCGATGGCTTTTTTAATATCAGTTTTGAGACCAATGATAATGAAGCTCTTTCACGAGGTATACAACGTGCAGACGGTCAACAACTCATCGATGATGGGGTACAAGGTGTAGGTGCAGATTCTCCTTTTGGCGATACACCTTGTGTACAATCTTGGGGCCGTCCAGAAACTACGGGGACACGTGTCGCCTTTAATTCAGGTTATGATATAAACGAGACTGCTGAGTTATACATGCACGGTGGTTATGCAGACACCGATGGTCGCTATCGCTTTTTCTATCGAAATCCGTCACACAGTACCTTGGAAGGTGTTACCAGTCTACCCGCTGGATACACGCCCTACCTTGATGGGGCACAAACAGACCTCAACATTGTGGCAGGAATTAAAGGTCAAACTAACTCAGATTTTACCTATAACTTGAGCGCTGGTATGGGTAAAAACGAACTGGCTTATTTCTTAAATAATACAGTCAACTCCGGGTTAACAGTCGACGGAGTCCTAGGTCAAAGAGATTTTGATATGGGTGGTTACGAGCAAGAAGAAATTAATCTCAATGCTGACTTTTCTATGCCCTTAACTGATGATATGTACCTAGGTTTTGGTGCAGAATGGCGTGAAGAAACTTTCACTACCTTGTCTGGTGAAGCGGCCTCTTTAATTGGTGCAGGCCCAAGTGGTATGACGTCGGTAACCCCAGCAGACGCTGGTGAATTTAGTCGCGACAACGTCGCTATATATGCCGATGTTGAATATGATGTATCAGACGATTTATTGTTACAGGCCGCACTAAGATATGAAGATTTTTCAGATTTTGGCGGTACAGTAAACAGCAAATTAGCCAGTCGTTATAATGTGTCTGATGATTTTGTGATCCGTGGCGCGATTTCTACAGGTTTCCATGCACCTACACCAGGTCAAGCCAATATAACGTCTATCATTACTACTTTTGATGGCACAACTGGCGCGCAAATTGAAGAAGGCCTAGTTAGTGCAAGCAATCCGCTAGCGATAGCAAATGGTGCAAAAGAACTCAAAGAAGAAGAGTCGCTTAGTCTTAGTTTAGGCTTTACTTACAGTGGTTTTGACAAAGGAAACTTGTCGGTTGATTTTTACAACACTAAAGTCGATGACCGTATTTACCGCACAGGTAATATTCCAGCTGACACAGGTGGTACAGTGTCGTTTTTCACCAATGCACTGGATGTAGAACATCAAGGTCTTGATGTGGTATACACCACAGCTGTTGATTGGAATACAGCATTAGAAACTAAGTTTACTTTTGCCTATAACCACAACACTATTGACGTGGTTGGCCAGTCTTTTGTTAATGGTATTCAACCGGTCAGCGACGACTCTGTTGAAGATATCGAAAATAACTATCCTGAAAATCGTTTTGTAGCAACTGCAGTGACTGATTTTGCTGATGACTACCAAATAATGTTGCGAGCCAACTTTTATGGTGAGCATTATGATGAACGTGGAACCATCAATGCTGCTTCATCTCCATCTGCGCTAGTTGACTCGGTTGTGTTTTTTGATATGGAATTGAATTATTTCGCATCAGAAGATCTAACTCTGACAGTGGGTGCCTCAAACATATTTGACGAGTATGTCGACGAAATTGGCGATGGCAATGCTAACCGTTTAAGTGTAGGTCTTCAGTACCCTCGCAGAACCCCTGCCAACTATGAAGGTGGTTCTTGGTATTTAAGAGCTAAATACGCGTTTTAACTGCTAAAAAATAAACCTTAAGCCATTTACTGGCTTAAGGTTTTATCTTTTCACCTGTAAACCTCGGGCCAAAACAACTGATATTAATGGCACGGTTCAAATACCTTGGCGATAGTTTCTACTGTTCTTGCCTCACCAAATATTCAGTTAAGCAATCTAGTTATTCATTACTATTTATTATTTTTCAAATATTATTCAAATATTATCAAACCGTTTGCGATGACCTGAAATCGGTAATCACTCAATATTAATCCTGGGAACTGCTGCGATTAACTGGCTAGAATATTCAGTTTGTGGGTTAGTCATGACGTTTACTACCGTACCGGTTTCAATAAGTTTACCAGACTTAAATATACAGGCATTATCACAAAAAGCGTGGACTAAATTAAGGTCATGTGAAATAAAAATGATGGTTAGCCCTCTCTTATGTTTGAATTCAACCAACAGCTTTATTATCTGGGCTTGAATAGTTACGTCAAGTGCTGAAGTAATTAATCGGCAATGAGTAATCTTGGGTTCATCGCTAACGCACGAGCAATACCAACACGTTGACTAAGTAAAACCCATGTGAACTTGTCAATTTGTCAACTTAGGGCATCCCAACTAACCCTAAGGTAAACCAAGAGATCACTAGTCCCACTGTTAACCCACAGCAATACAATGGCACTATTTGTTTATAGCTATGCTGCTTATAGCTATGAACACCATGGATCACTCAAGGACTCTGAGCACATAATAATACACAGGAACATAGGGCTATGTTGTTGACTGATATAGTAAGTTATACCTGAGGCTGGCTAACGGTAATGTTGTTACCCCCATGTCCCTTTGGCTTCCATATGCAATTTAATAACCTGTTGAATTAAGTTACTTGGGCTTACTTGGGCTTACTTGGATGCTAGAAATTAATCAGCAAGTTCTGCTTGAGTTGTAACACTTATTGTAATACTTTTTAGATGGAACCGAGTTGGAATGCTTAGAGAATATTGCTTGTAGAGTGGAGCAAGTAAAATGGTGGCAACCCAAATAGCCACACCCCGGCACATGAGTCGTCTGCTACGGTTGCTTCCTTCCGGACCTGGCCGAGTTCACAAAGTATCATTGCGAGGGGACCAAAAGGGTCACCATTGAACTTGTATTGCACTATTATCAACTAGCCAAATAATAGTAACGGCGCGGATTATCGCTAATCAATACGCTAGATGCAAGTACTTGTTTAAAAATTTAAACAGCTTGCAGATTTTTTACACAAACATTAGCCAAACTTCATTAAAAAAGACAAAATCGGCAGTAAAATTAATGGTCGCGGCAAATAATAACAAAATTATTATTTGCTGGTAGTTCGCCAAAACTTTATAAACGGTATATCAAAATGCTCAAGCCCAGCATTCTATATGACATTTTTTTGTTTTACGGCAAACTAGATGTTAGGTGCAGTGACCTGTTTTTATTCTTGTAATACCGTTTCTTGGCTTAATTTTTCACTGAATTCAAGTAACGCCGACTTAATAATTAATACATTTTCTTTGCCTAAACGTAACAGCAGCTTATCAACATCATCTAAAGCTTCAATTTCAGCATCTTTGTACTTATACATGACACTTGGCCTAATAATTTTTAAAGGTGATTTAGGTAATTGAGCATCTAATATACGGGTAATAGCCCGTTGTAACGTTTCAGTGAAGTCATTATCGGGGTAACCTAATTCGGCAAAAGCCTTATCGAACAGTGGTTTAATATCTAAGTATATAGCGATTAATTTTTGACTGTCCATTGATTTTAGTAAATCAATGTACAAACTAAAACGGTTTTCTGAGTTGGTGTCCCATAACCATTCTTGCTGATTTTCATCGTCAAAAAGTTGCGTTTCTATTGCAGAGAAGCTTGAACTTGGTGAAACTAAAGGACTATGATTGTAAGCTACAATACCCTGTGAAAAATTATCGGTAAAAACAACAAAACGCCGAATCATGCCATCATCAATAACCAATTTTAATAACTCGTTTCGCCAAGTCAACGAAGGCAGTTTTTCTTTTAACCAAGCATCACTGTCATCTAAAGAAGGTAGGTAGGCTTGTTCGATTACCTCTACAACAGGTGGTTCTTCGAAAACCGTTTCATCAACCTCTATTTCAGGTATCACTTGTTCTGGGAGTATTGGTTTGGTTTCGGTAAGCGTTTCAGCAACTTTATGTTCAACTACAGCTACTACCTCTTTTTTATCAATAAGATAAACCCAAATAAAGGCTATAAAAACAAGCCCTATGATGCCACTAATTAACAACCAGGAACTTGATTTTGAAGAGGTCTCGATTGATTTTGAATTTTCCATATGGCCCTTTTTGCTCGTTAAGAAGTAAATAAGCAAAACCTTATTACTAAGTATGACTAACAGTATATATACCTTTATCAGTATAAACCATTAACTTATTGCAACCTTATTTTAAATATATAGAAGCGGTAATAGAGATCATTTGTCAATAATGGCACTACCGGTTTATTTCAATGAGATATAACGATGAACAGTAATAAGCTTGTGCAATATTTGATTATTCACAAGCTTGATACTGTCGCCTTTTCTACTGACTAAAATAATATATATTATTGATAATTGATAATTGATAATTAAATGTGATTGGTACTAATTACATTAATAGTTTTTAGCGCTGAAATACTTGATTGTAAATTAGTTTCTAAGGTATCAATGTCTACAACAGCAGTACAAATTAACTGACCACGCGCTTCAAACGCTTGTGAACGTCTTTGCATTTCATCGGCTATGTGCTCACTAAAGTCTTCCATACGTGTTTCAAATGCGTCCATGTCACCCGCTGAATATAGTATTTGTTGGCCAACTGCAATGAGTAAACTGCCCATCGAATTTTTAATGATTTTTTCAACAACGCCACTGATACGCTCTTGAAAATCTTCTCCCAAGATCTCATCACCATCAACCCCATTTCTATCAATACCATTGTTATCAATGTAAATACCTTTATTCGATGCAAAGTGAGATGTAAGTTGCTCCTGTATAATCGCTAATTCGCCAGTCACTTCGGCGCCCACATCATTACCCTCACCGAGTAATTCATTAAAGGCTAGGTTAATACCCTCTGATGCTAATTCTATGGCGTCTAATGCAATATCTTTAACTTGAGGAACCACCGCCCGAATATTCGTTGAATATTGAGTAATAATAGATTGTTGATTATCGTTCAAGGCTATTGGTTGGCCATCAATCACTAATATTTGATCATCAATGATTTTATACAGACTATTTTTTTCATCATCTAAAAATTCAATATGTTGGTTTGTTATTTTTATACCCGACTCAAGCTTTATATTGCATGTGTCATGGGCGAAAACATTCGTTGATGTTAAGTTAGTGGCTAATAATAATAGTGAACAGGTGAGTATATTTTTCATCTGTGAATCCTCATTTAATTAAGTAATGTTTTATATGGTTTGCTTATTACATTACAAAAGTGATGCCACAGTTAATAATTACAATTATCCTTATTCATCAGTAATATAAAACCAATAATTACAAGCCTATCAGAAGGTGACAGAACTTTATAGGCAATACCACTACAATGTAGTGGTATTGCCTATAAAGTAAAATATTAGCGCAATGAAAGCTTCATATCAGTTATTACTGCTCAACAAACGATAAAAACAAATAAAATAATCTGATGATAGTCGGCTGAATTTAATAGTGAATGCTTTGCATTTCAAATAATCTAGATTGACAACGGGCAAATTCATCCCTGAGCTGTTGCCCTTTATAAAGTTGATTAATATCAACTTCAGCGCTAATAATTAACTGTACATGCTGATCATAAAATTCATCGACAAGGGCAATAAACCGCCGCGCTTCATCATCTAAATGCATTAAATTGCCCATTAATACACCACTGCGCTGATAACTGTCTTCGATACCAGAAAATACAGCAGGCACTAATTCACCATTAAATTGTGGTACATAGCGAATAAAAATAGTTGTAAACTGATTTGCCAGGTCAATGTAATCTCGTTGACTCCTAGGGCCAGCGCACAAGGCATAAAAATCAAAATAGATGGCATGGTCGGTTTTCGCCAAATAGCTAACATCACGATTGTTGACGGTTAAAGTGCCTGCAACTAACTGATGAGTAAACTGGCTTAAAAAGATATTATCTAAAAAAGAAGGAAATAATTGATAAGGAAAAACATAGTAACGATAAGGTGTTTGAGTCTTATGACTTGTTGACCTCGGCCGTTTTTTGTCAATAATCAATAATCGGTGATCAGCTTCGCCATCGATAGAAATTACCTGACAATGCTGGTTGATTAAGGCTATTGTTGGTATAAAGCGGATCCGCTGTAAACCATTACGATACAATTGTTCTGGTTTACAGTTAGATGTCGCAATTAAGATCACGCCTTCTTTAAACAGCGCATCAAGTAAACCCGCTATGAGCATGGCATCCCCAATGTCAGAAACAAAAAACTCATCAAAACAAAGAACATCCACTTGTTTTGCCCAAGTTTTAGCAATATGAATCAGAGGGTTTGCTGGGGGTAAATGATTGAGGGAAAAATTATTAGAAAGCTCGTTTAGCGCTTGATGTACACTTTCCATAAATCGATGAAAGTGAATTCTTATTTTTTTCTTGATGGGTAACTGCTGATAGAACAAATTCATCAACATGGTTTTACCACGACCGACGCGACCATAAAAATAAAGCCCGTGAATAGGGGCTCTTTTTTTATATAAATGAACAATTTTATAGCGCAGTGAGTTTTGTTGTTCTTGCTTTTTTTTTAACCGCTGTGTTAAGTCGTCAAGTGCATATAAGGCAGATAATTGAGCAGCGTCTTGATCCAATTTTCCGCTATCAAGCAACTGTTGATAAGTGTCAATTAACGACATAACTATCAGTATATAGGTTAATAATCATTTTACGATCTAAGATGTCTTACCCTGAACGAACGACCTTTTAATTTACCTTTTTCTAATTTTGTTAAAGCCAGTGTTAACACACTTTTTTCAACAGCCACATAGGCCCAATTATCAAGGACACTAATCTTCCCTACTTGTTCACCTTTAATTCCATTTTCACCGGTTAGCGCCCCCAGTATATCACCTGGTCTTATTTTCTGTTTTTTGCCACCATCAATTTGTAACGTCGCCATTTTACCTTGCGTTGGCGGTTGATTTAAGACACTTAAATCAGGTAGAGCTTCACCATCAATTACTTGATCAAGGTAATCTTCAAGTAAACCCACTTTATAACTTTCTTTATCGCTGTATAAAGAACAAGCGATACCTTTACTACCTGCTCGTCCGGTACGACCAATGCGGTGAACGTGAATTTCACTATCACGGGCAATGTGATAATTAATAACCGCGTCTAATTCGTCAATATCTAAGCCTCGTGAGGCAACATCAGTAGCGACTAAAACGGCAACACTTTTATTAGCAAAACGAATTAAGGTTTGATCGCGATCCCTTTGTTCTAAATCGCCATGTAACGCAAGCACACTAAAACCAAAATCATGTAATTG
Source organism: Colwellia sp. (assembly GCA_034111045.1). Classification (GTDB taxonomy): domain Bacteria; phylum Pseudomonadota; class Gammaproteobacteria; order Enterobacterales; family Alteromonadaceae; genus JALJPB01. Next base: position 30,411 of record JAWUYA010000018.1, on the reverse strand, counting down.
ATCAGCAACTTCCTGTGCATCTTTTTTGGTATTGCAAAATATAACCGTTGATTGTGGGTTGTGAGCTAACAGCAATAACCTAACCGCTAATAAACGCTGTTCCACATCTTCAACCTTATAAAAATGTTGTTTGATAGTATTATCGTCGTGAGTTGACTCAACTTTAGCCATAACAGGGTTCACCATGATGTTTTTGGCTATTGTTTCAATTTGCTTGGGGAAAGTGGCACTGAATAATAAGGTTTGACGCTGTTTGGGTGAACGTTCAACAATATTATCAAGGGCGGCTTGAAAACCCATTTCTAACATGCGATCAGCTTCGTCTAAAATCAACATTTCTAAATGGTCTAATATTAAGGTACCCTTAATTACATGCTCTTCCACTCTCCCAGGAGTACCAACAATAATGTGTGCACCATGTTCAAGAGAGCCGATTTGAGGGCCAAAAGGTGTACCCCCACATAGTGTTAGCACTTTGATATTATGAATTGCCCGTGCTAGTTTTCTGATTTCTTTAGCGACCTGATCTGCTAATTCTCGTGTTGGACATAAGATGAGTGTCTGAATTCTAAAACGTTTAACCTTAAGCTTTTCAAGTAAGCCTAAACCAAATGCGGCAGTTTTACCTGAGCCCGTTTTCCCTTGCCCAATGACATCTTTACCCGCAAGAATGTCAGGTAAGCTCATTGCTTGAATAGGTGTCATTTTTTCATAACCCAACGAAGATAAATTTTTCAATAAATCAGCATTTAAGTTTAACGATGAAAAGTCAGTGGCGTTATTTAGGCTCAAGGTAAAATCCTTCATTTACATTATTTGATTGCAGGGCTATATGGCGCGCATAATAACAGCAAATGCTAACGGCAACCATACACAAGGAGGCATTTTTCAAATGGCTATTTTAAATGGCTTGAGTATAATAACAAAAAACCGAGGTATGCTTAACGCTCATATTGAGCACAAACTAAATGAAATAGAAATAACAATGAATAGAAAAAAGAAAATAAATCAATCATTAAAAAAACGCATCAAACAAACCAATGCAAAATTGCACACCAGTAATAAGCCAAAATATATTTCTAAAGCGGAACGAGCGAAAATTGCGCAAGAACAAGGTAATGACATTAATAGTGACGATGACCAGACTGAAGCTCAGGGCTAATGCTTAAAGCTTAACGCTTAACTTTTGCTTTATTATTGGTGTCTCGGCTTTTTCTAATTAATGCGTCACTGGCAATAACATAATCTGATTTTGCCAGCCGGTCATAAAGCAAGACATTGACCGTCGCGGCTAAATTCATGCAACCAACCGTAGGCACATAAACAACCGCATCTGCACAATCGATAACTTTTTGAGATATTGTGCCATCTTCTGGACCAAAAATATAACAGGCTTTCTCTGGGTGAATAAACTCAGGGAGCGGTATAGCCCCTTCAATTAAATCAACGCAAATTATTGTAATCCCCTCTTCAATGCTATCAAGCAAACAATTAACACCGGTCAGAGGAATAGTTTCGCTTACATCTTTGGTATCGGTATTAAATTTGGCCGCCCGCGCATAACGCTCGCCAGTATAAAACACACCATCGACTTGATAACAACCGGCAGCACGCATTACAGCACCTACATTTGTCGGACTTTTAGGGTTGGTTAAACCAATAGTGATATATCCACTTTTCATTAAAATCAATGATCCTTTACTGTTGAGTAAAAATAAAAAAGCCAACGTTTATGAAAAAATTTTTATTTTAATCTCTAACTCGCCGAATAACTACCAATTAAAATAATCATTTCATTTGATTAAATGATTGTTTTAATAGTCTCTCATGGTTGCTATTCACATATAACAAGACGGCACTAATCAAGTGCAAAATATTGTTGCGCTTACCCTTGCATAAAATAGTGATAATAGAGCCGTGACTTATCTAACCATTGTATTTATTAAGATATTGCAGCTAACGTGATGTTATAAAAATAAAAGTAGCGTATGTTAAGGCATTGTAAAGCTAAATCAATAAGTACTGAACACACCAACGTATTGAAACCTGCATGATCAGACCAAGGAATAATAATGAACAAACCTCAAAGAGACATCACGTTACGATTTTTAGCCGAGCCTCAGGATGTAAATTTTGGCGGCAAGGTACATGGAGGTGCTGTGATGAAATGGATAGATTTAGCGGCATATGCTTGTGCAGCTGGATGGAGCGGCCGCTATTGTGTCACCGCTTATGCCGGAGGTATTCGGTTTGTTGCTCCTATTCATGTTGGCTCCTTGGTTGAGGTTGAAGCTAAGGTTATCTACACTGGAAATTCTTCAATGCACATTGCTCTTGAAGTCAATGCGTGTGATCCAAAATCGCTAAACCGCCGTCTAACCACACACTGTATTGTGATTATGGTTGCTGTTGATGAAACAGGTCAAAAGATATCTATTCCAAGCTGGAACCCTGAAACAGCTAGTGATATAACACAACACCAAGCAGCCGTTAGACTCATGGAAATGCGTAAACAAATTGGCGAAGAAATGCAGATATTTGTTGAGTGATATTAGGCGCAATATAAAGATTACCAAATAATGACAACCTGTGTATTAAAATACTGGTTGTTTGCCATTGATCAGCTTATTATCTATTCATTCTAACGGCATTAGATACAGTAAAGAATATAGTTAAGAATATAGTAACTAAATATCAACTATTTACCCCCGAGAGGAAGTATGTCCAACAATTCATTTCAACGAGCACTCAAGGCTAGCCTTTTATTAACTGTGCTTGCATTATCAACATCAGCATTCGCCACTAAAGTGGTATTTGATACCTCTGAAGGTGACATAGAAGTTAATCTTTTTGATAATGCTACGCCTAAAACGGTTGAAAATTTTTTATCCTATGTCAATGAGGGGTCATATAACAATACCGTGATTCATCGAAGTGTTCCTGGATTTATTACTCAGGGTGGTGGTTATGCCTTTAATGGCTCTATTGCATTAAGTAAATTACCGACTAAATCTTCAGTGATAAATGAGCCAGTTTATTCAAATCGTCGCGGCACAATAGCTATGGCTAAACTCGGTGAACAAGCTAATAGTGCCACCAATCAATGGTTTTTTAATTTAGATAACAATCATGCTAATTTAGATGTTCAAAACAGTGGTTTTACCGTGTTTGGACAAGTTGTCCAAGGTATGGATATTGTTGATAACATAGCGGCTATTGCACTTTGTAATTCAGTGCCAATGCCTAATTATGACTGTGGCTCAGATGATGTTCCCGGTGTTGAAAATTTTGTCACTATTTATAGTATTACTCTTTCAGACACTTCACCAGAGAGTGCCAGTGTGCTTATCCCTGTTGAGAACACCTTAATAGATGCAACAGATGATAATGGCGGCAGTAGCGGTGGCTCAACCTTATGGGGTTTATTTGCTTTAACTCTACTGATATTAAAGCGTCATCAAGCGAGTTACATTTAACGTTATCTATTCTATAAATTCTGAAAAAGGAGCCTAAGGCTCCTTTTTTAATGGTTTGTTGCTGACCCATACTAATTTAAATTCATTTCTTGCACTTTTTCATGAGCAATTTCTGGTTGTGTTATCTCAGGTTTGCTGTGTAAATGAGCCTTGAGTTGTCCTTTTCGATGCTTTAGTGCCGCATCCAATTTTTTCTTAGCGCTGGCTATTGCTGGATACATCACATCATCCGTACCCGTTGCGGATATTCTTCCACCTTCATAGCTGGTGGTAATTTCGACTTTATGCTTATTATTTTCTTTTGAAATAATCACATCAAGTGCAATCAAGGTGGGAAAGTGGCTGGCTATCTTAGAGAACTTTTCTTCTATATCTGCTTGGATTGAATCATTGACTTCTACGTGGTGACCAGAAAGATTTATTTTCATAACATTACCTTTTATTTATATAACATCACTAATAAGACTGGGGGCAAACTAAATTAAATACAAGGCGAACCATCAATATATTTTAAGATAAAGCCATAAACTTATCACTTATCAAAAAAATTCTCTTCATCTTAAATAGCAAAAAATCGTCAGTTGGACAGCGGTTCTCCTGACGCTAGTTAATAATAGCTGATAAAAAATATCGATCTACGAGTCAGTTATTTAATCGTCAATCAACAACTAGCGCTTCAATATTAATAATCCCGGAACGGTTTAACGTTATTTTAAAACGTTGTGAATTCTTTAAATTATTTTTATCGGTTTGCAGTAAAACTACATTAATTTGATAGCGGCGCTCAACTGCCTGCTTATTAATTTTATTCCCTTCTAGCGTATACAGGCGCCCCTCCCCTTTTTTGAGAAAACGAACAAAAGGTGTTAGGTTAAAAAATATTTGGCCTTGTATTTCATCATAACCGGGTAAAAATTGTTTGGCATAAACCTTAGTATCGCTGCGAAAATGCAATAACCGTGCGGCTTGTTTATTTTGATGTCGTCTTTGCTGGAACAATCGGTTAACCTCTTCTGGCAAGTCTTTCGCCCGAATATATTCTAGCCATAAGGTTTGACTTGTCATGCGTGCTTTAGTGATACTATTGGCGAACAATAGTTTCCATTTCGGTAAACCTCGTTGAATTTTTCGCCATATCAATCGAGTGATATCATCTTTGAAAATTTCACGTAAACCATAAATAATCCCCAGCATACCAACAAGGGCAATAGTCACCTCCGTGAAGTTAGAACGAGCATTAAGGACTAACAACATTACAAAGGCCATGATAACAGCGGTTACCGTTCCTCTGACGAGTCTTTTTAAGTTAGTATTGAGGTTAATCGTCTGTTTTTGAAAAACAACACCGTATTCAATCAAACGCTGCAATAATCGCATTTTATTAGTAATACGATTAGGATCGCTTAAGGTAAGTTGTGAGTTGTATTGGTTGTTCGAACGGTACAGATGTTCATCTTTACATAAATCAAATAGAAATTTTCTTTCAACACTGTGTTCACTGCTTTTAGGGCCTCGAGAGAGTAATTTTAAACACGATTGCTCAACATGCCAACTTAAATAATTGTCAGCATTTTCAAAATAAGGCCTTAGCTTTTTATCTGGCGGTGTATATCGCCTCAATTTTTTCAACAGTGACAGTGTTTGCTCAGCAACTTCAACAGCTTGAGCGTAAAATTCATCAACGGATGATAATTTTAGGGTTTGTTTAACATCGGTATCGAGTGCTAAACGTATTTGATAACAGAACAAGTTCAGATTAAGGCGATAATCACTTTGCTCACCTTTTTTTTGACTAATAAATCGACTGCGCACTAAAGGTAAATGCAATTGATCAGAATAATAAGCGCTATGGCATTTGATACTGCTGTGAAAATAGTTTTCTTCGCTAAGCGTACTGGGACTAATGCCCATTTCAATAGGCAAAGAAAAGTATAGATCAATACGTTGATTGTCTTGGGGTAATAGTTGATGACTTACTTTGAATGACAGGCTTTCATCTTGAGTAAGTTTTATATTATTCAATCGTTAACATCCCCCCAAATATAGTAATAGGAAAAGATTTTAGTAAAGGAACGTGTGGTTTATTGACATTAATCATAGCCTATTAACTCACACACAAAAAAGTAAAATTTACTATTGATTAAGTGTCGCCCTTAAGATGAATGTATTAAAAATCGCACTAATATTACTTTTAACAGGCTAGTTGAATAAAATGTTAATCAATAACTAATGGCTCAAAATTTTTGACCAGGTCATCAATCGCTTGCATTTGCATTAAATAAGGTGCTAGTTTATCTAAGGGCAGTGCACAAGGCCCATCACATTTAGCGCTACTAGGGTCAGGATGGGCTTCAATAAATAAACCTGCAATACCTATTGCCATACCACTACGAGCCAACTGTGTTGCTTGTGCTCTACGACCATCGGCAGAATCGCTTCGTCCACCTGGTTTTTGTAGGGCGTGAGTGGCATCAAAAATAACTGGTGCGTAGCTTTTCATTTCATCCATTGCCAGCATATCAACCACTAAATTATTGTAGCCATAGCAGCTACCACGTTCACATAAAATAATATTTTCATTACCTGCTTCACCAAATTTAGTAATGATATGACGCATTTCATGTGCCGCTAAAAACTGCGGTTTTTTAACATTGATGATGGCACCCGTTTTAGCCATGGCAACAACCAAATCAGTTTGACGGGCTAAAAAAGCGGGCAGTTGAATAACATCAACCACTTCACTTAACGGCTGTGCTTGGTAACTTTCATGGACATCTGTAATAATGGGCACATTGAAGGTTGATTTGATTTCTTCAAATATTTTCAAGCCTTCATCTAAACCAGGACCACGGTATGAGTTCACCGATGAACGATTAGCTTTATCGAATGAAGCTTTAAAAACGTAAGGAATGCCTAATTTTCGTGTAACTTCAACATAATGTTCTGCAATGCTCATGGCCAAGTCACGAGACTCAAGCACGTTCATACCGCCAAATAAAACAAAGGGTTGGTCATTAGCAACCTCGATACCTGCTACTGAAACTGATTGTATTGTCATGATTTTTCCAAATTCATCTTATAAAATAAACGCTAACTACCAATAATTCGTAATAGTTGACCACAAATCCAAGCCATATAAGTACCTAAAGCATAGCCAAGCACAGCCAACAATACACCAACAGGGGCTAAAGAAGGATGAAAGGCTGAGGCAATAACAGGTGCGGATGCCGCTCCACCAATATTAGCTTTACTGCCCACGGCTAAGTAGAAAACAGGTGCTTTGATGATACGTCCAACAATCAAGAGCAAAGCAACATGTACCATCATCCAAATTAAGCCAATAACGATATATTTAGGTGCTTCAACTATTTGCGAGATATCCATGTGTAAACCAATAGTAGCGACCAACACATATAAAAAACTACTGCCAATTTTTGAGGCACCAACAGCTTCCAGTTTTCTAACCCTAGTAAAAGAGAGAGCAAGCCCCATAGTGGTCACCAACGTTATAATCCAAAATAGTTTACTGTGTAGACTAAACTTTTCTAATGCAGGAAAATTAAGTTTAAAATAAGGCACAAGAAAATCAGCAATAAGATGGGCAAAGCCTGCAGCACCAAAGCCAACAGCTAATATTAACATGAAATCTTTTAATTCAGGACGCCGAGCATGCGCTTTTTCGTAGGCTTGAACTTTGTCAATTAATTGATCAATACCTGAGGTGTCAGCGCCACTTTTCGCATCTATTCGTTTATGGTTAGCTGCAAAATATAGTAAAAATGCCATCCATATATTAGCCACTATAATATCAACAGTGACCATAATGGTAAATATTTTACCGCCAGCACCATAAATTTCTTTCATTGCTAACATATTGGCGCCACCGCCAATCCAACTACCGGCAAGCGCTGCCATACCCCGCCAAACAGCTTCAGGGCCGGTCACACCAATAAGCTCAGGCCACATAGCAGAAATGGCTAACAAAGCTATCGGTCCACCGATAACAACACCAACAGTACCGGTTAAGAACATAATAATGGCTTTATTACCCAGAGACATTATCGCTTTTAGATCAATGCTTAACGTCAGTAATACCAAACAAGCAGGTAATAAATAATACTTAGCCACCTCATCAATTTGGCTTAGTTCAGCGCTGACAATGCCAAAGGTATTAAGTAATGATGGCAGTAAATAACACATCAACAATGCAGGAATATACTGATAAAATTTTGTCCACACGGGATGCTTACTATTGGAGGTATAAAAAACAAAACCCAAAATTAGTGATAACACCCCAAAAACAGTCGCATCATTGGTGATTAATGGCATATTAGCCACTATATTTTCTTGCATTTAACTAACCTCTTTAACTTTCAATTTTATTGTTATATTTATGCTGTCGACTTTATCGTCCCCAGCTAATTAACAGGGTTAATGTAACGCCGGCTCTGCGATAGTAATGTTATCAAGCTGAATTTTAAGTAACTGAGCAGCCGGGTCTTTAGGGCATTGTTCAACAAAATAACGATAGTCATCAACGGCAACTTTAAAACAATCGAGTTGATGAAGTAAAAAACCACGGTCTCGTCGTTCAAAAGGATCATTTGGGCTTAGGGCTAATAAAATATCGACACATTTTAAAGCTTGGTTAAAATGTGTTTCTTTGATCAACCCAGCTTTTAGCTCAGATAGGTGTTTAACAATTAGGCTAATGTGAGTCATACTTTCAGGCAAAATGTCTGACATGTTTTCAGAATAAAAAGCGCTAAGGTCTTCAGTTTCAGCCATACGAAGGTCAAACTCTTGCCAGTTCAACGACTCGCCAGTAACGGGATCGAAAATAATGGCGTACATGTCATCACAAACAAGACGAACCATCACTTTTTCAGGAACAAAAACAATATCACAGTCAAAACCACAGGCTTCTATGATATGTCTGATAATAATGACTTTTAAGCTTGGGGCTATAGTCCGGTAATCTAATGACGTGTGTAATTGATACGCAACCACCGGCCAAGAGTCTCGGTAACTATCAATTAATAATTGAGTCACAAACAATTCATTAATTAACTGCTCAGCTTGTTCAAGCGGATCGTCAATACCTTCCAGAGATGATTGGCAGTGCTCAATAAAACTGTCCACATTATCAAGACAGGTGGTCAATGAAGAAAAAACAAACTCTTCAACTAAGACTATTTTTTGCAACAACGACTTTTCATCAGAATTAATTTCCGATAACAACAATTCATTCATAAATATCTTATCTATTTAAAGCTAATAATTGGCAACGCTATACTGACGACTTAATCACTCATCAACTTATAAAAACATGGTTTCTTTGGTGATGGCAATACGTACAATAAGCATTATCCAGCCGATAGCACCTAGGTAGCCAATAATTTTCATCATACGATTTCTGGCAAATTTCAATGTATATAGTCCGGTAAAAATATACGCAATAAGCGCAAGCATTTTTTCAGCTAACCACAGTTGTTCGAGTGGATTAATAGATAATTGTACCACCATCATTACACCTATAATTATTAATAATGTATCAATAATATGTGGCGTTATTTTCACCCACTTACGATTAAGTTGCTGAGAATTTAGCATTAACCAAGCAAAACGTAAGGTAAAAAGTGAAATACTAATGACCGCTAAGGTTATGTGTAAGTGTTTGAACATGTTTTTTCTATCCTATGATTATTTTTTACTAAGATGAACGTTATTACCTATGATATTAAATTAAGGTTGTCCTTGGGCTGAGCTACTTTCCACTGTTAAAAATTAGCGGTCAAAAAACAGCCCAGGTGACTCTTTCATGTCCGGATAAGTCTTTGACGGTTTGTACTTGCCTATAGCCATATCTTATCAAGATTGTTCGTACCGCCCCCCCTTGTTCAAAGCCATGTTCGAAAAACAGCTTTCCTTTAGTTGATAAATAATCTCTTGCTATTTTCGCAATATATTTTATGTCGGCTAAGCCTTCATCATCAGCAACCAGTGCAGATTTTGGTTCAAAGCGAACATCCCCTATTGATAAGTTTACATCATTAGGTTCTATATATGGAGGGTTAGAAACAATCACATCAAATAATTTATTTTCAGTAACATCACTAAACCAATCACTCTTATAAAAGGAAACGTGTGACAAGTTTAAATTTTTGGCATTTAATTGAGCTAATTTTACTGCAGCAAGGCTATAGTCTAGGCCTTCTACTTGCCAAGAGGGTTTTTCACTAGCAAGGGCTAAAGCAATAGCTCCGGTACCCGTTCCTAAATCTAAACAGGCGAGTAACTCTTGACCATTAGTGACATCAAGTATGTGCTCAACTAAAATTTCAGTATCAGGACGAGGGATTAAAGTCGCTGTTGATACCGCCAATGGTAACGACCAAAACTCTTTCATCCCCGTAATGTAAGCTATCGGTTCACCATTGTGGCGACGTGTTAATAAAGCCAGAAATTGATGAACTAATGGCTCGTCAATAACCTTGTCTGGCCAAGTTAATAAATGACTCCGTTCTTTTTCTAATACCAAACAAAGCAGTAACTGCGAATCAAGTTTAGCGCTATCAGAACAATGCACCAATAATTGTCGTCCATGTTCAACTAAATGTTGAATCGAGTGATTTTTTAATGACATGTGATTAACTGTCATAAAATAATATAAACTAAAGCTAAGTAAATTTAGCTTTGCTCCGCAAGTGCCGCTAGCATATCGGCTTGATTTTCTAGCATAATAGGCTCCATCACTAAATGTAAACTACCTTCCATAATTTCATTGAGACGGTAAAGCGTTAAGTTAATACGATGATCACTCATTCTCCCTTGTGGGAAATTATAGGTACGAATACGCTCAGAACGATCACCACTTGCGACTAAATTACGTCGTGATGACTCTTCTTCACTCCTTCGCTTTTCATCTTCTGCCGCTTGTAAACGTGCTTGCAAAACCGACATTGCTTGTGCTCGATTTTTATGTTGTGAACGTTGATCTTGACACTCAACAACAACGCCGGTTGGAATATGGGTAATACGGATCGCTGAGTCAGTTTTGTTTACGTGCTGCCCACCTGCACCTGACGCCCTAAATGTATCAACTTTTAAATCAGCTTTGTTAATTTCTATAGCTTCAGACTCAGGAATTTCAGGCATAACCACCACAGTACAAGCAGATGTATGCACACGACCTTGAGATTCTGTTTCAGGTACACGTTGAACACGGTGTCCCCCGGACTCAAATTTCATGTAGCCGAAGGCTCCGTCACCAACGATTTTGATCACCACTTCTTTGTAACCACCTTGTTCACTTTCATTGGTATTCATTATTTCAATTTTCCAGCCCTTTTTCTCGATATAACGGCTGTACATTCTAAATAAATCACCCGCAAAAATTGCCGCTTCGTCACCACCTGCACCGGCACGAATTTCCATATAACAGTTTCGGTCATCATTGGGATCTTTAGGTAACAGTAAAATCTGTAAATCGTCAGTTAAAACCTCAACAGCTTTTTTAGCCTCTTTAAATTCTTCTTGGGCCATTTCACGCATATCAAGATCATCATCTTTAAGCATTTCTTCTGCAGTAGCAAAGTCATCGACCGCACCTTGATAGGCTTTAAATACAGTAGTCACATCTTCTAATTGCTTAAACTCTTTCGATAGCGTACGAAATTTGTCTTGATCTCTAATAGTGGCAGGATCGGATAATAAGGCTTGTACTTCTTCAAAGCGCTCAACGAGCACTTCAAGCTTTTGATAAACTGATTGATTCATTACTAACTTCTTATCTACAGATAATAGATTGCATACAACTGCATTAAGTAAAATTATACGTTTTGCTATTGAGTGGTATGGGTTTTTTTATAATGACGGCATTATATTCTACTTATGCATATAACGCAGAGGTTTTTGCGCTAAAAGCACAAAAGCCTAGTTTTATCTAAGGTTTTATCAATATAGTAGTGGCTTAGTAGTAATATTCTACGAGTCTTTAGCGTCCAAATTAAAAATGTCACGTAAGTAAATTAATTTATCTAATTCACCGCCCTGCGCTGCATTTTGTATTGCACTCGTAGGGTCATGCATAAATTTATTCGTTAACTTAGTGGCTAACTCAGCAATTACCGCTTCGGGTGGTTGATTGTTTTGAAGTTGGATTAACGCTTTTTCTAATAGTTGATCACGATTGACTAAACATTGGTTGCGATAGCTAATCACAGTATCTTGTGTATTTAAACCTCGCAGCCAAGACATAAAATGATTGGATTGACTATTAACTATACTTTCAGCTTGTACCGCAGCTTTACGCCTACTCTGAATATTTTCAGCAATAATAGTTTGTAGATCATCTACCGTGTATAAAAAGACATCTTCAAGTTCAGATACTTGCTCTTCAATATCGCGAGGCACAGCTAAATCAACCATGAATATTGGACGATGTTTTCTTTTTGTCAGTGCGTGTTCCACCATACCTTTGCCGATAATAGGTAATGTACTGCCTGTGGAGCTAATAACAATATCTGCTTGGTTCATTTTGTTAGGTATTTGTGCCAAAGTAATAACATCAGCTCCGATTTTTTTTGCCATCTCTTGAGCACGAGCAAGAGTACGATTAGCGACGGTAATTTTACCTACTTTATTTTGATAAAGGTGTTTAGCCACTAATTCAATCGTTTCACCCGCACCAACTAATAAAACATTAACGTTTTCTAGTTTAGCAAATATATGTTTGGCTAAACTTACTGAGGCAAAAGCGACCGACACTGCACTGGCACCAATGTCCGTTTCGGTTCTCACTTGTTTAGCCACACCAAAGGTGCGTTGAAATAATCGATCAAGTACCAATGCCATAGAGCCAGCAGCTTTTGCTTGACTATATGCTTGTTTCATTTGACCAAGAATTTGTGGCTCACCTAGTACTAATGAGTCTAGGCCGCAGGCCACACGCATCATATGATTGACGGCTTCTTGCCCTTGATGACAGTAAATACTAGGTAAAATAGTTGAGGCCGGTACTTTATGGTAATTTTCTAGCCACTGTAAAATGCGCGATTGGGTAAGATTAACATCGCCCTCTTGAACAACATAAAGTTCAGTTCGATTGCAAGTAGATAGGATAGCCGCTTCACCACACTGTACTTCTTTTAGCATCTCTTGCAGCGCAACACTCAAGTGATCAGGGTTAAAAGCGATTTTTTCCCTAACAGCAACTGGTGCAGTTTTATGGTTTATACCCAGAGCAACAATAGACATAATGCTAAATATTCAGCCTTTTTTAATAATAAGCGATGTATATATTTCTATTGTAATACGAATATTGCAATAGAAGTAATTAATTGCCCCTATTATCGACTTGGTTGTAATAAAAAACATGATCGGTAACAAAATCCGCAAAAATTTTAAGAAATTTAAACATATATTCCAAATTCAAAGTGATTTATGGTCAAATACCAATAACAGTCAATATTCATAAAAGTGATGTGCTAAACAATGACTTTATTTATTCGTATTACCCTTTCCCTTTTAGCCCTGATGCTAATAAATGGCTGTTCTACTCAACCCAGACAAGCAGGTAAGCTTGAAACCAATCAAACGATTGAACAAAGAAATGATAAGTTATCCCAACTTAATGATTGGCAGTTCAAGGGAAAAATAGCATTTATTCAATCAGATAAACGACAGAGTGCATCAATCATTTGGCAACATCAGCAAAGCATTAACAAGCAAACACTCGATTTAACCTCTTATCTCGGAGTGAATGTTTTACATTTAGAGTCAAATAATAATGGTCATATAATAGAGGTTGATGGCGAAAGTTATCAAGGCAGTAACCTTGAGCAATTAATTTATTCATTAACTGGATTAACCATACCAACTGATGCGCTGAGTTATTGGCTTAAAGGCCTTTCTTATAATATAAACGACACAATAAATTATCATTTCGAGAGCAAGCTACCTTCAATAATAACAAGTGAATATAACAATGAGCACTGGCAAATTACTTATGCAAATTATCGTCAAATTAACGATGTACAACTAGCGACAACATTCACCTTCAAGCGAGATGATTTACTGATAAAAATATCAATAAATGAATGGACACTTCCGTAAGTAGCACATATTTTGGATAAAACATTATGAGTCAAACACCCTTCCATCAATTTTCATCACCCGCTAAATTAAATTTATTTCTTCACATTGTTGGCAAACGTTCTGATGGCTATCATCAATTAGAAACCCTTTTTCAATTTATTGATCGTTGCGATATCCTTGAAATAAGGACAACAGATGATCCCTCCATTAGCTTAATGACTCCAATTAAGGGTATTGCAAAAGAGGATAATTTAATTTTCAAAGCAGCAAAACGGTTACAAAATCAAACAAAATGTCCACAAGGTGCTGAAATAAAAATTAATAAAATTTTACCTATGGGAGGTGGTTTAGGTGGAGGCTCATCTAATGCAGCAACGGTATTAATGGCATTAAATATTTTATGGAACTGTCAACTGTCGCTCAATGAACTTGCCAAATTAGGTCTTAGTTTAGGTGCAGATGTCCCTATATTTATCCATGGATTTTCCGCTTTTGCTCAAGGTGTAGGTGAGCAGTTCACCGCAAATAATCCTAAAGAATATTGGTACTTGGTCAGTAAACCTGACTGTAGTATATCAACAGCTGAGGTATTTACTCATAAAGATTTGCCGCGAAATACACCTAGGCTTAACACAACAGACTTTGAGTTAAAAAACTGCCATAACGATTGCCAAACATTAATAATAAAACACTATCCGAAGGTTGCCAACTTACTGTCTTGGTTGTTAGAATACGCGCCATCTCAAATGACAGGGACAGGTGCGTGTATTTTTACACAGTTCAACTCGAAAGCAGAGGCGCTTGTAATACAATCGAAACTGCCTCCAGAGGTTGAATCGTTTGTAGCTAAAGGGATGAATAAATCACCTTTATTAACAGAATTGATAGCTTTGAGAGATAAAACCACACTATTTAAATAATTTACTGAATTTTAGCGTTATGAGTATAAATTTATTATTTACACTTTTTAGTTAATAACTCTAAATTCGGTATCGTAATGTTAATGTCACAAGTTTCTGAGGAACTGACAGTGCCTGAAATGAAAATATTTGCGGGTAACGCCACCCCTGAACTGGCCAAACAAATTGCTAATCGTCTTTACATTACGCTAGGTGAGGCCAAGGTCGGTAGTTTTAGTGATGGTGAAATAAGTGTTGAAATCACTGAAAATGTTCGTGGTGCGGACGTTTTTATTATTCAATCAACGTGCGCACCAACCAACAACAACTTAATGGAACTGATTGTAATGATTGACGCATTACGCCGTGCTTCTGCCGGTCGTATTACTGCGGTTATTCCTTACTTTGGTTATGCTCGCCAAGACAGACGTGTACGCAGTGCTCGTGTGCCAATTACTGCGAAGGTTGTTGCTGACTTCTTATCAAGCGTAGGTGTTGATCGCGTTTTAACGGTTGACCTTCATGCCGAACAAATTCAAGGTTTCTTTGATGTTCCTGTGGATAATGTTTTTGGTACCCCCATTCTTTTAGAAGATATGTTAGAAAGAGAATTAGACAACCCTATAGTCGTTTCTCCTGACATAGGTGGTGTAGTGCGTGCTCGTGCCGTCGCAAAGTTATTAAATGATGCCGACCTTGCTATTATTGATAAACGCCGACCTAAAGCCAACGTTGCTCAAGTCATGCATATTATTGGTGATGTTAAAGGCCGTGATTGTATTATCGTTGATGACATGATTGATACAGGTGGCACATTAGCCAAAGCGGCTGAAGCATTAAAAGAGCATGGCGCAAAGCGTGTTATTGCCTATGCTACTCATCCAGTACTTTCAGGCAATGCTTTTGACATCCTTAAAAACTCAGTTATTGATGAGCTGGTGGTAACAGACTCTATTCCATTATCACCCGAACTGAAAAAGCTTAAAATAATTCGTCAACTTACACTAAGCGGTATGCTCTCTGAAGCTATTCGTAGAGTCTCCAATGAAGAATCTATTTCCGCTATGTTTGAAAGTGAATAACACATAAGAACGACACTTTAGCCTTCAATAGTCATCCTTTTCGGCAATAAAAAAGCATCTTCGGATGTTTTTTTATTATTAATTATTCTTTCAACCCATAAACCGTAGAAATTAGTGGATTGAAGTGTTATTATTTCGCGCCTTTTTTATATCAAACAGTAGTTACTTCTGTTACTTCTGTTGATATTAAATGCAACGCCATTGTTTTTGGTCGCAAAAAACAATGATCTTATTTAACTTAATTATATGAGTATTTATCATGACTGATTTATTTACTTTGGAAGCTGAAGTACGTACTGATTTAGGGAAAGGTGCGAGCCGCCGCCTACGTCACGCGAACAAAGTTCCAGCAATTTTATACGGTGAAGGCAAAGAGCCTATTTCTTTAACTTTAGAACACAAAAACGTTTACCGTGCTCAACAAGAAGAAGCTTTTTATTCTCAGGTACTAATACTTAATGTAGACGGTAAGCCCGTTGAGTGTCTTTTAAAAGACATGCAACGTCACCCATACAAACAAGTTGTTATGCACTTAGATTTCATCCGTATTGATGCAAAACATGCCGTTCATACTAATGCACCTATTCATTTTATTAATGAAGAGAACATTACTAAGCTTGGTGCTACTATTGCTCATCACATATTAGAAATTGCAATTACGTGTTTACCAAAAGACTTACCTGAGTTCATTGAAGTTGATTTAGTTGATATGGAAGTGGGTCAAACTATCCATTTATCAGACATTAAATTACCTAAAGGTGTAACTTCTGACGAATTGGCTAAAGGCGAAAGCCATGACCAAGCTGTTGTTACTGCTAAGACCCCTAAAGTCAAAGCTGATGACGCAGAAGCTGATGAAATAGCTAGTGAAGAATAATCTAGATATTTCTTTTAAGAAATAATAGATGACTATTCAGTTAGTAGTGGGCCTGGGTAATCCAGGCCCTGATTATACAAAAACACGCCATAATGCTGGTGATTGGTTCGTAAATGAACTCGCCGAGCGCCATAATATATTTTTAAAACCTGAAAAAAAATATTCAGGGCTCTACGGTAAAGGCCAAATTGGCAATACCTTAGTACATCTCCTTATTCCAACCACTTTTATGAATCGCTCTGGTAAATCTGTTGCCCCATTAGCCAATTTTTTCCGTATTCCTATTGATAATATCTTAGTCGCCCACGATGAACTAGACATGCTACCGGGTGTTTGTAAAATCAAACAAGGAGGTGGTCATGGTGGTCATAATGGCTTGCGTGACATAATTGCATGCATGGCAAACAACAAAGACTTCTATCGATTACGTATAGGCATAGGTCATCCTGGCCATAGAGATCGGGTAACTGGACATGTATTAGGTAAAGCACCGGCAAAAGAACAAGTTTTAATTGAACAGTCTATAGATGAAGCCACTCGGTGTTTCGATATTTGGCAAACAGACGGTCTTAAAATAGCACAGAATCGTTTACATTCTTTTAAACCGCTATAACATTAATTAATACAGTGATTTATAACGATCGCTTACCATAAACAACTTATCAAGGTGACATCATGGGATTTAAATGTGGCATCGTTGGATTACCCAACGTCGGTAAATCAACACTTTTTAATGCATTAACAAAAGCCGGTATTGAAGCCGCTAACTTTCCATTTTGCACAATTGAACCTAATACCGGTGTGGTACCTGTACCCGATCCTCGTTTAGATCAATTGGCTAAAATTGTTAATCCAGAACGTGTATTAGCAACTACCATGGAGTTTGTCGATATTGCAGGTTTGGTTGCTGGTGCCTCGAAAGGTGAAGGTTTAGGTAACAAATTTTTAGCCAATATTCGAGAAACCGATGCTATCGGCCATGTGGTTCGTTGTTTTGACAATGACAATATTATTCACGTTGCTAATAAAATCAACCCCGCTGATGACATTGAGGTGATTAATACCGAATTAGCGTTAGCTGATATGGACACCGCTGAACGTGCTATTACCCGTTTAGCTAAACGAGCAAAAGGCGGAGATAAAGACGCAAAACTTGAAGTTCTTGTTTTAGAAAAAATTCTTGAACATGTTAATGAAGGTGAAATGATCCGCTCTTTAGACTTATCGGAAGAAGAAAAAAACGCCATTGCTTACTTTAACTTTTTAACGATTAAACCAACTATGTATATCGCTAATGTTAATGATGATGGTTTTGAAAATAATCCATATCTTGATCAAGTTCGCGCTATTGCTGAAAAAGAAAACTCTGCTGTGGTTGCAGTTTGTGCTGAAATTGAAAGTGAGATAGCTGAACTTGATGACGAAGAGCGCGATGAGTTTATGGCTGATATGGGTATTGAGGAACCGGGTCTAAATAGAGTCATTAATGCCGGTTATGCCCTACTACATTTACAAACATACTTTACAGCTGGCGTTAAAGAAGTACGTGCTTGGACCGTTAAACAAAATGCCACCGCACCTCAAGCTGCTGGTGTTATTCATACCGACTTCGAAAAAGGTTTTATACGCGCAGAAGTTATCGCATTTGAAGATTTCATTGGATTCAATGGTGAAGCAGGCGCAAAAGATGCGGGTAAATGGCGTTTAGAAGGTAAAGCCTACACAGTTAAAGATTGTGATGTTGTTCATTTCCGCTTTAATGTGTAAATTTAGTTAAAAACTTCAAATTTTTGGTGACTAGTTTACTTACCTTTAAAAGGACAAGTAAACTAGTACTTTTTTATTGTCCTTGTTATCTACCCACACCTAAAAATTGTAAATACTATTGTTAATCTGCTCAATTTTTGCAAGAAAACTTGATGATATAGGAAAATTTCAGCACATTTAACTGAAGATGTCTCGGTTGGCCAACATAAATTTCATTTCATCTTATAAAGTCAGTATTGAATCAATATAGGCTTTGTAATTGATTTTTTGTCGCTAATTAGCACTAACTGAGCAATAATACCAAGACTAAAAAACAATTTATTAGTTATTCCTGAGTAGTTATCGAGCAAATAGCACACAGTTTAAACAAACACAAAAAAAGTATCCTTTTTTATAAAATAACGGTTGACGTATCCCAACGAGATTTGCATAATACGCGCCACTTGCACAGAGCAGGTTGGTAATGGCTACATAGCTCAGTTGGTTAGAGCACATCACTCATAATGATGGGGTCCCAGGTTCGAGTCCCGGTGTAGCCACCATTTATTACCTAAGGTAATAAAAAAGAGTTCAAGCCTCTTTTTAAAAGCTTGAATGTAATGCGGGTTTGGCGGAATTGGTAGACGCGCTGGATTTAGGTTCCAGTATCGAAAGATGTGAGAGTTCAAGTCTCTTGACCCGTACCATTTCAAAGCAACGATTGTTGCAAGAGTAAAAGGTAAGTACATTGCAGGGATATAGCCAAGCGGTAAGGCAGCGGGTTTTGATCCCGTCATTCAGAGGTTCAAATCCTCTTATCCCTGCCACTTATTATTATCTTATTAAGTTCTCTTTATTCATTAATTAATTCAGATTATTTAATTCAGCTAATACTAAGCTCGATGTATTTACCCTAGAGTTTTCTGCAGGGGTATAGCCAAGCGGTAAGGCAGCGGGTTTTGATCCCGTCATTCAGAGGTTCAAATCCTCTTACCCCTGCCACTTTATTTAAAGAATAACAAAGCTAAGATTTTGAAATTAGCCTAAACTCTATGCGGGGTTGGCGGAATTGGTAGACGCGCTGGATTTAGGTTCCAGTATCGCAAGATGTGAGAGTTCAAGTCTCTCACCCCGCACCACGATACATTCATTATATTTCCAAATTATCTTTTATAACCACTCTATTAAATTCCACACGCGTACGCCAGTGCTTTATTTTTTAAATAAGGGAGTTTATTAGCCAGTTTCAATCCAACATTTCGTACTGCTTTGATTAGTGGAGATGGGTGGCTAAATGTTCCATAAAGCGCATCCATAGTTGACATCATCAGTAGATTATCTGCACGTCTTAATTTCTGATAGCTCATAAGTACTTGTTGATCATGCCAGCACTCACCCTTTGAAATAGCCGTCTCAATTATACGGCTTAAAGCTTTAATATCCTTAAAGCCTAAATTAACGCCTTGTCCAGCCATAGGATTAATACTGTGAGCGGCATCTCCGAGTAATAACACACTATTTTTATGATATTGATTTGCATGACGTCTAGTTAACGGAAAAGCGCCTTTATCAATGACTTTTATTTTACCTAAGCGCTCAGGAAAGGCTTGAGTAATCTCTTGATGCAACTGGTTATTATTTAAGGAGGATAAACGTTTAATTTCATCTCTGTGGTGGTACCAAACTAAGGAGGCATAACCGCCTAATTCACTTTTTCCGGGCATTGGTAACATAGCCACAGGACCTGATTCAAAAAATTGTTGCCATGTGATGTTTTCTTGTGTCGCTTGAGTCTCGACATTAACCAGCAGTGCCGACTGTTGATAATCCCAACCAGTGACACCAATACCAACTAATTTACGCACCTTAGAATTAGCCCCGTCGGCAGCAATTAATAGTTTGGCGCTAATTTTTTCCTGGCTAAGTGTTAGCTCAACATGATCAAGGTGTTGATGAATACCTTGGAGGGTATCTGGAGTATAAAAGGTTATATTGGCATGCTGTTTAGCTGCTTGCCACAAGGAAAGTTGTATCAGACGATTTTCAATAATATGACCCAGATGAGTTTTCCCAATATCTTGCGCATTAAATTCTGTATAAGATAATGCTTGTTCCCAAACGCCTAGTCTTTGGTATGGGCAACACCGCCATGCTTGAATTTGCTGCCAAGCCCCAAGCTCAGTCAATAACTGCTCTGTTGCTAAAGATATCGCCGAAACACGTAAGTCAAGACTCTGCTCTGGTAAGTATTGTGTGGGTATTTGCTGTTCAACTATTGCAACAGTTAATCCTAGTTGAGCAAGAGATATTGCACTGGCAGCACCTACCATGCCACCGCCAACAACAACACAATCAAAGTTTTTCATCACAACGTTTACTACTCAATACCATTAATTATTTATCGTCGATTATACGCATTAATTAAGCTATCAATAATGTTTTATTTATCCATCGACGAATAACTAATTCACAATACATAACATAGAAAAATAATTGACTAATAAAATGTGAGTCTCATCTAAAAGATCCATTGAATAAAATCCATCAGTTAATGCTTTATCAACTGGCCGTCTATACTCATTTATGGATAATATTGCCTTGAAACCATCATTAGTCCGTTATTAGATTAATAATTGATACGACCTTTATTGTTCTTACTAGCGTATAGGCTCAAGAAAGAGTAAAATGGGTAACTATCCAGAAGTAGGGGCATAAATAACCGCTACTTAGTAATATTTATTGTCAGTTAATGAGTGTAAGGTAAATGAGTAAAAAGCTATATATTAAAACTTGGGGCTGTCAAATGAACGAGTATGACTCGCAAAAAATGGCAGAACTTTTAGACTCAACACATGGCTTTAAACTTGCTAAAGAAGCAGAAGATGCCGATGTTATTTTACTCAATACGTGTTCTATACGTGAAAAAGCACAAGAAAAAGTTTTTCATCAGCTAGGCCGTTGGAAAACACTAAAAGTAAAAAACCCTAATTTAGTGATTGGTGTAGGTGGTTGTGTTGCTTCACAAGAAGGTAAAGCTATTCGAGAACGAGCACCTTATGTTGATATGGTGTTTGGTCCACAAACGCTGCATCGTTTACCAGAAATGATCCAACAAGTAACGGGTGGAAATAAAGCCGTTGTTGATGTTAGTTTTCCTGAAATTGAAAAGTTTGATCGCCTGCCTGAGCCTAAGTCTGATGGCCCGAGTGCTTTTGTTTCGATCATGGAAGGTTGCAGTAAATACTGCACTTTCTGTGTTGTACCTTATACCCGTGGTGAAGAAGTTAGCCGCCCTATTGATGATGTATTATATGAGATAGCGCAACTTGCCGAACAAGGCGTTCGTGAAGTTAACTTGCTAGGTCAAAATGTTAACGCTTATCGTGGTGATGCTCATGATGGTAGCATTTGTCGTTTTTCAGATTTACTGCGCCTAGTTGCTACTATTGATGGTATTGACCGAATTCGTTATACCACATCACATCCGGTAGAGTTTACTGATGATTTAATAGATGTTTATGCTGAAATCCCTGAATTAGTTAGCCATCTTCACCTGCCTGTTCAAAGTGGTTCAGACCGTATTTTAACTCAAATGAAACGTGGTCATACGGCTTTAGAATATAAATCAAAAATACGTCGATTACGCAAGGTACGTCCAGATATTGCCATGTCCTCTGATTTTATTATTGGCTTTCCTGCAGAAACAGAACAAGATTTTGAAGCAACCATGACTTTAATTGAGGCTATTGACTTTGATTTAAGTTTTAGCTTTATTTATAGTGCTCGCCCAGGTACACCGGCAGCAGATATGCCTGATGATGTTAGTGATGAAACAAAAAAACAACGCTTACATTTATTGCAAGACAAAATTACTCATCAGGCTTTGCGTCATGCCCGCCAAATGCTTAATACCGAGCAACGTATATTAGTAGAAGGTCCGTCAAAGAAAAATCCAATGGAGCTACGTGGTCGAACTGAAAATAATCGTATTGTAAACTTTGTTGCACCGCATTCAGTTATTGGTCACTTTGTTGATGTAAGAATTACCGATGTGTACGCTAATTCATTGCGCGGAGAACTGGTTCGTCAAGAAAGTGAAATGGGGTTAAGAAGTGCCCATTCACCTGCAGATATTTTAGCGAACTCACATCATCAACAAGTAAACATTGAAACTGATAATTTAGGTGTCGCTACTTTTACACCTTAGGCACATATAAGTTACGATATAATGTTAATAACATAATTAATGTAAAGTAAACGCTCAATAACACCAGATAATTAATGGAACCTTCTTTGACTAAAGAAAATACACTTGAATTTAACTTAGAGCCTGTCGACAACGACAGGCAAATTAACCTATGTGGACCAATGGATGATAATTTAAAAACTATTGAGCGCCGTTTAGGTGTTAAAATAAACTATCGCGGCAATCAATTCAGAGTCATTGGTAAACAGATAAACTGCCAAGCCGTCGTTAAGTTATTGAAAGACTTATACATTGAAACGGCTACGGTAAAAGGTCTTGATAATCTGATTACTGATGAAGTAATACATTTGGCGATCACAGAAACCCCTGTGTTAGAGCAAGCACCTAGTACGATTGAAATTACCCTAGATAAAGCGATTACAATTAAAACCAAGCGTGGTTTGATCAAAGCTCGTAATCAAAATCAACAAAGTTATATTCATAATATTCTTAATCACGACATCAGCTTTGGTGTTGGGGTTGCAGGAACAGGGAAAACGTATCTTGCCGTTGCTTGCGCTGTTGAAGCATTAGAGCGCCAAGAAGTGAGGCGTATATTACTGACTCGACCTGCCGTTGAAGCAGGTGAAAAGTTAGGATTTTTACCTGGTGATTTATCTCAAAAAGTAGACCCTTATTTACGCCCACTTTACGATGCACTTTTTGAAATGCTTGGCTTTGAAAAAGTAGAGAAATTGATAGAACGCAATGTGATAGAAATAGCCCCTCTAGCCTACATGCGCGGACGTACACTAAACGATGCCTTTATCATTTTAGATGAAAGCCAAAATACCACAGTTGAACAAATGAAAATGTTCCTAACCCGTATTGGCTTTAATGCACGAGCTGTGATAACTGGTGATATAACCCAAGTTGATTTACCTAAAGGTCAAACATCCGGTTTACGTCATGCGATGGATGTACTAGTTGATATTGAGGGTATAAGTTTCGATTTTTTCCAATCTAAAAATGTTGTTCGCCATCCCGTGGTGGCACGAATTATTGATGCTTATGATGCTTATGATAAAAAACAATCACGCAGTGGCGATCAGCGTAAATAACAAAATAATCAAAAGTCTAACTAAAAATATCAGGTACTCACTATGGCTATAGAACTTGATTTACAACGTATTGCAAATGCGATAAATTTACCGAGCGATGAACAATTTCAAGACTGGGTTAATATCGCACTAGAGCATACTGAAAAAGAGTTTGAACTGACTATAAGGCTAGTTGACACTAATGAAATTCAACAACTTAACAGACAGTATAGAGATAAGGATGTACCTACCAATGTATTATCTTTTCCCTTTGAAGTACCCGACTGTATTGAGCTAAATTTATTAGGCGATATTGTTATATGCATTGAGGTCATAGCTAAAGAAGCACAGGATCAAAACAAAGAGTATCATAGTCACTGGGCCCATATGGTTATACATGGGTGCTTGCATTTGTTAGGTTATGATCATATAAGTGACGATGAAGCGATGGAAATGGAAAGCCTAGAGATTGAAATTTTGTCAAAACTTGGCTTTAGTAACCCTTATAATTGAAAATAAAATAGGAATTTAAAGGCTCTATGAGCGATGACAAATCTCACATTAGTAACGGTTCTACAAGTAAATCATTCTTAGATAAAGTGATTAACGCTTTTACTGGTGAACCGAAAAATAAAGAACAATTAGTTGAAGTTTTAAAATATGCTGAAGGCCGTGATTTAATAAAACCTGAAACTAAACAAATGATTGAAGGTGTTTTAGAAGTATCTGAAATTCATGTTCGCGATATTATGGTACCACGTTCTCAAATGGTCACTTTAGAAAGGGAACAATCTATTGATGAATTTATACCGAGAATCATAGAATCAGGTCATTCACGTTTTCCTGTCGTTAATGAAGATATAGATCATATTGAAGGCATTCTATTAGCGAAAGATTTACTTGCTTATGCGTTTAATCAGAAAAAAGAAGATATTTGTTTATCAAATTTAATACGCCCAGCCATCATAGTTCCTGAAAGTAAAAAAGTAGAACCGTTATTAAAGGAGTTTCGTTCAAAACGATACCATATGGCAATTGTGGTAGATGAGTATGGCGGTGTCTCTGGTTTAGTAACCATTGAAGATATTTTAGAGCTTATTGTGGGTGAAATTGAAGATGAGACCGATGACAAAATTGAAGAAGATATAAAACATTTAGCAAGTAATGTTTATCAATTGAAAGCATTAACTGATCTCGAAGATTTTGACGAGTACTTTAATTGTCAATATGACAATAGTGATGCCGATACCATAGGTGGTGTTGTCCTTCATAAATTTGGCCATATGCCTAAAAAAGGTGAAACTGTTACTATTGATGCTTTTGAATTTAAAGTGATGTCAGCAGATAACCGCCGCATTCAAGTATTACAATTATCCGTTCCCAAAGACCACCCTGTCAATGGCAAAATAACTGATTAAAATACTACAGTAAATCTATGTTAATAAAAATTGGCAAGCGCCTGTTCAATAATTTAATAAACAAAAACAATGTAGTCAGTTTTTTGGCAGGTTTTTGTTTGGTTTTTACGTATGCGCCATTTTCACTCTGGTGGATGACACTAATCATACCCGCCCTTTGGTTTAGTATAATAGATCAAAGCACGGTAAGAAATTCAACTAAACAAGGCTTTATCTTTGGTTTAGGTTGGTTTTGTAGTGGTATTAGCTGGGTTCATGTCTCCATTGATCAATATGGCGGTTTACCTTTAGTTGTTTCATTACTCCTGATGCTATTGCTCTGCATTTATTTGGCTTTATACCCTGCTGTTGCCTGTTACTTTTCTGCACGTTTCAGCTCAAATAAACATTTAAACCTATGGCTATTGCCTACATTTTGGCTAGTTAGTGAATATTTACGCGGGGTAATTTTAACAGGCTTTCCCTGGTTGTCATTAGGTTATAGCCAAATTGACAGCCCGTTATCTGCCTATGCCCCTATTATTGGAGAGGTTGGCATTACTTGCCTGATTCTAGTTATTAACATCTTGATTTTTAAGTTACTATATAAATTTAGGCAGCAGACTTGGTTAGTTAATAAACTGCAGTTTTCCTCGTTACTTATCATAGTAATGGTCACTTATAGCTTAGAAGAAATCAACTGGGTAATACCAACAAATAAAACAATAACAACAGCATTAGTACAAGCCAATATTGCTCAAGATATAAAGTGGTCAACTGAGCAAGCATGGCCTACTATGCTAAAATTTTTAGATTTAACACACTCCAACTATGATGCTGACTTGATTATCTGGCCAGAATCAGCGGTGCCCTCTTCGGAGCCGTCGGTCCAGGACTATTTACAGGCGGTTAATCGCTTAGCAAATGTAAATAATAGCGCTATTATTACAGGTATACTTAACTATAATGATAAAACGAATGAGTACTATAATGCCCTCATTGTTTTAGGTAATAAACATATCGATGATACACAAGGTGATTATTTTTATAACCACAAAAATCGTTATTATAAAAACCATTTATTACCCATAGGTGAGTTTGTACCTTTCGGCAACTTACTTCGACCACTCGCGCCATTTTTCAATTTACCCCAATCTTCTTTTAGTAGAGGACCTTATGTACAAGCTAATTTAATTGCCAATGGGCTAAATATTTTACCGTTAATATGTTTTGAAATAGCTTTTCCTCGGCAACTTTCCGCTAATTTAACAACAAAAACTGATCTTTTGCTCACAGTAAGTAATGATGCTTGGTTTGGCAACTCTCATGGACCCCATCAGCATTTAGAAATAGCGCGCATGCGAGCATTAGAATTTGGTCGACCTTTGCTTCGATCAACCAATAATGGGATCACAGCTGTTATTGATCATCAAGGAAAAATCGTAAAAAGCATTCCTCAATTTGAAGAAGCGGTATTAAAAACAAAAATTAATTTAGTTTCTGGTGTAACGCCTTATAGCCAATTTGGAGGGGTTCTTAACTGGCTTATACCATTGACTCTATTGTTAATAAACATACTAATCAGCAAGCTAAAAAGAAATCAAAATCTATAGTAAGCTAAGCTAACTATCAACTCGTTTCAAATAGATCAACAACAAAAAACCATGTGCTAATATTCTCAAACAGTATCAATAACGATAGAAATCATTATTGATTTTTGTTATTGGTAATATTATCAGCCCATGTATTACACGCTTAGCCGACCTAATTTAATGACATAATGTGATATCTTTGATGGAACCTAAATTTGTCGAAACCAAATTACGTCAATTTGCTTTAATCGCCTTAGGCTCACTAAAATTTCTAAGTGCTAAATACAAAAATTTAATAGCTAGAAAAAGTGAGTCGGGAATTAAGTTAATTACTTGGAGTTATATGAAGAGTGGTTTGATTACGTCCATTTAATTTTGATTTATATAAGGCAGAATCGGCACATTCTATCCATGCCTCATAACTCTCAATACTTGGATTAACTTCAGCAATACCCATGCTAACAGTATAATTAATTTCAATATCATTATACTTTACTATAGCGTCCTCAATATCTAACCTTAATCTTTCAGTAAATACCTGGGCATTATTAATGTTGGTATCGCTTAGTAAAATAGCAAACTCTTCGCCTCCATAACGGCCTGCAACATCAGTATTACGAACATGAGCGCGAATAAGTCCAGAAATATGCCTTATGACTTTATCCCCTGCAAGATGACCATAACCATCATTGATTTTTTTAAAGTTATCAATATCAATCATCACTAAAGAACTTGCATTTTTACTTCTCATCCAGCGGTTAAATTCAGACTGTAAACATTGTTCCCAATGCATACGATTAGATAGCTTGGTTAAGCTGTCTTTTTGACTTAACAAAGATAAATCAATATTTGCTTTTTCTAAATGTTGTTTGTGTATTGCATTGTCTGTGACATCATAAATAATTAAACATAAATGACTAACTTCACCGGTTGCCGATAGCAAAGGAATAAAGGTGGTATTTTGATACATAAAGTCGGCAGTCCCGGTGACAGGACGATAATTATCAAATTTAAATAGATAAGGCCGTTGTTCCCAAATAGTAAAAGCTTTATTTTTTAATAAGAATACAGACTCCGCTTTACGTTTAAACCAATTTTGGGGGATTTCTTGAAACAAATCAAAAAGTACTTTACCTTTAGTTTCTCGTGGCAGCAAACCACTGTGATTCTCCATAAAACCATTCCATATATGAATGGTGTAATTACGGTCAAGTACCACTAGGCCAACATCAATGTTATGAAGCATTTCCATCTGCCAGTGTAATTCTGTTAATTGTGTAGTTTCAAATGACATAAAGAATCCAATTAATCTAATAAATAAGAAATTTTGTTATTTAATGCTTCCATAGATTTTTCAGTAAAAAGCAATAATAAATCACATTTAACATTATAGTTTTCGATATTGTAGGTAATCTCTATCGCTAGCGTTTTTTTCCATTTATTGGCGTTAGATGCAATCAAATCTGATACTCTTCGATGCTGACCTAAGACCACCGGATGCCCTTGACTAAATTTAATATCAAGTTGCTCTGAAATTCCATTTAAACAAGCACCAATCAATACATTGGCTAAGTCCATTAATAATTCTAATTCCGAACTGGTATCAATTTGACCCTCATAATTCATTAAAGAGGCAATGTCTTGAAAGCCAGAGTCATTTAATATTAGCAATGCTTCACCGGAAATCCCTGCACTAATAAAACCCTGACAAACACCAGAAGTGCTCTCTCGACTTTCAATGGCTGACAATGCCATTCGTAACTCACTAACTTCTATAAAGTTCACATTGGGAATAGGTAGAACAACAAACACATCCAGTAAACGTGCTAATAAGTCACCTGCTCGGCCCATGGCTACATTAGAGATCTCTTGATAACAATCTCGCATTGCTGAAGTTAATATATAACTATCATCAGTAAGAGTAGATTCAAAGTCTATAGCAATAGACTCTGGTATTGTCATTTTAGGTACATATGCTTTAACAGAGTGTTCATTAGAAATGGAGGAGATTACAGGAGCTATTACTTTATTAGTATTTTCAAGAGTTTCTACTACAGTTTTTTTTTTACGCGTAAAAATGCCATAGGCAAGCAATATATCAGTTAGTTTTTCTTTACTAACTGGCTTTTTAATAAAGTCTAAAGCGCCCATGCTTATTACACGCTTATGTGCCTCTGGCTGAATATCACCTGATATAACAACAACTAAACTGGGTAAATCTTGTTTGATAATTTCTTCTAAAACTTGATAACCATCCATATTAGGCATATTTAGATCAAGTAGTAACACATCACCTTTACCTTCCTTTATAGCTTTTATAGCATCTACACCATCATGAGCAAAGCTAATTTCGACCTCCCAATCGTCAGGTAATGAACGAGCTACTTGCTTCCGCGCCATATTTGAATCATCGCAAATTAATAACCGAGTTGACATTTAAAATTTATCCGGAAACAGAATTACATAATTATAACAATAATTAACTTAACAATAAATAGTTTAGATGATATTACACAGTAATAGAGGGTCTACGACCACGGCAAGATCATTATAAATTGAATTGATGTTGTAGCTGTGATCAAATCAATACCTCACAAAGCATTGGTTTCCCCGTATGAAAACTACTTTTTTAAAACATTTTGAATCAATAACTGATCCACGAATTGAGCGTTGTAAAAAACCTAACTTACTCGATATCCTTTTACTGGCTATCAGTGCTGTATTATCTGGCGCACAAGGTTGGGAAGATATTGAAGATTTTGGTCACTTGAAACTTGATTGGCTGAGAAAATATCGCGATTTTGAAGCGGGTATTCCCAAGCACGATACGATTGCCAGAGTTATCTTTCGCTTAAAGGCAGACGAGATAGAGCAAGCCTTTCAGTCATGGATATCCTCTCTTGTCAAAGTCACTGGATGCGATGTCATTGCCATTGATGGCAAAACAGCTAGACGCTCATTTACGACAAAAGATAGAAAGAATGCACTTCATACAGTAAGTGCTTGGAGCTGCCAACATCAATTAGTATTAGGGCAAACGGCAGTCAGCGAAAAAAGTAATGAAATCACCGCTATTCCCGAGTTATTGAGCATGCTAGATATTGAAAATAGTATCATTACCCTTGATGCTATGGGGTGTCAAAGAGCAATCGCTGAGCAAATCATTAAACAGAAAGCGGATTATGTACTCGCACTTAAAGGTAATCACTCTGGCATGCAGGCAGAGTTGGAAGCTTGGTGGCATAAAAGTCAGCGAGAAGGTTTATCAGAAAGTACATTTGAAAAACATACTGAAATTACCACAGGTCATGGTCCGATAGAAACAAGAACGTGTCATCAATTATTAGTTGATAAAAGCTGGTTAGCTAAGGCATATCAATGGACGGGGTTCAAAAGTATTATTAAAATTAATGCACAAGTCCATGATAAATCAACAGGTAAAGATACAGAGGAAACTCGTTGGTTTATCAGCTCTTTAGATTTAAATGCAGAGCAAGCATTAAACGCTGTACGCAATCATTGGCAGGTTGAAAGTATGTATTGGGTACTGGATATGACCTTTAGGGAAGATGAATCTCGTATAAGGAAAAAGCAAGGTCCATTGGTTTTTAATGTGATGAGAAAAATAGCGATGGCGTTATTTAAACGAGATGAAACAAAGTCAGCAAGTATGGCCAGGAAAAAAAAGATGGCAGGGCTAGACGATGAATATCGGTCAACCCTGTTAGAGTCATGGATTAAAATACGCTAGCCGTGGGGTCTACAAGTATTTCATAGTAATTTTAATTCGAAAAAGTTAAGCTCTATTACCCAATACTCTTATCAATTAACACATATGAATTTATCTACGTTATTAATGCAATTTACTGTTAATATCCTTTTTTTGACAACAGCTAATGCCAACACCTTAAAAATAAATATAGTTGAATCTTCAAACTTAGTAAAAGCTGGTGAAAAA
>JAWUYA010000017.1:0-48738 GCA_034111045.1 Colwellia sp. | reverse complement strand
AATGTCGCTGATTTTGATTTAAATACAGCCCCAACAGAAGTGAGAAGTGCCAAACAAAGTAACAAACGAAATTATCTTGCAAAGAAAAAAATAGAACAATTTCACGAAAAACGGCGTCTAAGAAAGCTTGGTGAAGACTATTGTGATGATTGGGACTAATAAAATAAGGTCTGTAAACTGTATTTTAATGAAAACTACGCTAGTTTTGTATGAGTAAAGCCCATTTGTTGACTGTTTTTTTTGACTAATTTCTATGTGTTATTTATGAAATGACTCATGAGTAATGAGTTGATTCATACATGCTAAAAGGCAACGCCATGAATATTCTTTTTTTGATGTATCCTTGGGAAAAAATTTATCCCGAAACCGACTCTACTTTGCGACTCATTCATGAATGTGTATCGAGAGAGCATACCGTCGCTGTAGCCACCCCTCATAATTTAACGATGAGAGACTCTGTTTCCAGTGCTTTTTGTCAGGTATTTAAAAAAGGCTCTGAGGCACCTTTAAATATGGTGTCATTTTATAAAAAAGCAGGGTTCAAAAAATCCCAATTACCTCTTGCCGGTTTTGACGCTATTATTATGCGTGATAATCCGCCTTTGAATCCTATAACCTTAAACTTCCTTGACTCTGTCCGTGAAGATGTTTTTATCATGAACGATATTGATGGTTTACGCATTGCTAATACCAAACTATATACGGCATCATTTGATGATCCAAAGAATAAGTTTATTCCGGTAACACATGTGTCTAAAACGCCGGAATATTTAGAGGATGTGTTACGCGAATCAGCGTCGGGAAAAATGATCATGAAACCTTTAGATGGCTATGGGGGGCAAGGGGTTATTTTAGTTGAGAAGCATGCACAGAAAAGTTTTCATTCATTATTAGAGTTTTATATAAACAGTGGTAAAGGCGGGAATTACGTTATTTTACAAGAATATGTTGAGGGTGCTGAACAGGGTGATGTACGTATATTAATGTTAAATGGTGAGCCTATTGGCGCGATGAAGCGAGTGCCTGCTTTAAACGAAGTGCGTTCAAATTTGCATGCTGGCGGGACAGTTGTTAAACATACCTTAACCAAGAATGAAAAAGCGCTCTGTAAGCACATTGGCGCTAAGCTAGTACGTGATGGTTTATATTTTGTTGGTATTGACGTGATCAATGAAAAATTAATTGAGGTTAATGTACAAAGCCCCGGTGGCATCATGCGTATCAATAAATTAAATAATGTTAAATTACAAAAAATTGTGATCGACTTTGTTGAAAGTGTTGTTAATGCTAAAGAAACGCTTGCACAGCGGAAAAATGAATTTAGAAAGGCGATAGATGATGCTCATATTATCTGAAGAAGAATGTATTACATTGATCAATAAAGGTGAGTGCTTTCATGCAGAAGTAGAGTCTGGCGCTTTTATTATTAAGATTGACGAATACTCACCGATAGTATGTACAGCCATTCACAATGGCCACAGGCTTCGCCG
This sequence comes from Colwellia sp., assembly GCA_034111045.1. Taxonomy (GTDB): domain Bacteria; phylum Pseudomonadota; class Gammaproteobacteria; order Enterobacterales; family Alteromonadaceae; genus JALJPB01. Next base: position 47,248 of record JAWUYA010000017.1, on the reverse strand, counting down.
GGAACTTGAAAAAACGTTTTTATTATCCAAAGGAGAACGCTTTTATGAAGAAGACCCTTATACAGACAAGCTTATTTCTTCGTTTCCAATGCAACTTATAGGTAATGATTCTCGATTTGAATATGATCTCAATCGAGCTAAGGCCCTGTCAACATACTTTAAAACAGCATGGGAGAAACAAGTTTGGGATAAACCGTTAAGTCAAAAGCAACGTTCGATAAGTCATCGCAAGCATCAGTCTTTTTATAATGTCCTCGAAGCGATTATTGTCATTATCGAAAAGCTATTTAACAATGCTATCGTGTTTGATATTCATTCATACAATTACAAACGTATTGAAAAAGACACTCCTACGTTTAATATTGGCTCGAGTCAAATTGATGTGGAACGGTGGGGGAATGTTGTCAGTCATTTTGAAAAAGAACTCAATCAAATTACCCTCCCTAATTTGGCGGTTCGCGCAGCCACTGATGAAGTCTTTTATGGCCGAGGTTATTTGGTTACCCATGTCAATGCCCATTTCGACAATACCTTAGTACTTCCCATTGAAGTTAAAAAAGTTTATATGGATGAAACATCAGGTGGTAGTTACCCTTTAGTCTTAGAAGAACTCAAAGCAGGCTTTAAAAGCGCCATCAGTGAAACCGCTGCTTTTTTTGTCAGGCGCTATGGTAAGAAGAAAAAAACAAAAAAAGCTGATGTGCTCTCATCAACTATCAGCCCGGAGGTATTATTACTCGATAAAAAACTTTTTAGCCTGTGTAAAAGTATTGAAACATTAAATTTTATTAATCCCATAAATTTAACGATGCAGCGTAAACTTTTTTTTAAGAAAAACAGTTATATTTTACCCAATTTCCATTATAAGCAACTTGATATTAATCCCTATAAATTTAGGGAACAGTTATACAAATTACCAGTTGAAGATGTTTATGATGCAGACATTCAACAACTTTACCGGCATGTTATTGATAATTTAGCGAGTAAAATAGATTTATTAACAACCATAGGTAGCGATGATTTTGTTTATAATTCACTCAAATATTATGGAGAGCCTAGTCATATTGATATCGCTAATGCGCGTTTTTTACTTCACCTCACTGTTGAGCATGATGGCAGAGCGATTAAAACCTTTAATGCCGATGACGCGGTAGATTATTTTAAAGAGCAAGCCAAAAAATGGCAATTGATTTGTAAAATTGAAAAATCAGCAAAAATTGTCGCAAAAGCCATGGTAAATAATGAAAAAGTATTATTATTGATTAATAAAGAGGCGGTATTTACTCAAAAAGAGCTTCATGCCTTTGCTTATCACGAGCTCGGAATTCATATGCTAACGACCATTAACGCTAAAAAACATCCACTTAAAGTCTTTAGTTTAGGGTTGACGGGTAATACCCATACGCAAGAAGGATTAGCGCTGTATAGTGAATATCGTTCTGGAAGTTTAACGATTGAGCGATTACAAACCCTGGCATTGCGCGTTATCGCCGTTCGATACATGTTAGAGCAGGGGGATTTTATTAAAACTTATCATACACTAATGAACGAATTTGACCTTGAAAAAAACTTTGCTTTCACCTTAACTACACGTGTATATCGTGGCGGTGGCTTTACCAAAGATTATCTATATCTTAAGGGCTTTCGGGATGTACTGAATTTAGCGCAGGATAACTCAATTGATAATCTTTTAGTCGGTAAAATAGGTACGCTCGATTTTGACGTCACCAATGAAATAGTTGAGCGAGGTATGATCTCTAAGCCTCAACCTTTATTTGATTTAACTTATAAGCCTTCAGGAGACTCTGTATTAGATTTTGTCATCGGCTCAATAAAATAAAAACTCAAAAATAAGTAGTTTAAGGCCCAAGGGTTTAATACCCGACACCTCAACCTAAATCACTATTAATCTCTGAAGCTAATCTCTTGAGATATCGACCATTATGTCATCAGTAATACTTTCTATTGCGCTAATTAAATTGTCGATACCCTCGTCATTTACACATACTTGAGCAGTGGCTTTAAATATTAGCTGTCCGCTGTAGGGGGCGCTATCTTGAGTACTCACTAGTTTAATTAGGTTGCCACCTTGCTGATGGATAACCGATGAAATATCTTGAACTATGCCAGGGCGATCACTTGCTGTCAGCTCTAACACTAAGTTAGCTTGTTGATTTTTATTGGCAGGGGTAGCAACTTCAATGTGACAAGTTAACGCGTCAATATTATTTAATGCAGAGACTAAGTTTTTTCTGTTACTTTCGTCGACAGAAATTTCAATGGTGCCAGCAAAAAAACCTGATAAGTGATGCATACTACTGGTTTGCCAATTGCCATGGTGCTTTTTAATGGTATGGGATAAGGTGTTGACTAAACCCGTCTGGTCTTGGCCAATAAATGAAAGCACAATATGATCCATAATTATTCCTCTGATTTTTTTGATAAATTTAATATAAGGTTAAAATTTAACTAGAGTGTATTCTTTACGTTATACGACTTAACTGAGAGAGTTCTTTGTTTAATTGCTCTTCATCACCTAAATTGAGCTCAACTAAACGCTTTAAATGACTCACACTATCTATATCGATAGCATTACATTGCAGGCCTGTTTCACCTTTATCTTCATGAACAACGGCAATATGCATGGTAACTTCAGACTGATCCTCACTTAATAAAAAACGTAATGTGCCTAATGACCCTTTCAGCGGTTTTTTACTGTTAGTAGGGCCAATAAGTGCTCCATTGAGTGATAAGTCGTGAAGAGAAACATAATAAGCTTGCTCCTCAACCTCTAAGGTTGCTTCAATTGAGAACAGTATACGAGTGAAATTGCGTCTATTATCCATTTAAGCTAATCCAAGGTAATAATGAGGTTCTTTTAGCATACGTTAGTTAAAAAAAAAGACACCTTAAATATACATTAAGGTGCCTAATTTATTTATTTACTTCTATTATACTAAAAGGTTAACCAATTTTTTTGTATTTAATTCTATGGGGTTGCACTGCCGCAGGACCTAAGGTTTTCTTAAGCCATTCTTCATAATCGGTATAGTTACCTTCATAGAAGTTTATTTTGCCTTCGTCACGATAATCTAATATATGGGTGGCGATGCGATCAAGGAACCAACGATCATGAGAGATAACCATGGCACATCCGGGGAATTCTAACAAGGCTTCTTCTAAGGCTCGCAATGTTTCAACATCTAAATCATTGGTTGGCTCATCGAGTAATAATAAATTACCACCGGTTTGCACTAATTTGGCTAAATGTACACGGTTTCGTTCACCACCGGATAAATCGCCGATGATTTTTTGCTGATCGTTACCTTTGAAATTAAAGCGACTAACATAAGCACGACTTGGGATTTCATACGTACCAATTTGCAATATATCAAGTCCTTGCGAAATTTCTTGGTAAACAGTTTTGCTGTTGTCCATGTCATCACGAAATTGGTCAACACTGGCAATTTTTACTGTGTCTCCTAGAACCACTTGACCTGAGTCTGGCTTTTCAGCCCCTGACATTATTTTGAATAAGGTTGATTTACCGGCACCATTTGGGCCGATAATGCCCACAATTGCGCCTTTAGGAACACTAAAACTTAAATCATCAATTAACACTCTGTCGTCAAATGATTTTGTTAAGTTACTGATATCTAGAACCTTATCGCCCAAGCGTGGCCCCGGTGGAATATAAAGCTCATTGGTTTCGTTACGTTTTTGATGATCTTGGCTATTGAGTTCTTCAAAACGCGCCATACGGGCTTTGCTTTTAGACTGTCGAGCTTTAGGATTTGAACGTACCCATTCAAGCTCCTGTTTAATGGTTCTTTGTAGCGCAGATTCACTTTTGCTTTCTTGCTCAAGACGCGCATTTTTTTGCTCTAGCCATGAAGAGTAGTTACCTTCATAAGGAATACCATGTCCTCTATCAAGCTCTAAGATCCAACCGGCAACATTATCTAAGAAATATCTATCATGGGTGATTGCTACCACAGTACCTGGGTAATCATGTAAAAAGCGCTCCAACCAAGCAACAGACTCTGCATCTAAATGGTTGGTGGGTTCATCCAGTAATAGCATGTCAGGTTTTTGCAGCAATAAACGACAAAGAGCTACACGGCGACGTTCACCACCGCTGAGCACTTTAATTTTTTGTTCCCAAGGTGGTAACCGCAATGCATCTGCAGCACGCTCTAGGACATTGTCAATGTTATGACCGTCTTGAGTGTTAATGATATCTTCAAGCTCGCCTTGCTCTTTGGCTAAAGCATCAAAATCAGCATCTTCTTCCGCGTAGGCGGCATACACAGCATCTAAACGAGCAAGTACATCTTTGAGTGTTGATACCGCCTCTTCAACAATTTCACGGACCGTTTTTTCTTCATCGAGTATTGGCTCTTGAGGTAAATAACCTATATTAGTGCCACTGAGTGCTTGCGCTTCGCCCTCAAATTCAGTGTCTAAACCAGCCATAATACGAAGAAGAGTTGATTTACCTGAGCCATTAAGGCCTAACACGCCAATTTTAGCGCCAGGGAAAAATGAAAGTGAAATGTTTTTTAAAATGGTGCGTTTTGGTGGAACCACTTTTGACACGCGATTCATGGAAAAAATAAACTTGTCTGGTAGAGCCATTGACTTGTCTCTTAATATCGATTGATTAAAATTTGTGGGTATTTTAGATTGTTTGGGCAATATAGCAAAATTATTGTTAGTGAGCCTCGTTATTTAGTCGTTTTATACCATATCAATAATCAATGAAGCTATTATTGTGAAGCGTATCGGCCTCTTTAGAGAAAATGCTAGAGGTGTTGGCTATCTACAGCGCTTTTATTTGATAATAAGTTGCTCAAATTCATTCAACGGCAATGGATGGCTAAATAAATAACCTTGGCAGCTATGACAACCATGTTGGGCTAAGAATGAGCGCTGCTGTTCAGTTTCCACACCTTCTGCGATGATGTCTATATTCAAATCTTCAGCCAAACCGATAATAGTTTGAACCATGATATTATCATGATGCTTTTCACCTAAATGTTGAACAAATGATTGGTCAATTTTAATTTGGTTAAGTGGTAAGCGTGTCAAATAAGACAATGAGGAATAGCCAGTGCCAAAATCATCCATTGAAAAATGTATCCCCATTTCTCTGAGTATATTCATTTTTAATATGGTGTCCTCAACATTATCAAGGATAGCGCTTTCGGTGAGTTCGAACTTTAATTTACTTAGGTTTTGAAGACCACTTTTTGCAATAATTGATTGTACCTGTGTAACAAAATCAGGTTGGTGAAATTGACATACACTGACATTTATTGAAAGTGTTAAGTGCTTTAATAAAGGATTAGACGCCCATATTTTAAGTTGCTCGCAGGCTGTTTTAAGCACCCAGTTTCCGATAGAAATTATCAGCCCAGTTTCTTCTGCCAGCTTGATAAATTGAACGGGCATAACCATGCCTTTCTCTGGATGCTGCCAGCGAATAAGTGCTTCAGCACCGATAGATTTATTGCGGGTTGTTTGGAGTTGATAGAAAAGATGTAATTGATCCTTTTCTAAGGCATCACGAAGGTCAATTTCCAGCGAGGCATTGGCAACGATGATAGATTGCATTGTTGGATCAAAAAATCGCAGTATATTTCGTCCATCTTCTTTCGCTTTATACATAGCTATATCTGCTTGCTTGAGTAATTCTTCTCGTGATTGTTCATGGTTACTAAAGAGTGTTACCCCTATACTAGGGCTGACATATCGTGAGTGATTATTTTTTCCGAGCAAGTATATTTGGTTAAGATTATTGAGGATTTCTTGCCCTTTTTTTCCAGCGTGTTGCACTACAGTCTCTATCGAGCAATCATTGAGTCCCACTAACATGACGATAAACTCGTCACCACCAAGCCGAGCTACGGTATCACCTTCTCTAACACACTTGGTCAATCGTTCCGCCACTTGTTGTAATAATAAATCGCCTATATCGTGGCCTAATGTATCGTTTATCGTTTTAAAATTATCAAGGTCAATAAATAATAAGGCTCCATTGTCACCGCTACGAGCGCTCTGCGCTAATGCTTGTTCTAGACGGTCAGCAAATAATTTGCGATTGGGTAATTGTGTTAAATGGTCGTAAAATGCAAGGTGTTTAATTTCGTCTTCTGCAGCCACACGTTGAGTAATATCGGTCAAAGAGGCAACATAGTTAACCGTGACTCCGTTATTATTCTCTATTGAGGTGATGGTGAGATGTCCCGGATAAATAGTGCCATCTTTATGGCGACTCCATACATTACCTCCCCAAGAACCATTACGAGTAACCTCATTCCACACATTAGAGAGGAAAGTCTTGTCGTGCTTTCCCGATGATAATAGGCGAGGTGTTTGACCGACGGCTTCTTGTGAACTATAGCCAGTGACTTTGGTGAATGCTCTATTGACTCTCAAAATAATGAGATCCGCATCTGTGACTAAAGTACCTTCTTGTGATTCAAAAGCGGTGGCAGCAATACGTAATTCAATTTCAACATTCTGACGGATCACAACTTCATTAGTCAAATCTAGATTCGACTGTTCAAGGTCTTTATTGGCCTTGTTTTGTGACAATATACGCTGATAGGATTCGTAATAAACAAACGCGGAAGAAAGTATGGCCATTAAGAGAATCATAATGCTAGACAAGGTGTTAACAAATGACAATGTACTTAATGTGTTATTAAATCGCTCATCTCTTTTTTCAAATAATAAGGTCTCATTACCTTCGAAGTTATTTATTAAGGCGCGTATATCATCCATGTATTGCTTGTCTGTACCTAATTTCAACCTGGCCAATGCTTGATTTTGACGCTTGTTGTCGACTAATTCAATGGTACTTGCAAGTGATTTCATTAGGCTACTAAGGATCGGTTCAAGAGCGTTTAATAGAAGGGCTTTATTGGGTTGATCATGCATCATCTGACGAAGGGTTTTTAGGTCAAGACTAATTTTTTCATGAGCGGCCCAATAAGGTTCTAAATAAGTTTTTTCACCAGTGAGAAGATAGCCGCGTAGCCCAGTTTCTGCATCTTTTATACTAGATAAGAGGCGACTTGATGTTTTCATGGTCATCAGCGATTGTTTGCGTTCTAATCCCGCCAGCTCACTTTGATTAACTGTGTAAAAAGACATGGCTATAATGATGCTAACAAGTAGCGCCGCTGTTATAAATAAGGTACTTACAACTTGAGATGATTTCATTGATTATTGTTAAAGTGCCTTTATCTTGAATTTTAATAGTATTATTTAATCTCAAGCAAGTGTAAAGAGTTATTGATTGATGTTGACGGTGAAACTGACACCTCGCCTCTGGTGCTGAACAACTAGAGGTATGTATTTATATTCAATGCTTGCATGTCTCTATTTTGCCCATTCGCAATACTTCCTTAGTCTTACTTAGTGATTGGTAATCTCAAACATCTGCGTAGTCACCCGTGTCCATTAACAACCAGGGTAATTTGTTCAGGCGATTATTATTGATGACGCCTAGCCAATTATCTATTTTAATTGATCGGTGTTTTATAAGACTGCGAGTGTCACAAAACGGTAACACAACCGACTTATACTTAGAATAGTTATTTTTATTTATCATAAAAGGGCTTTTGCGTGGCACTAGCAACTAAATCAGCAGGTATACGTCAGCTTAAAAATTCATTAGCACAATGGATAATTACCCTTGGTGGTATAGGCGTGCTTTTTACATTAGTACTTATTTTTATGTATTTACTTTATGTGATCAAGCCTATCTTTGACTCAGCAACCGTAGAGCCGATTGCCAATATTAGTGTAGAGTCTACCAGTCCTATACTGACAACCGGTATTGATGAGTTAAAGGAAGTCACTTATACGATTAACGAACAAGGGATGATTGATTTCTATCAGTTAAAAATTAACAAAGCTTATATCGGTAAAGAAAATCATCAAGTTGACGGTAATAAGTTGCTGTCATTAGCTGGCTTAACGGGGGATGAAAAGTTAAGCCAAGTGATCAATTCAGGTGTTGATCATCACCTATTATTAACAAATAACGGTAATGTGCAATTAATACGCCCAACGTTCACCGCTAGTTATAAAAATGACCTCCGTAAAATAATTCCCAATGTCAATTATCCATTAGGCGAGGCGTTAATTGTTGTTGACCAAAAAATGCAGTCAATCAATAAACTGGCTTTTATGATGAATGACGAAAAAGCGATGTTTGTCGCTTTTACCGAAGATGGTCGATTAATCAAAACAACGTTAATCGCAGACGATGACTTTAGTTACGACATTGAATATGAAGCCCTTTATCAAGAGATAGATTACTCAGTTGCTCAATCATCTGCATCTGTTGATAATATTCTTATCACACCCGACATGGACATGGCTTTTATTCGAAGTGGTAGCCAAGTCTCGGTATTTAGTTTAGATGATGAATATCGTGTTGATCTCAAAGTGCAAATTTCTCCTGAACTAGCAAATAATGAAACGATCACCTCAATGGCATTACTCTCTGGTGGATCTTCTTTACTCCTTGGTACAAGTGCAGGTAACGTGAGCCAGTGGTTTGAAATTTCAACAGACAGTGGCCGAAAATTTACTCAAGCACGCAGCTTTAATGCGAGTCAATCAGAAGCCATTAGTGGTATTTATAGCGAACAATTTCGCAAAAGTTTTTATACCATGACTCCTTCAGGTGAGATGGGGCTTTTTTATACCACAAGTCATGCTGATTTATGGCGTGGTAAATTACTTGAGTCTCGTCCAAGCGCATTATCAATTGCTCCTCGTGCTGATGGTTTGGTTTTAATCTCGCCTAAGCGTAGAGGCACCAACAACCACTCTTTCAATCTAGAATTATTTGCAGTTGAAAATGAACACCCTGAAGTCACTTGGAAAGCACTATGGCAAGAGGTTTGGTATGAAGGTTACCCTGAGCCAGACTATATTTGGCAATCAACGTCGGGTACTGATGACTTTGAAGGTAAATTTTCTTTAGTGCCTATTACTTTTGGTACGATGAAAGCGGCACTGTACGCGATGTTATTTGCGGTACCTATTGCACTAACTGCGGCCATTTATACCGCTTATTTTATGACGCCAGGTTTACGTAAAAAGGTAAAACCAACCATTGAGATGATGGAAGCTTTACCTACTGTGATTTTAGGTTTTTTGGCTGGACTTTGGTTAGCCCCTATTATTGAAAACTATTTGCCTGCCATTGCGATGTTATTGATATTCTTGCCTCTTTCAACACTTATTACGGCTTTGTTGTGGCATAACTTGCCAAAGACATTAAAAAGTAAAATTCCCGAAACATGGGCGCCAATGATTTTAATTCCGGTGATGATACTCGCCGCTTATTGTGCTTTTGCTTTATCGCCCGTACTTGAGAATTACTTTTTTGGTGGTGACGTCAGACAATTCATCACCAATGATATTGGTATTAGTTTTGATCAACGCAATGCCTTGGTTGTGGGTATTGCTATGGGATTTGCGGTCATTCCAACTATTTTTTCTATGGCAGAAGATGCGATATTTAGTGTGCCGGGACACTTAACCAGCGGTTCGTTAGCTTTAGGAGCAACACAATGGCAAACCTTGGTTAAAGTGATTTTACTTACCGCAAGTCCGGGTATATTTTCAGCCGTTATGATGGGACTAGGGCGTGCAGTAGGTGAAACAATGATTGTACTAATGGCAACAGGTAATACGCCCATACTTGATTGGAGTATATTCCAAGGAATGCGTACCTTAGCGGCTAATATAGCTGTTGAAATGCCTGAGTCAGAAGTGGGTAGTTCGCATTACCGTATTTTGTTTTTAGCGGCTTTTGTGTTGTTTGTCTTCACCTTTATTTTTAATACCTGTGCTGAATTTATTCGTCAGCATCTTCGTGCTAAATACAGCTCAATGTAGTTACTAATTATATTAACAGTAAAATAGTAATTGATTAATAAGAGATAAGTTTATGAAAAATTGGTTTAAATCTGGTTCTCCTTGGGTATGGCTTTCAGCCGGCGGAGTGAGCATCAGTTTAATTTCTGTACTGGGATTGCTGTTGTTAATCGCATCACGGGGTTTATCATACTTTTGGCCAGCACAAATTGTTCAATTTAATCTATTAGACGAACATGGCGTAAACTCAGTGGTTATTGGTGAGATCTATGATCGTGAACGCATTCCTGCTGAACAGCTAGCCCACACTAAGATTAACTTATCGGCTGAGCAAGAAACGGTTGAACGTTTACTAATAAAAACCGGCAACCGCGAATTGGTTAGCTTAGATTTTCGTTGGCTATTAGTGCCGCAAATCACTGAGCAATCAACACCTTCAAATTTAGTGGTGATTGAGCGCCGCTCAAATGGTAATTTTTATGGCGTGATTGAAAGCTTAGTGCTTGCAGGTGAAAACGTTGAACTGTCAAAATTGCCAGCCCTGCTTGAGCGTGTAGAGCACTTTCAAGATCAAATTGAAGCCTTACAAAAAACAGATATTGGCGCCATAAATTATCAATTAGAACGGTTACGTTTGAAAGAGCGTAAACATAACCTTGATGGCACTTTAACCGATGCACTGTCGAAAAATTTTCTTGAAGACGTTAATAGATTAAAAGCACAATATGGCCAATTAGAAGAAAAACTTATGGCACTTCGTCAAGAAATAGCACGTGATCAATTGACGGTTCGTGCCATGGATGGACAAATAGTTACCTTGAATTTTGAAGATATTTTAGCGGTAACTTTTAATAATAAACTCACCATTTTTGATAAGGTTTTACTGTTTTTTAGTCAAATCGGTGGTTTTATTATGGATGACCCTAGAGAAGCAAATACCGAAGGCGGTGTATTCCCTGCCATTTTTGGTACGGTATTAATGGTATTGTTAATGACAGTGATTGTTTCGCCTTTTGGTGTGGTTGCTGCTATATATTTGCATGAATATGCTGGTAATAATGCCCTGACTAAATTACTCAGAATTGCGGTTATTAATTTAGCGGGAGTGCCATCCATTGTTTATGGTGTGTTTGGCTTAGGATTTTTTGTTTATATGGTGGGAGGCAGTTTAGACCAACTGTTTTACTCTGAAACATTGCCTAGTCCAACCTTTGGTACGCCTGGTGTTATGTGGTCGGCTATTACCTTAGCCATATTAACACTGCCCGTTGTTATTGTGTCAACGGAGGAAGGTTTATCACGTATTCCGTCAGCAATGAGACACGGTAGTTTGGCTTTAGGTGCGACAAAAGCAGAAACCTTATGGCGTATTATCTTACCTATTGCTAGCCCCGCAATTATGACCGGGATTATTTTAGCCATTGCCCGTGCTGCAGGTGAAGTTGCGCCATTAATGTTGGTAGGTGTGGTAAAAATGGCACCTAACTTGCCACTAGATGGTAACTTTCCATTCTTACACCTTGATCGGAAGTTTATGCATTTAGGTTTTCATATATATGATGTTGGTTTTCAAAGTCCGAATGTAGAAGCGGCAAGACCTTTGGTTTATGCCACGGCATTATTATTGATTACCATCATAGTGGCGCTAAATATGACCGCGGTTTCAATACGCAATAAATTACGTGAAAAATACAAAATGTTAGAGCATTAACCTCAGCTAAAAGTATTAACCGATAAATTATACGTTTAAAAATAGATTGATAAATAAGAGTTCAATATGATTACAGTTACACCAAATGCATTATCAAACAGCCCTAATAAAATGGATTTAACCAATATGACGCCCGAGCAAATTGCCTTGGATATTAAAGGACTAAATCTTCATTATGGCAATAAACAAGCCCTGCAAGATATTACCATGTCGATACCTAAGGGCCAGGTTACTGCGTTTATTGGGCCCAGTGGTTGTGGTAAATCAACATTGTTACGGTGTATTAACCGTATGAATGACTTAGTTGATATTTGTAAAATAACGGGAGAAATTAATCTTCATGGCGAAAATATTTACGGTCGTCATGTAGATGTTGCCGCCCTTAGGCGCAAAGTGGGTATGGTATTTCAACGGCCAAACCCTTTTCCTAAGTCTATTTATGAAAATGTTGTTTATGGTGTGCGTATTGGAGGTGAAAATAATCGTCGTAAGCTCGATGACATCGTTGAGAAGTCATTAAAAAGCGCGGCGTTATGGAATGAGGTTAAAGACAGATTACACGAGAGCGCTTTAGGTTTATCTGGTGGGCAACAGCAACGCTTAGTGATTGCTCGAGCGATTGCCATCGAACCTGAAGTATTATTACTTGATGAACCAACATCAGCGCTTGACCCTATTTCAACCTTGACCATAGAAGAACTGATTAACGATCTTAAAAAGCAGTTTACTGTTGTTATTGTTACTCATAACATGCAACAAGCGGCGAGGGTTTCTGATCAAACTGCCTTTATGTATATGGGGGATTTAATCGAGTATAGCGATACCAATACTTTGTTTACTACACCCACTAAAAAGAAAACAGAAGATTATATTACCGGTCGTTATGGCTAACACTGACAAAAGTTCAGGATGAAAAATTATGAATAGTTTACATTTAGGTCGTCACATTTCAGGTCAATTTAATGAAGACTTAGAAAGAGTACTTAACTTGGTTATGCACATGGGAGGCTTAGTTGAAAAACAACTAAATGACTCTTTAACAGCGGTTGTTGATTCCAATCAAGAGCTGGCGCGAAAGGTTTTAGCTAATGATGCTCAAATTAATGATTTAGAAATGAATATTGATGATGAGTGCACACGCGTTATTGCCAAACGTCAGCCAGCTGCAGGTGATTTGCGTTTAATTATGGCGATTGTTAAAACCATTGCTGATTTAGAACGAATTGGTGATGAAGCAAAAAAAATTGCCAATGTTGCGTTAGAGGACTTTTCTTCAAAGCAAACAGAGTTGTTACTTAACTTAGACAATTTAGGCCATAGAGTCTTAGGGTTTCTTCAACAAACGCTTGATGCCTTTGCGCGAATGGATGATGAAGCTGCAATAAAAATTCATTCAACGGATGGGAAGATAGATCGTGAGTATGAGGCCTTAATGCGTCAGCTTATGACATACATGATGGAAGACCCACGCTCTATTCCACAAATTATGAGTGTAATTTGGTCGGCTCGTGCTCTAGAACGTATTGGTGACCGTTGTCAAAATATTTGTGAATACACCATTTATCTTGTTAAAGGAAAAGTGGTTCGTCATACCACTTCTGAGGATATGCAAAAGTTATAATTCTTTAATAGGGGGAATTATTAAATACAAAGAAAACCGCTTTTCAGAGATTAAAAGATTGTTATACTTCGGTAAAAAGTTAGCCATATTTTGATTAACTAACATTACCGACGTAATAGATTAGGGCATATAAATAAAAGGACTTACTAACAATCTTGGATATTATTAAAGTGCTTGATAATCACTTCAAATGCTTTAATATCCTCGGCGAATAATAATAAAGAGATATAGTTCTCCCTGGAAATTAATTATGGCTAGAAACTCCATATTAGGTGTATTTGCTAAATCACCGATAAAACCATTAGAAAAACATATTAGATTAGTCACAAAATGTGCTAATCAACTCATCCCATTTTTTACTGCATGTGCTGATAATGATTGGCCAACCGCAACAAAAGTTCGTAAAAAACTGTCTAAACTTGAACAAGATGCTGATGAGCTAAAACGTCAATTACGTTTAGAGCTACCGGGCGGTTTGTTTATGCCTGTTGACCGTGCTGATTTATTAGAGTTATTAACCCAGCAAGATAAAATTGCTAATCGTGCTAAAGATATTGCCGGTCGTGTATTAGGTCGTAAATTAGAAATCCCTGCTGTTTTACGAGAAGATTTCATGACTTATTTAACACGTTGCATTGATGCTACTGAAAAAGCAGCCGATGCAATTAATGAACTGGATGATTTATTAGAAACCGGTTTCAGAGGGCGCGAAGTCGCTTTAGTTGAAAAAATGATTAATCAACTTGATGAGATCGAAGATGATACCGATGGTATGCAAATCAAACTTCGTAAAAGTTTACTCGCTATTGAAGATAATTTAAAACCGGTAGATGTTATGTTTCTATATCAAATCATTGATTGGGTGGGCGAACTTGCCGACTTAGCTGAACGTGTAGGCGCACGTTTAGAAATTTTATTAGCTAGAAAATAAGGGTTTCCTGATGGATGTTATACTCTCAAGTGGTTCTACTTTAGTTATTATTGCTGCTGTTGTTGGTTTTTTTATGGCGTGGGGCATAGGTGCTAACGATGTTGCTAATGCTATGGGTACCTCGGTTGGCTCGAAAGCGCTAACGATTAAGCAAGCGATTATTATCGCGATGATATTTGAATTTGCCGGTGCATATTTAGCCGGCGGTGAAGTTACTGCAACCATTCGCAAAGGTATCATTGATGCGAGCTTCTTTGTTGATTCACCCGAGCTTTTAGTGTTCGGTATGATATCTGCCTTATTTGCGGCAGCAACCTGGTTGTTAATTGCATCAGCACTGGGCTGGCCAGTTTCTACCACGCATTCTATAGTTGGTGCTATTGTTGGTTTCGCTGCCATGGGCGTTAGTGCTGATGCAGTCGTTTGGAGTAAAGTTGGCGGTATTGTTGGTAGTTGGATCATCACACCGCTTATTTCCGGAGTGATCGCTTTTATTATTTTTAATAGTGCTCAAAAACTTATTTTTGATACCGATAAACCATTACAACAAGCCAAGCGTTGGGTGCCATTATATATGTTCCTAGCAGGCTTTGTTTTAGCCTTAGTTACTATTAAAAAAGGATTAAAGCATCTTGACTTACATATTGGCTCTCCTGATGATTTCATTTATGCGACAATAACTGCTGTTGTTGTCGCTATCATAGGTAAGTTTTTCATTAGTCGTTTAAAGTTTGATGAAAACGCGGCTAAAACAACCCATTATGCCAATGTCGAAAAGGTATTTGCTTTATTAATGATTGTTACTGCCTGTTGTATGGCCTTTGCTCATGGCTCAAATGATGTTGCTAACGCTATTGGCCCTCTTGCCGCTGTTGTTAGTATTGTTGATAACGGTGGTCAAATAGCCTCTAAATCAGCTATTGCTTGGTGGATACTCCCCCTTGGTGGTTTTGGTATTGTTGCCGGTCTTGCATTATTTGGCCATAAAGTTATTGCCACTATTGGCCAGGGCATTACACACTTAACACCAAGTCGAGGTTTTGCTGCTGAACTTTCTGCCGCTTGTACTGTTGTTATTGCTTCTGGCGCAGGTTTGCCTATCTCTACTACACAAACGTTAGTAGGGGCTGTGTTAGGCGTAGGGATGGCACGTGGTATTGCAGCGATTAACTTAGGCGTGGTAAGAAACATTGTTGTTTCTTGGGTTATTACACTGCCAGTAGGTGCTGGTCTCTCGATCATCTTCTTCTGGATGATGAAAGGCATGTTTATGTAATAAAAAAGCTGATGGTTAACCTATCAGTTTTAGTTCCCTTTATGATTCATTGATATGATGACGATACCTTTATAGGACTATCAACAAATAAAGCTGCAAATGTAGAATTTGCAGCTTTTTTATTGTTAAAAAATGAAACTAACTCCTAGCCGTTACTTCCAGTAAATGATAACCAAATTGAGTTTTTACAGGACCTTGTACCGTATTTAAATCAGCAGTGAAAACCACTTTATCAAACTCAGGAACCATTTGTCCTGGGCCAAATGAGCCTAGATCACCCCCTTGTGCTTTTGATGGGCAGCTTGAGTTTTCTTTAGCCACATCGGCAAAATCTGCCCCGGCTTCAATTTCAGCTTTTAATGCTAAACACTTTTCTTCGCTTTCAACTAATAAATGACGTGCACTGGCTTGAGCCATAATAAACTTCCTAAATAAAAATAATAATGAAGTGGCAACTCTATCGTATTTTTTTCATTTTTAAAAGAGAGTGTAAAGCAAGTAATCACTATCATTAATAGTTATACTCGATTTATATCACTATATTGATGAGAGTACTTGATGAACCTTCCTAATCTAAAGCACTTAAAATATTTACTAGCGCTGCATAAGCAACAGCATTTTCATCGTGCTGCCCAAACCTGTTTTGTGAGTCAATCAACACTCAGTAGTGCGATTTTAAAACTTGAAGAGCAACTTGATTGTCAACTGCTGGAAAGAAGCCACAAAACCTTTATTTTTACTCCTCAAGGGGAAACAATTGTAAAACTGGCAAAACAGCTGTTAGTGTCAGCAAGTGAAATGCTCGATTATGCTAAACAGCAAGGAAAACCTAACGCTGGTAGTGTTCGTATTGGCTGTATACCAACAATAGCTCCATTTTTGTTAACCGACTTAGTTAACGCTTGTCAGATAAACTTACCTGAACTTGAACTTTATCTCAAAGAAGATACCACTGAAAACTTAATTACTCAGTTAGCCCAAGGAGATATTGATACCATCATTATTGCTTTACCAGTAGCGGCACATGCTTTTAATAGCAGGGTTTTAGGCAAGGATGACTTTTATATTGCCGGTGATAAACGGCTTGTTGATAGTTTTAATAGCAATAACAATAAAAACGTTTTACATTATCACCAACTCCCACAGCAAAGTGTTTTCCTGCTATCACAAGAACACTGCTTAAGTGATCATGCCGTTTCAGCATGTCATTTGACAGATAAAAGCCGTATCAATCCTTTTTCCGCTACTAGCTTATCTACGTTAGTACAGATGACCTCTTACCACAAAGGTATTACCTTTTTACCCCACATGGCAGTAAATAAAGATTTAGGTAAAAGAGAAGGATTATCTATTGCAAAACTTAGCGGTGATTTTTATCGTGAAATCGGTATGCTATGGCGACCTACGAGTATGAGAAAGAAAACGTTTAGCCAACTAGCTGACATTGTTGAGCAGTTATTAAAATAAATACCACAAGTAGCTGAAATAATTTAACCTTGATGAGGTATTACCTTAATGCGTCATATCAACTAACACGGCTAAATTAAGGTCAATAAATTAGTCAGTTAACATAAAGGTTATTAATGTCAGTTCTGATATTGTTTAATGCAGTAATGTTCATTACATATACAAGTATTACGTTAAGCTTGAATATACTCTAACCAGTCGTTAACTATTACAGTTTTTCGTGAAAATCGATGAAATATCAGCTAATTCGTCAGCATGGTCAACCTTTTTGGCATCATGAAAATAAGCGATGAAAGACTGTAATTTATCGTTAAACAAAGCTGAAAATTCAAAGAAGCTATGGTTTTTCTTTGGCATCTTAGGTCTGGGTAATACATCATTAGGAATAATTAACAAAGGAATGTTAAGTAAATCGCCGATAGATGTTGAACCCTCTAGTGATGCAGAGCGGATGCTGATAATTAAGTTACTATCAGTAAAGTTGTTACTCTTGCCTTCACTTTCAAGTAAGGGAAAGATATAAACTGTTGTTGCGTGATGGTCAGAAGTTGAGGAACTGTCGATTGCGGCAGAAGAAACAGTAAAACATAGACCTATAGTCGTCAGTGCAGTAAATAAAAGTAAGAGTTTTAATAATGATGTCATATTGGCTATCCTTTGCTTGCTAAATTTTTTAGCCGTTAAGGCTTATCTGTACCTTTACAACTGAATATGTAAAAAATATTAGATATCTACTATATACGGCTATTTTTCTTATTGCGATAAATCTGCGTTAACGTGCATGTTTTATGAGATTAATCGCGAAACTGGCGCTACTGAGCTTTTTTTAACTTCCTAAATTCATGCAACAAGGGTTCAGTGTAGCCATTAGGTTGAGCGATGCCTTCAAACACAAGCTGGCATGCGGCTCTAAAGGCGATACTATGATCAAAATCAGTTGCCATTGCTTGATAGTGACTGTCGGCAATGTTTTGTTGATCAACAATTGCGGCCATTTTTCTCATACTAGCCATTACTTGTTCTTTAGAGCATACTTTGTGACGTAACCAGTTTGCTAGATGCTGGCTGGAAATTCTGAGTGTTGCCCGGTCTTCCATTAACCCAATATTGTTTATATCGGGCACTTTTGAACAGCCTATACCTTGATCTATCCAACGAACCACATAACCTAATATCCCTTGCGCATTATTATCAACTTCAGCTTGAATTTCACTGTCGCTCCATTGGGTATTAGTGGCTAATGGAATGGTTAAAATATCATCCAAATTGGCTGGTGTTCTTTTTTTGAGTGTTTTTTGTAAGTTAAAAACATCAAGGCGATGGTAATGAAGGGCATGCAATACCGCAGCAGTGGGTGATGGCACCCAAGCGGTATTTGCACCAGCTTCTACGTGATTAATTTTTGTTGCTAACATATTAGCCATTTGATCGGGGATTGGCCACATGCCTTTACCAATTTGTGCTTTACCACTAAAACCACAAGCTAAGCCAATATCAACATTATTATTTTCATAAGCCGCTATCCAAGGGGTGAGTTTGATATCGGCTTTACGTGCCATGGCGCCTGCTTCCATGGAGGTATGGATTTCATCCCCGGTTCGGTCTAAAAAGCCAGTGTTAATAAATACCACACGGTCTTTAGCAGCAAAAACACACGCTTTTAAGTTAACACTAGTGCGTCTTTCTTCATCCATAATACCCATTTTAATGGTCGAACGAGGTAAAGTTAACGCATCTTCAACAGCAGCAAAAAGTTTATCAGCATAGGCAACTTCTTCAGGGCCGTGCATTTTAGGTTTTACAATATAAATAGCGCCATATTCACTGTTTTTGTTGTTATTGATATCATGTAGGGCAATGGTTGAGGTAATCATTGCATCAAGTATGCCTTCAGGTACTTCATTACCGTGTTGATCTATTATGGCGTCATTAGTCATTAAATGACCAACATTACGAACAAACATTAAACTACGCGCTTTAATTTCGATCAATTGACCAGTTAACTGTTGATATTGTCTGTTTTTATTCATCGAACGGGTAAATGCTTCACCATTTTTATGAATGGTTTCTGTTAGCGTGCCTTTCATTAATCCTAGCCAATTACGGTAGGCAATAACTTTATCTGCAGCATCAACCGCTGCTACGGAATCTTCACAATCCATAATAGTGGTTAGGGCCGCTTCAATAAATATATCGCTGATACCAGCTAGATCAGACTTTGCTAGGGGATTTTGATTATCAAAATCGATTTCAAAATGGAGACCGTGTTGTTTAAATAATAATGCACCTGGTTGATTAATACTGCCAGTAAAGCCAACGAAACACTCAGGGCTAATCAAACTCGTTTGTACGCCATTATCTAAAGTGACAATCACTTGCTCTTGCGTGAGTTGATAATCCACTGCATTTTTATGGCAGCCATTGATTAACGGGATAGCTTGGTCAAGAAAGCTTTTTGCAAACGCGATAACTTTGACTCCACGAACAGCGTTATACTCATTTTTTTGTTCGGCGCCATTTTCTTCACTAATAACATCTGAGCCATAAAGAGCGTCGTAAAGACTACCCCAACGAGCATTGACCGCATTGAGTGCAAATCGTGCATTCATAATTGGCACAACAAGTTGGGGTCCAGCTAATGTGGCAAGTTCGGCATCAACATTTGTTGTTGTTATGGCAAAGTCACCAACGGGTGGAACTAAGTAGTTAATGTCTTTTAACAGCTGTTTATACTGCTCAAAATCAAACGCTTTACCTTGGTGGGTTTGGTGCCATTGATCTATTTGAGCTTGTAAGTGATCACGGGTTTTTAATAACGCATGGTTCTGCGGCGCTAAATTGTCAATAATATCAGCAAAGCTTGACCAAAAATCAGCTGTACTAATCCCGGTATCGGGGAGAACTTCAAACGCGATGAAGTCGGCAAGGCATTGAGATACTTGTAGGTTAGCTTTAGAAATTCGTTGACTCATCGACCTTTCACCTAAATTATTTGAGTTAGCACTTTAGTGGCTTAAATGTTAAGTCGTTATCCTAAGATCAAAGTGTTTTAACTGCAATAGAGTATAGTGGGCATATTGATTGATTTAATCATTATGCTATTGATATTATATAGTAGCTAAAGATGTAGATTTAATAAGTCATTGTTTTTTTGATGTAATAAGTATAATTTTTCGTATGGTAATAATTTTTTTTAAAGTTATTACACTACACTATACTTATTATTTTCTTGGTGAATGATATAGCATTATGTGCATTTTTGTCCGTAAGGAGAAATACGTTACCGACGGATAACATTTAATAGATCTGTTATCGCTGATGACTGCCCCTAATCTTTAATATTAACCTCGGTGGCCTAGTGAAGGTTTTAAATCGTTAGATGAAGCTCGACAATGGGTCAAAGAGTTTGTTTATTGGTACAACAATGAGCATCGCCATAGCAGGATCAAATTTGTGACGCCATGCCAGAGACATGAAGGTTTGGATGTTGAAATACTAGCGAAGCGAAAAGTGTTATATCAAACAAAAAGAAATGAGCACCCAGAGCGATGGTCAAAAGAAGAGCGAAACTGGCAGCCAATAGGCGCTGTGGAGTTAAATCCAGAGCAACACAAAGAGGCTGCTTAACAATTTAGGCGACAACTGTCTTGAAAAACACCGTTCATTGCAGAGCAAGACACCATTTAAGAATTGATCCAGTGCATGCAGTATTGGCGTTAAATAAGGATTTAAAGTCTGCATTTTAGCTATCCGTCATTCATGTGTGTTGTAAAATACATAAGGATCTTATCCACAGGTGAGTTCTCGCACTGAAGTGACCAGTGATATTATGATATAAATTTTCATATAAATTATAAAATATTATTTTTAAATTGACACATTATACTCGAGTGTTGATTTTTACGAGGCAATTTGTTGATCTAACCTCAATATTAATGT
This sequence comes from Colwellia sp., assembly GCA_034111045.1. Lineage (GTDB taxonomy): Bacteria > Pseudomonadota > Gammaproteobacteria > Enterobacterales > Alteromonadaceae > JALJPB01. The sequence goes on along the minus strand of JAWUYA010000017.1, from coordinate 26,397 downwards.
CTATTGAGATGTTAATTAGTGTTTTGTTAGTCAATTAATGGTCACCAAAACCATAAAGATAATATGTTTATTAAGAAAGGACAAATCAATGCGGTAATTACAGCACTGACAATGAGTGCTAATGAGCCATAAGCACCATGTTCATAACTTATCTTGCTAATGGTTGCTGTACCTAAGGCGTGGCTAGCAGCACCTATGGCTAATCCTTGAGCTTTAGGGGATTTTACATTGATCAGGTTGAGCCAGCTGGGACCTAACAAAGCGCCAAATAATCCGGCTAATATTATCGCAAAAGCGGTAATTGAGCTGTCGCCATTGAGCTGTTGTGAAAGTGCGATAGCTATGGGGGTTGTGATTGATTTCAATGATAAAGAGACGGCAATTTTGGGTATGGCGATAAAAATCATAGTTAAAGTAAAACTGAGAATGATGACTAAAATAACACCTAAGGCTAATATTAACCCTAATATTTCCCATTGATTTTTTATGCTATTGAGCTGTTGATAAAGAGGAAAACCCAAAGCAACTACCGCCGGCTCTAAAAGGTTATTAATGAATTGTGTGGAATGATAATACAGCTCAAATGGTAGTTTAAAATAGAGTAGTAATGGGATGATAGAGGCAATGGAAAGTAACATAGGGTTAAGCCAAATCAATCGTGATTTGTTTTGTAGGTAAGCGAAAGACTGGTAAACCGCTATAGTCGCTAGAATAAAGAACAGGGAGGGAGTAAGTGCTAACATGTCCACTTTATCTAACAGCTTACTCATTATGACTGACTACTGTGTTTATTTAAAACAAGGTGTTGATACGCCAAGCCAACAAAGGATAGTAAAACAAACGTACTAATGAATATAATTACCACTAAGGTCAAGCCGTGCTCATTAATCAGTTGATAATGATTAATGATACCGACACCCGCTGGAACAAAGCACACCCCCATGTGGTTTATTATCCATGAGATGGTGGCTGATATTTTATCAGGATTGACACGTTTAAAATGTAATGCACTGGTCAATATTATCATGCCATACAAACTAGCAGGTAAGCCGCCCAAGTAGGCAGCAATAAATTTTCCTAAGAGCAAACAGAGGGCGATAATAAATAAGCTGTAGAGTGTGTTTTTTAACATTTATCATCACATTTTTTCATTTTTAGTGACTCGAGTTGCTTGAAAATTAGCTTTTTGTTGCAAGTTTTGCCGCTTCAATTACGAGCTTTCTAAACCAGATATGACTGGCATCATGATGCAATAACGGGCTCCAGATCATTTTTAATTCGATGTCAGGAATATCAAAGGGCGGTTTTAAAATGGTGTAATTTGCATCATTTTTATGCAGCAATGCTGCTTTTGTTGGCAGAGTGGCAATTAAGTCGGCCTCAAAAGCCAGTTGCATAGCGACATGATAGTTACGAGTAAATACATGGATATCACGTTTTTTATCTAATCGTGCGAGGGCCTCATCGACCCAGCCAAGTTTTTGCACGTCTTTGGGATCGACGCCAACGCCCACACCAAAACCGGTTTTTGAAACCCAAACATGTTTAGCTGCAAGGTAAGCGTTTAAGTTGAATTTGCTGACAACAGGATTGTCTGCACTAAGCAAACAAGAGAAGGAGTCGCGCCAAATGGTTTTTTGATGAAATGATTGGGGCAATTCGTCAAAGCGGTTAATTGCCATATCAATTTTCCCCTCTTCAACATCATGGAAGGTAACATCGCTTGGCGTCATAATATCAATAGTCACACTAGGCGCTATTTCTTTGATCGTTTTTAATAAATTAGGGAGGAGGGTGGAAGCAGCGTAATCACTGGCCATTATTCTAAATACTCGTTGAGAATTTTGTTCGTTAAACTCTTCTTCTCCTTGTAACGCTTCTTCAAGCTCTAGCAATATTTTTCTAATAGCCGGGCCTAAGGTTCTTGCTCGCTCAGTTGGTACCATGCCGTCTGAGGTACGCACTAAAATGGGATCATTAAAGAGGTTTCTCAATCGTTTTAAGCCATTACTCATTGCTGGCTGTGTAATGTTTAACTGACCTGCAGCGCGGGTAACATTCTTCTCTCTGAGTAACACATCAAGGTAGATAAGTAAGTGTAAATCGATTTTTGAAATATTCATGATTTTAATGGAGTTCCTAAAAAACATAACTAAAATATATAGTGCAACTATAGTGCTAAAACTAATCTAATTTCAATACTTTCTATGAAAAAATATTATTTATATTGATTTTTAAAACAGTTTTTTGCTTTATTTTTTTGATATTAAATTAGTTTACAGTGACTTTAATTAGAGTAAATATACCATTATGTTATTTGTGAATGATGATAATGTTTGATATATATTTCATAAATGATAGTCGACTAGATTAAGCTTTGTGTAGCTAGGTGTGACAACTTACATTGTTAGTTACACCAGCCCTACTATAAATAATGTCAGTTTGGAGAAAGTGATATGTCTAATTATCAAAGTGCAATTGAAGCAGTTAAAGCGATTAAAGAACAAGCGGGTAGCTCTTGGGCTACTATTAGCCCAGTGTCAGCTGCACGAATGCGCGCACAGAACAAATTTAAAACGGGTTTAGAAATCGCTCAGTACACTGCCGATATAATGCGTAGCGATATGGATGATTACGATGCGGATAGTTCTAAATACACCCAGTCTCTTGGGTGCTGGCACGGTTTTGTTGGCCAACAGAAAATGATTGCAATAAAAAAACACTTTGGTGGTAAAACCGATCGTCGTTACTTGTATCTTTCAGGTTGGATGGTTGCTGCACTGCGTAGTGAGTTAGGTCCTCTTCCTGACCAATCTATGCACGAAAAAACTACGGTAGCTGCTTTGGTTAAAGAGCTTTATACATTTCTACGTCAAGCAGATGCACGTGAACTAGGCGGTTTTTTTCGTGAGTTAGATGAGGCAAACGATGAAGACAAAGCGAGCATTCAGAAAAAAATTGATAACCACGTTACTCACGTTGTACCCATTATTGCCGATATCGATGCCGGTTTTGGTAACGCTGAAGCGACTTATTTAATGGCTAAACAAATGATCGAGGCAGGTGCTTGTGCCCTTCAAATTGAAAACCAAGTGGCCGATGAAAAACAATGTGGTCATCAGGACGGTAAAGTAACGGTACCGCACGCTGATTTCCATTCTAAAATCCGCGCATTACGTTATGCCTTCTTAGAGCTAGGTATCGACAACGGTATTATCGTTGCGCGCACGGACTCTGAAGGTGCAGGCCTCACTAAAGAAATTGCGGTGGTTAAAGAGCCAGGCGATCAAGGCGATCAATACAACTCTTTCTTAGACGTTGAAGAAATTGATGTCGCTGACATGGCTGAAGGCGATGTATGCTTTAACCGTAACGGTAAGCTTGTCCGTCCTAAGCGTTTACCTTCTGGTTTATACCAATTCCGTCAAGGTACGGGTGAAGAGCGTTGCGTATTTGATAGTATCGAAGCAATTAAAGCGGGTGCTGACCTTCTTTGGATCGAAACTGCCACACCAAACGTTGCTGATATAACTGCCATGATGAACGACGTTCGTAAAGAAATTCCTAATGCTAAGCTTGTTTACAATAACAGCCCCTCTTTTAACTGGACGCTAAATTTTCGTCAACAAGTTTTTGATGGAATGATGGTTGCGGGTGAAGATGTCTCTAGCTATGTTCGTGCTGATTTAATGAGTGCTGACTATGACGAAACTCCATTGTCTATAAAAGCGGATGACAAAATTCGTACATTCCAGTCTGATACATCACGCGAAGCCGGTATTTTCCATCACTTAATTACTCTTCCTACTTACCATACAACTGCATTGTCTGTAGATAACTTGGCTAAAGCGTACTTTGGTGAATCAGGTATGTTGGGGTATGTTGAAGGCGTACAGCGTAAAGAGATCCGTCAAAATATTGCCTGTGTTAAACATCAAAATATGTCAGGTTCTGACATGGGTGATGATCATAAAGAATACTTTGCTGGTGAGAACGCACTTAAAGCAGGCGGAGCAAATAACACTTCTAACCAATTTGGTTAATTACCACACGTTAGTGGGTGAAAAAGGAACGACCATCAGGTCGTTTTTTTATTGACAAAAGAAAGTTTATAAATAGAAAAATCGGTAAATAAAGCGTATTGAGGTAAGTACCCAAAAACTTGGCTATAAAGCAGGATATAGCGCCTTGATTAAATGGGTTCACATCTGCTGTGCGGTCAAATATTAGCTTTAAGGTGGCGCGAGTTAGTGATCGATTTGCTCAATCCTGTATATTGAGAGGGAACGGGTATATACTGCTGAAAAATGCCTGCCATATACCTGAGCAACCCATGTCATTCTCAACACTTGGATTATCTGATCCTATTTTAAAAGCTGTATCTGAACTCAATTATACCATACCAACAAGTATTCAAAAGCAGGCTATCCCGGTTATTTTGTCGGGCAAAGATATGATTGCGTCATCCCAAACAGGCACGGGGAAAACCGCTAGCTTTGTGTTGCCTTTACTCGAAAAGCTTACTATTAATGGTAAACTTCGTGGTAAGCGTATTAGAGCGCTCATCCTTACACCAACGAGAGAGCTAGCGGTTCAAGTTGAGGAAAGTATTAGTCAATATGGTAAATATTTAGAGATCAGCTCTATGGCTATGTATGGTGGCGTTGATTCTGCCGTTCAAAAACAAAGGCTGATTTGGGGTGTTGATATTCTAGTTGCTACTCCCGGGAGACTATTAGATATGGCCCATCAACGAGCCCTGCATTTTGATGAGCTAGAAGTATTGGTATTAGATGAAGCCGATAGAATGCTCGACATGGGATTTATTGATGATATCAATAAGATTATTGAACGCTTACCTGAACATCGACAAAATTTATTATTTTCAGCAACCCTTTCTGATGATGTTCGCAGTTTAGCAAAAAGAACCATTCATAAACCTGTTGAATTATTCATTGCTAATGATAGTCGGTCTAAGCCTAAAATTGACCAGTGGTTAATAACTGTTGATAAAGGTAATAAATCATCTTTACTGAGTTACTTAATTAAAGATCAACAATGGGGTCAAGCACTTATTTTTATCGAAACTAAACATGGTGCAGCTAAGCTGGTGAGTCAGTTAGAAAAGCGCGGTATTAATGCAGAGTCTCTCCATGGCGATAGAACTCAAGCGGTTCGAGAAAGAATATTATCGGACTTTAAAACGGGGACAATAAAGTTTTTAGTTGCTACTGGTATTGCTGCCCGAGGTCTTGATATTGGTGAACTTTCTCGTGTGGTCAATTATGACTTACCTGATAAAGTCGATGATTATATCCACCGAGTCGGCCGTACAGGACGAGCGGGTGCCTCAGGGGAAGCTATCTCTTTTGTTGCCAAAGATAACTTTAGAAACCTTTGTGCCATTGAAAGCCGTTTAGGTCATATCATTAAACGGAAAGAATTCGATGGCTTTCCTGTAAAAAAAATTGTCCCTGACTCTATCTTAGATTATGTCCCAAAGAACAAACGTAAATAAATGATAACGTTGAGCAACGAGTGTGTTGTTGTCAATGGTGAGTGAATTTATTTATAAGGTTAATAACTACGTGCTCGGTTATAATAGCGAGATTAAACAAACTTACTCTTAGGCATATAAATGATAAATAATGATATTCTCGGTCGCATCTGTAACATCTTTGATCTTAATGAAGAAAAAATCCTCTCGGTATTCAAATTAGGTCAATGCGATATATCTGCAGAGCAATTAGCTGATTTTTTCAAAGAGAAAAATACTGCCGCCTATAAAGAGTTAGTAGATCTTGAGTTAGCCAGTTTTTTGAACGGCTTGATCATTGAAAAAAGAGGTGAAAAAGAAGGGCCGCAACACCTAGCAGAGCAAGTTATTAACAATAACCTTATTTTCAATAAAGTTAAAATAGCCCTCGCTTTAAAAGCGGATGAGGTGCTTGCCATTCTCGACTTAGCTGATATGACGCTAAGTAAATATGAGCTCAGTGCACTTTTTAGAAATGTAAATAACAAACACTATAATAAATGTAGTGATTCAGTCTTGTCTGCTTTTTTAAAGGGATTAACGATTGATTCAGACAGTCAATCTTGATTGCTATCAATAGGCTCAATAAATAACAACAGTATTTCTTTAAAAAAGGGTGAAGCTGAGTCAAGTACCTAAGATCAGGCACGTATCAGCTTGATGTATATCTCGGTAATTAATAGGATCAAAAGGGTGTAGGGTACTGCTTAAGTATTGTGGCAATATCGGAAATAATATCAGCCGATAATGGTGTCTTAAATGCGTCAATATTTGTTTTAAGCTGTTGCATGTTAGTAGCACCAATAATAGTAGAGCTAACGCCATTGACTTGATCAACCCAGCCAAGCGCTAGTTTTTCAGGTGATATATTATGTTTTTTTGCTAAATTAACATAAGCTTGCACCGCCGCATTACTGTATTGATTCTCTCTGAATAAACCATTACGTTGCATCAGGGTAAACCGACTGCCATCGGGGCGTGCGCCGTTAAGGTATTTGCCTGTCAGCATACCTGTGGCTAAAGGTGACCATGGAAGGAAAGCGATGTTTTCATGTACGCAGGTCTCAATTAAATAAGGCCAGTCTTTAGTTTGTAATAAGTTAAATTCATTTTGAATCGACACCATGCGTGGTAAATCATATTTTTCACTCAAACGTAAATACTGGTTAATACCCCACGGAGAGTCGTCAGATAAACCACAATAACGAATCTTTCCCGCGCTTACACAAGCTGATAAACCTTGTAATATATCTAGCATTGCTGCTGTGTGTTGTTCAGTGTCGATGGTTGAGAAATTAATACGGTTAGTATGATGATTACCAAAATGTACAGAAGAGTAGTTTGGCCAATGAAGCTGATACAAATCAATATAATCAGTTTGTAATCGTTTCAGTGAATTATCGACGGCTGCAATAACTGTTTGACCACTAATAGGGCTACCGTTTCTGATATATGAGAATCCAGGCCCAGCAATTTTTGAAGCTAGCACTAAATTTTTTCGTTTATCCGGATTAGCTTTGAGCCAATGACCAATAATAGCTTCTGTTTTGCCATAGGTAGACTCAGCAGGTGGAACGGCATACATTTCAGCAGTATCAATAAAATTAACATCTTGCGAAAGCGCATAATCGATCTGTTGATTAGCGTCGCTTTGCGTATTTTGTAATCCCCATGTCATACTACCTAAACACACGCGAGATACTTCTAGAGAGCTGCTGCCTAACGGTATATATTTCATTTAATATCCTAATTATTGTGTTGATTGATGACGAACACTTCAGGTTTTGGCAGAGCCTAGAGTGTCGTTTTTTCTAATCAGTCTCGTGTGGTGAGATAAGGATTGTTAAAGCGACAAGTAAAATAACGGATAATGGTTATATTCATTTATTGTCATAACCGTAACGCGCCATGTATTCATGCTGATCCATAGATAGTAGCGGTGTTACATTGGCTAATCAATAGTGTTTGGCGAGTGAACGCTCTGATTACACTTTTTACTTCTGTTATAAATAAAAAAAGGCGAACAAATATTGTTCACCTTTTATCTTGATATGCGCTGATTATTTCTATGACGCAACTTATTGCCAGGCAGGTAATCTCGCTTCAAAGGCTTTAATGGTATCAAGTTTGTTTAGTGTCCAGCCAACACTATCAATACCATTCTCTAAGCAATATTGATGAAAGTCATCTAAGTGAAAATTATAACGGCTGTCACCTGCAATGACTGTATTGTTAATTAAATCGACGGTAATAGTCATATCTTGATTTTGGCTTTTGATGAATAACTGGTCAACTTCATCGTCTGATAATTTTACTGGTATTAATCCTATGTTGATGCAGTTACCATAAAAAATATCAGCAAAACTTGACGCTATTATTGCTTTAAACCCATATTCTTCAAGTGCCCAAGGGGCGTGTTCACGACTTGACCCGCAACCAAAATTTTCGCGAGTTAATAAAATACTTGCCCCTTTATACTGAGGCGCATTTAAAATAAATTCAGGGTTATCTTGTGTACCCGCACCATCTAAATAACGCCAGTCGTGAAATAGATGCTGACCAAAGCCAACACGTTCAGTTTTTTGTAAAAATTGTTTGGGAATGATTTGATCGGTATCTACGTTGGCTGCATCTAACGGAGCAACTAAACCTGTATGTTGTCTAAATTTTTCCATTATACGCTCCTATGCGTCTTGGCTTGTTTGAGGTAAGTGGGCATTAACATCAACAAAATGACCTTCAATTGCCGCGGCAACTGCCATTTCGGGGCTGACTAAGTGAGTACGAGAGCCTCGACCTTGACGACCTTCAAAGTTACGGTTACTCGTTGACGCACAGCGATCACCCTCAGTAAGTACATCATCGTTCATGCCCAAACACATAGAGCAGCCGGGTAGGCGCCATTCAAAACCAGCATCAATAAATATTTTTGATAAACCTTCCGCTTCCGCCTGCTCTTTTACTCGATAAGAGCCAGGCACAATAATGGCATCAACGTTAGCTGATACTTTTTGTCCTTTATATTTATTGACCACGCCAGCCGCTGCTCGTAAATCTTCAATACGAGAGTTGGTACAAGAGCCGATAAAGACTTTATTAATTTCAATATCAGTAATTTTCATACCTGCAGTGAGTCCCATATAGGCGAGTGCTTTAATACAGGAGTCTTTTTCAACCGCATCACTAAAGTCATCAGGCGATGGCACAACAGCATCAACAGAGGTTACTTGGCCAGGTGTTGTCCCCCAAGTGATTTGGGCTTTGATAGTGTTAGCTTCTAACGTTAATAAGGTATCAAAAACTGCACCGTCATCGGTTTTTAGCTGGTGCCAATCAGTAACAGCTTGTCGCCAAATATCTCCTTTAGGTGCATATTCTTTGCCTTCAACATAAGCTATGGTCTTAGCATCAGGGGCAATTAAGCCTGCTTTTGCGCCAAATTCAATGCTCATATTACATATAGTCATGCGCTGCTCCATCGTTAGCGCTTCAATCGCTTCACCACAGTATTCAACCACATAACCGGTAGCACCTGCGCTACCGGTTTTACCAATAATAGCTAGGATAATATCTTTGGCGCTTATACCTGCACCAACAGTGCCGTTAACTTCAATTTTCATAGTTTTTGCTTTTGTTTGACGCAATGTTTGTGTCGCAAAAACATGTTCAACTTCAGAAGTACCAATACCAAAAGCTAAAGCACCAAAGGCACCATGAGTAGCGGTATGTGAATCGCCACAAACGATAATAGTACCTGGTAATGTCAGCCCCAATTCTGGACCAATAACATGAACAATACCTTGGTTTTTATGCCCCATACCAAATATTTCAATGCCAAATTCTTTACAGTTTTTTTCTAAAGTACGTAGTTGATTGGCCGCACCTTCTCCCGCAGCATCAATTTTTATTGAGCGTGTAGAAATATTATGATCCATCGTAGCAATCGTTCGCTCTGGATGACGAACCGGGCGGTTATGAAACTTTAAATTAGCAAAAGCTTGAGGTGAGGTCACTTCGTGGATCAAATGACGGTCAACATAAAGTAAGGGGGTTTCACCTTCTTTATCTTCAACTAAATGAGACTGCCATAATTTTTCATATAATGTTGTGGCGGTTGTGTTGCTAGTGTCAGCAGTAGTCTTAGGCATTACACGCACTCCTTTTTGATTTGTTGACAAATATAATCACCTACTTCGCTGGTAGTTTTTGCATTAGAGCGTTTATCACTCGGTAACAGATCGGCAGTTAATACGCCGTTATCTAAAGCACTCGCTACCGCATCTTCAACAGCTTGAGCCGCTTTATCTTCATTTAAGCTATAACGTAACATTAATGCAGCAGATAAAATTTGTGCGATTGGGTTAGCAATGCCTTGTCCTGCAATATCAGGTGCACTACCACCTGCGGGCTCATACATGCCAAAGCCTGCTTGGTTTAAGCTAGCGGAAGGTAATAACCCCATAGAACCGGTGATCATCGCGCAAATGTCAGATAAAATATCACCAAAGAGGTTAGGACAAAGCATGACATCAAATTGGTTAGGGTCACGCACTAATTGCATAGCAGCGTTATCAACATATAGGTGCTCTATAGTCACCTGAGGATATTCTGCCGCGACCTCTTCAACCACTTGACGCCATAGTTGACTGGTTGCTAATACGTTGGCTTTGTCTACAGATGTTACCTTGTTACTTCGCTTTTGAGCGGCTTGAAAAGCCAGATGAGCGATGCGTTTCACTTCACGACGAGAATAGAACATCGAATCAAAGCCGGTTTCTTCTTCACCTTCACCTTTACGACCTTTTGGCTCACCAAAGTAAATATCACCCGTTAATTCACGGAGAATTAACACATCAAATCCTTGTTCAGATATATCACTACGAAGTGTTGATAATGAAGATAACACAGGTTGTAAAGTAGCAGGTCGCATATTACAAAATAAATCAAAGTGGCTACGTAAGCCTAATAAGGCACAACGCTCTGGTTGTTCGGTTGGTGGTAAGTTTGCCCATTTAGGGCCGCCAACGCTGCCAAATAAAATAGCATCACTCTTTTCACAACCCGTTAAGGTGCTAGCAGGGAGAGCATTACCATGATTATCAATAGCGGCACCACCGACATCAAAGTCTTTGGTATTGATTTTAATATCAAATTTTTCTGAAATGGCGGTTAATACTTTCTTTGCCTCCATCATGACTTCTGGGCCGATACCATCGCCCGCTAATATTGCTATGTTTGACATTTATCATTTCTCGTTAAATTTTAAATTGGTGACTGGCAATTATTGGTGCTATCTTGCTATTTTTTCTGCTTCATCTGTGCAATGGTCATCGCTCTTCGAATACTATTTAGTGCATGAATCAGTGCTTGCCCGGATGCTTCAATAACATCGGTGTCTAAACCATAACCATGAAAATTTCTATCTTGCCAAGTGATCACTAAATCTGCTTGTCCTAGGCCATCTTCACCAGAGCCTTTATTTGAAATTTTGTAATCACTGACTTCAAATTCAATATCTACAGCTTGTTTAATCGCACGATATAATGAGTCGACAGGGCCATTACCGGTTGCTGAAACAATTTGGCTTTCATCTCCTGATAATAACTTGATACTTGCTGTAGAAAAATCACCACTGCCTGCTTGTACATTTAATTGTTCAACACGGTAAAAGTCTTTTAAATCTTTTTGTTGTAACTTAAAAACTAGGGCTTCTAAATCATCATCAAACACTTGGCCTTTTTTATCGGCTAAGGTTAAAAAATCGGTGTAAAGCTGTTCTAATTCGTAGTCTGTCTCTTGATAACCTAAACTTTCCATACGATGTTTAATAACATGACGACCGCTGCGAGAGGTTAAATTTAGTTTGGCTTTGGCAATGCCAACGCTTTCCGGCGTCATAATCTCATAAGTATTACTCGCTTTTAACATACCATCTTGATGAATGCCTGATGAGTGACTAAAGGCGTTACCGCCAACAATAGCTTTGTTTAACTGCACCGGCATATTACACAAGGTACTGACCAATTTTGAGGTACGCGCAATTTCTTGATGATTGATATTACTATGAACACCTAATAAATCCGCGCGAGTTTTCATGATCATCGCCACCTCTTCTAGTGAACAGTTACCCGCGCGTTCTCCTATACCGTTAATGGTACATTCAATTTGGCGAACGCCTGCTTGCACTGCCGCCATTGAATTGGCTACAGCAAGCCCTAAGTCGTTGTGGCAATGGACGGAAATAATCGCTTTGTCGATATTAGGTACACGGTTAAATAAGTTGGTAATAATGCCTTGAAATTCAAAAGGTAAGGTGTAGCCGACTGTGTCAGGAATATTAATAGTGCTAGCGCCCGCATCAATAGCGGCCTCTACCATTCGGCATAAATTGTCAATAGGGGTACGGCCAGCATCTTCACAAGAGAACTCAACATCATCGGTAAACTGACGCGCATATTTAACGGCATGAACCGCCATCGCTTGCACATCTGAAAACTCTTTTTTTAGTTTGTGTTGTACATGAACATCTGAGGTTGAAATAAAGGTATGAATACGAAATTGTTCTGCGACTTTTAAAGCATCAGCACAGGCCTTAATATCACCTTCTACCGCTCTGGCTAAAGCACATACTCGGGAATTTTTAATTGTTTGTGCTATTTGCTGTACCGACTCAAAATCTCCGGGTGAAGAAACCGGAAAACCCACCTCCATAATATCAACACCTAAACGTTCTAATGATAGCGCAATTTGCAATTTTTCACGTACAGATAAACTGGCATTTAGTGCTTGCTCGCCATCACGTAACGTGGTGTCAAAAATGATTACTCTGTCTTTTTTAGACGACGAGTGTGAAGAGGCTATCGTTTGAGTGCTATTCATTTTTTTGTCCTAATCGTTTGTTCAAAATTTATCTAAAAGACCACTAATTTCAATTTTACGGACATAAAAAAACCCGCGTATATTAGCGCGGGTTGTAATCATTATCTCACTTTTACTTAAGTAGTAACAATCTATCCGCACACAATTAATGCGAGGAGGAGGTTAATACGACTGTGCTTAACTAAAGTAAACATTATTGCTAATTCTGGTTAATGTTGAATACACTATTGCTGAAGTATTCCTTAATGCTACATTTATAGCGTATTTGCTTTGTTACTGTCAATCACTTAATTGGTAAATGCTATAACCAAGCGGTATAAATTAGCGTTACTGGTAATTAGCACTGCCTACATTATCTTTATGCTTGGAGAATTTTAATGACTCGTTCTACGTCTTCAGGGATATCAATAGCGATAGATCCCTTGTTGACCTCAATCATTTTAACTGCATATTGAGATTCAAGAAAACGCAAAATTTCAATGTCTTCCACTTCTTCTAACGGTGTTTTTTTCTGATGAGAATTAAAAAACGCCAGGTGTTCTTTCGAAAACGCATAAATACATACTTGCTTATAAGCAAACTTGAATTCACCATTTTTCGTTAATGGAATGGTTGAACGGCTCATATAGAGTAGCTTTCCTGATTGGTCACAAACAACCTTAGGTACTGTAAATGAATTAAATTCTTGTTTATCGGTAATTTCGCACATGGCATTAACCACAGAACCATCACCATTTAAGTATGCTTGTGCTACTGTATTTATATCATCAGGAGAAATAAGAGGCTCATCCCCTTGGACATTAATAATAAAGTCACAATTAAGGGTGAGGTTAGCTTCAGCGAGCCTATCAGTACCAGTAAGGCAATCACTACTAGTTCTTATAACCGCACCACCAAATTCTTTAACAACTAATTCAATTTGTTCGCTGTCTGTTGCGACATATACTCTGTCTTTACCAACAGCAATACAGCATCGCTCCCACACATGCTGAATCATAGGTTTGCCACAAAGATCAACCAGGGGTTTTCCTGGAAATCTAGAAGATTGATATCTTGCTGGGATAACTACCGCATAGTTTGTTTTATTCATAGCTCTTTTAAAACCTCTTCGAAGGAGTCAATAATTCGATAACCAAATTGAAGACATAATTCACTCATTTTTTCTTCAACATTTGACAACGGGCGATAAAAGATAAAATCGATATTATTTTTTTTTGCCGCCTCAAGATCAGAAATTGCATCGCCTATCATTACGGCTTTTAATGCCACATTTTTCGCTAGAATATGAGTAACATGATTCACTTTTTTTTCGGGTGAACCTAATATTTCTTTAAAGTAATAATGTAATTTTCGTGTTAAAAAAACGTCTCTTAGCTCTTGTTGTTCAGAACCACTTGCGACGTATTTGATTGCTGAGGTTTGAGTCAATAACTCAGTTATGAAGGGTGTTTTCTTGGCAAACAAATATAAACTTTTACATTGTTTTGAATAAGATGCTAATAAATTACGTTTAAAGTTATCTATAGCTGCTCTCTCTATCCCCAGTAAATTATCAACAAAATAATCAATATGATAAAATCTTGATTTGCCAAAGTTATCAGAAAAAAAAGAGGTGCATTCATCAACCTCTACAGATGTTATCGCCGACTCTTTTAATGCATTTCTCATAGCGTCAATTTTTAAAGTGTTTGAGTCGAGTATTACCCCGTCGCAGTCAAAAATGATCACGCCATACTCATTAAATGGGCGCATAGATTGACCCTTGAGTAAGCGGATAGGTTGTTGGTGTTAATGCCTTTAAGTTATCAGTGATGTCAAATTTTTGCATTAGGTTGATAGTCTCAAGCATTTCTAATTGACGAGCGTCATGGCTGTCATAACCATTAAAGCCAATTAGGGTAACATTATTAGCCTTCATTATTTCTGCCACTGAAAAAGCGTAGGCAGCGGTTATATCAAATGGGACAATGCAATTTTTTTTATTGACAGAAAATTGCCCTGTTTGAACCTCTAATCCATAATCAATTAATGGACAGCTTGCGGAGAACAGTGCTAATTCTGCGTCATTAAATCGATGTTTTGGTAAGATGACAGGTTTAGCCAAGGTATTATAAACGTCTGACTCAGAAAGAAATTTATTATTGTGAGACAGACAATAATAATCGACATAAGAGCCAAGCTCAGCAATAACATTGATCGCGATAACTATAGGTTTTTTCTTGTGGATATAGGCGATAACATCCTCAAAATATTGATGTAAACCAGGGCCGTTGGCGATAATCAACACCTCTTGTTGTAAAGCAATATTACATAAGGTTGAAGTCCCACTTACCGGTTTATTTTCGCCAGAAAAAGATAAAGCTGCTCGATAAATATCACCACTATAAGATGATTTCTTTTCTTGTTGGCTCAGATAATCTATCGCACCAATAACCTCATCGGTGCCAAAATGACTATCAGATAATAAATTTTGAATGTAAGTGGGGTGCAGGTTATTTTGAGCCCCTAAAAAGTAAAGTAAATTACTCCCCCAACCACATTTTTTCTGCATTACTTCAAAATGGCGAATGGCTAATTCATAAACGGGGGTGGCAATATATTGATGATTTTCTTGTGATACAACCGCTAATAAATTTTCAGTTTGTGCATTACCTGCACCACGGCCCATTCCGGTAATGGTACTATCGAGCCATTTAACACCAACACTACGCGCAACTAAGCAATTATCTAAGGCTTTTGCCATATTATTGTGAGTATGAATACCTAAATCGCCACTCCAATGGGTCCTCAAAGCAGTAACTATCCGTTTAACTTCATCACCGTCCATGTTACCTAATGAATCGGCAAAGTATAAAACATCTAAGCCTGGCCATGTTTGAGCTGTTTTTGCTTTTTCTGCGATCAGTGCTGAGGGTTTACCCCCTGCTTGCATTAAATTATAACCAACAATATAGCCTTTTTGTTTGAGGGCGTTAACAATGGCTCCAGAGTGTTCAACTTCATGAAAGTGTGCGGCTATTCGAACTAAGTCAATTTTACTTTCTACGCAGTTAACAAAGAGTGAATCAATAGTATCCTCTATCGATAGTGAGGCACTTAAAATAGTATTGGCGTCGACCATGACACCGTAAGTAGGTCCTTGAGGTAAATCTAAACGATTAAGAAAATCTTCAGTGGTGTAGGCAAAAGCCCCACGAAAACCATTTTGGGTAAGGTTTCTTAACCCGAGCTCAACATAATCAATTTTGGCTTCAACCATAGCCTTAATGTAGGCTTGCACTACATCGGGTGAAAAATCCCAATGATTGTAGTAACCGCCATCACGTAAGGTACAATCTAAAATTTTAAACATTTACTAATTCCTTTGGCAAGTTGAATGATTATTACAATTTAAATCGATCAGAGTGAAATAAAGCTTATACCTAAGCTATTAAAAAGTTTCTTTAGGTTTGTTGATATTGCGCTGTTTAATTCAAATGCTCGTACTGATACTTTCGGTTTTAACCATTTAGCGGTTAAGAGTGCCGTTGATACGTCCCCTATGATGCAAGTGTCATTGGTTAACTTAGGTAATAAAAGTTCCATACCTAAGGTGTTAGGTAGCTCAATACTGTTGGGGAATATATCGACGAGTAAAGACATATTTTGACTTTTGGGGTGTGCTTTAATGGCAATATCACTGAGTTGAAACTCCTGAGTAATGGCCTTTTTTATTTGTTGTAAAAAGACTCTATTGTTTAAATAAAATGATTCGTTAGGTAAACATAAAACTGCTTTGATTTTTAAGAAGTCAATAGTCTTTAATTCATCGTAATTTTCAATTAAAAACTCATTGACCTGCAAAAAAAGTTGACTAGAAAAGATACTTTGATCAAGGCCAACAAGACGTTTGTTTTTTAACAGTGGGTGGGCATCTTCAGGTACGGCAAGATAGGCTGTTGAAACCCAGGCAGAACTTCCCGTTGTTAATGCGTTTTTCCACCAAGCGCCATAAACGATTTTTTTAAGTAATGGGTCAATGTATTGATGAAATACACTATGGATAGATTTATGACCCAGGTAGCTTACGGTGCCATCATCAATATAAATTCCTTCGACTTGTGTGTTGAATTTTCTTGCTTGATACATAGCAAATTGAAATTCCATTCTCCGGTCGCTACCCGTAAATATTTTATCGGGCAACATTGATGAGATAAGTGTTTCAATTTGATTAAAACGGCGTTTTCTTTGGGTAAATTTGTGTTGCTCATCATCAATGGTTAAGTCAAAGGTATGTTGAAATATATCCTTGAAATGCTCAGTTGCCTTGGCGTATTGTTGCGCTGTTTTTTTATTTTTACTGATAAATAGCGCAATGTTAGTCTCATTTTTATGAGCTATAGCTAAATTAGTCGCAATAAAAAAGTGCAAAGGAGATGAAATAAAAAAGTAGTTGATCATAAAGTAATGTTCGCCGCTATCAAAATGAAGCCCAATGTTATTCTTGAGTGCGCCTTATTTTGCTTCGTAATCTAGAAATCCGGCTGTCCTCGGTATATCGTCCTTTTTTAATGTGACGTATTTGAAATACACCGGCTATCTCTAGAGGAATACCTTCACTTTTTATCAACCATTTAAAAGCGGTGTCCTCATAGGTTTTTCGCCAGCGATCCGACTCAGTTTGAAACATCGATAATTTACCGCAATAACCAATGGCACGAGCAACATCCCCATGAACAATTTGAAAGGCGCCTTTGGCTTTATCTCTTGAATGTAAACTGAAGTTCTCTGACTTTATATCAACAACTTGAGGCTTTGCATTCGCTTGTAACATCGGATCAGACTCGGCTAACATTTCGGTGGTATATTCTTGTCTTGGAAAATATAAACTGTCTGTTTTTCCTTTTAATTGTTCAGCAAGAGAGTCTAAACAGTTTTGATGAAAAATAATGTCACAGTCAGTAAACCAAACCCAATCAGATTCTGTTGATAAAGCTGCCATGTTACGACCAATACCTCGTCTGAAGAGTTTGCCATTAGTTAATGGTTGCCAATTCCAAGTGACATTTTTAGGTGATAGCGTAGAAAAATAGGCTAAAGTTTCGGCGGTGTCTTTATCCGCTATTGAATAAAACACTGTGACAGTTAACGATAAACTCTTTGGTGGGTGATTAACAAAGGAGCTTAATTGATACGTTAGCATATTAGAGTACTGCCAACAGTGACTGACAATTTCAAGGCTCAAGTCAGTGGTTTTTTGATGACGTTGAGACTTCGCTGGTAACTGTGCTCGAAACCAAGATACCGGCAATAAGCGTTGAATAAAAAAACGGAAGAACAAAATAGACAAACGGCTGAATCTGCTGGGTGGATATGTTTTAGTTTTTAACATCTTGTTTAATCAAACCTTTATTTTTTATATTGTAATGAGTAAAATCATTTACTTCAACAAAATAGTGATATTACTTGCTGATATTAACGTAGTTGCACCAAAAACACTTAAATGACCATCATCAAAATAGAGTGACTTACTCTCACTTATGGCTGGGCAGTGTTTGGTGTGACATAAAAGATCAAATGGCTTAACGGCTATTAATTGTTCATTGTAAGTGAGCGAGTCCAATTTATCTAATATATACCGATTACGTCTGAAATAATAATCTGCAGTAGTAGTATTTTGCAAATCGAAATGCAAACCTCCACCAAAAATAGAGAAAGGGGTGAGCATCGACCTAATATGTGCAGGTAGTTCAGGTATGGGATATTGCAGGTAAACAATTTTTCCTGAGGCGATTAACCGTTTAATCATTTCTGATAACCCTTGCCAATATAACTCTCTAGTCTCTTGTGCATTAAGGTGACTATATTCATTAGTTAATAACAGACTGGGATCTTTATTTGGCAGCTCAGGGTAATGGTTTCTATGACTACCAAACAAAAAACCATTGTAATTAAAGCCTAAATATACTCGTTCAATCGATTTGTTTTGTTCTAGGTAACTAAAGGCTTGTTGCACCCAAGTTGTACAGCCAGGGTCTTTTACATCAAAGAGTAGTGAGGGCACACAACCACTAAAACTTAAATGTAGTAAACCAATATCTTTAGGCGCTAAAGTTTTTGCAAGCGCATAAGCCGGTTCAACCGTATGACTATCACCAAACGTTGCCCAAGTAACATTTTGACCAAAATACCGACATGAATTTTCGGGTTGTTCAAAATTATGACCACTATAGTGGCATAGTTTTCTTTTAGGGCTAAATTTTATCGATTGAATATAACTATTATCGCCAAATCTAGACTGAAATCCTCGCTGCGATACGCCAATTAAGCCTAAAACTATAAAGAAGGCAATCGATATACCTGCATACTGTAAAATAGTGAATTTGGCTTTAGATGCGATGTTTTTCTTTCTAAAAGGTTTTTCAACATATTGATAACTCAATAAAGCACAGATAAACGTTAACAACATTGCGGCAATAAATAACCCTGGCTCAGGCTCGCCAATCGACTTTAAACGTAAAAAAGCGAAGAAGGGTTGGTGCCATAAGTAGAGGGAATATGAGAGTAAGCCTATACCCACCAATAAACGGTGCCCTAAAAACTTTCCGACTAGCGTATCAATAGTACTAAAGGTAATAATAAGTACCGTGCCAATAACAGGAACTAAGGCATAAAAACTCGGGAATAAAGTCTGGCTATCAAAAAAGAATATTGAATAAAAAATAAGGATAAAACCAAAAACACCTAGCGCTTCTCTTTGCAAATTTTTAATGTGTACTGATTGAATATTTGTCAACGCAATTAAGGCACCAGCAAAAAGCTCCCATGCTCGGCTAAATATCAAATAGAAATTGGCGTCGGCATAGTTTTTTACCGCTAAATAATGGGCCAATAATAATGACATCACCGATAAAGTTACAATAACTTTAGTAATGTATTTTTTACCTTTTACCCATAAATAACTAAGCATAAGAGGAAAAAACAAATAGAATTGTTCTTCAACAGCTAAGCTCCAAGTATGTAGTAGGGGTTTTTGATCCGATACCGTCGAAAAGTAACCACTGGTGGTGAAAAAATGAAAATTAGAAGTAAAGGTCACCACTGACATTAAACTGTTGGCATAAGACTTTAGCAGGTTAGCAGGCATAAAAATAACAGCTAAAACGGTGGTAACTATCAATACAGCAGATAACGCCGGCAAAATTCTTTTTGCTCGACGTTCATAAAAATTTTTGATAGAAAATTTATTTTGTGCCAGCTCATCAAGGACAATGGTAGTAATTAAATAACCACTAATAACAAAGAAGATATCAACACCAATATAACCACCACTGAAACCAAAAATGCCCGCATGGAATAAAATGACAGGCATCACAGCAATTGCTCTTAAACCATCAATTTCTTTTCTATAATGCAATTTTAGATCCTTACGCTGAGTGTTGACCAAATAATTTAACTTTTAACTGTTTGCGTATTAATACCTATATTCCCATTGCATATAAGCATCAAGTGCGTTGCCATTTTCAAAGCTAGCATTACCTTCATTATTGGAAAATTTTGAGTTAGTTATGATGACCCCTAGCGTAAAACGGGAGCCCAAGGCAATAAACTTGTACTGACCATTAAATTGCAAAACATTTTCGGCAACTTTTGAAACGGGATTACCTATGTTTATATCACTAGGGTAGCGATCTATATTATCGGTATTTAATTGCGCTTTTCTCAACTTTAATTGCCAGCTATTACCTGCAGTTGTTTGGATTAAAAAGGTCGCGACAAGCGTTTGTGCATCATTATCATAAGTTGAACCTATTGTTCGTCGATAATAACGATAGCCTGATTGATATAGTGCATGTTCATACAAACAGTTTAACCCTAGGCCCTCTGCTGCACCACAGGTAGTTTGAGTGTCGGTGTATTCTACATTGGCAAATACACGTTGGTTGAATAAAGTAAAACGTGTTTCCATGCCATACATATCAGCATTGTCGGTAAAGATGCCGAAATTAGGCGTTCTATTTGCACCGATTGTTTGGAGATAAAGGGCATAAGGTAAGTCAAAAATCGTGTCAGACCAGCGAATATCATAACCCGCAATATGGTTACCTTCTTTAGTGTGCGGTGCAGAGCTACATTTAAGAGTACCATCGGCACATTCATGGTTGGCCAATAAAACACTAAAAAAATCATTAATGGAACTGGGTTGATCTGCACCTGCCCATTGCAATGACCAAACAGTGCCAATTTCTAATCCACGTAGGGGACGAAAAGTTGCACGGGTACTCCACATTAGAGTGTCAGGTACTGCGCGTTCGGCTTCTAATTTCGCTATTTGCGTTGTTAAAGTCCAAGGGCCAATCCAACTTAGCCATGGTATTTGCAAGGCGTTTGAATCATCTCGCGTAATGGCTATCGCAGGCAATGGTCTTGAGTTGGTGGTCATTATTAAATTGGTATCGATACCCGGACCCCACCAACGCTCTATTGCACCTGCAGTCAACACCCAATTTCCTAATTTATAGGCGAGGAAGCTGCCATCAATATTAAGCTTATTACCTTGAGTTAATACAGGGGTGTCATCCAAGCCGAGGCGAGAGTTAATTTGTATTTTTCCCGCAAAATTTGTACTCAAATACTGCTGAGAAAGTGAAATATTCCCTTGGTTAAAATTATCGTCACCATAACTGGTAAAACGATTAGCACTGCTGGCAAGGTAAATACTTTTTTTTGTGATATTTTGATGGCCTGAAGCATATTTATAGCTAAACTTAACATGATTAAGGGCTTGCTTTTGTTCATTTTTTAGTAAATATAATTTAGCTGATAGAATGTCATCCTTAATGGCATTCCACATTAAGGGGTAGGTAGTTACCGGTGCGGTGATAATACCGGCATCAGCAAGTAGTTGAATATCATTCCTTAAAGCAATATCACTGGGCTCTATCCAAGGGGCGGCAAAGCTTGCGTGTAAAAATAATAATAAAAAAATGGCTAAACTAAACTTTAACAACATTAACAGTCCAGAAATAATACGGTGACAGATAATTTTACAGTATTTATCAATAGTTGGTGACTAAAATCGAGTAAATTGTAGCAGGATTGTCTTGTTAACACATCTGTTGTTTTAGTCAGATAACAATTAAAACAGCGAGATATATTAGAGGAATACCTCATTTTCAGGTAATATACTACTGCTTTTATTACTGTCATTTATAGGTGTGGTTTTCAAATGAAATCATATTGCATTTTATTTATCCCCGTTTCTTCTACCTCTGGTATTGGCGAATATATGCGTTCCATGATTATCGCCAAAGCCTTATTAGCCCGTAACCCCAGCAGTAATATCCACTTCATTCTAAATGAACAAGTGAGTTATTTGGATAATTGTCCTTATAAAGTTCACCTCACTAAAGAATCTCCAACTAAAGACTCGAAAGCCGTTAACCGAGTCATTAGCCAGTTGCAACCCGACTTGGTACTGTTTGACGCTTCGGGTAGAGCGAGTCAATTTAAACATGCAAAAAATGTAGGGGCTAAGGTTGCCTTTATTTCTCAGCATAATAAAAAACGCAGTCGCGGTTTAAAACTCAATCGATTATTTTATACGGACATTCATTGGGTTGTCCAGCCTGACTTTTGTATTGAGCCTTTAAGCCAGTTTCAAAAAATTAAACTGGCCTTATTGAATAAAACAGTACCAAAAAATATTGGTGCAATATATTCGCCCATAAGTAAAAAAACAAAAGACAACTTTTTAAATAAACTGAATTTAATTGAAGATGATTTTTTCATTTTTAATGCTGGTTCTGGAGGTCATAAGAGCGGTAACAAATTATGCGCAGATGTTTATTTTAAAGCAGCTGAACAGTTTTACCAACATACTAATATGGCATGTATTATGGTTTTTGGTGTTAATTACCCCAATGAAATTCCGCCAAGTTCTATTAATAAGAATGGTTGTCCGCTTATTTGCCTTCAATCCCTTGACCATGAAGAGTTTATTGTTTTATTAGCCAGTGCGAAGGGCAGGGTGATAAGCGCCGGAGGTACTATTTTACAATGCATAGCATTAAACAAAGCCAGTGTTTCAGCGCCAGTTTCTAGTGATCAACCTCAAAGACTGACATTGTGTGCCAAAGCTGGGTTATTAATTGAGTCTCAATTGAACAGTGAAAGTTTATATCAAAAGGCGATTGACTTACTAACACCAGAAGTGACTCAGCGTCTATTGATAAATATGTCAGAAATTAATAGCGAAAGTGCGCTAGAAATTGTGCTTGCTGATATCTCTGTGTTATTAAAGGATGGTATTAAATGAAAAATATCGCACTAGTGATTGACTCGCTAACAGGAGGAGGTGCAGAGAAAGTAATGCTTAATTTAGCAAAAGGCATGGTTGAACTGGGCAATAAAGTCACCTTACTTTCGTTAAGTGATCAATGTGATTATATTCTTCCTGACAATATTGATGTGCACTATTTGTTTCAAGGAAAAGCGTCCAAGGTTGACAGGTTTTGGTCAATAGGTAAAAGCCTTAAGGCACTTGAACATTGGTTTGATGATGTACAATCAATAAATGGTCAGTTTGATCTGATTTTTTCTAATTTAAATAAAAGTAACAATTTATTAGCGAACAGTAAGTTAAAAAATAATAAAAAGTTATTTTTTATTATTCATAATAGTATCGAAGAAGAGTTAATAAGACAGAAGAAGTTAGGTCCTTTTGCTTACTATTACTTGGTGAAATCCAAGGCGTTATTATCAGGTAAGCAATTGATTACAGTATCTTTCGGCATTGAAAAAGAGATAAGTAATGGTTCTAGAATTCAAGCTGCATCCATTCAAACCATTTACAATCCCTTTGATTTTGATGAAATTCAGTCTTTATCGATAATAGAAAACCAGGATATTCCCGATGATGATTATATTATTCATGTTGGTCGTTTTGCTCGCCAAAAGCGTCACGATGTTTTATTTGCTGCTTTTAAACTATTAGCAGGGCATTACCAATTGGTATTACTGTGCAATAATCCTAAGAAAGCGCTTAAGTTAGCAGAAAAATATGGCATTACCGAACGATTAATTCTGCCTGGTTTTCAAAGCAATCCTTACAATTGGATAAGGAAGGCTAAAGTTTTGGTGTTGAGTTCAGATTATGAAGGTTTTGGTAATGTACTCGTTGAAGCCTTATCAGTAGGCACTAAGGTTGTCAGTACGCGTTGTCCGCATGGGCCAGATGAGATTCTAACGGGTGAATTGGAGCGTTTTTTGGTACCAAGACGCAATGATAAAGCGTTGGTAAATACCATAAAACGTGCATTGGAAACTGATGTCAATTGTCTTGAAGCGCAAATATTACAACAAGTGTCGGCGATAAAAGTCGCTAAGCAATATTTAGCATTATGTCGTTAACACCATGAGCGAGATAACCAATTATCTCGCTCATGGTTGACCGTTTTCTATTTCCAGTTATCCATACTTCCGCGGCGTCGACCACTAAGTTTTGGTATGATTAATCCTAAAATAAGGCCAATACCTAGTACAATAGCGCCAGTCCAAAACCATTGTTTTTGTATGTCAGTGTCTTGAGTTTTGAGTTTAGCTTGAGTGGACGCTAGTTGATTGGTTAAAACGGCAATTTCATTATTTAACTGGCTACTACTATCGTTTACACTACTTACCGTTTCTTTGAGGTTATTTAACTGGCTGTCTAATTGGCTGTTAAGATCTGTAGCACTTGCCAGTTGAGCATTTAACTCGGCAACAACAAAACGCAATCCAGGTTGTTGAGTAATATATTGACTTTTAATCCAAGTCTTTATATTTTTTTCATCAACAACCTGACTATAGTCATTTTTTTCTAAACCGGTGGTTTTAATTAGAGAGCCCGCATTAGCTGTGCCTATTATTCGGTAATTGTTTCCAGCCCCGGCATGCATATAAACAAAAAGTTCATCGGTAATAAAAGCTTGGCTGGTATCTACCGATGGTGAGTCTTGCGGCTCTTCAAAAGCAAGTAACTCTAGAGATAAAGCGAAAAAGCTAAGAGAAAAAAGTTGTATCACTTTTTTTATCAGTGTTCTTTGGAAAATCGTCATCAAGCAACCAATATCAAAATTAACAAAATAATGAGAAGATATTAGGGGTTTGAGGCATTGATGGCAAGGGAAGATTGAGCGATGCAGTGAAACGGTCAATATTTTTTAGTAATATCATTCCGCTTTTATCCATAAAAGTATATATTTACATACTATGTTTACAATTTAGTTAGTTACCCAAGATGGTATAGCTATCAATGAGAAAATATGTTATCTAGAGTTTAGAGTGTAACAATCACTTGCATTAACAAACACCTTACGTATACTGGTTGTATGTACAGTGGTTAGTAAGGTAAGTAGTGATAATAATAAAGAGCACTTCTGAATTTAAGATTAAGGGTTATCCAATACTTGATTTCCCTTTATTAACTTGGTCTACGGACAATGATATTTTAGGTATTGAAGCAGGGATGCTTTTTAAAGAAGGTCTAGAGTTTTTAACCTACGAGTGCCTTAAACGAGGTAGAGTTAAGAGTAAGAAAACATGTCCTGCTTGAATGGCTTATAGTTGCCTTTTGCAAACTGCCAAAAGTCTCTGTTTGCGTATAAAACCCAATTTAAACTTTTTGGTACCATATAGAAATAAAGAATTTCAGTAGAGCTTTGAAAAGCATTGAAGTTAGCCCAGTTTAAATCTAGCTGTTCTGTTAACCTTTTAGTTAAACCTGAGTCTTTGTATATGCGTTCGAAAGACTCAAATACAAACACAGTATCATTATTTTGATACTCTGATAACTTTGAAAAAATCTGATTAAATTGATCTTCAGATAACCAAGACTTCAATTCTGAATTGGAGTTTTTAGTGATTTCCCAAGAATTTGAAGCAAGCTTTAATTCTTGGTCATTTTCAGTATCGATAATCGATTTCAAATCATCAAAATTCAACTGTGACTCCTAAGGCTACTAACGCTTAACATATGGGGATTTTATGAGCGTTTTCAGCGAGTAAAATTCCCACCATGATGTTTTTGTTAGCTATAAGTTAGTATCAAGCTTAAGTAATGCACCTGATAAAACATTAAAAGTATAATAAAACGTATCATTATCAGTAGCCGTATACACCAAAACAACATTATTATTAATAATTCGGTATCCTTGTATATCATCCATGATGGACTTTAACTTGGTACCATCATACTCAGAGACCAATAACTCTTTTTTGTCATATTGGTTCAAATACCCATCTTTGTTTGTGTCTTGTCTCGCTACTGAGTAGATATTTTTACTTAATGTATTTTGGTATTCCGTTTCTTTTTCTTGAGTAGGTGAAAATTCTACAATTAGAGCGTTATTCTCGAATAACAAATTGTTCATTTCACCTTCTTTAGTAAACATTAGATTAACTACGTTACTGCTTAAGCTTAAAGGAGATGAAATAATCATTTCAGCATTTGCACTATAAGATTGTTCTTCAATTATTTTATCTGATGTTATTTCCAAAATATGGACATCTTTAATTTGACCAACATATCTTTTTTCTAATTTAGGTTTTTGCTCTTCCTTTAGAGCATCATCATGATCAATAACTTGAACTTTTGGCTCAGAATAATCCTTTCTTAAAAGATCGCTAATTATGTTTTTACCAATTGCAAAAATTACAATTATCGCTGCGATAAATAGCAATACCTTATTAGATTTTTCAATAAAATTCATGATACGAATGCCCAAGTAGAATTCCTTATAGCTAACGCCGTTTTAAACGGCAAATTGCAGTTGGCTAAAATAAGTGAGGCACGAACAAAAAGCCAACTGTAATTTGTCCGTCTTGAAAACCCTTGGTACGCCCAGCATGGGCATGAACTAATGAGGTGAAAGTCCTCTGTAGGAAGATCACCGTTTAGTTAACAGTTTGTTATTAAACGCTAACTACTAGCGAATGGCAAGGGCTTTTCCGCAAGGACTGGT
>JAWUYA010000016.1:0-79485 GCA_034111045.1 Colwellia sp. | reverse complement strand
GGGCGGCAATATGTGCGCTATTTTAACTTTAGTTATAAGCGTACAGGCTCTTTGTGGGAAGGGCGCTATAAGTCTTGTTTAGTGCAAGAAGATAAATATTTAATACAGCTTTATCTTTATATTGAATTAAACCCTGTGCGGGCGGGCATGGTAGCAGATCCTTCTAGTTATCTATGGTCAAGCTATCAGGTTAATGCATTAGGTAAGCCGTCGGTGTTGTGTACACCGCATACGTTATTAATCGCACTTGGAGGTGATTTGATAGCACGTCAAGCGGCTTATCGTGCTTTGTTTAAGTTCCATGTTGAAGGCAAGCTGTTAACGGATATTCGAGAGGCGCTGAATCAAGGAATGGCGATAGGTAATGATGCATTTAAAGCGCAACTTGCCACGTTAACAGGCAGGAGAATGACGCCCAAAAAAGTTGGTCGTCCTGTTGGTTGGCGAAAGAATCGGGATTAAAGTAGCAGAATAAAAATGGACATATAAACTTTTTTATCTTTTTTTATAATCCAATTTTGGGGTGTCCCTTTTTATTTTTTGTTTTCACGCAGGAGGAAAACGTCATTTTGTATTTTTAGGATTTGAGTTTTACTGGGGAAAAGATGCTAATGGTAAGGCAAGACTCAGGCGACGCACTGGCGCTGAAAAGCAAAAGGCAAAGTTGGGTGAGTATTATCAATGGATCAAAGCTAAGCGCTCTTTTAAATTGAGAAGCTGGTTACCTCAGCTAAGGCGTAAGCTACTGGGTTTTAGAAATTACTTTGGCCTTGCATAATCACTTACATTTAGTGTTTCACGTTGATAGTAAGCAGGTGAAAAACTGGTCTACGTTAGATGCAGCATAGTTAATTCAGCATAGTTAATTCTATGTTGAACAGCCTAGTGTCGACGGGTAAATCATATAGAATTGGTCTTCATTTTAAGCTACAATAAGATAAAATATAGGAGTTAAAAATGGCTAGTACTACATTAAAAGTTAAACACCAAGATACTCGAACTTTTATTCCCAAAATGAGTAACTTTGAGACAAGCTCTCGTTATGAAGGACTATATTTAAAAAAAGAAAATACAGGTAAATCTATTAGTGATTTAAAACTGAAGTATGCGAGATAAATATGGCGTTAGCCAAGATAGTTATTGTTATAAAAACTCTGATGTACTTGTTAATAAATTAAACATAGAAAACCATGATAGCTTGGCGGAAGCTGAGCTTGCTTTTACTGCCATTCGATATAGCGAATACTCTTCAAAGATCACCTCGATCAACAAATTCAATTTAAGCCACCTACAAACTTTGAATTTTCAATTATTTCAAGATGTATACGATTGGGCTGGTGATATAAGAGCTGTCGATATTGCTAAAGGAGAAACACGTTTTTGCACGTGTACTCGTATTGATACTGAAGCTCAAAAACAGTTTTCTCGAATACCATTACTTTTGAATATCAACAGCCAAGAACAGTTAATTATCGAATTAGCTGATATCTTTTGTGAGCTTAATATTATCCACCCTTTTAGAGAAGGTAATGGGCGAACACAACGATTTTTCTTTGAAGAGCTATGTTTCTTTTTAGGGTTGAATATCAGATGGCCTGATATTTCAAAAGAAGAATGGATTCAAGCCAACGTTGATGGATACAATGGTTATTTAAAAAGTCTAGAAAGCATATTTAATTGCGCTATTTCAGATATCTGATGCTTATTTAAGTTAGGGTTTAGCTGGATCGTAAACCGTATTTATTTATATGCAGGCACGATACTATGATCCCGTTATCGGGCGGTTTTACTCCAATGATCCTGTTGGTTATACTGCTAAGAATCTAGTTATGTCGTTTAATCGATATTTATATGTAAATAATAATCCAAAAAGTTTGGGAAAAAGTTTGGGACATATAAACTTTTTTATCTTTTTTTATAATCCAATTTTGGGGAGCCCCTTTTTTTCTGATAAGCATTCAATAAAGCTAATTAACCATCTGAATTTAATAAACTTTTTTATTAAACAAAGCTTATTGCTCCGATCTAAAGCTTGATGTTGCTAGTTAACACTAGCGATGAAAAAGCACCATAAAAGGTGCTTTTAATGTTTATCGACGGCTTAATTTTATGAATAAATTAATAAAAGGTGTCGCCTCTATTATGAACTTGGGGATCCTCCATCAGTTCTTCTATTGTTACTTCAAAGTGATGTTCATTTCGGGTATCAGACATATAAATGGTACGAGTTGAACCATCTACCCAAGTGACAATGCCGCTACCTTTTTTACTGCCGCATCTCATGCCAATATGTATCTCACTAAATTCCATACCCCCTCCTATATCATTTGTGATGTTTAGGTACAAAAGGTTAGGGAAGTAAAGTTAATATTAGTTCATTTTTTGTACGTTTTATCTGTGGTTTTTTTCTCTTTACCTTTACCTTGGTGTGATGTTTTTTTAAAGATAACTGTTGTTAACGTTTGAGGGGCATAGCTTTTGTTAGGCGATAGTCTCTTTAGGGTTGATAACTTGTCCCTAATACCGAGGCTTTACTGGCGCCAGTAACCGCAGGAATGTTGCCGACTATGTGCTGATCAAAAGCGTAAGCAAACCAAGCAAATGCCATAGCCTCAAGGGCATCACTATCAATGTTGACATCATCTGTGGTGAGCAGTTCAAAATGCTGATGTAGTTGATTAAGTTGCTGGTTAATTAACTGGTATAAATGCTTATTTAGCACGCCACCACCACATAAAAATATGGTTGCAGACTGGCTATATTGCAGCAGGTTATAACAAATTGTTTTTGCCGTTAACATCGCTAAGGTGGCTTGCACATCAACTGCAGATAGGGAAAAATCGCCAAGTTTTTGTTCTAACCAGCCAAGGTGAAACTCTTCCCTGCCGGTACTTTTAGGTGCCGGTTGATGAAAGTAATTATCCGCTAGTAAATGTGTTAGCAAGGCCTGATTAACTTGGCCTTGTGCCGCCCAATTACCATTTTCATCATAACGGCAATGTTGATGGTGTTGTTGATACCAGTCATCCATTAACGCATTGCCTGGGCCGGTATCAAAGCCAATAACGCTTTGTTTACTCGCCCTCGAAGGTAAAAAACTGATATTGGCTATGCCGCCAATGTTAACTACGAAAATATCTTTATTGGTGTGTTTATGTGGCGTAAATAAGGCCTGATGAAATGCAGGTACTAAAGGCGCACCTTGGCCCCCTAAGGCCATATCTTTTATTCTAAATTGACCAACAACTCTGATATTTGTTAATGTGGCTAAGGTTTGGTTACAGCCTATTTGAAGGGTAAATGCTTGATGAGTTTGGCCGTTGGAGTTTGATTGTGGACGGTGGCGAATTGTTTGCCCATGGTTACCAATCGCCTTAATATCGTTAGCTGATAAATGACATTGTTTGAGTAGCTCAGTAATCGCCTTGGCAAATTGATGAGCAAGTTCTACATTAAGAGAAAAGGCCCTATCTATCTCATTACTGCCACTGACATAAAGTGAAGTAATTGCTTGATGAGTACTATTATCATAGGGCTGATAGTACTTTTTAATTAAGTTAATTTTATTGTCAGAAAAATCAACCAGTGCTAAATCTATACCGTCAGCACTGGTGCCCGACATTAAGCCAATATAATAAGCGGCGTTAGTCATCTGATGTACGAGTCGCAACAACTTGTTGGTTTATTGCTGAAGACTGCATCGCTAATGACGCTTGCTTTGAACTCACTAAATCGGTTAAACGTTGAGAGGCGATTGAAGAAAATGCCGCTTTAAATCGCTTATTAATTGGTTCTGCATCCGGTAATTTTACTGTGCGGGGGTTGCGATGAACGCCATTGAGTAAAAATTCGTAATGTAAATGCGAAGCCTGAGACATCCCCGTTGACCCCACATAACCAATAATTTGTCCTTGTTTAACGCGCTGACCTTTTTTAACGGCACGTTTAGAAAAATGTAAGTATTTAGTGGTTATGCCATTACCATGCTCAAGAAAAACATAATGCCCATTGTATTTATTATAAGTTGAATGGGTTACTTTACCATCACCGGCGGCAACAACTGGGGTTCCTTTCTTGGCTCGGTAATCAGTTCCTCTATGGGCTTTCCAGCGTTTTTGAATGGGGTGAAAGCGTTTAAGTTTGAAGTTAGAGCTAATGTATCTAAAATTCACCGGCGCCCGTAAAAATGTTTTGCGCATACTCTTACCATCGGGAGTGTAAAACGCGTCGTCGGTAAATTTTATCGCTTGAAACGTATCATTTTGGTTAATAAATTCAGCGGCTAATATTTTTCCAGAACCAATATATTCACCATCTATATAGCGGTTTTCATAGATAACATGAAAACTATCGCCACTGCGAATATCAAGCGCAAAATCAATATCCCAACCAAAAATATTTGCTAACGCGATAATTTGCTTATCTTCAAGGCCGGCTTCAATGGCAGCGCTCCAAAAGCTAGATTTGATCACACCAAAGGCAAAAGTTTCTCTAATTTCAACTGTTTTCGTTTCTTTATGTGACTGGTAACCCTTATCGGTAAAATTAATATATAAAGTGTCAGTTTTTGATAAGGGGTATTCGAGACTGATGAGTTGGTGTTGATCATTACTGGCAATACGTATGGTATCGCCCACATTCAACTTTTTAAGTAATTGAGAGTGTTTACCTTTAGCATTAATGACTTTGTGCGTAGTGTTAGCATTATAACCAAAGCGTTTAAATATTTTTGCTAATGAATCACCATCACGCACTTTGGCAATTTGCCAAGTGCTATTAGGGGGCTCATCGGTCTTGGCTTTTTGTTTTTTTACAGAATCAACTTTAGCTATATCAGCAGTAGGCAAGGCTGTTGAAATAGCATCATTGTCTAGTAAAGAAAGTGGGTAGCGTTTACCTATTTGGTAGCTATTTTCATCATGTTGGCGGCTAGCCGTAGCTTTTTCTGAGGGTATAAGCAAGATCAGCATTAATAAAATACTGAAGGCACTGATGATTATTTTGTGCTGTTTGGGTAATTGCACATATAAATATTTTAGTTTTTTCAAAAGGTTACTGCTTTGGTTGCGAGTTTTTATGGGTGATCTTACGAGACCTTTCGTTTACTATACCAAAAGTTAGGCAAAAAATACCCATTCTTTTAATTTTAGAGTTTTCAGTCAAGGCTAAAGTACAGTAGAATTCTGCTATTAATTGAAGATAGTTTTAGTGGAGTTAGGTCAATGACCGATGTCAATCAAGCGTTTGCCGAAATCAAACGCGGTGCAGAAGAAATCTTAGTAGAAGATGAATTATTAGCAAAACTTAAAACCGGCAAACCTTTAAAAATCAAGGCTGGATTTGATCCCACAGCACCAGATTTACATTTAGGGCACACGGTATTAATTAACAAACTTCGTCAGTTTCAGCAACTCGGTCACGAGGTCATTTTTTTAATTGGTGACTTCACGGGTATGATTGGTGACCCAACAGGTAAAAACGTAACGCGTAAAGCTCTGACCAAAGAAGATGTGTTAGCTAACGCTGAAACGTATAAGGAACAAGTCTTTAAAATTCTCGATCCGGCAAAAACTACGGTTGCCTTTAACTCTACCTGGATGGAAAAATTAGGTGCTGCGGGCATGTTAAAATTGGCTTCACGGCAAACGGTTGCTCGTATGATGGAGCGAGACGACTTTAAAAAACGTTATGCTGGTGGCCAATCAATTGCTATTCATGAGTTTATGTACCCCTTAGTACAAGGTTGGGACTCTGTTGAATTGGCGTCTGATGTTGAGTTGGGCGGCACCGATCAAAAGTTTAATTTGTTAATGGGTCGCGAGTTACAAAAATCTCAAGGGCAACGTCCACAAACGGTATTGATGATGCCCTTGCTTGAAGGTTTAGATGGCGTGCAAAAAATGTCTAAATCGTTAAATAACTATATTGGTATTACTGATAGCCCAACAGAAATGTTTGGTAAAATCATGTCTATTTCTGATGATCTGATGTGGCGTTATTATGAGTTATTAAGTTTTAAACCAATGCAAGCAATTGAAAATTATAAAACTCAAATTGCTGAGGGGATGAACCCTCGTGACGTTAAAATTGATTTAGCTAAAGAGTTAATTGCTCGTTTTCATAATGAAGCGTTGGCACAGGGCGCTCATGATGAATTTATTAATCGCTTTCAAAAAGGCGCGATGCCTGATGATATACCAGAGTTAGAAATAACCGCCGAGGGGGGTGAAATAGCGATTGCTAATTTACTTAAAGAAGCGGGTTTAGTGGTGAGTACCTCTGACGCTTTTCGCATGATCAAACAAGGTGCGGCGAAAATTGATGGTGAAAAAATAATAGACAAGTCTTTAGTGATAAGCCGTGGCGCGCAAGCGATTTATCAAGTTGGTAAACGTAAGTTTGCTAAAGTGACGGTCAAGTAATATTAAGCGACTACTTTAATGACCTTTACCTGTAAAAACGTTTGCAAGGGGAGTGCGCTAATAGGCTCTAATGTGAAATATTTGGTATTGAGTTAATTTATTCAGGTTATTATTTTTCTGTCTCGTCTGTACCAACACTTCATTGTCTAATGTTAGCAATGAGCGATCAAATAGGTCTACACCATTGAGTAAGTTGAGCACCGAAGAATTACGGCAACAAAAACCATCGAGAGATGAATTTGTTATTCAGGAAAAACACAAAGTCATCCTTATTTTAGATGATATTCAAAGCAGCCATAACATTGGCGCTATGGTCCGTCTCTGTGATGCCTTTTTTTTAGAAAAGCTGGTGATATGTGGTGAGTTAACCATTAATGCCAAAAAATTAAAGAAAACCTCCATAGGCACTCAAAAGTGGGTAACCATAGAAGAAGCAAAGTCGAGTGTAGCGGTCGTTAAAAACCTCAAGAAACAAGGCTATCAAATTGCTGCTATTGAGCTTTGCCAGGCATCAATCAATTATTTAACCGCCGATTATAAACTGCCGCTAGCGTTTGTTTTAGGTTCAGAAAAAAAAGGGGTGAGCGAGGAAGTTATTGCTTTAGCAGATTTGCTCATACATATACCTATGTTGGGTATGGGTAACTCGATGAATGTGTCTTCTGCTGGCGCTATTGTTGTGGCTGACTGTATAGCTAAATTGAGCAATTAAAGCCCTAGTTTATTGGTTTTGAGCTAGCCATGCTTAGTGCCATTTGTTAGGCTAATGGTCTTTGACGTATGGTATTGAGCGCATGAAACTATTCTCCCTTTGCCTGTTATTAATGCTCCTGAGTGCTTGCTCTGCCTTTAAAAAAGCAGGAGCAGTTTACCAAACGCGTTTTGATTTTAGCCAAGTTAAAAACTATAGCCTGTATCAAAGAAACTCTGATGATATTGTTTTGCAATCGATTAGCGATGTTACTCGAAACAGGATAGAAATTGCTATTGAAAAATCGATGGACAAACAAGGTTTTTCTTATAGCGAACTTGATAATGCTGATGTTATTGTCAGTTATCACTTGATCAGTAAAACAGCTAAAAACCTTTCTCAATATAATAAAACGGTGCGATATTGCGCCTATTGTTTAATAGCAAATACTTGGCAGTCAGATAGCAAAAATTGGGAGGTAACAGCAGGCAATTTAATTATTGATTTGTTTGATGTTAAAACTAAACGTTCGGTTTGGCGCAGTGTTTATCCACTCGATATTGATAACCAGGAGAACGCGCAACAGACCAATAACCGGATAACCTTAAGCATCTCGTTGATGTTAGCTTTGTATCCTTACCCGTAAGCTTATAAGCTTATGGCATGCATCAACCCATATTGCTTAAGCCAATAACCTAGTCGGCTAACTACTCTATTGCTTGAATCCGTTTTATTTATCTGAATAAGTCTCTGTTTAGTTTTGGTAAAAGCTCTATAATCACCCTCATAACTCTTCGATAACCCTAATTAAGAAGGTCACAACAATGAATACCAAAATATACAAGCGAGTGCTGTCACTCACTGATAGCTTAATGATAGCGGCTCGAGAAAAAAACCAAACGAAATTTGATGGTTATTATGCCGAGTTAGCGCAACTTTGTGAAGAGCATGACAATACCGATAAAGACCATCCAGTACAGTGGGAAACACTTGCTGACTTTACCGATGATCTCGCCTTGGCTATCACTATTTACCAACAAGCTTTAGTGAAGGCTGAAGCGATTAATTCTAAAGATTTCCGTTCCTCTATTGGTTTTTCAATTGCCGCTTTAAAAGTTGAGTTAAACGATAAAGTAGGGGCGATTGCGTATTTAGAGCAAGCTAAAATTAGCTGTAATAAAATTGTTGATAAAGAATTAAAAGCCGAGATTCATGACTTATTAACTGAATTAACAACGTCATAAAATACCGGTAGAATTAACTGCGTTAAATCAGCTGACTGTATTCAAACTAAAAATAGTGCGTCTAAGGGTAATTAAAAACGATTACAGCGTAAAACCTTTGTTGGTGAATTTTTGGTAAGTTATTGGTGTGTTGATGAATTACCAACACACCACTGAGTTGATAGCTAATTAAACTAAGACCTAAAAGCATCAGTAAGGTGCTGCTTATTTAGATAACAGTGCTAACGTATATTCCTGTTAGTTTTATTTACCTTAACTCCCTACGTAATAATTTACCAACGCTAGACTTAGGAATTTCATCAATAAAGACTACGTGTTTGGGCACCTTATAAGCGGTGAGTCCTTGACGACAGAAATTAATGACCGCTTGCTCGGTCATCGTATTATCTTCTTGCCATTTTGTATCAATAACCACAAAAAGTTTAACCGCTTCCCCTGTTTTGTCATTATCTACCCCAATACAAGCCGATTCTAATACCCCTGGCATTTTCGCTACCTCGGCTTCAATTTCGTTAGGATAAACATTAAAACCAGAGACATTGATCATATCTTTTTTGCGATCAACAATATGGAAAAAGCCTTTATCGTCAAGTATAGCGACATCGCCTGTTTTAAAGTAACCATCATCAGTCATACACTGTTGGCTTGCTTCAGCGTTATTCCAGTAACCCTGCATAACTTGTGGTCCTTTAACACACAATTCACCTGCTTGACCTTGAGAGATACTGTTATCGTCATCATCTCTAATAGCAATATCAGTATTGGGTAGTGGCACACCTATACCCGGAATATAGCCCTCTTTACCGTCAATAGAAAAACCAAGATTTACGCTTACAACAGGTGAGGTTTCCGATAAACCCAAACCCTCATACAAGCTAACCTTGGTTACTTGTTGCCATTT
Organism: Colwellia sp.; assembly: GCA_034111045.1. Taxonomy (GTDB): domain Bacteria; phylum Pseudomonadota; class Gammaproteobacteria; order Enterobacterales; family Alteromonadaceae; genus JALJPB01. The sequence goes on along the minus strand of JAWUYA010000016.1, from coordinate 70,227 downwards.
ATCAGCCACCGCTTGTTGTATTGCCGCGCCACCACCAAGACAAAACTTTAATGAGGAAAAATCGACTTGATCAAAACCAGGGGTATGCAATAATCCATTAAATAAAGTATTGACACCAGTGAACACAGTTGCCGGTGTGTTTTTCCACACCTCTACAAAACTTGTCATATCACGAGGGTTAGTAACTAACACATTTTTAGCGCCAAAGCTGAAGTAGCTTAAATTGTTCACCATTAAAGCAAAAATGTGATACATAGGGATAGCGGTAATCACAACGTCATTGCCGTAGTTTATGTGATTTTTGGCCATCTCTTGGAATTGCAAAATATTGGCAATTAAATTGCCATGGCTTAACATGGCGCCTTTAGATAAACCTGTTGTGCCACCGGTATATTGTAAAAACAAGAGATCATCTTGGCACAGTGTTGGCTCAACAAATTCAAGTGTTTTACCTTGTGCTAGTGCATGAGTGAAGTTAATGGTGTCAGTTAAACGTTGATCGACTGGGGTGCAGGGTAAATTTTTATTGACTAGATCGTCTAAATCAACCGTGATCACATTTTTAATCTTAGTCTCACTAATAATGTCCGCGAGTATTTTAGTTGAAGGTGAAAAAATAACGATAGTATCAACTTGGGCATCGTTAAGTTGATGCTGTAATTCTCTTGGTGTATACATAGGGTTTACATTAACTTCTACCGCGCCGACACGAATTATGCCCCACATAGCGATTGAAAAAGATAAGGTGTTAGGGCACATCAACGCAACACGATCCCCTTTGGAGACCCTCAGTTTATTTTGTAAAAAAGCGGCAAAATCACGGGAGAGTTCATCTACTTGCTCAAAGCTCAATTGAGCATCAAAATTACTATAGGCGATTTGCTTAGAATACTTTGCTGTTGATTGTTGGAATAATTCGACTAAAGAAGTGTAACGATTTAAATCAACTTCAGGTGCGACGTTTTTCGGATAATTGGTAAGCCAAGGTTTAGTCATGTGTGTTCCTTAAGTAACTCAAATTTTTAAGCTGACTAGTCAATTGATCAGGACTAGCCAAGAAAAAACAGAATAAAATTGTAAATAGTAAAATATCAATTAACGAATAAAAAGCTTGTAAACTAGTTGGTGAATTTTATTGCCAAAGGGAGGAAATAAAAGTGTACCAAAACTTATTCGCCCCCTTGATAGTACTGATTTTCCATGAGAAAAAGTCTTAAATCCTTCACTGCCATGATATTGTCCCATGCCTGATGCACCAATACCGCCAAAAGGTAAATCGTCAATAACCACATGAAACGTCGCATCATTAATACAAACACCACCGGCATGCGTATTTAATAAAACCTGCTGTTGAAATTTTTTATTAAAACTACAAATGTAAAGGGCAAGTGGTCGAGGCTTATTATTAATATAAGTAATGGCTTCACTAACATCTTGGTAACCAATAATAGGCAGTAGTGGGCCAAATATCTCTTGTTGCATTACGCTCATATCATCATTAACATTAGTTAGAAGTGCTAACGGCATTTTTCTAGATTGGCTGTTATCATTTCCTTCTATCAAGGGAATAATAGTTGCTCCTTGCGCTTTTGCATCAACTAATAAATTATCTATACGCGCTTTTTGCGCGTCATTAATGATACAAGTGCAGTCATCATTTTCTTGGATGTTAGGGTACATACTTTGATAGTAGTCTTTAAAAGCTTGTGTGAGCTCAGCGACCTTATTCTGTGGGCAAAATATGTAATCTGGCGCTACACAAGTTTGACCTGAATTAAGGGATTTACCTAAAATAAGTCGACTAACGGCAGTTTTAATATCCATGTCATTATCAATAATCGTGGGCGACTTTCCTCCTAATTCTAGGGTCACAGGTACTAGGTTTTCAGCGGCAGCTTTCATGACTAATTTGCCAACGTTTGTTGAACCAGTAAAAAACAGATGATCAAAAGCGACACTTGAAAATTCCGCAGCCATGTCAGCCTCACCACAAACAATAGCCACCTGCTCTGTAGGAAAAACGTTAGCCACTAGTTTAGCTAATAAGCTATTGGTCTTAGGGGTATATTCGCTCATTTTCATCATAGCGGTATTACCTGCAGCTAAGGCCGCGGTTAAAGGACCTAAGGTGAGAAATAAGGGGTAATTCCATGGTGCAATAATGCCAATTACACCTTTAGGCTGGTAAATAACGCTACCTTTCGCTGGTTGGAATAATAGGTCAATATGTTTTTTTTCAGGTTTCATCCAACTTTTTAATTTTTTAATCGCATAATTAATCCCCATAACGGTAGTAAGAATATCGCCAATTCTAGAATCGCCGGCACTGCGATGACCAAAATCTTGACTCATCGCACTAATAAAGACTTCTTGATTATCAATAATAATTTTTTTTAACTTATTCAAGTCACTAATACGCTCTTGGTAGCTTGGGTAAGTATTATTGGCAAAATATTGTTTTTGTTGTAAAAAAATATCAGTTAGTGCCTTTTTTGTGGTGATTTCAGTCATTATTCTTTACTCCTATTAGTTCCTACATTAAGTAACCAAGCCATCGCCGGAATGAGGGTGAGCGCACCTAACATGTTAAAAATAAACATAAAAGTGAGTAACACGCCCATATCGGCTTGGAATTTTATCGGTGAGAATACCCAAGTAGCCACACCAATTGCTAACGTTATTCCGGTAAAGGCAACGGCTTTACCGGTTTGATTTAATGCGTAGCGATAAGTCAGGTATAACGATTTCCCTTGGCCAAGCGCTTCTTTAACCTTACTGAAAATGTAAATACCGTAATCAACACCGATACCAACACCTAATGCAATGACAGGTAAGGTGGCAACCTTGACCCCAATACCTAAAACACCCATTAAACCTTGACTCATAATACTGGTTAAGATCAATGGAGTGATAATACAAATAACGATGCGACCACTTCTAAAGGTTATTAAACAAATAACAATAACGATGGAGTAGACCCAAACGAGCATTTCAGTTTGTGCTTCTTCAATGACCATGTTGGTGGCAGACTCTATACCGGCGTTACCTGCAGCCATCAGAAATTCAAGCCCTTCAATTTGGTGTTCAGCATTAAACGCCTCTACCGCTTTTACTACGTTGTCGAGTGTTTGGGCTTTATGATCATTGAGAAATACCAGAACAGGTACCATAGAGCAGTCTTTATTCATCAAGCCTAGTGGTGTAGCAGACAATGAAGCGTTGGTCATTAATTGGTTACGGTTTAAGCCATACCATTTCAGTGAGCCTTCGTTCATACCAAATAGGCCAAATTTGGAAATATCAGCAACCGATTTTACAGCTTGTACGCCAGTAACGTTGCGTAAATGCCATTGAAATTTATCAACCCACACCAAGTTCTGATATTGAGCGCATTGCTCAATATCAGTTTTCACCATGATGACAAATAAGTCTGTGCTCGTGCTGTAATTATCAACAATATAGGCATTATCTAGGTTATAGCGTGAATCAGCTCTTAGCTCTGGTGCTCCTGCGTCTAAATCGCCAACCTTCATGCTTTGTGAATAATACAGGCCTAACCCTAAGCAGATAATAGCAATAGCGATGGCTACTTTTGCCAAGGGAGGTTTAGCAAAGTTTTTAAACAGACGTTCTACAATACCTGTTTTATGGGCAGACTCTTGAGCATATTTTAAGCCAGCAGGCGAAACACCGATGTAACTCATTAAAATAGGTAAAGCAATTAAGTTGGTGACAATGATAATAGCGACACCAATACTTGCGGCGATGGCCAGTTCCCGAATGACGCCAATATCAATAACCATTAAGGTGGTAAAACCGATGGCATCACTGACTAAAGCGGTGATACCAGCAATGTAAAGTGAGCGAAATGCAAGTTTGGCAGAATCAACTTTATTAGCGCCTGTGACGCTATGGTGAATGATTGAGTTGATAATTTGTACACCATGGCTAACACCAATAGCAAAGACTAAAAAAGGGACCAACATTGAATAAGGGTTAATGCCAAAACCGAGTAAGTTCAAAATACCTAATTGGCAAAAAACCGCAAAAATGGAAAAAAGCAATACCGATACGGTGCTACGTATACAACGTGAGTAAAACCATAATAATACAAAGGTGATCACCACAGCTAAGCCAAAAAAAGTGACCACTTGTAAAGCGCCATCGATTAAATCGCCAACCACTTTAGCAAAGCCAACAATACGAATAGTGATACTATCGCTACTGTATTTGTCGCGGATTTTTTCTTCTAAAATTTTTGATAACGCTCTATAGTCAAGAGGTAAGCCTGTTTTAGGGTTAATGTCTTGTAATGGCGCTAAAATAATAGCTGATTTGAAGTTGTTAGCGACGAGCACACCAATTTGACCTGATTTAAATACATTGGCTTTAACACGCTCAATCATATCTGCAGAGCCATCATAACCATCGGGGATCACTGCCCCGCCGACAAAACCTTCTTCTGTGACTTCTTGCCAACGAACATTAGGTGTCCATATTGATTTAAGGCCATCACGACTTATCCCCGAAATATAGAAAACTTCATCGGTGACTTGTTTTAAGGTGTGCTGAAAATCTGCATTAAAAATGTCACCTTGGTTATTTTCCACGACAATGCGAACTACATTACCTAAATCGGCTAGCTCTTTCTGGTAAGTTAAAAAATTAGTCACGAATGAATGTGAGCCGGGGATCATTTTAGTGAAGCTAGCTTCTGGTTTTACCTGAACGGCTTGTATGGTTAATAAAATGATCGCAATGGCTATTATGGTCATCATTAATGCTCGATGGCCAAAAACAAAGCGCTCTATTATTTGCTCTAACTTGCTAGGTGCATGAGCGGTATTATTCTTTGACATAGGTTTGCCCTTACTGCTTAAGTGGCCATGCTGAAATGCCGAATTGCCCGGCGAGAATTAATGTGTTTTCTTTAACTAAAACACTGGCAAGAGTAGCCCCTGAAGGGTGCCTTTCAATGTGCAGTGTTTCGAGGTTTTCAGGTTTAAAATTGACCATTAAACCACCATGACCTACCAAATAGGCATTACCTTGTTTCGAAAAAGTTCCCCCCAGTAAACTGGCACTGGTGGGTAATTTTTGTTGTTGCCAATATGCGCCGCCATCAAGAGATATCATGAAGTTACCTTGTAAGCCAAAAGCAACAAGTTGTGTGCTGCTGATATTTGATTCTTCATTGCTATTGATATGGTGCGCGATAATGCCAAATAAGCTGCCAGAATAAGGGAGTGTCATTGAAAACCATGTTTTACCTAAATCTTCAGAAGTAAAGCCGATACCATTTTCGCCGACAATATAAAGCTTGTCATCAGAAGAAATAGCAATAGAGTTGAGGTGAAAATTATTAGGGTTATCAAGTCGGTCATTTATTAAAGACCATGTTTCACCTTTGTCTTTACTGGTCAGTAGTACTCCATAAGCACCACTGGCAAATAATATGTCATTTGAGGTTTGCGTGACAGACAGCAAGGGTTTATTAGGTCCAGATTGAAGTTCAATTTGGTTATCTTCAATGGCAAAGGCTAAATCATCACGCTGGTATTCAAGTGTTTCAAGTTCATCTTCATCTTCCGTTTTCGTTATAACTTGTTGTAACGCTTTATATTGACTTTGTAATAAATTTATTTTGAACTGAGTTAACTTAACGCCAGTAAACACTTTACGCCATGTGCTGCTTTGGCTCTCAGCTTTAAGAATGATGCCATCATGACCTACCGCGATTTTACTCCCATCAGACAATACGCTTACGTCAGTAATAGAAACGCTAACAGGAGATTGTTGTTGTTGCCATTGCGTATTGTTTTGCCAGTTAATAATATGACCGCGTTCACCTACCGCCAATATGGCATTATTAAGTGGCTTAATCGCCATAAGGACACTATTGCTTGCTAATGTACTTTTTTTTGAAGGTGAGTTAAGTAAATCTAGGGTGTTTTTCGCCTCGGCCACATTGAGCATGGAGCCAAGAAAATTGAATACAAATAAGCTTGTCACGCCAAAAGCAATATAAGGTGTGCGCATAGGAAACCAATACGTTATAAAAATCTACCTATTAGTATTGATTAACTAAGATGAATTGAAATGTGTTAAACGTGCCAAATGATTATCTTTGCACACGGTTAATTTTTGACTGAGGGTTTAGTGAGGATTAAGGTATTGTGTTTACTTTGTCGATATCCCCCTGGTGTTTGGTTTGTCCAACGTTTAAACGCCCGATTGAAATTACCAACACTAGAAAAACCGACTAAATAGCCTATTTCGCTCAAACTTAAATGTTGTTGAACAATATAGTCCATCGCTAATTTCTTGCGGGTGTTTTCGAGTATCTCTTTATAACTTGAGTTTTGGTCTTGTAATTTTCGTTGTAAATTACGCAAACTCATCCCAAGGTATTTGGAAATTTCAGTTTGAGAGGGAGCGCCAAGAGGTAGTAATTCAAAAATTTTATTCTTGATTACATGGCTTAAATCATTTTTATCAATCCTTGCCATGAATTCATCAAGCATTTTTTCATGACTATGAGTAATTAACGGATTGCCACACATTAATTTTTCTTTAGTTTGCTCCAGATTGAAAACAATGGCTGTTTTATCACTGGCAAATTCTATTTCACAATTGAAAAAATTAGTAAGATAAGTCACATCATAATTGGGCGTAGGATAAGAAAAAAAGACTTTTTCTGGGGCGAAATCTAGGGTCACCAGTTCTCGGGAAAAGCGAATAATAGTGGCTAAAAAAGTTTCTACCGACTCCAGTGACAATACAGGTCGGTTGGTAGTTTCATAGGTAATAATTTGCATCTCAAAAACAAACTGACCATTATTTTCGTAATTAACTAATTTACACGTATTTGAAATAACTCGTTTGTAATGAGCTATACGCTCTAATGCATCTTGCAAGGTGTTTGAAGCCATCATGGCATAGCCAAGCGCATGAAACATACCTGGATGAAACTGCTCAGCTATCAAAATAGAAAAATCATGTCGTGCTAATTTTTTATTGCAGTAGTCGATCAGTTGGGCAAGTTTTTCTGCGGCAATACGAGACTCTTGATCCGCCATCACCTCTTGAGAAATATTACAAGCTTTTAATGCGGCTGCAATATCAATATTATGCGCATCCATAGCTCTCGACGTAGGGATCATCCAGCCGGTTAATGTTGAATAGTAATTTTGCACTGTGTTACCCATATTTTTATTTTTTTATTTTTTTATTTTTTATATTTAAGTTCTTTGAATTTACTCGTTTATGCACGAAATGACAATAGGTTGGCACATTTAGCGAAAAACTAATGTGACCATTGGCGTAATGTATTTGTGTGATAAATATTACATTACATATTACAACAATAAAAAGGGGAAGAATATGCTAACTAATAATTATAAAATCAAGCCACTAGTTTGGGTTGTTGCTTTGGCGCTTGGTACCTCATCAGCACACGCGGTAGACTTCAACTTTGGTGAAGACAATGACATATTATTGCAAATAAATTCACAACTCGATATAGGCGCAAGTTGGCGTTTAGGAGATGCTGACGCACGTTTTATTGGTCAATCAAATGGCGGCACTGGCGCTACAACGACTACAGATGATGGTAACTTAAACTATGGGAAGCATGATGCCACTTCACAAATAATCAAAGGCGTGCATGACCTTCAGCTAAGTCAAGGTGGCTTTGGTGCTTTTGTGCGTGTTAAATATTGGTATGACTATGCACTTAAAGAGGGCGATGTAGCTCACGGTAATTCTAATAATGGTTATACACCTAATACCCCGTTAAGTGATGATGGTTTTGAAGATAATACTAAATTTTCGGGTATTTCATTATTAGACGCTTATGTTTATGCTTCGTTTGAATTGGGTGAAAACCCTATTGACATTCGTTTGGGTAGACAAGTGGTGAGTTGGGGGGAAAGCACTTTTATTCAAGGGGGGTTAAATTCATCAAACCCTTTTGATGTGGCGGCATTAAGGCGTCCAGGTGCTGAATTAAAAGAAGGAATTTTACCTGTTGGTATGCTTTACGGCAATGTCGGTTTAACCGAGAACCTAAGTCTTGAAGGCTTTTATCAATATGAATGGGAGAAGACCCAAATTGAAGGTTGTGGCACCTATTTTTCAGGAGCTGACTTTGCTGCTACGGGCTGTAATTATGTCTCTGTCGGTCCGTTTGGCGATCAAGCTGGTTTGGCGGCAGGTTTAGCCGCAGAACGACAAGCGGATATTGAGCCTGATGACGGAGGTCAGTATGGTTTAGCCGTACGTTATTATGCTGAAGAATTAAATGATACTGAGTTTGGCTTATATTATATGAACATTCATTCTCGTGTTCCGCTCATTAATGCTATACGCACCAGTATTCCTTTAGCTACAGGCACTCCTACTCCGGTGTTTGTGCCTGCCGCATCTGATCCAACAGGTGGTGCCTTAGCGGCGTTAAATCCCGGTTATAATATTGAATTCCCCGAAGATTTGAAATTTTACGGGATGAGTTTTGCGACTAATGTTGGTGGTGTTGCCTTATCGGGCGAAATATCTTACAAGCCAGATACACCTATTCAAATTAATGGCCCAGAACTATTAAATGGCGTGCTATCTGAAGCACCTTTTTTAAGTTATACCCCTAGAATTACAGCCGTAGGCTATGGAGAGGAAGCGAAAGGTTGGGATGAATTTGACGTAACCCAAATGCAAATGACTGCAATTCAATTTTTTGAAAATACCATGGGTGCCTCTCGATTTACTGTTATTGCTGAAGTAGGGGTTATTTTAAGCGATAGCATTGAAGACTCAGATCAACACTACGGTAGAAACTCAGTCTTTGGTTTGGCCGACTTTGATGCCGGTGGTGGTGTAAATTGTACTAATTTAGTCGCTGCAGGAATTTTGTCGAGTGATTGTAAAGCCGATGGCTTCGTTACCGATAGCGCTTGGGGTTACCGTTTGCGTGGCGTTTGGCAGTATTCAAATGTTTTTGCTGGTGTTTCATTAAAACCAACCTTGTCTTGGGCGCATGATGTCAGTGGTTACTCGCCAGCACCGGCGCAACAATTTCATGAAGGACGCAAAAACTTAGGCTTTTCTTTAGAAGCAGCATACCAGCAAACTTATACGCTCACACTGGGTTACCAAAATTATTCTGGTGGTAGCCATAATATCTTGGAAGATAAAAACTTAGTGTCGATAACTTTCGGTATGTCATATTAATCAATACCTTATATTTATTAACATTTGATGAAAAATAATAGAAGAGAATGATGATGAAAAAATATATTACTACAGCAAGTTTACTCATGTTATCCCTATCAGCAAGTACAGTGTTTGCTAAAGTTAGTCAGCAAGAAGCAGCAAAGTTAGGGGCTACACTAACCCCCTTAGGTGCTGAAATGGCAGCAAATTCAGCAGGTACTATTCCAGCATGGACCGGAGGGCTAACGAGTAAAAATTCAACAAAAAGTAAAGATGCAGGTCGCCCAGACAACCCTTTTTTAGAAGATAAGCCTTTATTTGTGATTACCAGCACAAACTTCGGTGATCACAAAGAAAATTTAAGTGCAGGCCAAACGGCTATGTTTGAAAAATATGCTGACTATACCATGCCTATTTATAAAACAAGACGAACAGCGGCTTATTCAGATGCGCTATATGAGGTGGTTAAAAAAAATGCGACTACTGCTGAGTTAATACAATCGGGCAATGGTTTGGCGAATTTTGATACCACTATTCCTTTTCCTATTGCACAAAACGGCAATGAAGTTATTTGGAATCATATCACCCGTTATCGTGGTGGCACAGCAAAGCGCTTCTTAACTACCATTCCAGTGCAATCAAATGGTTCATTTGTCCCCGTTAAAATGAATGACCAACTGGTATGGCCGGAATTTTTAAAAAGTGGTCGTGATGCCAAAAAAGATGACAACATATTGTTTTATTATTTACAGCAAATCACTGCGCCAGCACGCTTGACCGGCACCGCATTATTACTTCATGAAACCATAGACCAAGTGAAAGAAGCACGTAAAGCTTGGGTCTATAATGCAGGGCAACGTCGAGTACGCCGTGCGCCAAACGTCTCTTATGACGGCCCAGGAGCAGGTACCGATGGTTTAAGAACAACGGATAACTATGACATGTATAACGGTGCTCCCGATCGTTATAACTGGAAGCTAGTGGGTAAGAAAGAGCTTTATATTCCATACAACTCTTATAATTTACTTGATACGTCAGCAAAGTATGAAGATGTTGTACAAAAAGGTCATTTAAATGCTGATTACCTTCGTTATGAGTTACATCGTGTATGGCAAGTTGAAGGTACATTAAAAGAAGGCGCTAGACATATTTATGCTAAGCGTACTCTCTTTATCGATGAAGATACTTGGGGTGCCTCAGTGATTGATCAATATGATGGTCGTGGGGAATTGTGGAAACTCTCTGAAGCCCATAATATCCAATTTTATGATGTTGATACTCCATGGATGGTAGCAGAAACATTACATGACTTAAATTCAGGCCGTTATTTGATCACAGGCTTGAGTAATGAAGAACCTACCTTTATGGTTTGGGGCGAAAAAGTTAAAAGAAAAGATTTTTCTGCCTCTGCGCTTAGACGTCTAGGGCGTTAACTTTCAAAAAACCGAACTTATTCAAACGGATTAATATGAGTGTATATTAATCCGTTTGTTTAATTACGCTCAGAGTAGGAGGTATTATGAAGTGTAAATTTTTATTTTTGAGTTTTATACTGAGTACTATTGGCTCAGTAAGTGCGAATACAACATTAAAGCCAGCAACTAAACATACCATTGCCCATCAAGAGGCGTTGTTAGCAAGTTTACCTTTTAACGACAACCTTGATTTCTCTTTGGCTGAAAAAGGCTTAATTAAACGACCAGAAAAGCTCGCCATCAAAGATGAATTGGGTAATGTTGTTTGGGAGCTCGGTAATTATCAATTTTTACTTGATAACAAAAATATAGATAGCGTTAATCCAAGTTTATTACGTCAAGCTAAGTTAAATATGGCTTATGGCTTGTATCAAGTAACCGATCGTATTTATCAAGTTAGAGGCTATGATCTTGCCAATATTACCTTTATTAAAGGAGATACTGGCTGGATTATTTTCGATCCACTATTAACAGCGGCGACCTCTAAAGCTGCATTAGCACTTGTTACCCAAGAGCTGGGACAGTTTCCAGTAAAGGCAGTGGTTTATAGTCATGCCCATGCCGATCACTTTGGCGGCGTTAAAGGCGTTGTCAGTCAAGCCCAAGTTGATTCAGGTGAAATACAAATTATTGCGCCCCGTGGTTTTATGGAACACGCCATCAAAGAAAATATATTGGCGGGTAATGCGATGACTCGTCGCGCAACTTATCAATATGGTAATGCTCTGGCTAAAGGGGCTAGAGGTCAAGTGGATGCGGCTATCGGTAAAGGTTTATCAACAGGTTATATTGACTTGATAGCACCGAATAGAGAAATTTTGGCGGATGAAGAAACTATTATTATTGATGGTATTGAAATGATAATGCAAAACACCCCGGGTACCGAGTCGCCAGCTGAAATGAATACTTACTTTCCACAATTTAAAACCTTATGGCTAGCTGAAAATGTAACCGGAACCCTGCATAATATTTACACTTTGCGTGGCGCCGAAATACGTGATTCACAAGCGTGGAGTAAGTTTATAAATAAAGTTATCTACCGTTTTGCTAATGACAGTGAAGTGATGTTTGCCTCGCATTCTTGGCCTAGATGGGGGAAAGAATACATTGTTGAAGTATTAGAAAAACAACGTGATATGTATGGTTATTTACATGATAAGACACTAAATCTTGCTAACAAAGGTGTCACCATTAATGAGATACATAACCAATTAGCTGTGCCTGAAGTGTTAGCCCATCAATGGTATAACCGAGGTTATCATGGCTCTTACTCGCACAATGTCAGAGGCATTATTAATAAGTACCTCGGTTTTTATGATGCCAACCCAGCTAATCTTGATCAATTGAGTCCTACTGAGTCATCTGTGAAATATGTTGAGTTAATGGGTGGTGCAGACACTATTATAAAACAAGCGACTAAAGCGTTTAAAAAAGGGGAGTATCGCTGGGTGGCTCAATTATTGAACCATGTGATTTTTGCTCAGCCAGAAAATAAAAATGCCAAATATTTGCAAGCAGATACCTTAGAGCAATTGGGTTATCAAGCTGAAAATGCGGGTTGGCGTAATAGTTATTTAGCCGCAGCTTTTGAATTGCGTCATGGTATACCTAAAAAGGCTAAGGCAACCAAAGCTGGCCCTGACATGATTAAAGCGATGAGCAGTGAGTTGATTTTTGATTTTCTTGGTGTGCGTTTAAATACTGAAAAAGCATTAGATCATAGCTTCAAAATTAATTTTATTTTCCCTGACCGTGATGAACTCTTTTTAGTAGAGCTGAGTAACGCCCATTTAAATAATATTGAAAACATTCAACATGAATTTGCCGATTTAACAGTCACTGTCAATCGCACAGATTTAGATTTTTTGTTGTTAAAACAACAATCATTGGACCAATTAGTTGAATCAGGGAAAATGCAATTAAAGGGTAACGGCAAAGTCTTAGGTCAACTCTTGATGATGATGGACTCATTCCCTTTTTGGTTCAATATTGTCACTCCTTAATTAACGATATTTAGAGATTTAATTGATGCAAAATAATAAGAATAAACAGAAAACGTTTGACTACATCATAGTCGGTGCAGGTTCGGCGGGCTGTGTGTTGGCGAATCGATTAACTGAAAATGGCAAATTTAGCGTCTGTTTATTAGAAGCAGGTAGTGATAATAAATCGATGTTAGTTAATACGCCTGGGGCATTTTCAGCCTTTATGTTTTTGAAAAAATTCAATTGGAGTTTTGATGCTAAGCCTAAAAAAGATATTCGTCAAGGCGCGCCACTTTTTGTGCCTCGTGGTCGCGGCTTAGGCGGAAGTTCAGCAACTAATGCCATGCTTTATATACGTGGGCAAAAACAAGACTATGACCATTGGGCAGAATTAGGTAATGATGGTTGGTCATTTGACGATATGTTGCCTTACTTTAAAAAATCAGAAACTAATGGCCGTGGCGAAAGTGAATTTCATGGTGACAACGGCCCTTTGCAAGTTACTGATAGACCTGTTTTTTATGATATCAGCAGGCGTTATATTGAAGCAAGTCAGCAGGCTGGCTTTAAGGTTAGTGATGATTTTAATGGCAGTGAGCAAGAAGGTGTTGGCTATTATCAATGTACCATAAAAAATGGTAAACGTTGCTCTGCGGCTCATGCTTATCTTTTACCAGTAATGTATAGAGCTAATCTTACGGTATTGACTCACGCGCAGGTGAGTAAGCTTCTCCTAAAAGATAAACACGCTTACGGTGTCGATGTCTTTGTTAAAGGGGAGAGGCAAACATTAACCGCCAATAAAGAAGTTATTTTAAGTGGCGGTAGTATCGCCTCACCACAATTACTGATGTTATCTGGCATTGGAGATAAAAATGCGCTTGCACAACATGGCATAGATTGTATACATGAACTTAAAGGCGTAGGAAAAAACTTACGAGAGCATGTCGATGCCTGCGTGTTAGTAAAAAGCAAAAAAACAGATGGTTTTACCCTTTCAGTGACAGGGTTACTGAAAATGCTACCTGATACCATTAAATATATCACCAGTAAAAAAGGTAAACTGGCCAATAGTATTTTAGAAGCTGGTGGCTTTATTAAATCAAATGACAAGGAAGACAGACCCGATATTCAATTACATATGTTGCCTTTGTTATATGACGATAATGGGCGGGATCTTAAACTGTTATCAGAGCATGGATTTTCATGTCATGTTTGTGTATTGCGCCCTGAAAGTACGGGTAAGGTGTCGCTAAAATCGGCTAACTATCAAGATGCGCCAGAGATAGATTTTAACTTTTTTTCTGATCAACAAGGAAAAGATAAAGCAGTTATCATCAATGGGATGCGTCAGCTTCGTAAGATATTAACCGCACCAGCATTGGCTCAACACTATGATAACGAAATGCATCCCGGTAATGCTTTTGAAACGGATGAACAAATTTTTGCTAAAACCAAAGAGCGTTTAGGTGTAGTCTATCATCCGGTAGGTACATGTAAAATGGGCAAGGATGATCTGGCTGTTGTTGATAGTCAGCTCAAAGTACATGGTATTGAAAACCTTCGAGTGGTTGACGCTTCAATCATGCCAACGCTAATCAGTGGCAACACAAACGCGCCAACCATGGCGATTGCAGAAAAAGCGTCAGAAATGATTTTGTCTTTGAGTTAGAATGTAGATGACTTGACGATGTCAATTTTAGTTTGCCAGTGAAAGTGAAAGCAAACATATAAATTTCAATGCATAATGTACTGAAAATAATCAGTGAAAGTTACAATACACGCCCATCAATATATAAAGAGAAAGCTATGCCTGAGCAAAAATTTTCAAAATTATTAGCGCCACTTGATCTTGGATTCACTACCTTAAAAAATCGCATTTTAATGGGCTCTATGCATACAGGCTTAGAAGAACACCCTGATGGTACTAAACGTATGGCTGCTTTTTTTGGTGAACGTGCTAAAGGTGGCTGTGGCTTAATGGTTACTGGTGGCTATGGTCCAACTCAACGTGGCGCCACTCATCCTGACACTAAGATAATTGAAACAACTGAGGATATTGCTAAACATCGGGCGATCACTGACGAGGTGCATAAATATGACAGTAAAATTTGTATGCAACTCCTACATACGGGTCGTTATGCTTTTAGTAATAACCTTATTGCACCCTCATCGATTCAAGCACCGATTAACCCTTTTAAGCCGGAAGCTTGCACGGTAGAAATGATCGAAGAAGAAATTTGTGGTTTTGTAAATTTATCACTTAAAGCTCAGCAGGCAAATTACGATGGTGTTGAAGTAATGGGCTCTGAAGGTTATTTTATTAACCAATTTACTGCATTAAGAACCAATCAACGTGATGATGATTGGGGTGGTTCGTATGAAAATCGTATTAAGTTAGGTGTCGATATTGTTCGTCGTATTCGTGCGGCGGTAGGTGAAAAATTCATTATTATTTTTCGTTTATCTATGATGGATTTAGTTGAGGGTGGTAGCACCTTTGAAGAAGTCGTGCAGTTTGGCCAAGCGATTGAAAAAGCTGGCGCCACTATTATCAATACAGGTATAGGTTGGCATGAAGCGCGCGTTCCTACTATTCAAACTAAGGTGCCTCGTGCGGCCTTTACTTGGGTAACAGCTAAATATAAAGAGCACTTCAACATCCCCATCATTACTTCTAACCGTATTAATACCCCTGAAGTGGCTGAACAAGTATTACAAAATGGCGATGCTGACATGATTTCAATGGCGCGCCCTTTCTTAGCTGATGCCGATTTTGTGAATAAAGCCGCAGAGGGACGTAGTGATGAAATCAATATCTGTATTGGTTGTAATCAAGCCTGTCTTGATCATGTTTTTTCTGGCGAAATAGCCAGTTGTTTAGTTAATCCTCGTGCTTGTTTTGAAACTGAAATTAATATTATACCCTCCAAAAAAGTTAAGAAAATTGCCGTTGTTGGTGCAGGTCCAGCAGGTCTTTCTGCTTCAACAGCACTTGCCAAAGCAGGTCATGATGTCACCCTTTTTGACGGTGACAGTGAGGTGGGTGGACAGTTCAATATTGCCAAGCAGGTACCAGGTAAAGAAGAGTTTGATGAAACTATTCGGTATTACTCTCGCCAATTAGAGCTAACGGGCGTTACTGTCAAGCTCAATGTTAGAGTGACAGCGGTGGAGTTAAATAATAGTGATTTTGACGAAGTCGTTATTGCGACGGGCGTTAACCCTCGTATTCCGGCTATTGAAGGTGTTGAACATGCAAAAGTATTGAACTATATCGATGTGCTTAGGCATAAAAAAATAGTGGGTAAAAAAGTGGCTGTTATTGGCGCAGGTGGTATTGGCTTTGATATATCTGAATATCTAGTACATTCAGGTGAACCAACAAGTCAGAACATTGAAGCTTATATGAAAGAGTGGGGCGTTGATATGACATTGCAAGCTCGTGCCGGTATTGAGGGGATAAAAAAAGAAATTACAGCTCCCGCCAGGGAAGTTTATTTACTGCAGCGTAAACAAAGTAAAGTGGGAGCAGACTTGGGTAAAACGACTGGCTGGATCCATCGTATGGGTCTAAAAAACAAACAAGTTAAAATGATTGCTTCATGTGAGTATCACAAGATTGATGATGCCGGTTTGCATTTCAGCATTGCCGGCGAGAAACAGGTATTAGCTGTTGATAATATCATTCTTTGTACAGGTCAAGACCCAGCTAGAGCCTTAGTGGAAGGTTTGAATAAACCCTATCATTTAATCGGTGGTGCCGACGTAGCAGCAGAACTTGATGCTAAACGTGCAATTAAACAAGGCTTAGTGTTAGCCACTCAGCTTTAATTTTTTGTAGCTGCTCATAGCAAGTTGAGCAGCTCTTGCACATATTGAATTAACTGTCCCTATTTTACTGTTAGGCATCTCAGGCAAATATATGACTATTATCTAGTGGTGTGCTTCCGAAGGAGAGCTTTAGAAATATGTCCAATTACCGAGTGGTTTAGCACTCTTGTGTATTTTCTAATTAATCGTGGTTATAATGACAAATTCACGCTGTAATTATATGAATATAGATAAGGTTTTATGAACTTCCCTAACGATGAAACAGGCCAGGTATTGTCTGAAATGTACCAGTCGGGCATTGATCTAACACAGCAACATGATGTGGTGTTTTTTCATTTATTTGAACAACAAGAACAAGCCCAAGCGATGGCTGACTTTATCAATGAAACATTGACTGACGTTAAAGTAAGTCTACAAGCCGATGACACGCCTAATGTGTGGGACCTAAACTGCACTCTGGTGATGGTGCCAAGCTATGAAAACATACTGGCGGAAGAAGTGGCTCTTGAAAAAATAGCCACCAAATTTGCTGGTTATAGCGATGGCTGGGGTATTGAGGCTTAACGTTTGTCTTCTTTTTCAATAATTTGAAATGCAGGCAGGGATACTTGCCAATAAATGGCCGCTAACCTAAGTGCTAATGCGCCAATGATTGCTGAAACTAACGCAATATTGTCTGGTAAGCCCACCTGCTGTAACGTCACAAATAACGTACCTCCGAGCATAGCGGCAGTAGCGTAAATTTCTTGTCGTAAAATCATCGGGATCACATTACAAATAATATCCCTCAGCATACCGCCTAACACAGCGGTAATTGTGCCCATAATAATTGCCACCGGAATAGGTGCACCTAAACTTAACGATTTTTGAGTGGCGAGTACTGAAAATAAAGACAAACCTACGGCATCTGCAATTAATAAAAAGCGCTTGGGTATACGTTTAGGACGTCTAATAATGATAATAGTGAGTATTGCCGTGATCAGAATAATATAAAGATAAAATGGTTTAACCACCCAAAAAACAGGCGTTTGTAAAATTATATCTCTGATGGTTCCGCCCCCCACTGCGGTAACCGAAGCTAAAACTACAACACCAAAGGGATCAAGTTGATACTTCCCTGCTGCCAGTGCTCCCGATAAAGAAAAAACGATAATGCCAAAAATATCTAACCAATAAAGTAATTCATGCATTGTGCTATTTCTCGTTGCTAGTAGCTATTTGATTAAGTGGCACTACTCAGTTGTACTACCAATACCAATGCGGAAATGATGATTAGCAAGACACTGCAGATCATTAAAGTGTACGTTAATTGAGTGCTGGTATGAATAATATCGGTTGGTTCAGGCTGTCTTGCGTGATCATTAAAACTGAGTTTGGCTAATTTTACCCCCTCGTACATAGCAACACCGCCAAGCTTAATTTGTAAATTCAGTGCTAAACAATGCAGCGCAATGTCATTATTTAATTGAAAGATCTTGTCGTTAATTAATCGCCAAAATAACAATAAATTGTGTTTGGAAAACATTAATAGCATGATCAGGGTAAATAAGCGCACAGGCAACCACTGCAATACATTGACTAACATGCTCACTTGTTGACCAAAAGCCCTAAAAGTTTTTTGCTTAACGTTCCAACTGTAATGCATTTCAAGCAATAGACGGTAACTGAGCGCGGCCAGTGGACCAAACACTAAAAAGTGACAAATTACCACGAAATTTTGCTGCATGGTTCTAAGTAACTGCATTTCAATACAGCTTTTACTTAAGCCTATTTTTGATAAGGGTGCAGTGTCTCTTAGCAATAAAGGCTGTAATGTTTGTTTCGCTACATAACTTTGATTGGCCACTAGTGCTTGAGCAACTGATTTACTGCTAGCGGCCAAGTTAAATCGACCCATAGCGAGGTAAAGTAATAAAGCTTGCCAAAGCCAAGGGACTTCAATAAACAACTCAAATAACCATAAAATAACAACTAAGGGTAATAGCGTGATGACCACGGCTACCAAACCTGCGATGGCTTGCTGTTTTTCTGGGTTTTGCGCTTTGTTCACTTTATCACTGAGCTTTTGACAATAGAAATTAAAAAAATCAAAGGGTTGATGGTTAACTATACGGGTCAGTAACTTTTTCAGTAAAACAACAGCAAAAAGCAATAACACTGAACTGCTAAAGTGATTAATGGGTGGAAAGTGTAGTGCGGTGATCGCTATCATTTTAAGATGATAATTGTTGTCCCTGTAAAACGTCAAGCATGTTTATCACCAATTGTGATGAATTGACCGATGCTTTTTCTAAATAGGTTTCAAAAGAGGTCGGAGATTCTTTACCTGCGATGTCTGACATTGAGCGAATAATAACGAAGGGTAACTTAAAATGGTAACAGGTTTGAGCTATAGCCGCACCTTCCATTTCTACCGCTGCCATCGTTGGAAAATTAGCGCGCGCTTTGGCAATATCATCATCTTTAGTCATAAAAGTATCACCTGTGGTGATCAAGCCAACTAAGGTTTGAATGTTGTTACCATCAGTTTTTTTGAGTTGAGATATTCCGGTTTTAGCGGCTTCAACTAAACTAGGGTGTGCAATATAAGCGGCAGGGTTAGCGGGAAGTTGACCCATTTCATAACCAAAAGCGGTGACATCAACATCGTGATACCTTACTTCTGAACTAATAACAATATCTCCGACTTTAAGAGATGGTTCAAAGCCCCCGGCAGAGCCAGTATTAACAATATAATCAGGTTTGAATTTATCAATTAACATTGCCGTGGCTAACGCGGCCGCTACTTTACCAATGCCTGATTGTACAATAACCACATCATTGCCATTTAATTGGCCTTGATGAAAAGTGTAGCCTGCGTGGATGATGGTATCACCGTTTTCAAGTTTAGCTTTTAAAATAGCTACTTCTGGCTCCATGGCGCCAATTATGCCTGCTCTCATGTGGTTTCCTGAATATGGTGTATTTTGATAAAAAAGAATTATAGCCTGAGACGTAATAAAAATCTTGTGACATTATCAATTGATTTGGCTGCATCAAAAGTGTTAAGTCCCTATCAGTTTGATCGCCCCGCGGGCAACCAGTAAATAGTGCGCCATCAAGAATAGTAAGCAAGGGCTATTCTTGGTGGTGGCGTTAGACAGTAATCATTGCTTTAATGAGGCAGTGCCGCAACTTGTGAACTAGGTAAGTGTCGCGCCGTTTTAGGTGCTACTTGAACTTTAGCTGCTGTTGTACTCATTACGCCAACGTTACGAGGTCTGGCTTTTAGCATAGGTGCGGGTATAACTTTACCTTTTATTTTCGGTATTGATGAGTTGTTACCTAAAAGGCGACTATTGATACACGCGCTAATCTCATCAATGGTGTAGTTAGCTTTTACCTTAATACGAATATGAGGAATAGTGGCAGCTTCGAGCGCACCACTGACAAACCAATCCTTTTTTATTTTATAGCCCCTACCCTGGGTGTCTACTAAATCTATAGCGCCTAATAATTTCATATTAGTGCGGTCGCAAATGACAAAATCTAGGTATTTAGTATTGGCATTAGTTGCGGCCACTTGACTTGCACGAGTCGATACACCATTACGAATAGTGACGATATCGCTGAGTTTGACTCGATTAAGAACACGATACTTCGGCCCCATGGCTTGCTCAACTAAGTTTTGAAAGTTTTTTTCAGCAGGGGTGAAGATTGATTTTTTGCTGTCAAAAGGGAAAGGGAAGCTATTATCACTTAAGCGAGAAGCTAAGACTGTGACAATAACAATTAAGCTTATTAAAGCAAATAATATAAGTTCCATAAACATCTCCGGCGATTTAAATTCTTGACGCTATTTTTTAGTAAAAAAGAATATGCAGAATTTGTGCCAGAGATAGGGGTATGGTCAGTTAATGTCTCGCCGAGCTACTCTAGCTCCGGTGAAGCCTAACAAGAGTATTTGTTGACCTCGACACTATTTTTTTGGGTATTTGGCTTCTAATGCCTGATACAACTGTTGTTGGAAGTCATCAGCACTTGCATCAAGGGTATTAACTAACATCGCTAAAACTTCGTTATCTTCTTCGCCATGCCAAATTTTAATATAACTGCCTTCTTTGTAACCATGGTCTTGGCGGAAGAAGTTCAAGGTGTTTTTGCCAACATATTGACGGAATAATTCGTCTAAATCCATATTCATTAATTGCATACAATCAGCTAAGGCAATGGCATCAAAAGTTTGATGGCTGACGGCAGCAGAAGCTAAGTTTTCTAGAGCAATTTTAAAATCAGTTTCCTGCGTGTTCTGGCTCAGCTCTTTGACTAATTCGTCATTAATGGTTTCAACACTCGCCCCTGTCATTAAACGGAGTGATAAACCAAAATGGAAAATATCAACCAATTCTAGTTGCACTTGGGCAACGTCAATTTCTTGATGTTTCCACCATTTCCAACCATGGTGATCTAACATTTCAGCACATTCGACCCAAATGGCCCGATACCATTGGTAACCATTGGTGCGCCAAGTTTCACTCACCCGCGAATTCATCGCATCTTGCATGGTTAACATTTGACTCATTTGACTGCTAGCTGTTGATTTTTCACTCATGGCGTTCTCTAGAATTTATTGGTGAATATTTTATGCCTATAGTTTGCCGTAGCCGGAGAGATCAGACAAGTATTTGTGACAAAATATTTAATCACAAGGGCTAGGCGGGTTTATGTGACTAAGTTTTGTCAAGCAATCGCATTTTATGGTTGTCAATTATCGTCCTGTTTAGTTAATGGCGGATATTAAGTGGCCTAGTTAATTCACTACATTGTCAATAAATAACTGCTTAATTTTTTGTTCATCGTAGTGCAGCGTGTTAACTAAAATAGCTTTACTATCTTGTCCTAAATCCGGAGCACTACGAAGATATTGTAAGGGGGTAGCAGAAAAGTGAATGGGCGAGGCTATGGTAGCAACAGCTTTTTCGTCACTGTCGGGGATATATTTTATCATTTGACGGTATTGAATTTGAGGGTGATTAACCGCTTGCGCTAAGGTATTAACAGGACCGCAAGGCACAGCTACTTTTTCTAAGGTATTAAGCCACCATAAAGTGGGGTGTTGAGCTAATTTTTCAGCGAGCACAGGAATAAGTTTATCTCGGTTGATCACTCTTAGTTCGTTGGTGATAAAGAGTTTATTCTTACTTAGTTCTTCTATCTCAGCGACATGGCAAAAACGTTGGAATTGTTTATCGTTACCAATGGCTAAAATAATATTGCCATCTTGAGTGGCAAAACATTGGTAAGGCACAATGTTTGGGTGAGCATTACCTTGGCGTTGTGGATTTTCTTTGGTGGTTAAATAATTCATCCCTTGATTGGCTAATGTGGCCAATTGAACCTCGAGTAAGGCGATATCAATATGTTGGCCTTGATGCGTATGATGTCTGGCCATTAACGCCGCTAAAATAGCATTACTACTATATAAACCGGTCATTATATCAACAACGGCTACCCCCACTTTCATTGGCTCACCATCAGGCTCACCTGTGATACTCATCAAGCCACCTTCACCTTGAATCATGGCGTCATAACCGGCTTTATTGGCACTTGGGCCTGTTTGACCAAAACCGGTGATCGAGCAATAAACTAATTGTGGATTCAGTTTTTTTAAACTTGGATAATCTAAACCGTATTGGGCTAATCCGCCCACTTTAAAGTTTTCAAGAAAAACATCCGCTTTGGCCACCAACTCTTTGATAATTTGCTGACCTTTCTCTTGGGTAATATCAATGGCAATGGATTGTTTATTACGATTAGCACAATGAAAATAAGCGGCTTGTGGCGGCTGATTTTTTGTTGCTGCTTTGATAAAAGGAGGTCCCCAAAAACGGGTGTCATCACCTTTTATCGGTTGTTCAACTTTGATCACTTCAGCACCCATATCCGCTAATAATTGTGATGCCCAAGGCCCTGCCAAAATACGACTTAAGTCGATAACTTTAATGCCTTGTAGTGCGCTGCTCATCGTAAATTTCCTAACTAAATAATTTCTTACGTACCATAGCACGGTAATCTTTTGGCGTTAAGCTTAACGCTTTTTTAAACAACCGAGTTAAGTGACCATGATCTTGATAGCCAACATGATAGGCAATTTCTTGAATCGAGAGGTTACTAGAGGCTAATAAATCTTTGGCCGCTTCAATGCGCGATTGTTGCCAGTGTTGTGTGGCGCTGGAACCTGTTGCGGCTTTAAACCGTCGGGTTAACGAGCGTGAACTGATATTAAATTGTTCAGCAATATCGGTTAAAGAACTCGTTGAATTAAGATTATTACTCATCCAAAACTGAATTTGGGCGATGAGTTCATCGGGGTGTCTGTCGACACTACCTTCTAGGTATCTTTGTTCTTTATAAGGTTTGCGTATTTCATGGGAAAAGTGCATTTGAACTTGTTGAGCTATCCCTTGACCATAAATTTGTTCAATTAAATGTACTATTATATCGGCCAGTGCATTAAGGCTAGCCGCACAATAAATACGGTCTGATTGGGTGATGAAAAAATCAGGTTTGAGATCGACCAATGGGTAATTACGTTTAAATTGTTGTTCGTAATGCCAATGTGTTGTTGCTGGGTGGTGGTCTAACAAACCTGACTCCGCCATAAAACAAACACCAGTACCCCCGCCAATTAACGTAGCTCCTTGTTGCCAAATTTTATTCAACCAAGCGATCATTCTAGGGTGTTTTTTTAGTATCGGTCTAGGGTTTCGCCATAAGCTTGGAATAAAGGCAAAGTCAGGTAATCGTGCATCCGTTACTGTGGTGTCAGGTGTTAATTGAATAACGGCTCTGGTGGTGACTGCCTTGTTAGTTTCTGCCACCATTTGAATCGATAGCTTAGGATTGTTTTTATTTTTTGTCAGCGCCAAAGCTTCGCCCGCGCGTAGCATTTCAACAGGTAAACTCACACTGGTTGCGAGCATTTCATCGTAGAGTACCAGGGCAACTTTCACTGTTCTTGGTTGTTTTATTTTAATTGGCATGGGTTGATAAGGTAAAATAAAAATATATGTCCTTTATAGCACTTTATATGGCTAAATAAGCCGATTATTTTTATTTTTATGCGATTAAAATACCATCAATAAATTTTATTTTCATTTGCTTATATCGTTAAAGGTTTTTTATGACTTCATTACCTCTTATTGTTGGAATGGGTGGCGTTAACGCGGCAGGCCGTACTTCTTTTCATCAAGGTTTTCGACGTATTGTTATCGACAGTCTGGATAATGAAACACGTGCAGAAACCTTTTTAGGTTTAGCTTCGTTAATGAAATTAGTGAGTGTTGAAGCTGGCCAGTTAATCGATAAAGAAGGTCATATTGTTGCCAAACAAGATATTGAAGCTCGTTTTGGTCAACAAATTCTTGACGGTACTTTAATTCGTAAAATAGAGAAAAATCATTTTGATGTAGATGCCACCCCTTGGCATAAAAAAATGACGTTATCGCCTACCTGTCATGATAATCCTAGTCAGAAAAGTATCCGCTTTGAAACCAGACGTAAAGAGTTACCTTCGCCATTACCACGTACTTGGGTAGTCAATGACCTAGACGCTGGCCGAGTAAGCGTTGAGATCCCTGGTGAGATTGAAATTAAACATGATGCTTATCGTGATAATCCAATAAAAGCCGCGGGCCAATTACCAACAGGATTTGAACCCGCTAAACTTTATAACAGCCGCTATCAACCACGTGGTTTGCAAACCACAATATTTGGCGCCTCTGATGCTATTCACTCAACTGGTTTTGCTTGGTCTGAGATTATGGCAAAAATTAGTCCTGACGAAGTGGGTACTTATTCTGCATCCGTTATGGGTCAAATGCATGATGAAGGGCTCGGTGGTTTAGTGCGTAATCGCTTAAAAGGTGAACGCGTTTCTACTAAAAATTTAGCCCTTGGTTTAAATACCATGCCGACAGATTTTATTAATGCCTATGTTACCGGTAGTGTTGGTACTACGTTTACCTCTTCGGGGGCTTGTGCCACCTTTTTATATAACTTAAAAGCGGCTGTGCAAGATATGCAAGCGGGCAGAATTCGTGTCGCTATTGTTGGTAGTGCTGAGTCGCCAATTACCCCTGAGGTGGTTGAGGGTTTTGGTAATATGAGCGCATTAGCCAATGAAGAAGGACTGAAAAGGTTAGATGGTACGGATAAGGTGGATCATCGCCGTACTAGTCGGCCATTTGGCAATAATTGTGGTTTTACCATTGGTGAAGGCGCGCAATTTATTGTGTTAATGGATGATAAATTAGTCTTAGAGCTTGGCGCTAAAGTGTTAGGCTCAGTGCCCGACGTTTTTATCAATGCCGACGGTATTAAAAAGTCGATCACCGCACCTGGCCCTGGTAATTACATTACCATGGCCAAATCGGTGGCGTTAGCAAAAAGCATGTTAGGTGAAGAGGCGCTTAAAGAGCGGAGCTTTATTTTAGCTCATGGCTCGTCTACACCCCAAAATCGGGTCACCGAGTCACATATTTATCATCGAATAGCTGCAACGTTTGCTATTGATGCTTGGCCAGTAGTTGCGCCTAAAGCTTTTGTTGGTCATACCATAGGCCCTGCTAGTGGCGATCAAATGGCAATGGCGTTAGGTGTTTTTGCGCATAATATTATGCCCGGCATCACCACTATTGATGAAGTGGCCGCAGATGTTTTTGATCAGCACTTACATATCGCCACTCAACATTGGCAATGTGCCGCTATGGACATTGCCTTTATTAACTCAAAAGGTTTTGGTGGTAACAATGCCACTGCTACCGTGTTATCGCCATCAGTTAGTGTGTCTATGTTAACCAAGCGTTATGGCGAACAAGCGATGCTGGAGTATCGTGAAAAACTGATCAAGGTTGAAATAGCACAAAAAAATTACCAAGAAAGTGCCGATTTGGGACAATTTAATATTATCTATCAATTTGGTGATGGCTTAATTGATGATAGCCAATTAGAGCTGAGCACTGACAGTATCAACATGCCTGGTTTTGAGCATGCCATCGATTTACCAAAAACTAATCCGTTTGATGATATGTGCTAATGTTGGCGACAAAACCTAGAGATCTATCTTTGGGTTAACTGATATTTATTGTCGGTTAGGGGCTTGCGACTGAACGTTATCAGGCCATTATTTCACCTTGAAAGATGGCTAAGAGCAGCTTCCAAAGCTTGCTCTCTAAAGGAATAGTGATTCTCTTGTGGGATCAAATTTAATACATAGAATTTTTCTAATTGCTGTCGTGTGTGTGGGTTGGGACATAACAAAAACACTTCACAATTAGCCTCTAAGGCATCTTTTATCGCATTCTCTAATGCAAGGCCAACGGTGACATCAATCATTGGCACATCGGTTAAGTCTAAAATCATCACTTCGAAATCAGCAATACTTGAGTGCTGGCGTGATATCGCTTTTGACACACTAAAAATCATCGGCCCAGATAAGTAGAAAAACAACAGCTTACCATCGGCTTTATCTAATATTGCACGCTCAGCGCTGGTCAACGGTACCCGATTGTCATCGCCATCACTAATAGCTTTAATTTTGTCTGCTTGCTCTTTACTGAGTTTTTCTATAATGATGATATTAGAGATAAATACACCTAAGCCTACCGCAGCAATTAAGTCGACAAAGACAGTCAACAGCATGACACCATACATGATTGCCGTATCTTGCATGCTGACTTTGTGCGCCCGTTGAATAAAGCTCCAATCGAGAATTTTTACACCGACATAAACGGCGATACCAGCTAACACCGCCATTGGAATAGGCTCAGTTAATTCACCCGCGACTAACACGACCAGTGCGAGAATAACGGCCCTAATTATACCTGAAAGAGGTGACTTGGCGCCTACTTGTATATTAGTCACCGTTCCCATCGTCGCCCCCGCACCGGGTAGGGCACCAAATAAACCTGAAATGATATTGGCAATGCCTTGGCCGCGTAATTCTTTATCAGAGTTATGCTCTTTACGGGTTAATGAATCGCCAATAACCGCCGTTAGCAAGGTATCAATACAACCTAAAGTACCGAGTACTAAGGCGTCTATTACCATAGTGATAAACATGTCGCTATTAAAGTGTGGGATGACTAAAGTCGGTAAACCAGCGGGAATTTCACCAATACGGCGGATGCTGTCCGTATCAAATAAAAGCAAGGAGAGGAGAGTAACAGCAACTAGCGCAACCAATTGAGCGGGTAGGTATTTTCGATACCGCTTAGGAAAGTAAATTAATACCGCTAAGGTAAGTAAACCTAAAAGCAGTTCACTGAAACTCATCATGTAAAAGGTATCGGGTAGGGCTGAAAGTGTGCCGAGTACTCCGCCTGTTGGCGCTGAATGTCCTAGCAGGGGTGATAATTGTAAGATGATTAAAATAACACCAATGCCAGACATAAAACCTGAAACTACGCTGTACGGCATTAAGGTGACATACTTTCCAAGTTTGAGTGTGCCTAGAATCACCTGAAAGGCGCCGGCCATCATCACCACTGTAAATGACATGGCCATGCCAGTGTCAGGGTATTTAGCCATCATGCTGGTTAATACGGCTGTCATGATCACTGTCATTGGGCCAGTGGGCTCTGAAATTAATGAGGTTGTACCACCAAAAATGGCGGCAAATAAACCGACCATAATTGCGCCCCAAAGCCCTGCCTCAGCGCCTGCTCCAGAGGCGACACCAAAGGCAAGCGCCAAGGGTAAAGAGATGATAGCGGTAGTTACACCACCGAATATATCACCCTTAACATTAATATTTTCAAAACGATTGCCAAGCAAAAGCTAAATCCCTAATTTAAAATGGATAGTTCGGGGCTGTTATAATATTCTTTTTGTCCCTCAAATCTGAGTGTTGAACTGTGCTTTAAGGCACTGAGTTAAATAACTCTATTTGCTAGCTAAACTAATTTATGTGCGGTTAATGGTTGCCTACTCTTCAGATGGGTAGAGTATGACAAACAATCACAATAGATAAAAATAGATATTATCTAATATAGATATAGATTATTATCTATATAACTAACCTGAACTTTGGTATTTTCGCAATGTTGAAGTGAAGTGAAGTTATGTTGTTGAACTGAAATGAGAAGAAAAAATGTTGTGGTTAAAAAACACGACGGGTTAGACAAACTGTCAAGGAGTTATTATGCCATCACGTATTCATGCTCATATTGGCACCATGAGACAGCTTGAAATTTTACTGGCCGTACATGATCAAGGCAGTATTAATGAGGCAGCAAAAATGCTGTTTTTAACTCAACCGACAGTGTCAATTCAGATGCGAAAACTCAGTGAGGCAATCGGTGAGCCTTTGTATAAATTTATAAACCGCCAACTAGTTTTTACTGAAGTTGGTGTAGAGTTAGTGAAAACGGCTGTTGAAGTACTTGATAGTTTTGCTCGTTTAGATATGAGATTAGGTAATCTACGTAAGTTTAAGCCGGGTACATTACGCCTAGCTGTGGTGACTACCTCTAAGTACTTCATTCCTCATCTTTTAGGACCATTTTGTGAGCAATTTCCTGATATTGATATCCAGTTAACGATTGGCAATAGAGAAAAAACCATTGAACGGATGAAACAAGGAATAGATGATTTTTATGTCTTTAGTCATCCGCCTCAAGATATTGAGGTACAAAGCCTCGAATTTTTAGAGAACCCTTTGGTGGCTATTGCCCATGAAGATCACCCGCTAGGAAAGCAGCAATCGATTAGTTTGTCAGATCTGTGTAATGAGCCATTTTTAATGCGAGAAAAAGGCTCTGGTACTCGTTATGCTATTGAGGACTTGTTTAAACAGCATCAGTTGCAGCTAAAGATAAAAATGACCATTGAAAGTAATGAGGCGATTAAACATGCGGTTATGTCTAAATTAGGGATCTCTATTATTTCTGCTCACACTCTTACCTATGGCGGTCAAAGTGGATTAGTCCGTTTGCCGGTAAAAGAATTACCGATAGACTCTCATTGGTTTTTTCTGTGGTTAACATCTAAACGCCCTACGTTAATCGCTTCTGCCTTTTTAAAACATATTGAGACCAATGGCAGGAAGTTGTTACAAAATGAGCTGGATAAAAGTGCGATGACTTAATCTTTAGCTATGGTACTGATCTTTAGCGACTGGGTAATGAGGTATTAAATTAGCCACTGACTGTCGACTTTCTGCTAGCATCATGGTTGAGTCGTCATGAGACGAATATTGCGCCACCACCTGTTTACAAAAAATCTACAAAAAAGACTATTACCGAGTAAATTAATAATTCCATTGCATAATATAAATTTAACTTGATGTTATATATTGTAAAGTTTTTTTTAGTCAGACTTTTTTTTACTTGGTTTTTGATTGTAATTCGGCAAATTTTTTGCTGTTTTTTATTGTTCAAGCATCATTTATGTTGAATGATGCGCCTTTTCTTGGTCAAATGACGGCCTATAAATTATTAGTCATTTAAATTAGGCCACTTGTCAGTAATGTAAACTGAATCTTGATTGCCTGCAAACGAGAAAGTTAACCTTATACATGAAATATACCCGCGTTTTTATTAACAGCCTAGCCTACGAATTAGCGCCCGAAGTTGTCACTAGTAATTCATTAGAGTCTCGATTAGCTCCTTTGTATCAGAAGTATCGTATACCTATGGGTCAGCTTGCCGCTTTAACAGGTATAGTAGAGCGTCGTTGGTGGCCAAAAGAACATATTTTGTCAGACGGCGCCTTAGCTGCCGCTGAAAAAGCAATCAAAGAAACAGGGATCTGTGTCGGTGATTTAGGCGCTGTGGTTTATACTGGTGTTTGCCGTGATCAACACGAGCCTGCTACAGCTTGCCGTATTGCCGCAAAATTAGGGGTATCAAAAGAGACCGCAATTTATGATATCTCGAATGCCTGTTTAGGGGCTTTGTCGGGTATTTTAGATATTGCCAATCGTATTGAGTTAGGACAAATTAAAGCGGGTTTAGTGGTTTCTTGTGAGTCAGCTCGCCATATCGTTGATGTCACCATTGATGATATGCTGGCAGACCCTAGCATGCAAAATTATGCGCAATCACTAGCAACGCTTACCGGTGGTAGTGGTGCGGTGGCCATTTTATTGACTGATGGGAGCCTAGACTTAACAACAGCACGTAATCATCAATTATTAGGGGCGAGTCACTTATCCGCTCCTGAGCACAATGGTTTATGTCAATGGGGCCTAAAAGAAGTTGGACCTCAATTGTTTCGTGAATTTATGCGCACTGATGCGGTTACCTTACTCAAAGAAGGGGTGTCACTGGCAAAAGATACCTGGGAGCATTTTTTAGAACAGCGTGATTGGATGATCGAACAAGTTGATAAAGTGATTTGTCATCAAGTGGGTGCAGCCAATCAAAAAAAAGTGCTCACAGCACTCAATATTCCTGAGTACAAAGAATACCCCACCTATGAGCTATTAGGTAATATGGGAACGGTTTCTTTACCGGTAACCGCTGCCATGGCCCATGATCAAGGATTTTTAAAAAAAGGGGATAACGTAAGTTTCTTAGGCATAGGTAGCGGCCTAAATTGCATGATGTTAGGACTTAAGTGGTAAGTTAACACTTAGATCAAACCCAACTTTTATTTTTTACATGCATTTAATTCAATACAGGGCAGCACAATGTTGGATGATAACTTAGCGACTTTATTCCCTTTTGAACGTCACTTTCTCGATAGAAATGGCCAACAATATCATTATGTTAATGAAGGTCACGGTGAGCCAGTTGTCATGGTTCATGGTAACCCAAGTTGGTCGTTTTATTATCGTCACTTAATCAAAACACTCAGTACATCACATCAATGCATTGTGCCAGATCATATTGGTTGTGGTTTATCGGATAAACCCGATGACGACGACTATGATTATACCTTATCCAGCCGCATTGACGATCTTGAAGCCTTGCTTGATCATTTAGCCATTGATAAAAATATAACGCTAATTGTTCACGACTGGGGTGGCATGATCGGCATGGGTTATGCTGCTCGTTATCCCGAGCGCATCAAAAAATTAGTGATTTTAAATACCGCTGCGTTTCATTTACCTAAAAGTAAGCCATTGCCTTTACCATTAGTTATTGGCAGAAATACCATGTTAGGCACTATTTTAGTTCGCGGTTTTAACGCTTTTTCTAGCATAGCTTCTATTATTGGTGTTAAGCGCAAAGCAATGACAAAAGATATTCGCCAAGCCTACGTTGCACCGTTTAATTCATGGAAAAATCGCATTTCAACACTCCGTTTCATTCAAGATATCCCACTAAAACCCCATGATAGAAACTACCAACTAGTCAGCGATATTGAAAATAGCTTACCCCAGTTCACCAAGCTACCTATGATAATTTGTTGGGGCTTAAAAGACTTTGTTTTTGATCAACATTTTTTAGCAGTATGGCAGGAGAAATTCCCACAAGCTCAAGTGCATGCCTTTGACGATTGTGGTCATTATATTTTAGAAGATGCCAGAGATGAAGTGGTGCCATTAGTAACAAACTTTATTAACAAAAATCAAGCTGGTACGGTAAGTACCACTATAACTGACACTAAAAATGACTAAAACCAAGGGGGCAAAAAATAGCGGTATTACTACGGCTAATTTGTCTCACCATCTGCAACACGCGGCTATAGAGAGTCCCAACTCATTAGCTGTTGCGGTCCAACAATATCAGCGCCAAGGGTTTTCATTGGCTAAAACGCTGCACTATCAAGAAATTAATTTTAGTGAGTTAAATACCAAAAGTGATGAAATTGCTTTTGCACTTAATGACTATGGCATTAAACGAGGCATGAAAGCCGTGCTAATGGTAACGCCCAGCATTGAATTTTTTGCCTTAACTTTTGCCTTATTCAAAGCCGGAATTGTACCTATTTTGGTTGATCCAGGGATGGGCGTTAAAAATCTTAAACAATGTTTTGCTGAGTCTGCTCCCGATGCCTTTATCGGCATACCAAAAGCTCATATTGCCCGTCAGCTCTTTTCTTGGGGTAAAAAAAGCGTTAAATTTTTGCTCACCGTTGGCGGTATTCGTTTTTTTGGGACTGGTTTATTTGGGGGGGTCAGCCTTGGTCAACTTCTTAAAACTGTCAATAAGACTGATCAGCCATATCCTATGGTGAAATTAGCCGAGAATGAAATGGCAGCGATACTGTTTACCAGTGGTAGTACCGGTATTCCCAAAGGCGTTGTTTATAGTCACAAAATGTTTGAAGCACAAATCAGCGCCTTAAAAAATGATTATGGCATTGTTGCCGGAGAGCGAGACTTAGCAACGTTTCCGCTATTTTCATTGTTCGGTCCTGCGTTAGGTATGGCATCCATTATTCCTGATATGGATGCCAGTCAACCCATAACAGCGAACCCCGATTTTATTTTTGCTGCTATTGAAAAATATCAATGCAGTAATTTATTTGCCAATCCTGCGCTGATTGAGGTCCTTGGACAAGCCGGGACTAAAATAACTCATGTAAGTAAAACGGCTAAGGGTTTGCATCACACACTACCGAGTTTAAAACGAGTGATCTCAGCAGGCGCTCCAGCAACGTTATCTGCCATTGAATGTTTCAGTCAAATGCTCAATGCCGATGTTGAAGTATTAAGTTCTTACGGGGCAACAGAATCGCTACCACTGACTAAAATTGGCAGTAAAGCGTTATTAACCACCTCAGAGATAACTGATAATGGCGGTGGTATTTGTGTGGGTTTACCGATTAAAGGCGTCGATATTGCCATTATTGCTATCACCGAAGAAGTGATAGTTCACTGGCATGATAATTTAGCTTTGCCAGTTAACACCATTGGTGAAATTGTTGTTAAAGGTGATATGGTGAGCCAAGCATATTACCAACGTCCTAAAGCCACAGAAAAAGCTAAAATTATCGCTAGTGATTTCGCTGTTAAGGCTACTAATGAAGACGGAGTTGAATGTCGCCACCGTATGGGCGATTTAGGTTATCTTGATGAAAACGGGCTGTTATGGATGTGTGGACGTAAAGCACATCGTGTTGAAACAGCTAATCATACCCTGTTCTCTATTCCCTGTGAGCGTATTTTTAATACTCATAAAGCGGTTAAACGTAGTGCGTTAGTCGCTGTTGAAGTGCAAGGTGTGAGCAAACCTTTATTGTGTGTTGAACTCAATAAAGGTTATGGTATTGATAGTAAACAAGCCCAACAACAATTGTTTGATGAGCTTAAAAAAATTGGCTCTGCTCATCAACAAACGCTAACTATTAATGATTTTCTCATTCATCCTAATTTCCCCGTTGATATTCGCCATAATGCCAAAATATTTAGAGAAAAATTAGCGGTTTGGGCACAAAGAATGGTTCGCTAGTGGTCTGGTACTTAATAAAAATAAAAATAAAAATAAAAATAAAAATAAAAATAAAAATAAAAAATTAAGAAAATAAGGCAGACGTTCATGACTATTTTACAAAGCTCACCTTTAGCAAACGCTTTAGCTGCATTGGCTGATAACGTTACTCATGTCTTTGTTACCGGGGCTGGCGGCTTTTTAGGTAAAGCCCTTTGTACCATGATGCGCTCAGCTGACATCAAGGTCACCGGTTTTGCCAGAGGCAGTTATCCTGAGTTAGAGCAGATGGGCGTTAATATGGTACAAGGCGATATTTGTCACCTAGAAAAGCTTAAAACGGCGATGCAAGGCTGTGATTTGGTTTTTCATGTAGCATCAAAAGCGGGGATCTGGGGCAGTAAAAGTGATTATTATCGACCCAATGTTGATGGAGCTGCAAATATCATTGAAGCCTGTAATGCGCTTGCTATTAAGCATATCGTTTATACCAGTACTCCCAGTGTCACCTTTGCCGGAGTAGATGAAGCTGGCATTGATGAATCTCAGCCTTACGCTGAACATTTTCTTAACTATTATGCCGAATCAAAAGCCATTGCTGAGCAAATGATGCTTAATGCCAATAGTGAATATTTGAAAACAGTAGCTCTAAGGCCACACTTGATTTGGGGCCCTGAAGATCCACATTTAGTTCCAAGAGTCATTGAACGGGCAAAAGCTGGGCGGTTAAAGCTACTAGGGAAAACAGATAAGCTTGTTGATACTATTTATATTGATAATGCCGCTTACGCTCATATTTTAGCTGGCGTAAATCTACTTAAAACAGAGACCCAATGCGCAGGAAAAAGCTACTTTATTAGCAATGATCAGCCAATTACCATGGCCAATATGCTCAATAATATTTTAGCCTGTGTTGATATGCCACCAGTAACCAAACGAATGCCTACGTTCTTAGCCTATGGCGTAGGAGCTTTGCTCGAATGGGTTTATCACCTTATCGCTAAAAAAGAAGAGCCGATGATGACACGTTTTGTGGCTCGACAATTATCAACCAGTCATTACTTTACTATTGATGCAGCAAAAAATGATTTAGGTTATCAACCACTTATAACCATCGAGCAAGGCATGCAGGCGCTAAAATCATCGTTATCAAAACAAGGCAACACAAGTAGAAAGAACCATGAGTAAAATTTATCATCACCCGGTACAGATTTATTATGAAGATACCGATCATTCAGGTGTGGTTTATCATCCTAATTTTTTGAAATACTTCGAGCGTGCTCGTGAACATGTTATCGATAGCGAGCGCCTGGCTAAACTCTGGACAGAAAAAGGCTTAGGTTTAGCTGTGTATAAAGCCAACATGATCTTTCAAGATGGCGTTGAGTTTGCTGAAATTTGCGATATTCGAACCTCTTATCAACTCGATGGCAAGTATAAAACCTTGTGGCGACAAGAAGTGTGGCGACCTAATGCTAAAAAACCGGCGGTTATTGGCGAGATAGAAATGGTGTGTTTAGATAAAGATAAACGTTTGCAACCTATCCCTGATGAAATATTAACGCCAATGCAGCAAGGATAAGTTTCTATTCCAATTGAGTATCGCAAAAGAGCGACTTCTCATTTTTCGTAGCCGAAGCTTATGAACAGACCTCTGAAAATCATGTCAATATTATTGCTGCTTTAGCGAGTAGAATTTATATTGTTGACTCGTTAAACTCGTCTGATAAATTAGAATTATCAGAGCGTTTTGATAAGCGACTTGTTGTGAAGATTTTTAGCAGATATAACATTGGAAGGGATCGGCGATAATGGTCTCAATATATTTTCGACCAAAAAAATAAATTGATAGGTAAGGAAACACATAATGAAAAAGATGAATCTATTGGGTGCAGTTGTTATCGCATTACATTTGACGGCACCTGTATTAGCATCTGCTGATCAACCATTAAGTGCGGCACTAAAAAGCTGTGCCCAACAAAATGATAGTTTAGCGCGCTTAAGGTGTTTTGATAAAGTGACTGAAAATATCAAATCACCTAGTCAGCCTAGATCACCTCAAGTAAATAAAACAAAGTTACCAGCAAAAATAAAAAAGGCAGGCCAAGAGGCAGCTTTATTTGCTAAAGCCCATTTAGAGAAAACAGCTAAAGAGCAATCTGCAGAAGTCAATGAGATAACAGCAACCATTACTCAAGCTACTCAGATGCTACGCGGACAGTGGAAACTATCCCTTGATAATAATCAAAAATGGCAACAAAAAGACAGCCTCAAGTTGAAGCTATTAGTAGGTGATGTCGTGGTGTTACAAAAAGGAGCTTTAGGGGCTTTCTATCTGAAAAAGTTAGGTAGTCATAGACGCATGCGTGTTAGACGAATTAAATAGTGAGTGGCTTGTTGATAGCGATCACCGACAACGTGATATTTTGCCAGCTCTGTTTTATGCTTCAATTATATTTATGCGTTGAAAAATAAACTCAGTAGTTAATTTTATATTGCTTTAGGGTATACTTCCGCACTAGATTTTTATTAGGATTTTCTGTTGCTAGCACTTATTCGTATTTTTTCCATTACTTTGGCACTTGTTGTGATATGTATCTTTGCTTGTGTTTTTAGTTTATTACAGCCATTGAGTCGTAATCGGGTTTTTTTTACCGCAAAAATTTTAGGTAAGGTCTCTAAATTATTAGGATTAACCGTTGAAGTGAGGTTATCTGAGTCAGCTAAAAACATAGGTCCCGTGGTTTATGTAGCTAATCATCAAAGTGGCCTTGATATGTTTACCATTAGCAGTGCGGTACAACCTAATACGGTGACAGTTGGTAAAAAGAGTTTGAAGTGGATCCCTTTCTTTGGCCAAATGTACTGGCTAACGGGTAATATTTTAATTGATAGGGTTAATACTAATAAAGCAATGGGTACAATAGCCCAGACTGTTAACAAAATTAAAGATAAAAGCTTATCAGTTTGGTTGTTTCCAGAAGGAACTCGCAGTAATGGCCGAGGCTTATTACGCTTTAAAACAGGGGCATTTCGAACGGCTGCTGAAGCGAATGTGCCTATCGTACCTGTTTGCTCAAGTAACTTACATGGTGCGATAAAATGGAATCGATGGAATAACGGCAAAGTAATTATTGAAGTATTAGCACCTATCTACTTTACCGATGAAAATAAAGATAATGTTAGAGCTGTTGCCAATACAGTACACGCTTTAATGTCTGATAAAATTGAACAATTGAGTCTTGAGGCTGGAACATCACTTAACAGTAATACTTCAACAGAGCAGGAAAAGCGATAAATGAATAACGAAGAGCAATTACAGCATTGGCTAGCACATACTCAAGCGCTTATTACCGAATTAGTTGAAGATGGAACTGATGAAGAGGTTCACCACACCATTGAACATCACTTTGCCAGTACTGATTTCAATTTACTAGAACAAGCGGCGATCACTGCATTTAAAATGGGTTATGAAGTTGAAGAGCCTGAAGAAGCTGAACTAGAGTCAGGTGAAAAAGTGTTTGCCTTTGATATAAGCACTGAGCAAGCCCTTGATATTGATATTATTTTTGAAGAAATAAAAAAAATGCTTGAATTAGCAAAGTTAACTCAAGTCGATTATGATGGTTGGGGGACCTATTTTGAAGAGTAATGTTAAGATATTATTAGCAGTACCACGGTAACTTAGTACAAAAACCCACTTAGTAATAGCTTAACTATTTAATTACAATTAGATGGCATAATGAATTATATCAATATTAAAAGGATTTTTTCATCGAATGGTTAACTAATTTATTTCGTCCTGAAGTAGTGTATCCCATAATTGCTATCATTATTGTCACTGTGATATTTTGTATTATGATTATAAAATTAAATAATAAACAACGAGAACGTTGAGCCCAAATAAAGGAAGGTTTTACCGAAGTTTAAAAATGGCTAACAACCAAGCGCGGTTAAATTTTGCCTGATGACTATTTGCTCAAGTATATATTGCCTCACTAGGCTTTATTCTCCTTTTTTAGGGTCATCAATTAATAACGTTGTGACCTCTTAAGCGCTAGTTAATATTACCTTTGCCATAAATTTATCATAGTCTTTATGTTATTATTGTTTAAGATGTTATTTATTTTAAATACAGACTTGTCAACGCATATTAGGAACAATTATGCCCACTCGCCAAACATTATCTAGTTGGACAATACTTAACCAACTGGCAAAAGATAAAAAAATTCAACACATGAACACCTTGTTTGCCGAGGACAGTCAACGCTTTGATAAATTTTCAATTGAACTGCCAAGACTCTTATTAGATTACTCAAAAAACTTAATCGACAGTGAAACCATGAAGCACTTATTAGAGCTAGCGGATGAAACTGAAGTAGCTCAATGGCGCAGTAAAATGTTTAGTGGTGAAAAAATCAACACCACTGAAAACCGGGCGGTATTGCACACTGCATTACGACGCCAGAGTAACGAAGCTTTAATTGTTGATGGCGAAAACCTGACGGAACAAGTCAAAGCGCAATTGGCAGATATGGAAGTGTTTGTTAATAAAGTACGTCAGGGTCACTGGTTAGGTTATTCAGGCAAACGTATCACCGACATAGTTAATATTGGTGTTGGTGGCTCGAATCTTGGTCCACAAATGGTCACTGAAGCGTTAAAGCATTACAGCGATAATAGTGTCAATGTTCATTATGTGTCTAATGTTGATGGTGCGCAAATTGTTGAAATACTTCGACCGCTAAATCCTGAAAAAGTACTGTTTATTGTGTCCTCAAAAACATTCACAACCGCAGAAACGATGACCAACGCTAAAACAGCCATTAATTGGTTAACATCTTTTTCTTTTGATCAAAAATCAGTTGCAAAACATTTTGTTGCTGTAACTGCCAATAAAGAAAATGCAATGAGTTTTGGTATTGATGAAGAAAATATTTTTGATATGTGGGACTGGGTGGGTGGTCGCTTCTCACTTTGGTCAGGCATCGGTTTGCCTATTGCTTTAGATATTGGTTTTGAACAATTTAAAGTTTTATTACAAGGTGCTAATGAAATGGATGAACATTTTCTTAATGCACCACTCAAAGACAACATGCCCGTTATCATGGCGCTGATTAGTGTTTGGAATACTACTTTTTTAGGTGCTCAATCACAAGCTATTCTACCCTATGATCAAACCCTTCATATGCTCAGTGCTTATTTACAACAAGCGGAAATGGAAAGCAATGGAAAATCAGTGAGCTGGGATGGCTCCGAAATTGATTACGCGACCGTGCCAACCATTTGGGGCGAAGTAGGTATTAATGGCCAACATGCTTTCTATCAATATCTGCACCAAAGTAATAATGTAGTTCCAGCCGACTTTATTGGTTCAATTGCTAGTGTTACTCCTGTGGCTGGTCATCATGAAGTATTAATGGCAAACTTCTTCGCACAAACACAAGCATTGATGTCGGGTGTTAATGAAGAACAAGTAAGAGCTGATTTAAAAGCCAAAGGCCGTACTGATGATTACATTGATACTGTGGCACCGCATAAAGTTCATAAAGGCAATAGACCAACCAATACTATACTACTCAAACGTATTGATCCCGCTACGTTAGGCAACTTAATTGCGGCGTATGAGCATAAGATTTTTGTTCAAGGTATTATTTTACAGATATGTTCATTTGATCAATGGGGTGTTGAGCTAGGAAAAGGTTTAGCTGCTAACATACAAAAAGAACTTGAAACTGACGCTAACCTAGATAACCATGATTGCTCAACGCGCAATTTAATGAACTATTATAAAAAAGAAAATCATAGGTCATCATAGGTCAGGGTTAATTTGTTAATATACTTTTGTCATTTTACCGCGAGCGATCAGTTATATTAAGATGAGAATGTGATGTTAAATAACAAACAACCACACTATTTTTTAGGTATCGATGGTGGTGGTAGTAAATGCAAAGCGGTGGTGGTATCAAAAGATAATATTATTTTAGGGACAGGTATTTCAGGACCAGGCAATCCATTACATGGTTTTGAACAAGCGACTAACTCAATTACTGCCTCGGCTTTATTAGCATTAGAAGATGCACACTTAGCCGATATCCCTCTTAATAATATTATTGCCGGTGTTGGGCTAGCCGGTGTTAATTTACCCGTATTATTTGATAAAATGTCATCATGGCAGCACCCGTTTAAACAATTTTTTTTAGCGACAGACTTGTTCATTGCTTGTTTAGGTGCTCACCAAGGTGGCGAAGGTGCTGTGATGATCACTGGCACAGGCTCATGTGGTTTCTCTTATGTTGATGGTCATCCCTTTATCATTGGTGCTCATGGCTTTCCCCACGGCGATAAAGGCAGTGGTGCTTGGTTTGGCTTACAAGCGGCGAAGCAAGTATTGTTATCCATCGACGGTATTGTTGCTCCTTCGATAATGACTCATTTTTTATTAAAAAAGCTTAATTGTAAAAATGATACTGCCTTAGTTGAAGTTATTGCGGGTAAACCGGCCACCTTTTTCGCTCAGCTAGCCCATTTAGTATTTGATGCGGCAGAGCAAGGAGATAAAGTCGCTAAAAGTATCATTGAAGAAGGAGCCAATTATATTAATCATATAACTCAAACCTTATCCAATAAAAATCCTCCTCGAATGTCTATGATTGGCGGACTCGCACCAAGGCTCAAACCGTGGTTAAGTGACAAAACCCGCAGCATACTTTCAGAACCGCTTAACCCACCTGAAATGGGTGCAGTGCTGTTTGCTAAAACACAATTAGCCCTTCAGTAAATAAGCTTTTTATCAGTTGTCAGTCATCAATAATCAGTTGTAAGGATCACCATTAATATGAGCCAACTTCGTTTACATGCACAAAGACTATTTGATGGTCAAGATTTTAGTAGTGACCAAGTGTTGACTATTAATGACGGCAAAATAATCGCTATCGATCAAAATATCACCGGTATTGATTATCATGTCAAAGGTTTACTTGCCCCTGGCTTTGTTGATTTACAAGTTAATGGTGGCGGAGGAGTCTTATTTAATGATTCTCCTTCAGTTGGTCATATTAAAACCATGATGAGTGCTCATGCTCAGTTTGGTACCACAGGGATGTTGCCAACGTTAATCACAGATCAAGTGGAAGTGATGACACAAGCGGCCGATGCTATTGCTCAAGCCCTTAAAGATAATATTCTCGGTATTTTAGGTATTCATTTCGAGGGTCCTCATCTTAGTATTGCCAAAAAAGGGGCTCACAGTGCTGAATTTATTCGCCCAATCACCGAGAAGGAATGGCAAGTACTTGAACGTAAAGACATAGGCAAAATTATCGTGACCCTAGCCCCTGAAACTGTAATATTGGCAGATATAGCACGTATGGTGTTGTTAGGAATTAAAGTCTGCTTAGGCCATACCAATGCTGATCATGCAACAGCGCAACAGGCTGTCAATTTTGGAGCTAGTGGCTTTACTCATTTATTTAATGCTATGTCACCTCTGCAAGGACGAGAGCCAGGTGTGGTTGGTACCGCTCTTTTAAACGATCACACTAGCTGTAGTTTAATTGTTGATGGTCATCATGTCGATTTAGCAACTTGTCAGTTGGCGATAAAAATCAAGCCCAAAGGTCGTATATTTTTAGTCACTGATGCTATGCCGCCGTTAGGTACTAAAGAAAAAGAGTTTGATTTTTTTAATCGAACCGTTCATTTAGCCGATGGAAAGTTAACATCAACTACCGGTGAACTCGCCGGTTCAGTATTAGATATGGCGACAGCTGTGCGTAATTGTCATCAAAAGTTGAATATCGCTTTAGACGAAGCTATTCGCATGGCAAGTCAATATCCAACTAATTATCTAAACAGTGGAGATAATGGCAAGCCAGCATCACTAATCGTCGGCGCAGCCGCTAATTTTGTTGTCCTGGATGAGAATGTAGAAGTACTAGAAACCTGGATTTCAGGACAGCGAGTTTTTAAAAAGTAAGGTATAGCCATTGAAATAATACAAAGGGTCAACAGATAAACGAGAAAAGTATGACGGGCACCGTTATTTTATCTCTAGCTATATTTTTGCCTTTGAAGGTTGGTACCCGACGACTCTGTTTATTTATTGGCTATAGTCGCTCTTTGTTTCTTCAAGTGAATCAGCCAGTTCTTTGGGCATATAGTTTTCATCATGTTTAGCCAAAACTTCACTGGCATCAATTAAAAAACCACTTATTGAACCATCTTTAACTAACATGCCATTAGCGACTATCCCTTGACCTTCACGAAACAAATCCGGCAGGATACCGTCATATTTTACGGTGACGACTAAATCATCTTTATTAAAAACAATAGGCATTCTCATATCAGCAAGTGTAAAACTGACTTTTAAACTGTCATTATCGCGATGAACACTCCCCGGTACGACTAAGCCACCAATACGAATTCTTTGGCCTTCAATAGCTTTTAAACCTGAGTCTTTTTTGCCGTTGTGAATTTC
Organism: Colwellia sp.; assembly: GCA_034111045.1. GTDB lineage: Bacteria > Pseudomonadota > Gammaproteobacteria > Enterobacterales > Alteromonadaceae > JALJPB01. The sequence goes on along the minus strand of JAWUYA010000016.1, from coordinate 28,886 downwards.
TGTTGGTGAGTAGAATAAATTAATATTTTGGCTTAGTGCATAAAGCACTAAACCAACAACAACAGCTAACCCAATAATAATGGTAGCAATGATGGTGAGTCGTTTCTTTCGGCGTGGATTCATGGTGATACCTCGTTAGAATCATTTACATGTTTGACTTCAACGTTAGTATTATTAGCTAAAGCTGACGCCTGGTTTTGCTGCTGCTTTTGTTGTACAGCGGCTTGACGTAATTTGTTTTCGCGTTTTTGACGAGCCAGTATATGCTTAATCACTGCTGTATTTTGACTGTTACTGGCAACCACCAACAGTATCAATAAAAGCGCAGTAACACCGTAGGAGAGCCAAACATAAAAGCCATAGCCACCCATAGCTAAAAAATCACTAACACTAGTAAACTGCATATTATTTCTCCCCTGCGTGATTTGTTGAAACTGGAGTAGTTGCAAAAAAAACTAATTGTTTCACCCAAGGACGCATTGAGTTTCTAGATAAAATTTCAGTTCGAAAGCGTATACAAATAATAAAACTGATTAAAAATGCAAACCCTAAAAAGCAGATCAAAAATGGCCAAAACATCTCTGCAGTCATTGACGGTTTACCCAATTTACTAACCGTTGCACCTTGGTGAAGGGTGTTCCACCATTCAACTGAATATTTAATAATGGGTAAGTTAATTGAACCAACAAGGGTTAAAATGCCAGCCGCTTTACCTGCTAAGTTTTTATCCTCAAAGGCATTGTGAAGGGCCATGACACCCAGGTATAAAAATAGCAGTATCAGCTCTGAAGTTAATCGAGCGTCCCAAATCCACCATGTGCCCCACATAGGCTTGCCCCAAGCAGCGCCAGTAATTAATGCTATTGCGGTAAAGGTTGCGCCAACCGGAGCCATAGCCGAAGCTGCAGCATCAGAGAGTTTTAATTGCCAAACTAGCGAGCAAAAAGCTGCGACTGCCATAGCAAAATAAATACTCATCGAGAACATGGCAGCAGGCACATGTAAATAGAAAATACGAAAGCTTTCACCTTGTTGGTAATCAGCGGGCGCAAAAGCTAGCGCCCAGACTAAGCCAACAGATAAAAAAATTGCCGCTAGGGCAATAAACCAAGGTATAAGTTTACCGGTGAAGTGATAACTCACTTCAGGGTTTGCATAAGGATGTAGCCATTTCCACATGATTAATTAGTACTCACTTTTAATGCTGCACTTACAGCGAAAGGTGCTAAGGTTAAAGAGCCGAAAAACAGTGCGGCAATTATAGCAAGTTGCCCACTGTAAGGTAAGTTCATTGCCGCAGTATCTATGGCGCTAGTTGCAAATATCAATACAGGGATGTAAAGCGGGAGTACAAGTAAGCTTAATAATACCCCTCCTTTTTTAATACCCACAGTTAAAGCCACCCCTATAGCGCCTAATAAACTTAATACCGGCGTGCCTAATAATAAGGTCAACATAAGTGCGCCGTAACTGTTTTCATTTAAATGCAATAACACAGCTAACAAAGGGGCTACTAAAATAAGAGGTAAACCTGTTAATAACCAATGTGCAATGATTTTACCTAACACTAAAATAAAAACAGGGTGAGGGCTTAACAGCATCTGCTCAAGGGAGCCGTCACTGTGATCAGATTTAAATAACCGGTCTAATGACAATAATGTCGATAATAAGGCGGCTACCCAAATAATACCTGGGGCAATACGTGATAAGGTAGTTGATTCGGGTCCTATACCAAGCGGGAACAAAGTCACCACAATAACAAAAAAAAGTAACGGGTTGATAATATCGTCGCGATGGCGAAAGGCGATGGTTAAATCGCGTTTAATAATTAAAAAAAAGGCCTCTTTATAAGAAAGTGAAGGGCTATTGGTCATCATGCTCTCTAATAATATTGATAAGTTAAACTGACTTTGTTAATACGGTCATCATCAAATGATAAATCTTGATGGGTGGTTAAAATAACGCAGCCCCCGTTAGCGGCATGTTGCAAAAATAATTGCTCTAATTTTTTTACACCAAGTTTATCGATAGCCGCAAAAGGTTCATCCAAAATCCAAATAGGTGCTTGGCTTTGCCATAGTCTTGCTAGCGCTATTCGTCGATGTTGTCCTGCACTTAAATGTGAAGCAAGGGCATCTTCAAATCCTAACAAATTAACACTATTGAGTGTTGCTTCAGCATTTGTGCTATCAAGGCCATGTAATGCTAAATTAAAGGCAAGATTTTCTTGAGCACTCATTTCCCCTTTTACGCCGGGGAGGTGGCCTAAAAACAATAAATTTTGATGAAATATTTCTCTATTTTGGCTAATAGGTTTGTCTTGGAAAAATACATTGCCTTCGTAGGGCTGTGACAAGCCCGCTAAAATTCGTAATAAACTGGTTTTCCCACTGCCATTGGCACCCTCTATTTGAACAATATCACCCGGCCAAATATTGAGTTCTAAATGTTCAAATAAGATGCGTTCTTCTCTAATACAGGTGAGACTTTTAGCATTAATGAGTGGCGATAATTCAGGCAAAGGGATTCACTTTAAGTTAGGGTAGTATTACTCAATATTTCAGTAAGGGTCATCACTGAAAATTGTTGTTAATAGCTAATTTAAATCTCACGATTAATTTATCCGATATCATAATATATCGCCAAGTAAAGGCTAGTATAAATTGTAACAAATTTAACTCTGCTTTGAGTATGTAAATGCGCTAACTATGATGCTAGAATCCTTATGTTTTGTGATACCACAGATATAAATTACCACGCTATTAGCTAACTTTCATTTTATTCCTATGTAATAAAATGATTGGAGATAAAAATGATACCAGAAATTGGCCACTTTGCACTGATTGTTGCAATGGCATTTGCCCTTTGTTTAAGCGTTATCCCTATGATTGGCGTTGCTACTAAGCAACATAAATTATTTACTTACGCCAAGCCGTTAACCTTTGGTATGTTTGCTTTTACGACTATCAGCATAATTTTGCTTGCTTATAGTTTTGTAAATGATGACTTTTCTGTACTATATATTGCTAGCCATTCTAACAGTCATCTGCCTTATTATTTTAAAATCAGCGCCGTTTGGGGCGGACATGAGGGCTCTTTGCTTTTATGGGTTTTTGCGTTAACAGGCTGGACCATAGCGGTTGCTATTAATAGTAAAGGTATCGATGATGCGTTTATAGCCCGTGTGTTATCAATAATGGGTATGGTCGCTGTAGGGTTTATGGCTTTTACTTTACTGACCTCCAACCCATTTGAACGCATATTTCCCATTCCTATGGAGGGGCGCGATTTAAATCCACTATTACAAGATATTGGTCTTATTATTCATCCACCCATGCTTTATTTAGGTTATGTTGGTTTTTCAGTTGCTTTTGCTTTTGCTATTGCGGCATTGATGTGTGGTAAGTTAGATGCGGCTTGGGCGCGTTGGGCTCGACCTTGGGTGGTCGCTGCTTGGGTATTTTTAACTGCGGGTATTGCTTTGGGTAGTTGGTGGGCATACTACGAACTAGGTTGGGGTGGCTGGTGGTTTTGGGATCCCGTAGAAAATGCTTCTTTTATGCCATGGCTAGTCGGCACCGCTCTGATCCATTCATTAGCGGTAACTGAAAAGCGAGGCACTTTTAAAAATTGGACGGTGCTGTTATCAATTTTTGTCTTTAGTTTAAGTTTATTAGGTACCTTTATTGTTCGCTCTGGCGTATTAACTTCAGTGCACTCATTTGCGGCTGACCCTACTCGTGGTTCATTTATCTTGTTTTTATTAGCAATAGCGGTCGGAGGGTCTTTAACCTTATATGCCTTTAGAGCCAATAAGGTGGCAACATTTAGTCGTTTTGCTCTGTATTCCCGTGAAACAGCACTCCTCATTTGTAATATTGTTTTAGTCATAGCGGCGACGACCGTTTTATTAGGGACACTTTATCCGCTATTTGTTGATGCCATGGGATTAGGTAAAATTTCAGTAGGTCCTCCGTATTTTAATGCGGTATTTGTGCCAATCATGAGTTTATTATTCATTGTTATGGGCATTGGCCCAATGATCCGTTGGAAAAAAGCCAAGAAAGGTGAACTCCGTAAACTTATACCTAAAACCTCAGTCATGAGTCTGCTTGTTGGCTTCGCATTTCCATTTCTTTATCACGGTGAATTTAATCTCATGGTGATGATGGGGATTTCCTTAGCACTTTGGGTGTTTTTAGTGGTTGCTAAAGAGCTCGTTAATCAAGCTCAATTACCTAATGGTCAATGGCAATTGAGCCGTTTAACTTTGAGTCAGTTTGGTATGACAATGGCTCATACCGGTATCGCCGTCACGATCGTTGGTGTGACGCTAGTATCTGCTTATGAAACTGAAACGAATGTAAAAATGTTTAACGGTGACAAAGTTGCGGTATCGAGTTACCAGATAGAATTTAACGGAACTAAGCAGGTTGAAGGTCCAAACTATAGCGCCGAACAAGGACAAATAAGACTATATAAAAATGGTGACTTTGTCAGTTTACTGAAACCTGAACGTCGTAGTTATCTGGTTCAAACCATGGGTATGACTGAAGCGGCTATAGATCCCGGCTTATTTAGAGATGTCTATGTAGCACTTGGCGAACCACTCGACGGAGGAGCTTGGGCGATTCGTGTGCATTACAAACCTTTTGTTCGTTGGATATGGTTAGGGGCTATTTTTATGTGTATCGGTGGGATATTAGCTATTTTAGACAAACGATACAGACGCAGAAAAGCCGTAAAACAAAACAAAAAAGCGCAGCTAACAACTGCTAATGCACTGGCAAGTTAGGTAAATTTATAATGAATACATTGATCCGCTTTTTACCGCTCATTTTAGTCTTGGCATTAGGACTAGTACTTTATCGTGGTTTATCACTTGATCCCAAAGACATTCCATCAGCACTCATTGGTAAGCCAATGCCTGAGTTTAGCTTAACTAAATTAACCGATGAGTCTCAAACCATCACGCAAGATGATTTGAAAGGAAAAATTAGTTTACTCAATGTCTGGGGGACATGGTGTGTTTATTGTAAATACGAACACCCTTATCTTGTTGATATTGCTAAAAGTGGCCGTGTCGCTTTATATGGTCTTAATTATAAAGACGAGCGTATTGCAGCAAACCAGTGGTTAAAAGATTATGAAGACCCCTATGTGTTTTCTATCTTTGATGAGTCAGGACGTTTAGGTGTGGACCTAGGAGTTACCGCGGCACCAGAAACTTTTGTCATTGACCTCAATGGTATCATCCGCATGAAACATGTAGGCCCTATTGATGCTCGTGTTTGGCAAGCAAAATTTTTGCCAATCATCAAGATGATTGAACATGAACATCAATCTGACCAAACAACAGGCGTTAATAGTGATGATTAACTTATTGTTTAAAACGAGTATCGGTTTTTTATTTTTTTATGTGGTTATTTCAACAACGGTGTTTGCAAGCCCCGTTGATACCTATGCATTTAATGATGCGGTAACTGAAAAACGCTTTAATGAATTAAATAAAGAGCTTCGTTGCCCTAAATGTCAAAATCAAAACTTGGCTGACTCCAACTCACCCATTGCTAAAGATTTACGCCGTGAAGTTTATGAATTATTACATCAAGGTAAAGCTGATATCGAAATCATGAATTACATGGTGGCACGCTATGGCGATTTTGTTCTTTACCGTCCTAGAGTGAATAGCCTAACTTATGTGCTTTGGTTTGGCCCTGCCGTTCTTATATTAATTGGCGTTTTAGTGGTGGTGTTTATTGTCCGACGAAAGCCTATTGAACGCAAAAAAGTTGAGTTATCTGTAGATGAAAAAGATAAATTAACTGCGCTGTTAAAAGATAAAGATTTATAACGTTAGTCAGTTAATTTATACAACTGACTCAGTTAAACAGAAAAATAAGAACCCTTATGATTGAATTAATAATTACCATAGTCGTTTTTTTATTGCTTATTCTTGTTGTTGTTTGGGGGCATTTTATACGCTCAAATCAAACGAAAAATGCCCCTGTAGAAAACTTGCGCGATGAAACTAATGTTCGTCTATATCACGAGCATAAAGCTGAAATTGAAAAAGATTATCAGGAAGGTGGTATTGATGAAGAAAATCATCAATATTTATTGAGCGAGTTAGAAAAAGGTTTACTGCAAGATATTGAACAAAATAGCGATGAAGAGCAGCAATTTCAACAAAACCAAACAATAACTATTAAGCCTTTATCACTAGTTTGGCCAATATTTATTAGCTTATTTGTATTTGTTTTTAGTTTTGCTTTTTATTTACAATCTGGCAGTTATCAACAAATCGATACCAAAGCCGTGGTTGCTAATGAACAGGTGCAACAAACACTTAATCAAGAACAGCAATTAAAAGTGCAAATTCAAGCATTAAAAAATAAAATTGAACAAAATCCAGAGCAGGCTAATACTTGGTATGAACTTGGTCAAGTACTTGTTGGAGCAGGCGATTTTGATAATGCGATAAAAGCGTTTGACCGTGTTATCGCCATTGAAGGTGAGCATGCAGACATCCTTGGCGCTAAAGCTCAGGCAAGTTATTATCGTAATGATCAAAAAATTGATGACAATGTTCAACAGTTAATCGATCGTGCTTTAGCATTAGACCCTGCAGACCCTGCAACAAACATTCTGTTAGGTATGCATAACTTTATCAACCTAAAGTACCAACAAGCGATTGATTATTGGCAGCGTGTTGTAGATTCTGGCAGTAACACTGTTAATGTTGCCGCGCTAAAAGACGCGATCATTGAATCAAAAAATCGTTTATCTTTAACAAGAACCTCGCCATTACCAACTACCCAAGGTGCTGATGACTCTCAGCAAGGCCCGCAACTGGTGTTGAAGGTGTCACTCAGTGCTGAAATCAATGACAAGCTTAGCCAAAGTGAAGATAAAATAGTGTTTGTTTATGCCGTTCCTAATAATGGCACTAGAATGCCGGTTGCTGCGGTAAAAATTAAGGCAAGTGACCTACCAACCACTATAGTGTTAAATAATGCTAGAGCAATGAGCCCACAAGCGACATTAAGCAGTGTTGAAGTGGTTAATATATATGCGGTAGTTTCAAAAACTGGTGGCGTTGGTATAAAAAGTGGGGATTTCAAAGCAGAGAAAACAGACATTAATGTGAGCACAACAGAACCGATTGAACTTGTGATCGATGTGATTGTTCCTTAAAGGTCTTACTGATTGTTATGCAACAAGATAATATTTTGCCATTATTAGCCGTACCTTTCGCCCGGATTGACCAACCCATAGGCTAAGTATAATAGTGTCAAGGGGAGTTCCTATTATTTTATTAATGACTTTAGCTATAGCTTTGAAATTTATTTTCTTTTACTATGGAAGCCTCTATTGATACATCTTAAACTCGGGCTGAATTTCTTTGAGTGTAAACCTGATAAAGCATAAACTATTAGTAGTTTTTTTGGTATTGTTGACTTTCGTCGGCCAATCAGTGGCATCAAAGTCGCTAACTTGTGACGACATGAAAACGATGGAAATGTCAGGTGCCATGATGATGCATCATGTCATGGTCGATGATCCCATGTCTGACTCAAGCAATATTGAAAAGATGACTGTTGCTGATTGCTGTCAGCAAGAGTGTAAATGCCCAATGAGTTTATCAATTTCAGCAACATTATCTAGCGTTTTTTTAGTTTACAACGGCGATATATTATCTCAAAAAATTGAAAAACGTGTTAATTTACTGTCCAATAAATTGTTAACTTCACTTTACCGACCTCCTATATTTTAGTAAACACAGGACAAATCTGTCCGAATTTTACCTTTACATACGTTCATATCTTAAAAAACCTAGCATGAATTAATTATGTGATTAAGACTATAATTCTTGAGCATAAATACATGTTTTTTATTCCTACAGGTGGGAAATATGCTTTTTTCATTGATAAATAAACAAAAAATTGTAACTAAACCGGGTGTGTTTTTCAGCTATTCAGCGCTCATACTGACAATGCTATCATTTACCGTAGCTTCGGCTGCAGCAGATAACAAAGACGTTTTAAGCTTTGAGCGAGCAATAACCTTGGCACAACAATATGATCCTTGGCTTACAGGCAATAAACACCAACAAAATGCCTTGCTAGCTTTAAGTCGTGCCGTTGAAACTTTACCTGATCCTAACGTTTCATTGGCTATTGCTAATTTACCCACCAATGGTTTTGATTTTTCTCAAGAGGCAATGACCCAATTTAAAGTAGGGTTGACACAAATGTTTCCTCGCGGTGATACCCTAGCGATAAAAAATCAGCAGTTAACGTTTCAATCACAAGTTTATCCGTTTGAGCGTCAAGACAGAGAAGCTAAAATTGCTGTGACTGTTGGAAGTTTATGGCTGGATGCTTATCGCATACAGCAAAGTATTATTTTGATAGAAAAAAACCGCTCTTTGTTTGAACAACTTGCCGATATTACCCAAGCGAGTTATTCGTCCGCTTTGGGTAAAACACGTCAGCAAGATATTGTTCGAGCTCAACTTGAATTAACTCGTTTGGACGATCAACTTGATCAGCTTGCTCAACAAAAAAATCGCTTTGAAGGGCAGTTAGTGCCATGGCTTACTCGCTATTTAATCGATAATAGCTCTAATGATGAAGCCGAAGGGTTTGCCTTACATGATATTAATTTAGGTGAAAAGTTAGTTGAAATTAATTTACAACATTCGGCATTAATTTACACAACACAGTGGCAAAAGCCTGTGCAATTAGTGACATACTTTAATCAACACCCTGCGGTGATGGCCATTGATAAAAAGATTCAAGCAACCCAAACAGGTGTCAGCTTAGCTCAGCAAAAATACAAACCTGAATGGGGCGTTAATGCCAGTTATGGTTATCGAGATGGTGACCCTAGCGGTAATTCAAGAGCTGATTTTATGTCAGTTGCTGTGACCTTTGATTTACCCTTCTTTACCGCAAACCGACAAGATCAAGAGGTTAAATCGGCTATTGCTCAAACAGAGGCAAGTAAAACCGAAAAGGTTTTGTTACTCAGGCAATTGTTCGGTGCATACGCAAGTGGCAAAGGGCGCTTATTACGGATAAATGATCGGTTAGTCTTATATCGGAGCAAACTTTTACCGCAAACCCATGATCAAGCGGAAGCCTCGTTAACCGCTTATACCAATGATGACGGTGACTTTTCAGACGTTGTTCGTGCAAAAATTGCTGTGTTAAATGCTGAGATTGATCAACTAGCGATTGAAGTTGAGCAACAAAAAATCATCCTTGAATTAAATTATTTATTTGTGGGTAGTCTGCCGACATCTAACAACCAACGCCCAGCCCATGGAGCCTCAAAATGAAAAAAATCCCCTTGAATTTACTCTTTTCTGCGGCCATGGGCTCTATTATTACCATAGCTGTTTATTTACTGCTTTGGGTTAATAGCGAAGTTGCTCCTGTAGAAACAACAAATACTCAACCAAAACTTAAGTATTGGGTCGCACCTATGGATGCCAATTATCGTCGAGATAAACCGGGAAAATCACCTATGGGGATGGACTTAGTACCTGTCTATCATAATGATGAAAATAAGGTTTTTGATGAAGGTCCGGGTACTATTCGTATTTCACCAGAGGTTATTAATAACTTAGGCGTTAGAACAGCTAGGGTAAAACTTCAAGCATTACATACAAAAATTAGTACCGTGGGTTACGTTGCCTATGATGAAGATAAACTCGTGCACCTTCATCCGAGAGTTGAGGGTTGGATTGATAAGCTTTATGTTAATTCTGTCGGTAATCGTGTAACAAAGGGTCAAGCGATTTATGAGATTTACTCTCCTGAATTAGTTAATGCACAAGAAGAGTTGATACTGGCGCTAGATCGAAAAAACACTCGACTAATTCAAGCCGCCACTAACCGTTTGATTGCACTACAATTGCCTGAAAAGTCCATCGACACCTTGAAAAAAACAGGTAAAGTTAAACAAAACATTACTTTTTATGCCCCACAAAATGGCGTAATTGAAAACCTTTATATCCGAGAGGGCTTTTTTGTTAAACCCGGGACTATGTTGCTATCGATTGGTGATCTGTCAGAAGTTTGGGTTGAAGCTCAAGTTTTTGAGCGCCAAGCGTCTTTAGTTAAAAATGGCACAGCCGTTACTATGACACTTGATTATTTACCCGGAAAAACTTGGCAAGGTAAGGTTGATTATGTTTATCCAACCTTGGACGCGAAAACGCGTACGGTAAGAGTAAGACTACGTTTTAAAAATGAGTTAGGAGAGTTTAAACCAAATATGTTTGCTCAGGTTATCATTCATACTGACAGTGAAGAGAAGAGTTTGTTAATCCCAAAAGAGGCGCTGATTCGTACAGGGAATCAAGATCGAGTGGTATTGGCATTAGGTGGTGGTTATTTTAAGTCTATTGCGGTGACCGCAGGTAGTTTTGACAGTGACCATGTACAAATTTTATCAGGTTTATCTGTCGGTGATAACGTCGTCAGTTCGGCACAATTTTTAGTCGACTCAGAGTCGAGTAAATCGTCAGACTTTAAACGTATGTCTTTTGATGACCCAACAGATATTAAGGTTATTTCCGCCTCTGCCACCGGTACAATCAATTCGATAAAGCTCAACTATGGCATGGTCAATATTAGTCGAGGACCCATTGAAAAATGGCAAAGAGAAGCAGCGACCTTAGATTTTATTTTCGATAAAAGCTTAAGCCATGCTGACTTAGCAAATTTACGTCAAGGCAGTTTGGTTGATTTTACCTTTGACATCCGTGATGGGGAGTTCATCATCACCAAAATTGAAGACCTATCAGTAACAACTGATCACAGCAACCACTAGGAATAGCCCAATGATAGCTTCGATAATCCGCTGGTCAGTTTACAATCGTTTTTTTGTTTTACTCGCGACCTTTATTTTAGTGTTCGCTGGTTTGTATTCGGTCAAAAACACCCCTGTTGATGCTCTGCCTGACCTGTCTGATGTACAGGTTATTATAAAAACCAGTTATCCTGGGCAAGCACCGCAAGTGGTTCAAGATCAGGTCACTTATCCTCTGACCACCGCCATGTTATCGGTACCCGGAGCAGAAACCGTTCGCGGTTTTTCTTTTTTTGGTGACTCCTACGTTTACGTTATTTTCAGTGATGAAACGGATCTTTATTGGGCGCGCTCAAGAGTACTAGAATATTTGAGTCAAGTTGCATCACGTTTACCTGCTAATGCTAAGCCGCAATTAGGACCTGATGCAACAGGTGTGGGCTGGGTCTATCTCTATGCATTAATTGATAAAACTGGACAACACGATATTAGTCAGTTACGAAGTTTACAAGACTGGTTTTTGAAATATGAATTACAAACAGTTAAAGGCGTTTCTGAAGTTGCGGCACTAGGGGGTATGGTTAAACAATATCAGGTGAGGGTCAATCCCGATAAACTACGTGCTTTTGGTATTCCTCTGTCCTTAATACAACATGCCATTAAAGAAGGTAATCAAGAAATAGGTGCCTCGGTAGTGGAAATGGCTGAAGCTGAATATATGGTCAGAGCGACAGGTTACATTAAAAGTGTCACTGATTTAGAACATATTCCTCTTGGCGTTAATGAAAATGGCACACCACTATTACTCAAAGATGTTGCTGATATTGGCACTGGTCCACAAATGCGACGGGGTATAGCTGAGTTAAATGGGGAAGGTGAAACCGTTGGTGGTATTATTGTTATGCGGTTTGGCGAGAATGCGCAACAAGTGATAGAAGGGGTAAAAGTTAAATTAGAACAATTGAAACAAGGTTTACCTGATGGTGTTGAAATTGTCACTGTTTATGACCGTTCAGATTTAATTGAACGGTCGGTTGATAACCTCTCTGATAAATTAATTGAAGAATTTATTGTTGTTGCTCTCATTTGTGTGATTTTCTTATTTCATCTTCGCTCATCGCTAGTGGCGGTCATGACTCTACCTATCGCCATTTTAGTAGCGTTTATGATTATGCACTGGCAAGGGTTAAACGCTAATATTATGTCCCTAGGGGGTATCGCTATTGCTATTGGTGCGATGACTGATGGCGCCATTGTGATGATTGAAAATATGCATAAGCACATGGAACGCACGCCACTGACCGATAAAAATCGTTGGCAAATCGTTATTGATTCGGCCACAGAAGTTGGCCCAGCATTATTCTTTAGCTTATTAATTATCACTGTCAGTTTTGTACCGGTATTTACCCTAGAAGCGCAAGAAGGACGGATGTTTGCACCATTAGCTTTTACTAAAACTTACTCCATGGCAGCCGCTGCAGCGTTAGCTATTACTTTAGTACCTGTATTAATGGGTTATTTTATTCGCGGTAAAATAATTCCAGAGCAAAAAAATCCGATCAATAGATTATTAACACGGCTGTATATGCCAGCCCTCAAAATAGTTTTACGTTTTCCTAAAAGGGCATTAGTTACCGTTTTACTATTGTTTGCGGTGGGAATTTGGCCATTAGATAAAATTGGCAGTGAGTTTATTCCTCCTTTTAATGAAGGCGATTTAATGTATATGCCAACCACTTACCCTGGCATTTCAATCGGTCAAGCAAGACAGTTATTACAGCAAACCGACAAACTAATTTATACTGTTCCAGAGGTAAAAACAGTCTTTGGGAAAATTGGTCGAGCAGAAACGGCCACTGACCCAGCTCCTATTACTATGATTGAAACCTTTATTCAATTTAAGCCTAAAGAACAATGGCGTGAAGGGACTAGCATGGAAAGCTTAAAACTAGAGCTTGATGCCCTCGTCAAACTTCCGGGTATAACTAATGCTTGGGTGATGCCAATAAAAACGCGTATTGATATGTTAGCCACCGGGATTAAAACCCCTGTTGGTATTAAAATTTCTGGCCCAAAGTTGGAAACAATTCAACAAATAGGTCAGCAGTTAGAGGTGATATTAAAAAATGTTGATGGTACGGCCTCAGTATATTCTGAACGTGTGGCCGGCGGTCGTTATATCAAAGTTGATATTGAGCGAGCAAAAGCGGCGCGTTATGGTTTAAACATCAGTGAAATTCAGCAAGTGGTTGCTACGGCCATTGGGGGGATGAATGTCACACAAACGGTTGAGGGTTTAGAGCGTTATCCAGTGAATTTAAGGTATCCGCAAGATTACCGAGATTCACCTGAACAGCTCTCGTTACTACCCATTGTGACAGCCAATGGTCAACGGATTTCATTAGGTGATGTTGCCAATATTTTGATTGAAGATGGCCCTCCTGGTATTAAAAGCGAAAATGCGCGGTTAATTGGTTGGGCATTTATTGATATTGAAGGTGTTGATATCGGCAGCTATGTTGATAATGCCCAGGTTGTGGTTCGTGAACAACTGGATTTACCTGCAGGGTATTCTATTGCTTGGGCTGGTCAATATGAGTACATGGAACGTGCTAAGGAAAAACTGAACTATGTTATACCGCTCACCTTAGCTATTATCATTCTTTTACTCTATATCAATTTTAGAAATGTGATTGAAGTGATGATGATTATGGGAACAGTACCTCTGGCCATGGTGGGCAGTATTTGGTTAATGTACCTTGAAGGATATAATTTTTCTGTTGCCGTTGGGGTTGGTTTTATTGCACTCGCCGGAGTTGCTGTTGAAATTGGTGTGATTATGTTGGTGTATCTTAATCAATCTTTCGATGCGCTGTTAAAAAATCATCAAGAAAATGGCATAACGACTACCAAAGAGCATATTCGACAAGCGGTATTACAGGGTGCAGGTATGCGAGTACGTCCGGTAATGATGACAGCAGCGACTATTATTCTTGGCTTATTACCTATTTTATATGGCACAGGAACAGGCTCAGAAGTGATGAGTAGAATTGCGGCTCCTATGGTCGGAGGTATGGGCAGTGCGGTGATATTAACTTTATTAGTACTGCCTGTGCTTTATTATTTATGGCGTTCTGCTCCTTATAAAAGTGATAGAACTATTATTTTAGCAAGTGATTAATAGTAATATGAGCCTATTTAAGAACAGCCGAAAAATTCATAAGTGGTTGATGCTTTTTCTTAGTATTCAATTTTTGATTTGGTCAATATCAGGTGTTTATATGGTGGTTTTTGATATTGACTATATTCATGGTGATAGCTTAACTATTGACGATAATAGCGTCATTGACCTTCAACAAATAAACTATTCATTCAGTCAATTATTTATCGATTATCCAGACGCCGAAAATGTTGAGTTAACCACTTTTGTTGGCACCAACGTTTATCGGTTTACTTTACCGTCAAAGCAAGGGCGAGATAAAGTCATGCTTGATGCAACAACGGGTATAAAATTTTCTGCTATTAATGAAAATATGGCGATGAAAATAGCGAACTATTATTACCAAGGTGATGCAAAAGTCTCTACTATCTTTTTATTATCGGATAACGCACCATTTGAGCTTCGTTCACGTCACTTACCCGTTTGGCGAGTTAACTTTGATGACTTTGCCCGTTCTACCCTTTATATCTCAGCACAAAATGGCAAAATTGTTACCCGAAGGCATCAGTTTTGGCGAATATTTGATTTGATGTTTAGTTTACATGTGATGGACTATGAAGAGGAAGACCCAGCTAATAAATTGTTGTTATGGGTTGCCCTATTTTCTTTATTAGCGGTAATTTCTGGTATGGTACTGACTTATTATCGGCTAATAAAAGGGAGATGGTCGAAAAGAAAAAAAAGCTTGATGATCAACACGAATAAAAAGCAGGAGGCAGAATGAAAAATATTCGTCTACTCCATAAGTGGCTATCTTTGGTTGTTGCTATTCAACTGCTTATTTGGATTGGCAGCGGGTTGTTTTTTAATTTAATGGACAGTGATAAAACAAGTGGCAATGAAAATCGTCGAAAAATATCCAGTCATTTAGTGATTGATCACCAAAAGTTAATATCACCTCAATTTGAGCAGTTAAAGAAAGAGGCGCAGTCAATAAAGTTGATCACCTTGCTCGAACAGCCGTACTATTTATTAAACCATCATCAAGCGCTGTATCGTCACCTACCCAATGACTATCTGTTAATTCATGCTTATTTAGGAGAGGTGGTCATAATAGATACCTTAATGGCCGAAGCTATGGCTTTAACAACTTATAAGGGCGGTAATGTTGTTGCTTCAGTAAAAAAAATTAGCCCTCCTATTGATGATTTACCTAAAGAGCAGAATGACACGTGGCAGGTTAACATTGATGATCAACTCAATACTACGATTTACCTTGATGCAGGCTCAGGACAAATTATCAGTCATGTTAATGATAATAAACGGTTTGCTGACTTCTTTTTTATGCTGCATTTTATGGATTATGGTTCTTTGGGGGGATTTAATAATGGGCCAATTATATTTTTTTCAATGTTGATGCTTTTGTTATCGTTGTCAGGTTTTATATGGGTAATAGATTTAGCGAGAAAGGAAGGCTATAAAATAGTCAATCGTTAGGTATAAATACTGGCGACTAGTCAGTTAAAAAAAGACAAAAAAAACGAAGAATAGTAATACTACCTCTTCGTTTTATATCACTGTTTAGATGCTATTGAGCAGCAACGTTCTCAGCTTCAGGTCCTTTTTGACCTTGCTTTACGGTAAAAGTTACTGCTTGACCGTCAGTTAGTGTACGGAAACCGTCACCAGTGATAGCGCTGAAGTGAACAAACACGTCAGGACCATTTTCTTGTTCGATGAAACCGAAACCTTTAGCTTCGTTAAAAAATTTTACTTTACCAGTTACTGTATCAGACATACTAACATTTTCCCGTAGTCATAAATTATTAAATATTGGTCAAAAACGACCATTTTCACGGAGTAAATGCCCTCTAACTGCATTTTTACAAACAAAGTAGAGGAAGGAACCAAATAACAATAACGGTATTTATAGAGATAAATCGCTTATAAAGGCCGGTATAAAAACTTTTCCGCAACATAAAAACTCAACGCCTGCGTAGTCTAGCACAGTTTTTTTTAAAATTCTTCAAAAAGTTCAATATAGATTGGTAGTTTTTTCATTCACTTTAAAATACAAAGCCAATCATTATTTTGGCTTTGTATTTGGCTTTTTAACACGATTACATTGCTTCAATATCTGCTTTTTGAGCAATCAATTTTTGCAAAGCCGACTTTGCCTCTTCGAGCTTAGTTTTTTCTTTATTGATTACAGCTTCAGGTGCCTTGCTAACAAACTTCTCGTTACTTAACTTACCGCGAGTTCGTTGTACGTCTTGATTAAGTTTATCAATGGCTTTATTTAAACGGGCTATTTCAGCATCTTTATCAATTAAACCAGCCATGGGGATAAGCACGGTTAAATCACCAATAATGGCTGATGCTGATAATGGAGCTTCTTCTTCATGGGCTAAAACGGTTATGGTCTCTAGCTTCGCTAAGGCACTCAAAAACTGCTGATTTTCTTCTAAGCGACGTTGGTCGTTAGCATTGATATTTTTAACTAATACTGGCAGTGCTATTGCTGGTGAAATATCCATTTCGCCGCGAATATTACGAATAGCAACAATAAATTGTTTTACCCACTCTAAGTCATCAATAGCTTTTTGGTCATACTGGCTTTGGTCAAATTGCGGAAAGCTTTGTACCATGATGCTATCGCCATGTTTGCTACCACTTTCTTTGATAAAGTTAGTAAGAGGGGCCACTCGCTGCCAAATAGTTTCAGTAATGTAAGGCATTATCGGGTGCATTAAACGTAATAAACCTTCTAAAACATTGACTAAAGTATGGCGAGTTGCGCGTTGTTGTGCGTCGCTTCCTTGTTTATCTTGGTTGGGGAAAAATACCGGTTTAGTTAACTCTAAATACCAATCGCAAAATTGATTCCAAGTAAATTCATACAAAGCTTGCGAAGCTAAATCGAAACGGAAATTATCAAAGGCTTCGTGAACAGTTTTAACCGTTTGTTGAAACTGTCCTAAGATCCAACGATCAGCGAGTGAAAACTCCATAGCTCCGCCATTGGCACCACAGTCATGTTCTTCAGTATTGATTAACACATAACGACTAGCATTCCACAACTTGTTGGTAAAATTACGATAACCTTGAAGACGTTTCATATCCCAACTAATATCGCGACCTGTGGTAGCAACTGATGTTAAGGTGAAACGTAGGGCGTCAGTACCATGAGACTCAATACCCTCTGGAAATTCTTTTTGGGTGAGTTTAGTAATTTTTGCCGCTAGTTTAGGCTGCATCATATTACCCGTACGTTTTTCTAATAAACCGTCTAAAGAAATGCCATCAATCATATCAAGGGGATCAATAACATTACCCTTAGATTTACTCATCTTATCGCCATTTTCATCACGAATTAGGCCGGTCATGTAGATTTTTTTAAACGGCACTTGCGCCTTGCCATTTTCATCTTTGTTGAAATGCATGGTCATCATGATCATACGGGCAACCCAGAAGAATATAATATCAAAGCCGGTCACTAATACATCCGTTGGATGAAAGGTTTTTAGATCTTCGGTTTTTTCAGGCCAGCCTAACGTGGAGAAGGTCCATAGGGCGGAAGAGAACCAAGTATCAAGTACATCATCGTCTTGTCTTAGCCTCATGTCGTCAGCAATATTGTTATTTGCACGAACTTCTTCTTCTGTGCGGCCAACATAAACTTTTTCGTTTTCGTCATACCATGCTGGAATACGATGTCCCCACCAAAGTTGGCGTGAAATACACCAGTCTTGAATGTCTTTCATCCAAGCAAAGTAAAGGTTTTCATATTGCTTAGGGACAAACTCAATTTGTCCTTCTTTTACGGCATCAACAGCAGGACCTACTAATTTTTCAACACGCACATACCATTGGTCTGTTAAAAGTGGCTCGATGATCACACCTGAGCGATCACCATAAGGGGCAACTAAGTCATGATCTTTTACTGCAACCAATAAACCTAATTCATCAAACTTAGCCACAATCGCCTTACGGGCAACAAAACGGTCAAGTCCTGCAAACTCAATGGGTAAATCAGTTCGGTAAGCGGTTGATACTTCACCTTTGTTATTATAAATTTCAGCCGCGGGTAAGATAGCCGCGTTTTTATCAAAAATATTAATCAGTGGTAAATTATGACGTTTACCTACTTCATTATCGTTGAAGTCATGCGCCGGGGTTATTTTTACACACCCCGTGCCTTTGGCCATATCTGCATGATCATCACCAACAATTGGAATTAAGCGATTAACTAAGGGTAAAAGAACACTTTTGCCAATTAAATGTTTATAACGCTCATCATCTGGATTGACCGCAATACCAGTATCACCTAGCATTGTTTCCGGACGAGTTGTGGCTACCACAATATAGTTAAGCCCTTCAGTCGTTGTTGCACCATCAGCTAATGGATAGCGTAAATGCCACATACTGCCTTTTTTATCTTTGTTTTCTACTTCTAAATCTGAAATAGCGGTATGGAATTTAGGATCCCAGTTGACTAAGCGTTTTCCACGATAAATTAAGTCATCTTCAAATAAACGGACAAAGACTTCTTGTACAGCCGCTGACATGCCTTCGTCCATAGTAAAACGTTCACGAGACCAGTCAATTGAGTTGCCTAAACGGCGCATTTGTTTACTGATAGTATCGCCAGACTCTTCTTTCCACTGCCACACTTTATCAATGAAAGCCTCACGTCCATAGTCATGCCGAGTTTTATCTTCTTCTGCGGCTATTTTACGTTCAACCACCATTTGTGTGGCTATACCTGCATGATCACAGCCGGTTTGCCATAAGGTGTTTTTACCCTGCATTCTCTGGTAACGAATTAAGGTATCCATGATGGTTTGCTGAAAAGCATGACCCATATGTAAACTACCGGTGACATTCGGTGGTGGAATAGCTATACAATAGGCTTCGCCTTCGCCGGTAGGACTAAAATAACCTTTGTCTTCCCATGTTTGATAAAGAGATTGTTCGATTTCAGAGGGGTTAAACGTTTTTTCCATCAGAATTTCCGTCACTTTTTTTGTTAATGTATTGTTTGGACTTTTACTTTATTGCGAAGAGACTATTGGTTGATTTCCAACGGTAAAGCCCAGTTGACGATATGCCTTAAAGCGTTCTCTAGCTAATTGTTTTAATGTGTCATCAGTAGGCACAAAATCAATGATTTTTGCGAATTGGTGAGCAAAATTCGGCACCGTATCCGTTAAATTAATCAATACTGGCCGCCGGCCTGTTGGTGCTTGCCAGCCAATTTCTACTGCAGCGCCATAACTTGGCCCTTCACCTTTAAGATTGTGAGGGACAAAGCTATTGGTATCAAAAGCCCAGAGCATTTCATCAATGTCATGTGCTTTTTCTTGGTTTTGACTATATATAAATACTTTTTGTTTTTGACGATAAAAATAAGCAGCTTGTAGGCAAGCATGATGAGACAGCGAGTTGACTTCACTGCCATCTTCAGTCAGTTGATAAAACATTACTTGAGTATTGCTTGCCTGCATCTATTTATTCGCCTTGTTCTTGGCCAGAACGATTTAATAAAAATTGCGTCAACATACTCACCGGGCGACCAGTAGAACCTTTGTCTTTACCACCACCACGCCATGCTGTACCGGCAATATCTAAATGAGCCCAGTGATATTTCTTAGTAAAACGCGCTAAAAAACAAGCGGCGGTAATTGTGCCTCCACCTTTCCCACCCAGGTTAGTGAAATCAGCAAAAGGACTTTCAAGTTGCTCTTGGTATTCGTCCCATAATGGTAAGCGCCACGCCCGATCGCCACTTTGATCTGAGGCATTTAGGAGCTCATGTGCTAAAGGGTTGTGGGTACTTAATAACCCCGAAGCATGTTTACCTAAAGCAACGACACAAGCACCGGTTAGCGTAGCTACATCAATAACTAACTCAGGATTAAAGCGCTCTACGTAGGTCAAAGCGTCACATAAGACCAAGCGGCCTTCCGCATCAGTATTTAATACTTCAACCGTTTGGCCTGACATTGTTGTTAAAATATCACCTGGACGATAAGCATTGCTACTGGGCATGTTTTCACAACCAGCTAAAATACCAATGACATTAATGGGAAGGTTAAGCTCAGCAATTGAATGCATAGTCCCTAAGACACTTGCGGCACCACCCATGTCATATTTCATTTCGTCCATAGCTGCGCCAGGTTTAAGTGAAATACCGCCACTATCAAAAGTAACCCCTTTGCCCACTAGCACAATCGGGGCAGAGTCATCATTAGCGCCATTGTGTGTAATCACACTCATCATTGACTCATTAGCTGAGCCCCGACCGACGGCGAGGTATGAACCCATACCTAACTCTTCCATCTCGCTCTCACCAACAATATGTGTACTGATATTGTCATAATCGTTTTCAAGAATTTTTGCTTGTTCAGCTAAATAGGCAGGATTACAAATATTGGGTGGCATATTCGCTACATTTTTACAGGTAGTAACACCTTCAGAAACTGCTAAACCATGGGCAATAGCTCGTTCACCAAGAGGTAATTCACGACGGGTAGGTACGTTAAAGGTTATTTTACGCAGTGGGCGGCGTGGCTCTTCAATACGTGTTTTTAAGCTATTAAAGCTATACAAACAATCTTGTGTAGACTCAATAGCTTGACGAACCTTCCAATAAGTATCACGACCTTTTACGTGTAATTCTGATAAAAAACAAACAGCTTCCATCGAACCTGTTTCATTTAAGGTATTAATCGTTTTGCTGATAATTTGGCGGTATTGGCGCTCGTCTAGCTCACGTTCCTTGCCACAGCCAACGAGTAATACGCGCTCACTTAAAATATTAGGAACGTGATGTAATAACAACATTTGGCCAGATTTACCTTCTAAATCACCACGACGTAATAAATTACTGATATAACCTTCGCTGATTTCATCAAGTTGCTCGGCAACACCTGAAAGGCGACGAGGTTCAAACACACCAACAACGATACACGCACTACGTTGTTTTTCTGGGCTTCCACTTTTTACATTGAACTCCATGGAGTCTCCTTTTGCACTAAGGGCATTAATTTAGCCCTAATAAACAAGATCAAAGTGTTAATAATTTACCAACCTTATGCCCTTATTTAAAGGGCTGCAGGCGATAATTATAGACATGAGTATTGAATTTTAGGGTGATTTAAAAATAAATGAGCGATATATAACATTAGTTTACGCAAAAATGAATGTAATGTCAGGAAAAAACTAAGTGTTCCGTACTTTTAGACGGTTTTATTCGGTGATTAATTGTCCCAGTCGAATTAAAAATACCAGATATTCTCAACTTGTTTAGCTATCATATTGAAAGCAAGGCTGATCTGGGTCAAAATAGAGATAATTTCATACTTCCCTGAATCAATAAAATATGTCTTTGAGGCTCAATTGATTATTTTCCGATATTTATTAAAAGAAGTTGCTAAAACCCAAGCGGCTGTTTTTATTGTCTTGATGACTATTTTTATCAGCCAAAAATTTGTTAGGGTACTCGACGATGCTTCAGAAGGGGGTATTCCCGGTCAATTAGTGATGACCTTTATCGCCCTCAAAATTCCTGACTTAGCCGGTATGTTATTACCCTTAAGTTTATTTTTAGGTGTGTTACTCGCCTATGGTCGAATCTATGCCGATAATGAAATGACAGTGTTGCATGCTTGCGGTGTTAGTGAATGGTATGTGGTTCGCATTACCCTAATATTAAGTTTGCTAACCGCTATTACTACTGGAATATTCACCTTGTATTTAGCACCGATGGCAGCAGAATATGAAATGAAAATTAAAGACAAATTAGCTGCAGACTCTGGTCTAAGCGCTTTAATTTCAGGACGATTTCAAACAACGGGTAATGAAGATGCTGTGGTTTTTATACATGATAAAAATAGAGAGGATAACACGCTGAAAAAAGTGTTTGTGGCTCAACTACCTGATGAAAACTCTAGTGAAGAAAGCGTGATTAATTCAAGTTTAGTTTATGCAAACAAGGGCTGGGTTGTAGAAGAAGACTCGGGCTCTCAAAAATTAGTATTAGAAGATGGTATTCGTTATCAAAGCGACGCGTCAACTAACGAGTTTAGAACGGTTGAATTCGCTACATATTATATTCAAATTGAAGACCAAAAAGTTGAACAGCGCCGCAGAAAAATGAGTGCTATCCCTACTGAACAATTATTTAAGGAAACATTACCTGAATATAAAGCGGCTATTGAGTGGCGAATTGCTTTTCCTATTTCTTGCCTTATGCTCACTCTCATTGCGGTACCCTTGAGTGTTGTTAATCCTAGGCAAGGAAAGTTTGGTAAAATGCTACCAGCGCTGATGTTGTTTTTAGGGTACTTTTTATTATTAATCTCTATGCGTTCAGCATTAGAGTCTGGCGTTTTTCCAAGTGCCGTTGGTTTATGGCCTATTCACCTAGGTGCCTTATTTATGGGGGCAAGTTTATTGTTCAAAGGGCGTAGCAGAGGGTTAGAATTAAAAGCAAAAATGACAAAAAATAAGCGAATTAAAATTAATCATAAAGGACGTACGAAATAATGCGTATTATTGATGCTTACATTGGCCGCATTTTAGCTTCAACCACTTTTATTACCCTGGTTGTTTTTGTAAGTGTTGGCGGTATTATTAAGTTTGTTGAACAAATGAAAGCGGTTGGACGAGGCAATTATGATGTGTCTCATGCCGCATTGTATGTGCTTTATGCTGTGCCAAGAGATGTTGAAGTGTTTTTTCCAATGGCAACACTCATTGGTGGCTTAATTGGCATGGGTATGTTGGCCAGTAATAGTGAATTAGTGGTAATGCAGGCGGCAGGTTTATCAAAACTCGATATTATTAAATCGGTGATGAAAACCGCCGCCGTGCTTATTGTTATTAGTATGGCAGTAGGAGAATGGTTGGCCCCCTCAGGAGAGGTGGCAGCAAGACAAATAAGAGCGCAGGCAATCTCTGGTGGCAGTTTAATTTCAGCTAAAAATGGTGTCTGGGCAAAGGATGGAGATAACTTTATTCATATCGGTGAAGTGAAAGATCAAGGCCGATTAAAAAATGTGCAAGTTTATCGTTTTAATCAACAATTAAAGTTAGATAGTTGGTTATCTGCAGAGTCAGCCCTTTATCAAGATAATGCATGGCAGTTAATCAATGTCAAAGAAACGCAAATAGAACAAAAAAAAATCACCACTCAAAATTTTGATTTTAAACAGATCACTTCAAGTTTAACGCCTGAAAAATTGGGTGTGGTTACTGTTAAGCCCGAATCATTATCTATTCGTGGTTTATTAAATTACCTTGATTATTTAAGTGCCAATAATCAGGACCAAAGCCGATATTTATTAGCCTTTTGGCGTAAAATTATTCAGCCCATCACCGTAGGTGTGATGTTATTGGTTGCGCTGTCATTTATTTTTGGTCCGTTACGCTCGGTATCTATGGGGGCAAGAATTATGATGGGGGTATTTACCGGGATATTATTTTATCTTAGCAATCAGGTGTTGGGTTCATTGAGCTTGGTTTATCAGTTTCCACCTTTGTTAGGGGCATTAATGCCTAGTGTCATATTTGTCAGTCTCTCGCTTTACTTGATGAGAAAAGCTTGATGAGAAAATGCCGTAGATTTTATCAACGGCAGATCTTTATAATCGACCTTTGTTTTCTTCTAAAGATAAAACCACTACTTCAGTCTTAGTTAGTCTGTCTTGCAGGCTCAGTTTGTTTTTTTTATCGAACAACACCATGAAATTACCTAGACCAAGCAGCGTTGGAAATAAACGTGCGGTTGCTATAGTTTTTGATATGCGAGTTCCGTCTTGATTTTGTACTCTCAAACGCCACGCTTTCATACCCAATGTTTGTCCACTACGTGACCAAAACCAAACAAAGAAAAAAGCTATCCAAAATACACCAAAGCCATCAACAAGTAGGATATATAATAAAGAGGATCTTTTTAAATCAATAGCGTGGTCAAACCCCGCCATAGAAATGAAACCAAATTTGATCAGCAGATTAAATAGCAAAAACGCTACAGCTCCCGCCACCATATACACAGCAAACGCCAGTAAAAGATCATAAACCCAAGAGCCAAAACGGCGAATAAAACTCGCTCGAGGAAAATTATTAACAGAAGGAGAAGTCATAGCGCTACATTTTAAAAATTTTGGCTAGTCTAACAAATTGACTATCAAGGGTATAGCTTCATCCCTAATAATAACATTTATTAGTAAATTTCAATAATAATGCAGACTCAGTAAAGGTTTTAATTTTACTAACAAGAAATCATGTCTACTATTAACTGATACCAAGCTCAGTTATAAAAGCTCACTGATATAACCTCTATATTGTGGCATCAACCTATTATTGGAAGGGTTCATTGGACAGTCTTTTAGAACAATTAAAGCAGCGGCAAATTTTTAAAGTGGCTACCATTTATGCTGTTTCTGCATGGCCACTTATTCAAATAGCAGATTTGGCCGTACCCGCATTAGGCTTACCTGATAGTGTGATGACGTTATTACTCAAAATATTTATCATCGGCTTTCCTATCAGCTTGGTTTTTGCGTGGTTATATAATTTTACCGCTAAAGGCATTGTTAGGATCAAGGCAAATGATGGATATAATGAGCATGGTAACCCAGCAATAAATATTAGAACCACTATTGCTGTTGCGGGATCTTTAGTTATGGCAGTTGTTATTACTTTATTAACCCAGTGGATACTGGAGCCGCAGAATAGCCAAAGTGCTAATCAGCCTCAATTATCAATAGACAATAAAGGGGCAAGCCAAGTAGGGAAAAAGCTGAAAAAGTCGATAGCGATTTTACCTTTTGTTCCCTTTAGCGCTGATCCCGAAGATGCATTTTTTGCTGATGGTATGGTAGAGGAGCTACTTAACTTAATGGCGAAAATCCCCAACTTAAAAGTAGCGGCACGTACTTCATCTTTTGCTTATAAAGGTAATACAACTAAAACTATTACTGAAATAGGCAAAGAGCTGGGCGTTGATATTATTCTTGAAGGCAGCATTAGAAAAAATGACGTATCAAATAAAATACGAGTAACCGCGCAACTGATTGAAGTAAGCACGGGTAAGCATTTATGGTCTGAAACCTATGATCGACAATATCGCGATATATTTCAAATACAAGATAATATTGCTCAGTCAGTAGTTGAAAAAATGAAAATTACAGTGTTAGGAAAACCAAGGAAACAGCAATTTATTGTTGGCACTCAAAGTGTTGATGCCATGGTTGAATACGGCAAAGGACAAGCCGAACTAAGTCACAGAACGGTACCTTCTTTAGAAAAGGCACTGACACATTTTAACGCTGCAGTTAAGTATGATGAAAACTATGCCCGGGCATTTGTTGGTATTGCCGATGCCAATATACTTTTAGCCTTATATGGTAATTTGCCAGAAAATAAGGCCAATGCAGCAGCACAAGCCGCCATTGATAAAGCACTGACAATAGATAATGAACTTGCAGCGGCGTATGCATCACAAGGTTTGTTATACACCAAAACCAATCAAGACAAAGCCATTGCGTTATTTAAGCAAGCTATTGATATTAATCCAAGTTATGCAATGACATACATGTGGTATGGCACGTTATTACAATCACAAGGAGATATTGGTGGTGCCCATCAGCTATTTGAAAAAGCTTATGAATTAGATCCTAAATCCCCGGTAGCGGCTTACAATGTTGCTTGGTGTTATTATTTGATTGGCGCAGAAGATAAAGCAATGCAGCTGTTTTCTCTTATTATTGGCAACGACCCCTATTATCCTGGTGCTTATAATTTGGCCGGAGATATTTTAAAAAACAGAGGTAGATTAGATGAATCTATTAGTATGTACTTAAGGGCCTTAACCGTTGACCCTGTGAACAAAGCTGCACTCAATGGCTTGATCATTGCTAACATGGATATGTTTAATTTTTCAGCAACCGAACAATGGTTTATGTTTGCCAACAATCATTCTCAAGTTTTTTCTGCTAACGAAGTGACTCTGCTCAATGCGAGATACTCTGCTGTTCAAGGTAAAAAAGATCAAGCGCTTAATTACCTCAAGTTAATGAGTGTAAACGCTGAAACAATCACAGCAAAAGCTGCCTTAATTGAGGGGGCAATCGCTTTTTATCAACAAGAGTACAGTAAAACGGTTAATATACTCGTTAAATTCAAAGCCTCAACAAACACCAATGCATTCTATCATCTTGCTGATGGCCAATTAGCGATACAGTTATCCTATGCCTATCAACAGTTAAAACAATTTGATCAGGGCGATGCAATACTTAAAGATTTTGAAAACCATTTAGAAAACAGTGTCAGTAAAACGGCTAATAACTCCTCTTATTACTATAATATGATGGCGATTAAAATACTAAAAAATGAAGAGTCTCAGGCGCTTAATTATTTTCAAGGGGCTATTGATACTGGCTGGGTTGAAACATGGAAAACAAATTTTGAACCTATATTTACTGACATTAAAACCGCTGAACGTTTTAACCAGATGCTTGGCGGCGTAATCACTAAACTTAATACCATGAAAGTAAATAGCCAGAGGCAGGCAAATTTTTTAACGGTTGACAGTGACAGTGAATGACAATGAGAGTGACTAGTTATTATTCGTTAATATAAATTTCAAGCCATATTAAGTTATTAATGTATGTTAATCGAACACCCAACACCGATAATAGAAAAAATAGTTTGCCAATAAGGCTGCTTTTTGTATAATGCCCGTCTCCTAAGCACTTGTTATTAATAAGTGTAGGCATTGGTAGGTAAGATGGATTAAAAAAGCACTAGGTATTCGATGTGTTTTTTGATAAGTCTTTGAAAAGTAAGTTTATAGTGGTAACGTAATTAGCAAGATTTACTTGCAAAGTTTTGCAAAGTTATTTGGAAAAATTCAGAAAATTTTGCAAAGCTTAAACAGCTTGAATTCCTTTGCCGCAGTGGTGGAATTGGTAGACACGCCGGATTCAAAATCCGGTTTCGAAAGAAGTGACGGTTCAAGTCCGTCCTGCGGTACCATATATACAAAGCCCTGATTCGAAAGAGTTGGGGCTTTTTTATGTCCGAAAAATAAGATTATAATAAATGAGTCATCAAACGGTATTAAAAAGGTTTATCCATGGCATCGACAGCACACGCACTCCACATATTGGTTAAGCACAAAGAAATTGCAGAAGATATTATTAAGCAGTTAAGTAAAGGTGCTAAGTTTCAAACCTTAGCTAAAAAATATTCGTCCTGTCCTTCTGGTAAAAAGGGCGGTGATTTAGGCGAGTTTAAACGAGGGCAAATGGTACCTCAGTTTGATAAAATAGCCTTTAAAGGGGCAATATTAGAGCCGCATTTAGTTAAAACTAAATTTGGTTGGCATGTCATTAAAGTGCTTTATCGAACATGACTTACAACGAGTATTTTTTTTAATGAATGTTCTTTTAAAAAACCGCTTCAATAGCAAAAACTGAGGTTAAAAAGCGAACACGGTTGACCATCCATTGTCTGCGGTGTTCAAAGCTTTGTTTGCTGTGATTATCTTCGCCGCATAAATAGGCACGCCGTACACAGCGAGAAATTAAGTGATAATAACGGGTGTCTTGAAGGGATACTTGTTTGCTTCGTGCTTGAGTCATGTTGAACACCTCTTTACTGTTGGTTATTTAACCATAGTAAAGAGGTGTTATTTAATCAATAAAGTATATATGTCCTAATGTTTCTCTTTACTAATGTTTCACTAATGTTTCACTAATGTTTCAGTGATGTTTCATTTCATCATCATACTCAATATTCAGAGCTGGTTTACACAACAGCGGGAAGCACTTGTTCAAAATTCTGAATTATGTGAAAACAGTTGATTAATAAACGAAAAATAGCTGGATTTCGCTCAATTAAAGATATAAAAGACAGGTAAATATAAGGCATTAATATATTGATTTTAGGAAAAATGACGTTTTATTTTACCTATAGACAATCTGCTATGTTATGATTAATACATGAGTTAGTGTTGATGTGTTGTTATTTTCGACCAAAATCAAACCGAATCTACCAGCATATTGCTAGGTGCCCCCCCCCCCTTGTTTTGCTTGCCTAGCTGAAAAATTAAAAATTTGAAAAATCAACTTCTATTTCCTTTTAAATAGCGAGTAAAAGAAAATACTATGAACATCTTCAATAGAAACAATGTCAAAGTAAGCGGAGAAGGATCAAAAACAATCGTTTTTGCTCATGGCTATGGTTGTGATCAAGCTATGTGGCGTAAAGTCAGTCCGTCCTTTGAAGATGAATATAGGGTGGTATTATTTGATTATGTTGGCTCAGGTTTGTCTGATCCTGATGCTTATGATCCAGTGCGTTATTCAAGTTTAGCCGGTTATGCCAAAGATATTGAAGAGGTTTTTACCGCACTTGATCTTCAAGATGCGATCTTTGTAGGGCACTCGGTCAGCAGTATGATTGGCTTGTTAGCCGCCATCGAAATTCCCCATAGAATTTCGAAGTTAATCATGGTTTGCCCAACGCCACGCTATTTGAATGACCTACCAGATTACATAGGCGGCTTTGAATTCGAAGACGTTGAGGGTTTGCTCGATATGATTTCACGCAATCAACCAGGCTGGGCAAGTCATCTCGCCGGTATTGTTGTAAACAAAACCGAACAGCCTGAACTGGTAGAAGAACTGGATGCGAGTTTTTGTGCCATGGATCCCCCCATTGCGAAGCGTTTTGCCAAGGCAACTTTTTTGGCGGATAACCGTTCTGATCTGGTTGGTTTTGACAAACCCTGTTTGCTCCTACAGTGCCAGGAAGATTCAGTAGCACCGAATGTCGTGGGCGATTATTTACATCAACATTTGCTTAATAGTCAATTACAGCAGATGAAAGC
>JAWUYA010000015.1:0-13401 GCA_034111045.1 Colwellia sp. | reverse complement strand
GCATAAATCGAGATAAGGTGGATATAAAGGGACAGGCTTATTTAACAACATTATTTAAAAACCAAGTAGATAGTAGATATAAAGCAAGCTTAAACCATTACATCCACTATGTCCAATACTGAAGAGTATCGGACATAGTGGACATGTGAGCTTGTAGGGTGGTTATCCCTATTGTTATTGTTAATCCAAACTTACATAGCGTTTAAATGAAATTTAACTTATCAGTAAATGTCACTTAAGTTTTATAGTGTCTATTTTCAACGCTAACGCGGGATCTATCTTGATGTTAAACCAATTAATTCGCCAGTCTAAATGCGGGCCCGTTACTCGGCCACTGTTACCAACAGCGGCAACAACTTGGCCTTGTTTAACAATATCTCCAACATTGACATAAGCATTACTTAAATGTAAAAAAGTTGAAGTAACGCCTTGGCCATGATCAATGATCATAGTGCCACCGGAATAAAACATGTCAGGCACGAAAAGTAATATGGTACCTGCTGCCGGTGATTTAACCGGATCGCCTATTTTACCGGCGTAATCTAAACCAAAATGTGGCCTTTTTTTAACCCCATTATAAATACGGCGACTACCATATACACCGGTGATTACTCCGTCTATCGGTGCAATAAAGCCAGCAGAGTATGCGCTTAACTCACTTGAGACTTTTCTTGCCGCGCGTATTTGACCACTGTCTTTTTTTGAACGAGCAATGGCTTTAGCACTCGGTTGCATAATGCTTTTGGCAATGCCTTTTATACTTTGCTCTTGATATTGGCGCTTTTTTGGAGTGATGCGTTTTTGCTGCTTTTCACCTTTAGGTGTGGTGATAACTAAGTGATAACTCGTTTTATCGTCACGGCCAAAACCAAAAACGTAATCGCCATTGGCAGACACAGGCAACATTTTGTTATTGAGGTGAACCGTATTATTTGGCAGAGTTTTACCAAGGATCAAACCGCCCTGCTTTAATTCTCCTGATAAAATGATGTTATTATCACTGGCTTGTGCTGCTAATGTGATAAACAAACTCAGCATCAATAACGGCTTAAGCACTATATTTGAAGTAAAGTTACGCACTAGCAATTGCTCCTTTACCCACACCTTCAAAAGCGATCACTTTAAAGACACTTGCCGCAGATTGTTTTTTTAGTTGTCTGGCTATCCAGTCAGCTAATAACTCTACGGTAGAGTCGCAATCAACCACTTCGAGCACATTACTGGGTACCGCAATATCAAAACGGCCTTGCGGTGCTGAGTATGAAAAATAATGATGATCGGGCGTCACATTACTCATGGCATGCTCAGACAACTGAGCGTTTGCTTGTTCAATACGGTCACATTCACTGGCAATATAAATGTCCTGCCAGCGTTTACACCAAAGCGCTTCTTTTTTGGTAGAGCGTTGCCCATTTTCAAAAATATTTATGATTGATCTATGCCCATGGGCAATACGTTGACAATTACCGTCATGGAGTTTTAAACCGTGGGTATAGTGATAATAATCACTGTCAATATTTTCTGTACGTAAGGTTATTGTGAGCCCTTGAACATTGGCAGGTAATTGCGCCATAATTATCACCGTTAAATGCGCTTTTATTGCAGCAATATCAATAACTGTTGAGTTGATTTTAGCAAAGGCACATGCCGGTGATTGCAGGTAATAACTGCCAACCGTTGAATTAAAATCAACGAATTCATGGCCCTCATTATATAGTGAGTTACCTACCAACAAGCCAGGCTCTAATAGTGGTAACAAAAGTTTATGATCAACAGCTTCATCGATAATAGACTTAATTTGTTTTTTAACGATACCAAAATCTAATACCATAGACATTTCATTAAGCTCGCCGTCAAGTAGCACATCTACAATCAAACTTTCGCCCACAATACCACGGGTTTTACATAGAAAAGAAAAATCAATTACTGTTAAATTATTTACAAACAACTGCATATTTTTACTAACCCTTATTCACTTAACTGCCATTTAATGTGTTCACCCGCACGAATAGGTACCACCTGCTCGTTACCAAAGCTTATGGACTGAGGTACCTGCCATGAAACTTTCTCTAAGGTAATGGTATCGCTATTGATCGGTAATTGATAAAAACTAGGACCATTAATACTGGCAAAAGCTTCTAATTTATCAAGAGAATTTGCCGCCTCAAATACCTCGGCATACAATTCAATAGCCGCATGAGCGGTATAAGAGCCAGCGCAACCACAAGCCGACTCTTTAGCGTGTATAGCATGTGGCGCAGAGTCAGTGCCCAAGAAAAACTTACTATTGCCACTAGTGGCAGCTTCAATTAGTGCTTGCTGATGAATATTTCGTTTGAGAATAGGCAAACAAAAATAATGGGGACGAATACCCCCCACTAACATGTGATTACGATTAAACAATAAATGATGTGCCGTTATGGTGGCGGCAACGTTATCGCCGGCTTGTTTAACAAAATCAACCGCGTTTTTAGTGGTTATATGCTCAAGCACTATGTTAAGTGATGTAAATTTGCTCACTAAGGGGGTTAATATGGTGTCGATAAACACCTGTTCTCGATCAAAAATATCGATTTCACTGTCGGTAACTTCACCATGGATTAATAACGGCATACCGATTTTGTCCATTTCGGCTAACACATGATAGATGTTAGCCACGTTAGTAACCCCAGATGAAGAATTGGTTGTTGCCCCTGCAGGGTATAATTTGGCCGCAAAAACTAAACCACTTGCTTTCGCTTCAATAATATCTTCAATTGTCGTTTGATCGGTAAGGTATAAAACCATCAAGGGCTTAAAATTATTGTTCAGGGTTTTAGCGGCGAGTATACGTTGGTAATACTCTTCTGCCAATTTAGCATTGGTCACCGGCGGTACTAAGTTAGGCATGACAATGGCTCGGCCAAAATAGCGAGAAATATCGTCTACCGTTGTGGTTAAAGCGTCACCATCACGTAAATGAACATGCCAATCATCAGGGCGAGTAATCGTTAGTTTTTTCATACTTCTCCGTAAATACATCAGTTAACTAACTGTTATATTATAATAAAATTGTTTATATTAACTATTTTAACTGGTAACGCGTTATTGCATTAAGCGGTTAATTCACAGTAATTCGTTAAATTATGGGTCTGTTGAGTCTTCAACTAGCAGCGATTTTTTTTGTGAAGGTGCTGCAACATTATTAACAGAAACAGAGTTAATTATCGGGTTATTTACTGTTTAATTAGGGTCTTCTTGGCTTAACGCTAACAATTGGTCTTTTAAATTAGGGGGTACTTTATAAATGGTAATGCTTTCATTAGCCGGATTATAAACCACCTCTTCACCAAAGTGGCTGCGTTCGAAGCTTAAACTAATACCCCCACCGTAACCGGCATACTTAGTGATTTTACTGACCACGGTTTGATCATGTGGAAATGACTCTTCTATAGGATAAGCTTGGTCTTGGCAAAACGTATAAAAGTCTTGCCCTTTGTCTTCTTTAGAAATAACTTTTCCGATCTCCTGTAAAGACACATCTTGTGATGCCGACTTTTGCTCTTTACAATAACTGAGTAACTCTTTTCGTGTTTCTTGTTTTTCGTTACTGTCGAGTTGAGTGACATTAACAAAGTCTTCAACCGCCCGCACTAACGTTTGTGTTTGTGCTTTGGAATTTAATCCTTCCTCACATCCTAAAAAATCTAAAAAGAAGTCGGAGACTTGACGACCCGCTCTGCCTTTAATAAAAGACACATAACGATTACTCTCCGGGTTTTGCTGATAGTCAAATAGATCTATTCGGGCCGCTAGCTGCAAACGATTAGTATCAAGGTGTTGATCCGCTGATATATTCAACTCACCATCTACTGAGTAATGCTCAGATATTGGTATAATGGCAACCAATAAATAACGCCCGCCTAGGTATTCATAATGACAAACAACTAAATAGCCCATCTCGCCTAGATCATATTTACTGACTTCATTTTTCAGTAAATTAGCGGCTTGACAACTAAAGTCATAAAAATTTTGAGACTCACCAAGATAGCTTTCCATCACATCAATAAAGCGTGCGTTGTCTCCCTCACTGGGCATTGCAGAAAATTGCCCGTATGCTTTACTTCCTTTTGCGTTATAAATAGTGTGTAGGGAGTCAACAAAATTTTTAATTTTTGTACCTACATCGATTGATTCAGGGCCAAAACGCAAAGTAACTTCATTGGTTTCTTCTGTTTTAGAGAGGAAATGCAGGGCTATATTTGAAATGATTAAGCTCATAAGGGGGTACGGTTACCTTGTGATGTTTTTTAATAAGCATTGAGAATAATTAAACGGCTTACTGAAAAACGTTATAAATTTACCGCATATTGTAGCTAAATAGTACCCAGTCAGTCCAGAGAAAGCGATACTTGAAAAATCAGTAATTGAAGATGAAGCCCTATACACCTTGTGATATTATAGGCGGCATTAACTTATTGATTGTAGAACGCCTTATGCCTATTGTTTCAAAATATTCTAACGAACGAGTAGAAAAAATCATCCAAAATTTATTTGATGTCTTGGTCGAAGAAAAAGCAACATCTGATCTCGCCCTTATGTGCCTAGGTAACACCATTACCGAGGTGATCAAGAGTCAAGTTCCTGAAAATAAACGTCAAGCGATCGTTGATAATTTTTCAGTCGCTTTAAAAAACTCAATTAAATAATACCGTTATAATAAAAATTTAATGTAAAGTAATAACGTATTTGTAACTTTGCGCCCTTAACATTTGAAAATAAGAATAATTAATGTTCTCTTTTGACTCTAAAAAATACAGTAAAAAACTATTACCACTGATTAGTTGGAGCCACTGGTTTACTTTTTTTAATATTATCGCGGCCATATCGCTCTCATCCTTATATTTTTTTAATGAATCGAGCCCGGGTTCGTTAATCGGCTATTTATATTTGATCACTACTTGGGCAAGCCATATGGCTTTCTTAACGTTTATTAGCTTTGTATTAATTGTATTTCCGATCACCTTATTAGTGCCAAACACCCGTTTTATAAGAACCACAGCATCAATTATATTCACTTTAGGTTTAATGCTATTAGTATTAGATACCTTTATTTATAGTCGTTTGGGGTATCATTTAAATGCCTCCTCTAGTTCGCAAATTATTGATGTGATTATCAGTGAAATAAAAGACGACAGTAAAATGTTTGCTTCACTTTTCTTAATGTTATTTATGGTGATTCTCACTTTTGAATTAACCATCAGTAATTACGCCTGGAAGCATTTAAAACAATTACAAAAAACAACATTTGCCCGGCCTATCATTGTTGGCTTGGTTGCCGCCTTCTTTTTCAGCCATATTACTCATATTTGGGCAGATGCCACGGTAAACTACGATATATTAAGGCAAGACACGGTACTGCCGCTGTCTTATCCATTAACCGCTAAAACCTTATTAACTAAATATGAAATGTTTAATTTGGAAGATTATAACGAGCGACGAACCAGCCCATTATCTTTTACCAAAAATATTCCACCGTACCCACAACTTGGCAGTGAACAATGCCAACAAGACAACAACAATAACCAGTCTGTTTTTATTATTTTAACGGATGACTTATTAACTCAAAAACATCAAACACAATTTGCAAATCGCTCAAATAGTGCCAGCTTACGACTCAATCATCATATTGACAGCGCATTACAAGAAAACTCTTGGTTTAATTTATTGTTTAGTTTGCCAACCATTTATCAACAAAGTGTATTAACACAGCAAATAAAACCACTGTTATTTCAAGCCATAGCACAGCAAAACTTAGCCCGTAGTTTTACGGTTATTGGCCGACAAGAAAACAATGATGAAGCCACTTTTTGGTTTGAACATTTATTTGAAAATAAAACACAATTGGCTGATATCTCAAGTTTAGTCTTTGCCGATAAACTCAATAACATTAACCAAGGTCTGCATTTAATCTATTTCCCTAAAAACAATCAATACCAGTTTGAGTTGTATATGGATGCCCTTTTACTCGCGCAAAAACAAAAAACACAGCCCGATATTATTTGGGTGAGTTCAATTGGTAACCGTGATTTTGACACCAGCTTAACCATTAAACCCGCATTGTTAATTTACCCTGAGGCTAACAGTAAAAATATTACCAGTATTACTAGTCATATGGACTTACAACCAACGCTAATGAAAAACTGGTTGTCTTGCTCATTAACCGATATTAATACCACTAATGCTTACAGTAATGGCGCTGACTTATTAACGCTGAACCAAGACCGAGTTATCGCTAATACCATGCAAAGCGGTATTATGGTGTTTAATAAAGACAAATCGGTATTTATTGACCAAAATGGTAATTTTGAAAGTTATTCTAGGCAATTAGCCGCACCGATAGTCGAAAACTCTGATTTTCCATTAATGATTGATGGCGTTAATTTTATCAAAAAATTCAGTCAAGCTAGCGCTCAATAGCGTAACATTAGTGAATTTGAACTAAATAGTGAACAATTAAACAGCAAAAATAAAGGATTACATAATTTTTGAGACTTTTGATTGCATTGACCCAATAAATCATTAATATACACCTCGCAAGCAGTTCAATCCCCAGCTTGCAATTCGGGGTATAGCGCAGCTTGGTAGCGCGTGCGTCTGGGGGACGTGAGGTCGCAAGTTCGAATCTTGCTACTCCGACCACATTATGTAAACAAAAAGCCGGTACTTAATCTTATTAAGTACCGGCTTTTTGTTGATTGAAATGGGATACAATGACGGCCCAATAAGGGAATGATAATAGTTTGCTAAAATAAGCGTCCTTGTTTAAAAGCTTGTATGAACTACGTAGCAAAAGTATTACTTCATATTTTAATGATTTTAGGCCTAACTAAGAAGCCAATAATACTACCAAAAATATTTTTGTACATTGCCTTTATGTCTTTTTTACTGATACTACCGCCAAATATAAGCATCTCAAGTTTTTCTCCGGGTTCTTTCACAATATAACAAGATGAAATAAAGCCATTTTTCTTATAAAAACCTTTACGCTTGATCTTTTCCTGATTGTTTTTTTATGCTCATCAATTTTTTCAATATTGAGTACAATTCTTTTTCCAGAGTGCATAATTTTCATTGAATCAATTACTTCAAGTAGTTATTGTCATT
The DNA here is from genome assembly GCA_034111045.1 of Colwellia sp. GTDB lineage: Bacteria > Pseudomonadota > Gammaproteobacteria > Enterobacterales > Alteromonadaceae > JALJPB01. The sequence goes on along the minus strand of JAWUYA010000015.1, from coordinate 6,255 downwards.
TTTATTTAGCGGACGGAGATTAATGTTCAAATTAATTACTCATAACGACAAGCACAACGGCTTGGTGAAGTTGGAGGTTTTTTTAGTGCTTTTTCAAAAAAGATCACAGTTTTATCAAGTACGATAGTTGCGTCTGGTTAAATGCTAATTTGTTCATTACGATTTAGTATCCAACAACGTTCATTGTGGGTAAAGCCAATATGTTTATAGTATGAATTTGCGGCAGGTGCAGCTAAAAGAATAAGCATACATTTTGGCCCTAATTGCTCTTGGGTTTTTATCTGTAAATTCTTACCAATTCCATCTTTTTGGTATTTTGAATCAACGGCTAAATCAGATAGATAACAACAAAAATGAAAATCTGTTACGCATCTGGATATGCCCACCAAAATATTTCCAACCCACGCCGTAATTATCAAATTACTGTTAGAAATCATTCCTTGCATACATTCAACATCCTCAACTGGGCGACGATCACCAAGAGTTGAGCGCTTTAATAATCCTGTAAATTGCGCTACCGAGATGTTTTCATCGATTTTATATTCTACTTCCATGGTTAATTCCTTAATGACGTTTAACGGCCAAATAATGGGAAAAAATTGTTGGCAAAATTAAGTGAACGCTGTGAACAAAAAGCCAACTGTTTTTTGTTCTAGTTTAATTTCTTATTATGTTTATACGGATAAATCAAAATGGTGAAATATAAATTCATTTTTTGATGTGCACCAACAACATATTAAATATTTTAGCAAAAGACAAGACCTGACCCCCTTTGTTTATGCCAACTGATGTCGTTAATTTGCAGATTAAAGAACAATAGCTCTTACAAAAAATGGATGTTTGGTGTATACAGTTGCGTTATAATCAGCGCTAAATAATTCTATAACAACAAAGTAAGGTATACCTTTGTCCCACATGAGAAGCTGCGAACGTTGCTATGATTCATACTTTTGCAATTATTCAGGCAACCTATGGGATCACTGTCCTGCTTGCCGTCGCAGCATATTGAACGAGCAAGACCGTCGCCATTATGATGCCGTGCAACAGCAGCGACAGTACGCATATGGCTGGGGCTATAATATAGAATATGACGTTGCCCAATATGATTATGTTCTAAACGAAGATGGTAGCCTTACATATAGTTGTAGGCCTAGCCATCATTATCATGACCAGGTACGGCAGTTGATAATTGATGGTTTTCTTGCCCGAATCGCCCAAGAAAATATTGAGGGTGCTACCTCGCAGTATATGCTCGATATGGCTTACGCCGCTGGAGTTGATGAAGCCTGCCACTCATCTTTTTGCATTCGTCATGAAACAAAAGGATTTATCTTCACTTATAGAGCGGACCCGAAAGTGCATTTTGTCTTTAATGATAATGGCGAAGTCATATCTATGGCTTATGTCCACTTTGAAGACAAAGAAATGCGCAAATCTTATGGAACTGGCTGCGCAGACTATATCCGTCAAAATCGAGATTTATGCCAAGAGCAAGCTGAAACCAGGCAAAGGATCGCTTACAAGGCACAAGTGCAAAGCGAGGAATGGGTTGACGAGCTTTCTGTTAGAAACATTAAGCGTTTAAAATATGTTGTATTTATACCCTGGGTATTACTTCATTTGGTTGCAGCGAGCTTGGTATTGGTTTTGTCTTATCCCGAACCTGAAGGTTTTTGGCCTAGTAGCTGGCATAAGGCAAAATATTACGCCTTTATTCTCGGCATTTACCTTTCAGCACTCATTCCTTTCTATGTCGCAAATCACAGAATTACAGTCGCGAATTGTAGGTACACTGAAAAAAAACGGGATGAACTGCTGCAGGCTTTAGATGTGCCTCTACAAGTAGTCGCAATCAATAAAAATACGCCCGAGCCATCCGGCACACAAACAGACTCAACTAAGTACTGGACGCTGTGGAGAGTTTTTTTGGCTCTTGCAATCAATGTGGGCGGAATTATATTAGCGGCTTATTTGTTTGAGACTTATGTTTGGCCCTTAGCCTAACGTTATCTCTTTTGCAGTAAGAGAAGCATTGAGGCGTAGATTTACCTAAATTTGGTAGTAAGCTATTTTTAAAAAGATTGCGAGACACATAAACTTTTTTATTCAACTATTCAACTATTCAACTATTCAACAAAGCTTGGGGTCCCGATCTTTTTATTAACTTATAACTTATGAAATTATTAAGTTATTAAGTTATTAAGTTATTAAGTTAATTTAGCTGGTGAAACGATAAATCAATAAATTACACCTACACGAATACCAGCTTGATGCTGTTTAGGGGAATTTATAATCCACTTAGAGGTTTCAGTTAAATATTGAGGCTTGCTGTCGATGACCGCCAATCCATTGCTTACTGTAACTTCCCAACATCCAACTAACCGATCAGGTTATATTGACTCAAACTCCTATCAAGTCAGTAATACCTAGTTATAACGTGAATTTGATAAAGTAAATTTCACTTAAACAGCGAACAAATTTATCTTGCCTTCATTTTTGTTATTTTGTTTACTCTTTGTATGCAAAAATTCTTCAAAGATTTACCTGCCATTGAGCAGTTCACTTCAACATTGAAATCTACACCATCACTGCAATGTCAATATTGCTTAAAGCATGAACATTTCATTTCTCATGGTTTTGTTTATAAACAACATTCAATTGCCTGTAGAGAAGCGGTAGGTAAACGTATTGTTTGTTGTAATCGCTATGGTCATCAAGGGTGTGGCCGCACTTATCAACTTGATATTTCTCGTAAGCTGCCTAAACGTCGATATTCCAATGTGGTGCTATTTGTTTTTATCTCGCTGTTACTTATTGGGCAGTCTGTTTGCCGTGCCTACGCACAAGCAACCAATCAGAGTCAAACACGCCATGCTTGGCGTTGGCTGCAAAAACTAAAAACAAATCTCATGAGTTATCGTGGTTATTTGAAAGTGCCCATATCAATAGACTCTGCTAATAAGGTGAATCATTTTAAGCATCACAGACTATTGCTAACAACATTGGCATCGTTAATTGCAACTAAAGCGACTTGCCCCTGCAATGCATTTAAGTATTCACTGAGCAGCTCACACTCCTCTTTAGTTGCTACTTCTCCTTTTAGTTTACGTGCTTTTTGAGCAATTTTAGACACGAACACATCTTTAATAGTTGTTACTAGTTTCATCTTAGCGAGCAGTAAATCTATCGCTTTTGCACGGTTAAATAAGCCAGCAGCTTTAAGTTCATCTGAGAATTTATTGAAATAGATAACATCTCTTTGCAGGCCTTCGTCATCTAATTCAGCTGAATTTATATCTGACATTAACAACTTTTCATAAAGTAGTGCTTGAGTTACTGCCATACCTTTCTCTTCGGCTATTTCCTCAACCTTTTTCACAAAAACATCCCTAGCAAAGTTTTCAGCTGCGCCAACAAGCGATGTTGGGTCTATGGGTTCAACAAGAGTTTTGTGAACAGGCTTGATAAAGGTAACTAACGACTTAAGACCGTCTCTTCGTTTATCTTGTCGTTGCTTTTTAGTAACTCGGGCATATGAATTAGGCTTTATCTTAGCTATTGAATTATGAATATAATGATAAAGTGAATGGTCATGAAGCACTAGTTATTTACTATAACTATTAACAAGCGAATGAAATTAAGTCTGCTTGCTAGGGCATTTGTAGTTCTTGGGGATAGCTTGTCGCTGAAAGAATAAATGATTTATAAAAAATAGACTATTAAATCAAAAAAGGCTATATAATGATTTAAAGAAAGCTAAGGTATAAATCAAATGTATCATTGGGAAGGTAAAGATTGGCCGTTATTTAAATATGATGTCTCTCCTGTAACGGCTAGTTTAAATGAGTATTCAAAAAAGGCCTACAGTGTTGAAGGAGCAATGTCTCAACTGTCTTCAACTGACCATAATGACGCCTATGTTCACCTGTTAGTTGAAGAAGCTTTAAGTACCAGTGCTATTGAGGGTGAAAAACTAAACAGAGAAGAAGTGCGTTCTTCTGTAGCTAGGTTTCTCGGTTTAAAAGAACCTGAACGTGGTGGTTATTTTCCAAAAGAGAAAGGCATTGCTGCGATGCTTGTTGATGTTCGTAAAAGCGTCTCAACTCCAATGTCTAAATATTTACTGTGCCATTGGCATGACTTGCTATTACATGGTAGCGAAGATTATTACGTACATTCAATTATTAAGGGTGATTATAGAGATTCACCAATAGACGTTGTACGGGAAGATTTATATGGGGAAACAGAAACTATTTACAAAGCCCCTGGCGAAAATCGCGATAAAGTAGAACTCGAAATGAATGCGTTTTTCCAGTGGTATAACGATGAGACTATTACCTGTGAAGGTAGCCCTTTATCAGGCCCAATAAAGGCGGCTATAGCACACTTGTGGTTTGTGGCAATTCATCCATTTCAAGATGGCAATGGCCGTATTGGTAGAGCTATTGCTGAGCATGCCTTATTTCAAGACTTTTCTCGTCCTCCACTTTTCAGTATTTCGACGGTGATCAATACAAATAGAATGGAATACTACCAGCAGTTAAGGGGAACCAATTCAACATTAGTCGTTGATGATTGGGTCGAATGGTTCGTCGAGCTAATCAAGGAGTCGCAAACTAAGTCTCTTGAGTCTGTTGAATTTGTGTTGAAGAAGTCAAAATTTTGGGCTACTTATGCAGAGATTAAATTAAATACTCGCCAAGAAAAGGTGATGAAGAAAATATTTTCTGTAGGGGCTGATGGCTTTGTTCGTGATGGATTGACCAATGAAAAGTATAGAGCAATTACTGGTGCTCCTCCCGCGACAGCCACTAGAGATTTAAAATCGCTAGTGAGTAGTGGTTTACTGTTTCCATCTGGCGTTGGTAAACGCGGACTGCGCTATTTTGTTAACTTTCCACAAGAGCATGAGTTGTTTAAACCCAAACAAGCCAGCCCTTTAATCGATGGGGTAGCCTTAACTAAGCTGATAAAAAAAATCGAACGTAATATTGATTACTTTAAAGGAGAAAAAAATCTTGGTTTGGATAAGCTGGTCGATGAATATACCGCACTTGCTCAAGGAAGTGATGATGCCAGAGCTAAACTAAAATCTATTCTACCCTAGTTTAATCTACTAAAATTAGGGTGTTAAGCTGTATGACTGATACGTAAAGAGTTTTTATTTAGTATCGTCTCAAATGGCTACGTTTTTTTTTGATGAAAATAGGTGTCTCAGTTTTTACCTTCATAATTACAAATCAAGTTAGCAAGTTGTTGTAACTCATTACCTTCACTCCTGCGATTAACAGGCAGACAATTTTTTTAGCGTTAATGTTAACGTACTACATTTTTATATAATTTTAACGTTCGATGAGTGGCACACCATTTTCGTTGGGTAGAAATCGCCCATTTCGCCATGTTTACTGGGCTACCTGCTGCGTGAATAAAGTGTCGATTAAATGCAGTTATTGTTTCAAGCCAATCTTGCTCATTCACCATAAATCTTTCAAATATAGGTTTAATATGCGCAGGTATAGCACCTCGTTTATCTTCTCGAATACATCGCCCTGTCCATTCCACCAATTGAAAGTAATCAATGAGTTTAAAGGGTAAACCTATTTGTTGCTTACTGTGTGGCTGATAATAAGTAAACGGTAATATATTATCGGGCTGTGCTTGTTTACTTTGTTTTACCCCTGCTTTAGCAACCGTTTTTAGCCGTTGTTGAATGGAAGTGAAATCAGAATCTTCAGGTGTCTCTGCAATAGCCGCGCGTATCGGGTTTAAATCAACATACACCATGCATGCCAATAGTGCTGTTTCATCAAGTAATGCTTGAGACTTAAATCGACCTTCCCAAAAGCGCCCTTTGCAGTTATCTTCTTTATTTGCTTGTACGGCAATACTTTCGTTTAAACAACGCATGTACCAACCTAAGTCATATAAGCGTGCTCGCCATACTTGAATAAGCTCAAGTGCTTTGTCTTTTTCTGCTTGAGTAGATGCTTTATTGGTTAGCCATCGGTCAACCATAATATGACCATTAAATAGCTGCTTCCAACGCATAACTACATCATAATCACTTAAGCTATCTGCTTTATCTTTATCAACTTTTAAAACTAAGTGGTAATGGTTACTCATTACGGCATACGCACAAATATCGATAGTAAAGATAGTTGAAAGCGTGGTTATTTTATCAACTACCCATTGCTTACGATGGTCAAAGTTTTGCCCCGTAAACTTATCATCGCCACATAAAAATGCCCTACGTAC
>JAWUYA010000014.1:0-26103 GCA_034111045.1 Colwellia sp. | reverse complement strand
CATTGGGAACCGCCCTGTGCGGAGCCGCATGCAGGGTGGTGTGGGGGCTGGAGGTTAGATACCTCTGGCTACCCGATTTAGCTGACGCTTTCACATGACGTTTTAAGGTTATGCTTTTTAGATTTTATTAACCTTGTAAATCCATTGTCCGTTTTATAACCGACATGAACACCTGTGGGAAAAACGACTATTGAATAAGAAGGATATGAATATAGTAAACCAGCAATTGGCGTATTCCAATCAATGTCCCAACCACTTTTATTTTCACTTAGCCAATTTCTAATTTCAACGTATTCCACATCTTCGCGAGTGATGACTTTCCCACAAAGAGTAAATTCAGGTGGCATAAGTTCAACATTAACATCTTGAGATTGAGCATAATAAACATATGCCCCAATAGAAGATAATAAAATTAGTGCTAGTAATACTTTCACCCGAATCCTCATAGACAGCTAACAATTTAATAGTGCGCGATTTGCGCATTTTCCTGCTTACAAGTCGCTCACTTTTGTGTTTTTACTATTAATAGCAAATTCAATAAAACTTATCTAGTTAAAGAACTTATAAATATATTTTAAAGTTATCAATGTACGAAAGTGCGCGATTTGCTCATTTTCCTGAATATAGGGGAAACTTGTTTTAGTTGTATGTTTGTACAGTCGCTATTGGAGATAAATATGAAAATAATTACTTAAAATGTAAATACTTTGTTTTAGGGGTATTATTAAGGCTCATAAGTAATATAACACAACTAATTCATTAGAAAATATATGGCTAAAATATTGAGGCTAATGTCCCCAATGCGCACTTATGAGACGGATGGAGAACAATGGACTTGCTGTAAAGTAAGCCCACCTTTTCATTGAGGTGACTAAAAACCAAGCTACCAACAGTTAACGCTAATAGAGCCATTATATTAACATTAAGCCTTTACTAGATGTGCTTAGAGTGGTCATAATACAATAAAATATAGGTCTAAAAAGAAAGGGAATTTGATGGAAAACTGTAACAATTTTATTTTCATTAATATCAATACCTTATGTATTGTTACACAAATGAGGTCTAGTTAAAATATGAACACAGAGATTGAACTCAAATTCTTAGTTTTAAACAATGGTGATACTAAGCAAACAGCAGATAAAATCAGTAAGTTACTTCAAGAAAAAAAATATACATTTCTTGGTCAGGAAACAGCATTAGTTAATCGTTATTTTGATACCTCTGATTTGCAATTACGACAATTAGATATGGGCTTGAGGGTTAGAACAAGCACCGATCAATCGGGTGTTTCTGCGGTAGAGCAAACCATAAAAACGACGGGTAAAGTGACAGGCGGCCTTCACCAAAGGCCTGAATATAATGTTGATATTGATAACGATTTCCCTATCCTAGCGCTATTTCCGCGAACACTATGGCCAGCCAATCATAATATAGAAACACTTCAAAACCAATTGGTTAGTCTTTTTAGTACTAACTTTAAACGTTTGTTTTGGCAAGTTACCATGGAAGCATTAGATGGTCAGCAAAGCCAAATTGAATTGGTTTTTGACCAAGGAATAATTGAGGCAAATGGACAGCAAGAAAAAATTTGTGAGATAGAATTAGAGCTCGTAAACGGCTCCCTGACTGATTTATTGACTTTAGCCAAAGTACTTTGTTTTGGCTTGCAGATGAGACCAGGTATTCACAGTAAAGCGGCTAGAGGTTATGCACTTTGCCACAATAGCGAAGCACCAGTAAATGCTGAAAAAAATATAAAATATCAAACCGATGTGTATAAATCCATTGATTTAGCACTTATTCCCCTAAACCACCCTGAAAATTTAAACCAAGCTTTTATTCGCGGCATTGATTTTGGATTAATGAAATTACAACAATTAGTTGATGCTTATAGTGAAAGTCCCTCTCTTGCTATTTTAAATAAAATAACCGAAATACTGGCTTTATTAAGGCAAGGTTTCTGGTTGTTTGAACATTGCTTAGACGCAAAAATGAAAAAAATCAGAAATGAATGTAGTTTTTTTATTAAAAAACTAGATTGGGTTGAAGATGCTTGTCACTTAAAGGAATTAACAACTAAAACAGGTAATTATCGTGCAAAACTGCATTACAGTGACTCCTTAGTTATTCAACTCAAGTCTGAAAAACATAACTTTCCTGATAGTGAGCAAATTATTGAACTGTTCCACTGTGCTCGCTTTAATCGATTACAGCTCTCTTTACTCGAAATTATAGTAAGCGTTGATGAGATTATCGATCAAAGTAAATTAGCGGCGCCACTATCAGATATCAACCACTTTTATCAATCGTCATTAGAGTCAAGTCTACAGTGCTTGATTCAAGTTATGCCTAAAGGGCGGCAATTAAGTGCTCAGCAGTATATTACTCATCATAAACTACTGATACGATCTTTGTTAACAGGCAGTTGGTTTGGTTCTTTGTATAATCAACGTAGCCGAATTGCCTTTAGAAACCCTTGGTTAGATATAAAACAGGGTATTAGTGAGTTGCAAACTATTTTGTTATTGCAACAGCAACTATTAATGCTAGATGGCCGTGATGATAAGTTACAAAGATGGCTTGATTCTAAAATTGAACATTTGTTATTAACGTTGGAGCAGTCGAGAAATTCTGCAGTTGCCATGTTGCCTTATTGGCGAAATTAGCGATAACATTAACGGTACAGTAAGCTGTTATTTAATGGAATAAATTAAGTGATAAATGAAAAAAATGACAAGAAACAGTTATTCATTAGCCTGTTTTTTTTAATCTTATGTATGGGAGGGAGTGTTAAAGCAACAGAGTATCAACTTCCTAGTAAAGATAAACGCTTGATTGGTAAGTTACAACGCCATGATGTCGAACAAGGTGATTATTTTCAAGAGATTGCCGAGGTATATAATGTAGGTTTTTTAGCTTTATTAGCTGCGAACCCTGATGTAGATCCATTTTTACCTAAGCAGGGAACTCATCTGTTAATACCATCACAAATGTTATTACCTTTTATTAAACGCGAAGGTATTGTTATTAACTTACCTGAGTTGAGATTATATTATTTTGTACCTGAAGAGAATAAGGTCATGGTATTTCCTGTTGGCATCGGACGAGAAGGTTTAGAAACGCCAAGAACAACCTCTTATATCAGTGAAAAAAGAAAAAACCCTGTTTGGCGACCTACTAAAGAAACTCGAGCTCGTTATTTTGCTAAACATGGAAAAAATATGGCTAAAGAAGTACCTGCTGGCCTTGATAATCCTTTTGGAAAATATGCATTACGCTTAGGTCTTAGTGAATATTTAATTCATGGTTCAAACCAACGATTTGGTATAGGTATGCGTGCTAGTTCTGGCTGTATTAGGATGTACGATAATGATATTAAATGGTTGTTTGACCACGTACCGGAGAAAACTCCAGTTCATATTATTGAACAGCCAGTTAAAATGTCTAATGAACAATCAGGTTTGAAACTTATTGAAATCCATCAACCTCTAACCCAAAAAGGAATTGAATCTCAAGTGATTTCTGTCCCTGATTCAGTAAAAGACTTTATGGGGGGTAAGGATAAAAACTGGCAATTATTACAACCTTATTTTAACACTCCCCAAGGGGTGGTTATTGCTATAAAATCAAAAGGCAACAACTAAAGTTGTAAGAGCTTTACATCCTTTTATCATGGGATAAGCCTATATAACTACAAAAAAGCACTTATTAAACAAGTGCTTTTTTATTGCAATGCAGACGGTTATTTTTTATATGATTTAACCAAATTGTCAATACGTTTAGTCGCGTTTTGTGCATCCATAGCAGCTTGCTCAGATGAGGCTTTGACATCAGCAATCATTTCGGCACTCTGTTTTTGTTGTGCTTTTACTTTAGTTACGTCGGTTGAAAGTGTTGCTACTTTTATTGATAAGCTATCAACTTTATTAGTCAGCGTGGCCATTTTTTGTTCTAGCACATCAGAATTAGCGCAACCTGTCATGGCTAATGATGCGACTAATGTAAAACTAAATACTGATATATTTTTTATTAACATAATAATTTTCCTTAATTTTATTTGAAATTTACTGCTATCATAACTGTAATTAGTACCAAAGAATTATTTAAAAACAAGTATGCGTTATATACACAAGTCGATTATGGCATAAAATAAATAAATGTGTATTTTGATTTAACTAATTTTTGTTAAACAACTAGTTAAATGTTTATTTTTTATTTTTTATCACTTCAGTTAATAATTTTGTCAGTTTTTCATCGAGTACTTTATTTTGCTTTATGATTTCTTTGTTTTGTTCTCTTAGTTCTCTATTTTTAATATTAGTATCAGAAAAGCCAACAAAGCGGTCAATAAATTGTGCACCAATAAAACCCACTAAACCTACACCTAAATAAAACATTGCGGCCACTATTAATCGTCCTTGAAGAGTAACAGGATAAAAATCACCAAAACCTATAGTACTAGCGCTCATTTGTAGGGTCCAAAAGGCGTCTTTATAACTGGTGATATTGGTGTTAGGGGCAATGCTTTCATAGTGAAGCAACGCAAAGGAGAGTATGCCTATAGTAATATAGAGTACGATTAGCGCAATAAGTAATAAAAAGCCTGTGTTGTAATTCTTAACACCATATTGATCAATACTGTGAGATTTAATTTTCATTCTTTGAATCTTCAAATAATTTATTTATTGTCATTGATATGGTGAATAAGTTCATCCATCAGCTTTTTTTTTATTTCTAATTGTTGAGAAGGTGCTAGTTTATATTTTTTTGCTAGTACCTTGTAGTCATCTGGCGCTAAACTTACTGTTAAACGAGGGCGTTTAGGACGCTTGTTTATTGATAACCCTAGTATGTCTCGAATTTTATCTGAGGGGCTTAGTCCGGCTTGCAAAGCTTGAGTTCTAATAGCTAATTGAATTTTTTCATCCATATCAAAAGCAACTTGTACTGCCTTGATTGCTTTTATCGATGATTGCCATTTTTCAGGAACTTTTCGACTCATGGTATATCCTGTTTTAAGCATGGTTGATAATTTAAGGTTAACTACCTGGATACATATCTATAATATCGGTTAATGGTCGATAAATCGATAAAAAAACATCGGTATCACCATCCTGCCATACTTCTACTTCGAGACCACGATTTTGGTCTTGATCGAGTAATTGATAAAGTTCAAACTGCTCGCCACTGTCTTTACTCTCATGAGAAGGAAGCGTTTGAGAGCGATGATCTTTACGATGAAAATAACCTACTTTTGCGTAAATGCTTTGTTGATATTGTTCACTCGTCCAATTTATGGTTTTATTGTTATCTTGTTGACGATTTAAAAAGGCTTGACCGGACTCATCAAATAACGTTGAAAATTCATCTAAATCAAATAATGTTTCAATATCTTGATGTTCAACTTTCAAAGCAAATTTTAGAAAAGTTTTATCATCAATATCGAGAGATAAAAAAACTTCTTGATCATTATCACCTGTTAAGGCCCATTCCGTTTGAGTGGAATTTTCGTATTCATAACTATTAACGCTAGTCACTTGAAACTGTTGACTTCGTAATAACTCCGGCAGGGCAAAACTGTCTGTTAATGCAATAATATCACCCGTATTAAGATCTCGAGCTGAAGATAATGTTCGTTGTTTTTCTTTCTTACCAAACATTTTTTTTAAGAAACTCATAAGGGGTAGATCCTGTAATAGTTTAACTTGATAAAAAATAAACTTCAGCCTAAAAATAGACTGAAGTTTAAGTGCATGAAGTTAGTTTAAACCAGCTTATGCTTTATTTTTCTTGGCCTTTAATCTATCCAATACTGAATTAGCACTGGTACTTTGTGCGCCAATACCTGCTGCCTTTAACTGAGCTTCAAGAGCGCCATCACCACTCTCAGCTTCTAGTATTTCTGCCGCTTTCATTTTGTCATCAAATTTTTGCTGTTTAGCTTTAATGCGTTCTAATGAATCTTTAGCATTTAATAGTTTAGAGTTGCTTGATGAAAAATTATCGGTAATGGCTGAAGTTGCCTTTTGCACACTTTCTGTGGTTTTAACCATAGAAAGTTGACGTTTATGCTCAGCAACTTGTCGCTCGCTCTTTTTTACTAACTCTTTTAAACGGTTAGCACTATTTTGGAAACTTTCAAAGGCTTGTTGCTGTGCCGTTAATTCACTTTCTAGGTTCGCAATTTTCTCAGCCACGGCCAAGGCTAAGGTTTCATCACCTTTTTCAAGGGCTTGACCTACATAGCCTTCGTGTTCTGTTATTTCACGCTTTAGGCGATCAACTTCACGATTTGCTGACATTTGCTCAGCCATAACGCCAGTGAGATCACGTTTAGCTTTGGTTAAGTGATTTTCAGCATCGCGGATTTCTTGTTCAAAAATACGTGTCGCGTTGGTGTCGATAATGGCTTCGCCAACTTCTGATGCTCCGCCACGGATAGCGGTCATTATTTTTTTAAATATACTCATATATTACTCCTCAAGGGGTAGATGAAATTGTAATTTCTTATTATTTGACACTACAGCTGAGCCAAATAATTGATGTTTTCGTTATTCTTTGGCTAAATAAGGTATTCACTCATGTCATCGATGACTTCCAGTGCATTATTATTAAGTACGGTAAGCTCATGTTCTATATCATCAAAATTAGAGCTGACTGATAGTGCACCAAACACCACGTATTTATCACCAATTTTAGAAAATGAAGATAGCGGCATTGGAATATTCATTTCTAACATGCTGACATGCATATCATTTAAACACTCATTTTTGACCTCTTCTTCACCCCAAAGGTAAGTAATACAAATAATTTGATCATCAGTGACTGACACAAATATTGGTAGTTCTTCACGACCCAAGATAGTGATTTGTAACACATCAACTTCACCTGATATTGGTTGGCAGTCAAACGTCATCCCTGTTTCTGAATCAGCTAACGCATTTAGATAGTTAGCTATTTTATGAATGTTCATAGTAATCCTCATAGGTATAAATTGCGTAAATAAATTGAGACATTAATTGTCAATTTTATTCTTGCAGGTCGACATATTATGTCAACGGTTCTAAATTTAGCATTGTGACATAATATGTCAAGTGTCTTGTGCTATGTTTTATTAAATAAATTTTTTGCCACATTTTGGCTTTAATCACTCGAAGCGAATACCTCCTTACTCATTTTTGTCTATTCCTTGTTGACTAAGCCATGCTTTTTGATGCAATTGGTAAAGCGTATGGCTGCCTAAATAATTGATATTTATTTTATTTTTATTTTGATAAAAATCATTTGAGAAAATGAAAGCGGCTTTTATCATAGGTAAATTAAGCCAACTATGTTTGATGGGAAGCTCAGTTAGTTGGTTTAAACGGGTAAGCGGGCTAGCACCATTTTTAGTAGCAATGGTCCAGCCCCATTCACCAAAACTGGGCACATTGTCATGGTATTGCTCAACATGGTTAAAGTTCGCTGCTTTGACCGTTTTACCAATCGAGATAAAAGAGGCTTTAGCATGATATGGACTGGTCGACTGTATAGCAATTTGACCATCTCCCGCTAACAATTGATGTAATCGAGCATAGAAATTAACGGAATAAAGCTTATTTAAATCGGGATGGCTAGGGTCGGGAAGGTCAACAATAATCGCATCAAATACGCTTTTACGACTCAGTAATTTATTAATAGCAATAAAAGCATCACCACGGATAATTTCAACTCTTTTATCCTGCAAACTCAATTGATTTAAATGACTAATTTGCCTTGCAAGCTTGTCGGGTAAATGCAAACCAGGATTTTGAAATATATCAAGCAACTCTGAGTCTAAATCAACTAAAGTAACCTGTTTGGGCGACCAATTTAAAACCTCACGAAGGGCTAAACCATCACCGCCGCCAATAATAAGAATATTTTCATGACGTGCCGAGCCAGCTAATACTGGTGAGACTAAATAACTATGGTAAATTTTTTCATCCATCGAAGAGAACTGTAATCGTCCATTAAGGTAGAAATTAATGACGTTTTTTTGTCCTAAACCCATATGACGTTCAGTAAAAGTAAGTTGCTGATAACGCGTTTTATCGCTATAAACTACTTTATCTAAATAGAGTAGGTTACTCATTTGGTTGAGCCAATTATTACCATAGATAAAAATAATCATAATTAATAGAGCGAACAGAAGATGTAAACTGACAAAGGTTTTTCGCCACTTAAGCTTTGACCAATAGCGCCAGACAAAAATACTGCCTGCAAATAAATTTAAAGCAGCGGTAATGGCTCCGGCTTTACTGATATCAATGGCAAGTAAAAAAACAACCCAAATAGCAGCACCAATACCTGCTCCAATATAATCTGCGCCATATATGGTGCCTAAATTGTTGGCGAGATGTTGTTGGTGAATATCTTCTCTGATGCGTGCAATCAGTGGAATTTCCATACCAATGAAAAATCCAAGTATTAAACCAAAAAAATACGGACTATTAAAAGCTAAAAAGCTAAGTTGTTTAAAAATACCACCTTTAGGGAGGGCGTCGGGGGGTAATGAGAATGTATCACTTAGTATGTGCGGAAGTATTTGGGTAACTGCAATTAAGCCGCCAATGAGCAATATCGCACTGCTGCCCAGTAAGGCAATAATTAGCTCGAGATAAACAAAGCCATTAAAAGCACACTTTATTTTTCTTGCAGCAAAAGCGCCTAACCCCATCGCAACAATCATTAAGCCAATCATTGCATAAATAGTACTTTCCATTACACCCAGTACACGACCGGCATAATGTGACAAGAGGTATTCATAGATTAAGCCGCAACCGGCAAGTACCGCCATAGTGATAATCAGTAAAGCATCATCAAGGTAATGTGTTTGTTTTTTCATCTTAAAAAATAAGAAGTTATGAGTAGGTGACTATCAGTGTGCATGGGCGATTGAAAGTTGACAGCTACAAACTTCAAGCTCCCTACTAGGTCATTAATGCAGTGAGGATCAAAGCAATTGAAATACTTATAGCCATTTCAATACTAGCTACACCTACATTGTGCTGTTGGTCAACTTCTTCAACTAAGTTAATGCCAATAAGCACAATACGCTTGGCTACAGAGGTTAATATCGACACTAAAAGTGTCATAATAACACCAAAAACCAACCAAGCTAATAAGTTCATTACTAAGGTTTCTGGGCTGTAAGTTAGGAAATGACTTGCTGCAGTTATCGCTAAAGCTGTACTGATGACTTGACCTGAATAGCGAACAGCTAAGGCTAATTGACCTTTTTTCAAGGCTTCTTGAAGGCTATCATCTTGGTTGTTTTTTGCATATTGTTTCTCTTTTATGCGGGTAACAAGTACGAGCATTGCTTGGGCAACAATAAAACCACTAGTGATGGCAATAAAGGTATTTAAGTCTAAGCCATCCACCCATAATAAAACTGCTCGAATAATAATCGCTGTTGCTATTACTCCCGCAGCATCAATTAAGCCTATAGTCAGGTTTTGTTCTTTTATTAGTGCCAATTTATCTATTTGTTGTAAGGCAATTTTGTCGTGAATCACCCGGCCTACTTTAATTAACACTAAACCATATACACCATAAGCTAGCATGCCAATAATTTCCATCGTATAGCTACTTGCAGTTTCACCAGTAATAGCGCCAGTAAGGACAATGCCTAGTGCGGCAATACTGCCAGCTAAACTAATGCCAAAGGCAAAGTTGTCTTTTTTTGAAAGCTCTTCTTTAGTATTTACCCCAGCAGATAAACCTGAAACAAAACGCATAGTGCCAAGTAATAAAATAGCGATGGTTAAATCAATCGCTAAGAATATGAATAATTCCTGATTTAACCCAGTAATATCAATTAAATTTTCCATGGTGCTTCCTAATTAATTTTTTAAAACTTGAACATTGCTCAAAGTATATAATTTTTTTTCAGTTATTTAGACATAAAGCTATTTGCCACGTCTAAAACCTCTAGAGGTGTTACTGCTACTGTTTCTAAAGCTGGCATTTTTTGATGTAGATTTTGAGTAACTGGATTTGCTTTTATTAGCGCTACTTGTTCTAAAACGATTCGCACTGGTTTGTGCTGTTTTACTTTGTGAGGATAAACTAGAGGACCCCGTTCTATTTTTGCTGTAGGCACTAGTATATTTCTTCCCTTTATTATCAAAGGATTTACTTGCGCGGGTATCAAGTTTTGTTTGTGTTTTTAACTGTGAAGGAGAGCTATAACGAGTGCGGCCGTAATCGTTATAATAACTGTAGTTTCTCGAACGGCCCCAGTCATTGTAATAAGTTCTGCGACCAAGTAAATCACCCATCATCGAATACATACCATACCAGGCCCAAAAGGACATACCATTACTGCCTGTTTGCCAATTACCATAGCTTGGATTACCAATTAACTGCTCACCAGTGCCAAAATCTTGGGCGTTATTTGCGTTTTTACTTTGAGCTTTTGATAATGAGTTCACCCGCGGCAACTCACCATCAGACATATCGGCAAGTACATTTAACGGATCGCTCAGCGCATCTGAATAAAGTAAGGGATCAGCCGCTTGATAGATGTTGAGTAATTCGTTATATATCGCTTGGTTATTAGCAAACATCTTAGGCTGATTTTTTACAGTATTTAACCTGTTTTCTAATGCGTTGAACATCGGGCCTTGAGAAGTACCATCTTTGCGAAATTGATCAACAAGTGACGTTAAGGAAGGTTTTTTTCTAGCAATTATTTCTGCATATTGGTTAATTAAGCTAGCATTACGAACCTGATTGTTATCAAGGGCTTCACCTAATTGTTCAACCCGTTTTTCACTTATAGGTGTTTGTTGCTTAATTTGCTCTTTAAGTGGATCACTACAAGCACTAAGTAAAAATAGGGCTACAAGAGAAATTGAATAACTGAGTGGCTTATTTAAGCTAAAATTCAAATTAAAACTCGATCTAAATTAAGGTTGAAGTATTTCTTCCATGTATAATAATGCAAACTGTGCCTTATTGAAAGTAAGCGGCATAAATGGCAAAAATGCTATGTTTGATGTTATTAGTATCACCATCGACATAATATGTCTAACATTAAATTTTACAGAAATGGTCTTACCGATAATATGAAAGCGTTTAACTCATTACTACAGAAGCAATCACAGCAAAGCTGGCAGAAATTTAGTGAACAGCATAGTGAATATGTTGACCGCTTATCTGAGCCACAATTAACTGACGTTAAAGCTGTTTTAGCGTTAAGTGATTTTATTTTCAATAGCGCTATACAAGCACCTGATTTGGTGATTGAGCTATTTACTTCTTCTCAGGTTTATTGCCAGAAATGCCCTGACTATCAAAGTATGCTCGCAGCGCTATTAAAACCTTGTTCAGATGAAGCCCAATTGCACCGAGCACTTCGTCGTTTCCGCTTAAAAGAAATGGTGCGTATTGCGGTGGCTGACTTTTTATTAGACATGCCTTTGGAAAGCTCTTTGGAGCGTTTATCTTTGCTAGCCGATAGCTTAATTCTTGGGGCACTTGATTGGTTAACTACATTTTGTCAGCAACTGTGGGGAGTACCCCAAGCAAAAAACGGTTTAAATAAGGCGATGCCGCTTTTAGTTTATGCTATGGGGAAACTTGGTGGTAGGGAGCTTAATTTTTCTTCCGATATCGATTTGATTTTTACATATCCACTCCATGGAGAAACTGTCGGTGCTCGTCGGAGTTTAGACAATCAGCAGTTTTTTACCCGTTTAGGACAAAAGTTAATCACCGCATTACATCAAAAAACAGTGGATGGTTTTGTTTATCGTGTTGATATGCGACTTCGTCCTTTTGGGGAAAGTGGTCCATTAGTGATGAGTTTTAATGCCATGGAAGATTATTATCAAGAGCAGGGGAGAGACTGGGAGCGATATGCGATGCTCAAAGCTAGACTTTTAGGGAATAGCGAATATCATCATGAACTTGAAGATACTCTTAGACCTTTTGTTTATCGTCGTTATATTGATTTTAGTGTTATTGACTCACTTCGCCGAATGAAAGCTATGATAGCTCAGGAAGTCCGTCGTAAAAACTTAGTCAATAATATAAAGCTAGGTGCCGGTGGTATTCGAGAAATTGAATTTATTGTTCAGGTTTTTCAACTAATCAGGGGTGGAAGAGTTAAAGAGCTTCGACAACGACATTTATTATCTGTACTACCTATTTTAGTGAGCGAGGGTGAATTATCTCCCAATAGTCAATATATATTAGAAAATGCTTATAGATTTTTACGTCGACTTGAAAATGTTATCCAAGCCCTTAACGATGAGCAAACACAAACACTACCTGACAATGAATTAGACCAAGAAAGAATATTGCAGGTAATGAACCTTAAGTCTTGGTCTGAGTTTCTTACTATTTTAAGTCAACATATGTCAGGTGTGCATCAAGAATTTATTTCACTCATTGGTGAAGAAAGTCCTAATCATCAAGGGGGAAATGAGCATTGGTTGACGTTATGGCATAGTAAATGGGAAGATGAGGAGTGTATTGAGTGGATATCGCGAGAAGCAAATTTTTGGCAAAGTGACATTATTTGGCAAGAGCTGAAACACTTTAGAGAGAATATTACCAAACGTAGTATTGGTAATCGAGGCCGACAAGTTGTGGATAAACTTATTCCATTACTGCTTTGGCACCTTCAACAAACTCAAGCCCAAGAAATAACATTAAGTCGAACATTAATCGTTTTTAATAAAATCACCACACGAACAGCTTACTTAGAGCTGTTATTTGAAAATGAAGGGGCATTAAAACACCTTATCAAACTCTGTCAAGCCAGTCAGTGGGTTGCGGAACATATTGCGACTTACCCTATTTTGCTTGATGAGCTCATTGACCCACAGCTTTTGAATAACCCTCCTGCGCTTTCTAATTATGCCCTAGAGCTTCGTGAAATTATGTTACGCGTACCCGAAGATGATGTTGAAGCACAAATGCATACCCTGCGGCATTTTAAACAAGCGCAGCAATTACGTATTGCTGCCGCTGATATTGTTGGTGTATTGCCACTAATGAAAGTAAGCGATCATTTAACGGCTTTAGCGGAGGCAATTATCTCAGAGGTTATTAACTTAGCTTGGCAACAAATTGCCGAACGATTCGGTGTTCCAGAGTCTACGGTTTTACAGCAACACAAAGGCTTTACTGTCATCGGTTATGGCAAGTTAGGCGGTCGAGAGCTAAGTTATCGTTCTGACTTAGATTTGGTCTTTTTACATTACTCTGAAGCTAAGGAGGTCACTAATGGTAATGTGCAGGTACTTGCTAGTGTTTTTTATATCAAATTAGCACAACGCATTATGCATATTTTTAATACCCGTATGGCAAGTGGAATTTTGTATGAATTGGACATGAGATTAAGACCTTCAGGTAATTCTGGTTTACTTGTAGTGCATTTTAATACTTTTGCACAATATCAGCGAGAAGATGCTTGGACATGGGAACATCAAGCGCTAGTTAGAACCCGAGCAGTGTTTGGCCATAAAGATGTGATTTATAAATTTAATAGGTTACGTCAACAAATACTAGCTCTGCCAAGAGACCAAAAAAAGCTAGCACAAGATGTTATTGAGATGCGTAATAAAATGCGTAAACATCTGGATAAATCAGATAATCACCATATTGATATCAAACAGGGGTTTGGTGGTTTAGTTGATATTGAGTTTTTAGCTCAATTTCTGGTATTAAACAATAGCCATCAATATCCTAATATTGCAAAATATTCAGATAATGTCAGTATCTTTGCTCAACTGCACTTGGTGAACATTATTAATACTGAACAGAAAAAACTATTAACTCAGGTTTATTGCAAATTAAGAGATCAAACCCATAGAGCGGCATTACAAGATGAAACGTTGCTTTTAGACAAAACTGTCTTTAAGCAATATGCTGGCGACATAGTTAATATTTGTCGTGGTTTTTTATCTTAGCTTTACGGGGGTAGCAACTTAACTAATTAACTAATTAATACGTCAATAACCAGATTTTGATTCTAGCATCAAGCATTCATCATTTAGGTAAGCTATAGGCTCATCAATAAATACTATGGTACGTTGACGATAACAAAAAAAAACGTTAAGGCCATTTTTAAAATGGCCTTCTACAGAACGACCTAGTTGAAATGAGGTTTCAAGAATATTTTTTTCTATTCTAAACGGGTCTTTAATAATGAAATCACGGTTTAACCACCAGATGATTTCTATACCCTCGCTACTGGCATATTCAGTTAATTTTTGCAGTATTGTGAATCCAGTTCTAAAAGGGCGAGATTTAACGTTGCCTTGCCAACTTTTTTGATAAGGACGAGTTACCGTTTTTTTAGCTTCTAATCTATTCATTAAATTCCCAGAAGGTGTTGGTAAATAAACAACGTTGTTTCTTGTCCTAGGACCTTTAGTATTTATATCAGGATTAATGCTGGCATAAAATCGCGATAGGCCATCAGCCGCTGCGTTGGTTGATTTTTCAAGGGAAACGTTAGGTAGTATCGATATAGCATCAGAGTTATTATCCGATATGAGTGAACTGTTTTTTTCTGTTGCTTGTTTTACAATCGAAGATAATACTTCACGGTTATCAAGCAATAAATAAGCGAGTACCGCTAAAAGGACTAAGAGGGTAATGTGTTTTAACCAAAAATTCATAAGTTGATCTTTACTTCTTACTAATAAATTGCATTCTAGTTGAGGTCTTAAATATATACAATGATGATTTATCTTTATTTTGTCTCGCTTTTAAGTGCCAGTGTAACGAGTTATATTGCTCAAATTTTGTAGAAATAACCTTTAAAACCCTATTAATAACCTTTAGTTAACAACTAATTGACTCAAATCACGTTGCATTTATCATTATTGGTGAGAAAGTTATCTAAAGGTGATGTTTTTTGTGAGTCAAAAATTAATATACCTTGGGTAGTTACGGCGTTTTGATCTCTCAATGCCTTTAAAACTTCTGACATCACATTTACCTAATCTGTATTTATACTTAGTTAGGTGGTAAAGTTAAAGTTGTTTTTAGCTCTGCAGCTCAACATCGGCCTTTAAAATTTACTCTTAGGCTTACTCGCCGGCTAGATGCATTTATTCAGTGAGTAAAGCATCAGCAAGTTATTTATAATCCTCCCACTAATATTAATTAGCATGGTCTTAATAGCAATATATTTGTTCCAGCCATTGCTAAAGTAAAAGCTTGGCAGAAATTGAGATTTCGGGGAAAGCGAATAAGCCAAACAAGTAGGGCTCTGTTAGGCAGAGTGAGAAAAATGTGTTATTAAGCCAAAAAACAACTCAAATGGCCATTAATGCTGGAGAGTAAGCTGTACTGAAGCAGTTGACATAAAACTCTTGTCTTAGTTTTTCGATAGCCACAGTCATTAACTTGAACAGTCATTAACTTTTAAAGCCTTTAAGGTAAAGTGGCGGCCTCTCACCTTGGTAACCGCCCCAGCGTTATTTTTCTGAATAGTTACAGTCAACGACAACGTCCAATCTTGCCATTAGAGGTACGTAAAAGGCCGCTTAACTTTCAGTGAACGGCTTTATGCTTATCCGTTGTTATTGTTTATTTGCGGCCATCAAACCTTTGTTAATATCGATTAGATCCTGCTGGGTAATGGTGCCTGCTGATTTTTTAAGAGATAAAACGTTTTGAATATAAGTATAACGTGTTTTTGAAAGGTTACGTTTGGCATTATATAAGTTACGTGTACTATCAAGCACATCTACTATGGTACGAGTTCCTACTTCAAAACCAGCTTCTGTTGCTTCTAATGCTTTGGTAGCACTGACAACTGATTGTTTAAAAGCTTTAGTTACTGCAACGTCAGCGATAACGGTATTATAAGCATTGCGTGTATCTCGAACGATACCACGGTGTGTTAAGACTAAATCTTGACTCGATGAAACATAACTTTGTTGGGCTATTTTTACCGAACTATTTACTGAACCACCAGAGTATATCGGTACATTTAAAGTCACACCAACAGAATAACTATCTAAATATGGGCTAGAAGTAGGATCAAATCCATCCGTTTCTGAGTCTCGCTGATTACTCCCGTAACTGCCATTTAAATCTATCGTTGGATAATGACCTGCGCGAGAAATGTTAATGTTTTCTTTGGCAATATCAACAGCAACTTTTTGTGATATCAAGGCTAAATTTTTTGCTTCTGCTATTTTTTGCCATTCATTTGCGCTATCAGGCACAGGTCTGGAAGTGCTAAATAATCTAGTATTTAAAATATTAAGTTCACGGGGGTAAACATTAGTGATCACTCGTAAAGCTTCTTCAGCGGTATAAATACTATTTTCAGCAATAATTTCAGAAGACACAGCACTATCATATTGAGCTTGTGCTTCATGTACATCAGTAATTGCTGTTAAACCAACAGAGTAACGTTGTTTTGTTTGCTCTAATTGACGTTCAATCGCTACTTTTTCTGCAGTGGCGAACTCTAAGTCATCTCTTGCGCTTAATAAATTAAAATAAGCTTGAGATACACGGGTGATCAATTCTTGTTTGGCAGATTGTAAGTTAATATCACTACGATGAGCGGCTTTTTTAGAGGTAGCTAAACGTAGCCATGAGTCATGATGGTACAACTGCATATCTAAACGAACGCCATAGTTCATAGAATCTGTATTAGTCGATACTACTGTTCCAATGGGTAAAAGGGCCGTGAAGGGCTCACTCTCAGATTCACTTTTTGTGTATCCACCATAAGCATTTACTTGGGGAAGTAATGTCGCACGAACACTTTCAATCTCTTCTTGTACTATCATGTATTGCGCTGTAGCTTTTAATATCACGGGGTCATTTGCCAATGCTTTTTGATAAACAGAGAGTAGGTCTTCGGCATAAAGGTTGATGCTACTAGTGGCACTTGTTAATCCAATTATTAGCGCGATAATTGTTTTCTTCATTTGGGGCAATCCCTTTCATTTAGATTGTTATTCTGTCGCCCATCAATTAATATCTGTTTTGGGCACGTTTGCTCGATATTCTACAGAGGTTTTCATTTTAACCAAATAAAATAAGTGTTTAGCAATGTATACTAGTGTAACAAAATATTATTTTGAAATCTTTTAACACATTAATTCTTTTGGCTTATGATGAATACAAAAAAAACTCTTACTACAACTCGGTTTAAGCACAAGTACAGTTTACAAGACTTAACAATACATAGTATGAAAACGTGTTTTCAAGGTTTTTTTAACCTTGATTGTTATCAGTTGTCTCATAAATTATTTAACGGGGGTCAGAGTGACATATTATCGCGTGAAATTTTTGAACGCGGTGATGCTGTGGTACTTATGCCTTACGATGCGTTATTAGACCAAGTCATTTTATTAGAACAATTTAGGCCAGGTGCCATTCGAGAAGATCATAACCCTTGGTTATTAGAGTTTGTTGCTGGCATGTTTAACAAGGATGAAAACCCTGAAGATGTTGCCATTAGAGAGGCTGAAGAAGAGGCAGGCTTAATCATCCCAGTAGATCAGTTAATTAACATTATGAGTTATTTTTCTAGCCCTGGGGGCACGAGCGAGAAAATTTACCTTTATGCGGCTTGTATTGATAGCACTGCACTCATTAATGAAGATAAAATTTATGGTTTACAAGAGGAAGGTGAAGATATTTTGTTGCATATTATGCCACGTTCTGAGGCAATGACATTATTATCTCAAGGAAAAATTAACAATGCGGCGACTATCATTGGGTTACAATGGCTGGCATTAAACTACCACTCTTTACAAGCTAAAGCACTTAGCGGAGACCGTTCAGATGAGCCATCTTGCTAGGAAATATCAACTTAATTTATCTTCTTTGATGAACCTTTGTGACACTAACTACATGTTGATGCTAAAAATATTAGCTAATAAAGAATGCGTAGGTGAACAGCGCTGTTTTTTTATCTCAGATTTTCTCTCTTATACGGTCACAGTAAAAGAAGTGACCCGTTATACCTCAGTAGTGAGTTTTGCCCAAGACCTTAATGTTTTTATTCGAAAAAATAACACCAGCAATACAACTCACTCATCACCTAAGTTAGCCAAGTTATTTCGTCCGTCAATGCTTCTGCGTTTATACCATGATGCCCGAATGGCTGAGGTGATTAGTTGTCAAGATATTCGACACGTTAAACCTCGTTATGATTACCCTAATAGTCATATGCATCAGCCAGATGAAAAACAGCAAATCAATTTATTTTTGAATGAATGGTTACGTCTTTGCTTAAGGTTAGGTCAAGTCGATTTAGCATTGCTTTAGGTGTGAGTGCTTACTTTATGAGTAAAGTCTATATATTCTTGTTAATGACCCCGAGGTTGCTTTGAATAACTCTCTTGTTATCGCCCAAATTAGTGATTGTCATTTGTTTGCTGAAGTTGATGCGCTACATTGTGGAAAAAATGTTTATCACAATCTTATCGCTGTTTTAGATGAAATAAAACAGAATCAAGACATCAGTTATTTGATTTTTACCGGAGACTTAAGCCAAGATCATAGCGAGGAGTCCTATCAACTTTTTGTTCGTGCAATTGAGCAAAGTACAATCTCGGTACCCGTGTTATTTTTAAGTGGTAATCACGATGAACCTGAACTGCTTAACAAGCACCTTGCATTTTCACCCTTTATCCCCGATAAGTTAATTCAAAATAATAAGTGGCAAATTATGCTGGTGGAGAGTAAAAGTAAGATAATAGCAGGGCCATCTGGTCGAGTTGATGAAGACGAACTTGTTATGCTCACCGATGCTGTTGATAGCAACAAGCGACAACTCATTTTTATGCATCATCATCCAGTGGATGTTGGTTATTTTATTGATAAACATGGTTTACAAGAAGCGGATGTATTTTGGCAAACCATTAATAGTCATGCATCAATAGTAGGTATTGCTTGTGGTCATATTCATCGAGCATTAACCTTATTCCCTGCTGAGTCAACAGGAGATGTTACAGTTTATACTTGCCCCGCAACGTCAATACAGTTTGACCCTTTAGCGACAAGTGTAAAAGCCTTAGAGCAAGGGCCAGGTTATCGATTGTTTGATTTAAATAAGTACGGGGAAATAACAACATCAGTACATTATATTAATACAAAGAATATTAATGAACAACGACCAAATAATATGGGCCAATAATGAACAAAAATATTCTTTACTTACATGGATTTAATTCTTCACCCTTATCGGAAAAAGCCGAGTTAACTAGGCAATACTTTGCTGAACATTTTTCAGCCATAAACTTCTATTGCCCACAAATAGTAAATACTCCTAAAGCGGCAATGGCACAACTTGAACAATTAATTGAGCAGAATTCGAGCCAACCGTGCCAATGGTATTTTATTGGTTCTTCTCTTGGAGGATACTTTGCTACTTACTTGGCCGAAAAATATCAAGGACTTGCCGCTGTTATCAACCCAGCAGTTAAACCTTATCAGTTACTGGATAAGTATTTGGGTGAGCAGACCAATCCTTATACGGAAGAGGTTTATCAAGTGACCATAGATTTTATTGCTGATTTGAAAAGCTTAGAGCAGGTCACTTTATTAAAAAATAATTATTTGCTGATGGTACAAACAGGCGATGAAGTGTTAGATTATCGTCAAGCGATAAAGTTTTACCAAAATGCTCATCTTATTAAACAAGAAGGTGGTGATCATCGCTTTGTTAATTTTGAAAAAATGTTGCCAAAAATAACACGTTTTTTTAATCTTAATTCGCTTTAGCACGTACTTAACTTATTATTAAAAATAACACTATCAGAAGTTTAACATGACCGAAGAATATAATGCTGGTTCCATCGAAGTCCTTAGTGGCTTAGACCCTGTTCGCCATCGTCCTGGTATGTATACCGACACTTCAAGGCCAAATCATTTAGGCCAAGAGGTTATAGATAACTCTGTAGATGAAGCGCTTGCCGGTCACGCACAAAATATCACCGTTATTCTAGACACAGATCAGTCCTTAGAGATTATTGATGATGGTCGTGGCATGCCCGTTGATATTCATCCTGAAGAAGGGGTGTCAGGGGTAGAACTAATTTTTTGTAAATTACATGCTGGTGGTAAATTCTCTAATAAAAACTATCAATTTTCTGGTGGGTTACACGGTGTTGGTATCTCTGTAGTCAATGCCCTATCAACACGAGTAGATGTTACTATTCGTCGTGATAGTAAAGTATATGAAATTGCTTTTGAAGATGGTAATAAAGTTGAAGAACTTCATGAAACAGGTACCGTTGGCCGCAGAAACACCGGCACACGAGTAAAATTTTGGCCTGATGCCAAATACTTTGATTCAGCTAAATTCTCTACATTAAAACTCACTCATTTATTAAAAGCTAAAGCGGTACTTTGTCCAGGTTTAACAATAAAATTTCATGATAAAATTGAAGACAAAAAATATGACTGGTGTTACGAAGCCGGTCTAACTGACTATTTAAAAGAATCAGTTAAAGGTTACATCAATTTGCCTGAGGAACCTTTTGTTGGTTGTTTTACCTCCCAACATGAAGCGGCTGAATGGGCAGTAACCTGGTTATCTGAGGGAGGGGAAGGTATTGGCGAAAGTTACGTTAACCTTATCCCTACCATTCAAGGTGGCACTCACGTTAATGGTTTTCGCCAAGGGCTATTAGAATCAATGCGTGAGTTTTGTGAGTTTCGTAGCCTTATTCCTCGAGGTGTTAAATTAACACCTGACGATATTTGGGATAAATGCAGTTATATTTTATCAGTAAAAATGCAAGACCCTCAATTTGCAGGGCAAACTAAAGAACGTTTATCTTCGAGGCAATGTGCCGCATTTGTTACCGGTGTAGTTAAAGATGCCTTTAGCTTATGGTTAAACGAACATACTGAAATAGCTGAATCTTTAGCTGAATTTTGTATTTCAAATGCACAACGTAGATTACGCGCAAGTAAAAAAATTATCCGTAAAAAAATCACTCAAGGCCCGGCGTTACCTGGGAAATTGACGGATTGTGGCAGCCAAGATATTAAACGTACTGAAATATTTTTAGTGGAGGGTGACTCCGCTGGAGGGAGTGCTAAACAGGCCAGAGATCGAGAGTTTCAGGCAATTATGCCACTGCGAGGTAAAATTTTAAATACCTGGGAAGTCGACTCAGGACAAATTTTAGCATCGCAAGAGGTCCATGATATCTCTGTTGCTCTAGGGATTGATCCCGACAGTGACGATTTAACCGAGTTACGTTATGGTAAAGTCTGTATTCTAGCCGATGCCGACTCTGATGGGCTTCATATCGCTACATTGCTGTGTGCTTTATTTACTCAACATTTTTTACCCTTAGTGCAGCAGGGCCACGTATATGTAGCTATGCCACCTTTATATCGTATTGATATTGGTAAAGAGGTTTTTTATGCGCTTGATGAAGAAGAAAAAGACGGTATTTTAGATCGCATCGAAGCTGAGAAAAAACGGGGTAAAGTCAATGTGCAGCGCTTTAAAGGCCTAGGTGAAATGAACCCACTACAACTTCGTGAAACGACCATGGACCCAAACACCAGACGATTAGTTCAACTTACCGTTGATGATCATTCTGAGATGATGGAGTTGATGGATATGTTGCTGTCAAAAAAACGAGCAGGGGATCGCAAAACTTGGTTACAGAGTAAAGGTGATCTGGCCATTATCGATTAATGGTCTGTAAACCATAAGCTGACAAATTTATATCATAACCTGTTAATAATTAATCCATAAGTTGACAATAGAATACTTTTGACTCATACCTTTCATATTAGGATGGAGGGTGTATGTTGAATTTATATGTTTCAAAAAATCGAGTTTTAAGAGGGCGAACAGGCCCAAACATTTGTAAGCTCGCTTCGACAAAGTCAGATGAAGTTCCTGTTTTAACCGAAGGAAAGCTAGAAGCTGACTTTTGTTATCATTTAGAATTCGATGAAAATGTTCTTAAATATGAATGCCAGCCACTAGGTTTTTTTATAGCCTGGACAGTGGTGACTCTACTCCCAATGAGAAAAGACCTTACTACACTCCTGATTTTCAAGTTTGGTATAAAGATAAATCAATTAGGTATTATGAAGTAAAACAAGAAGAATTCATTGACCTTAAGCTTGAGTTAAAATTTCCAATTTTACAAAACCAAGCCGTAAAGTTGGGAAAAAAATTAGACTTTGTACTTGATAGTGAAATTAGGTCCGAGCCATACTTTTCTGATGTTAAAACACTTTATAAAGCAAAGAAAAATAGAAATGTTAACGACAGTTTACTCCGAAATATATCTGCTCTATTAACAAAAAATAAAAAAATTAGTGCCTTTGATTTAATCAATAAACATAATGTTATTGCCTCTACAGGGTATTTTTATTGCTTTATTGGCAGCAAAATTCAATATCATTTTTAGCCTGATTACTGGAGTTAGAACCAAAAGCAAAGTGATGAAAATGAGCGAAGAACTCTAATAGATCAAAATATTCAGCGAGGTTTAATTGTTGCCGCCCAATAATGATCCGGTTATTTTCTAAATATTCAATTTGTTGATTCATTTTAAATTCAGCTTCACCTATATCAACTGAAGGAACTTTATCACCCCAGCTAGCGATATCACGCCATAAATAATGGGTTGCCCAAGTCAACTTTCTACCTGTTACCGGGTGAACTGCTATCAATGGGCAATTGTGCTTTGTACAAAATTTTTTTGCTACCAAGCTGTTAAAAAATGGAATAGAGCCTTGTTCTTGATAGCAATGTGGACATATTCGAACACTAGAAAAGTTAACAGCCTTTGTAAGAAACTCTTGCCCAAAAGCCAAGCAGCGAGTGCTAAACGTATGCTTAAGGCTTAACGTGTTTAGCTGATGCGTATTAATATTCGCTAACCTTGCCACTTTATCTAAATCAAAATCACCAAAGAAGATCTTTTTACCGGGAAGCCTATTGTTTGCCAGTAAACAGTGCTTATCACGCAACAACTACATAGAGTTTTTATAACCGTTTGCAGCAGTTAAACGAAGTAGGTAATTAGGTAATGTATCTGTAGGTAGTGGGTATGGCCGAATAAGTAACATATTTTTAGTCTTGCTTTCATCAATGTTACTTTTTAGTAAAGCAGTAAATCAAAATAGATCAAATCAAAATGATAGTACCTAAATGATAATATCATTTTAATTGCAAGTTGCTCTTAATCGATTTAAAGTGCTATTTAATAAACATAAAAATAATGTTGAATGTCACTTGGTAGATTTAACAAATATCAATTATGCACAGCGTGAGCGCCTGGCGTTCATTGATTTTTGCTTGCAATTTTTTGGGCAGATATCGCGTGCAGACCTAGTTAACCACTTCAAAACGGGGTTAGCCTCATGCTCGCGTGACTTAACTTTGTATCGAGAACTAGCTTCAGATAATCTCACTTTAAAACACGAAACAAAACAATATTATCGCACTTCAGAATTCACTCCCGTATTTGAGCATAACCCAGAGGCAACGCTAAATAGCCTTTGTCGTGGTTTTGGCGATGGATTTTCTAATGGCATTACACCATCAGATGTCTGCATTGATGCCACAAGATTAATACACCCAAGCTCAGATGTTATCGCCAGCATTATGCGTGCGATCAACAATCGACAAGCTATTTCATGTGACTATGTTTCATTATCATCAGGTGAAACTAAACGTACTATTGTTCCACATAGTCTCGCAAACAACGGACAACGGTGGCATGTACGTGCTTTTGACAAAAAGAATAAAGCTTTCAGAGATTTTGTTTGTACCCGATTACAAAACGTTACAGCAATAGAAAAGCCAATAGCGACAATACAGGGAAGAGAATTTGATAAACAATGGAACAACATTCACAAAGTCACATTAGTACCGCATCCGTCTATAACGCATTTTAAAGCGATAGAACTCGATTACTCGATGGTAGATGGAAAAATAGAATTAAACGTGCGAGAAGCGCTTTTAGGTTACTTAATGAGGCAGTGGAACGTAGATTGCTCATTAGAAAGTACATTGGTTGGCGAGCAGTATCAGCTTAGGCTCGATAACATAAACGAATTACAGGGAATTGATAGTTTGTCGATTGCGCCTGGTTACAATATTTTTAAAGGATAGTTACCCAAATGGCAACTGCTAAAAAAACAACTGCAAAAAAGAGTAGCACTAAAGAACTTGGCTTTGAAGAATCACTTTGGGATGCAGCCAATAAACTGCGAGGCAGTGTGGAGTCAGCAGAGTACAAACATATTGTCCTCAGTCTAATCTTCTTAAAATTCATCAGTGATAAGTTTGAAAAACAATATGCTAAATTAATTGAAGAAGGCATGGCTGACTATGTTGATATGGTTGAATTCTACGCCAAAGACAACGTGTTTTACTTACCCGAAGATGCTCGATGGTCGTTTATTCAAAAACAAGCCAAGCAAGATGATATTGCCGTAAAAATTGATACTGCACTTCATACTGTTGAAAAGAACAACGTATCGCTTAAAGGCGCATTGCCAGACAACTACTTTTCTCGCTTAGGGCTTGATAGCAGTAAACTAGCCGCCCTTATCGATACCATCAATAACATCGACACTGTTGCCAATGAATGTGACATGACTGAAGAAGACCTCGTGGGCCGCGTTTATGAATACTTCTTAGGTAAGTTTGCCGCTAACGAAGGTAAAGGTGGTGGTGAATTCTATACGCCCAACTCAATTGTTGCGCTGATAGCTGAAATGATCGAACCCTTTAAAGGTAAGATCTATGATCCATGTTGTGGGAGTGGCGGCATGTTTGTTCAGTCTTTAAAGTTCATCGACAGCCACAATGGTAGTAAAAAAGACATTTCCATTTACGGACAAGAATATACTAATACCACCTACAAACTGGCGAAAATGAACCTTGCAGTTCGTGGTATCTCTGGCAACTTAGGTGATGTTGCAGGTGATAGTTTCTTTAAGGATCAACACCCTGATTTAAAAGCAGATTTCATTATGGCGAATCCACCCTTTAATCAGAAGCAATGGCGTGCCGACAACGAGTTGGTGGACGATCCTCGTTGGGCTGGTTTTGAAGTACCGCCTACAGGTAATGCTAACTATGCATGGATTATGCATATGATCTCAAAGCTAAGCGAAAGTGGCACCGCTGGCTTTGTCTTAGCTAATGGTTCGATGAGTACCAATACGGGTGGTGAAGGTACTATTCGTAAAAAAATTATAGAATATGACCTAGTTGATTGCATGATTGCGCTACCGGGACAGCTTTTCTATACCACTCAAATCCCTGTGTGTTTATGGTTCATCACAAAGAATAAAAAAGAAGATAAAGAAAAAGGTTACCGCAATCGAGAAGGTGAAACCTTATTCATTGACGCTCGTGAAATGGGATCTATGATCAATCGTACTAACAAAGAACTGACCAATGATGATATTGCTGATATCGCCCGTACTTATCATGCATGGCGTGGCGAAGAAAAGGATGGAAATTATCAGGATAAGTCTGGATATTCTAAATCAACTTTGTTAGCCGAAATTAAAGCTAATGATTATGTTCTGACACCTGGACGTTATGTGGGGTCGGCAGAAATTGAAGATGACGGTATTCCTTTTGAAACTAAAATGAGTGAACTAAGTAAAACCCTACTTAGCCAAATGAATCAGGCCAAAGAACTAGATATAGCAATTCACCAAAACCTTAAGGAGCTGGGTTATGGGGAATAAGTGGAAAACTACTTCTTTAAAAGAATTGGGTATTAAATTAATTGATTGTGACCATAAAACCCCAAAAGCCGTTGAAGATGGAATCCCTTATATTGGGATACCCCAAATGGACAACGGAAGAATTAATTTTGATGCTAAACCAAGATTGATTTCTGAAGAAGACTTCGTAAAGTGGACCAGAAAAGCAGACCCAAAATATGGAGATATTATTTTATCTAGGCGGTGCAATTCAGGTGAAACAGTTTACGTCCCTAAAAATTCTAAATTTGCCTTAGGTCAAAACTTGGTTCTTTTACGACCAGAAGGTGATCGAATTCATCCTGAGTACCTACGCTGGGCGGTTCATGGAAGTGAGTGGTGGAACGAAGTAGGAAAATACTTGAATCCAGG
>JAWUYA010000013.1:0-44206 GCA_034111045.1 Colwellia sp. | reverse complement strand
GTTGCTACATAAAAGTTGCTTTTAACCTGCTGCACTTTCATTACCACAGGCAATTAACATGTTGTATATAGACTCTAGTCTCTAAAGGAATAAAAGATTACCACTACAATTAAAAAGACTAACGCCCCATCAAATTGAGTTGTACACAAGTATTTAAGTTATTCACATAAACAACTGCATCAGCATTTTTTAATTTTTCTCGTTCTTTTAATGTCTCTAACATCGACATAGCTCCTTGACTAAGCACATATCTATTTTTACTTACTGAATATGCAAAACCACGTTTGATAAGGAAGTCCATTGGATCCGTTGCTGTTTTAAATTTAAGTGACTTTAATATTGCTTCATGAAGCTCATTGTTGAATAAGCTAGATAGGTCATCAAAAGTGATTCCTTGAACAGGCTCAGCCAGGTATGCCATTGACTGTCCTCTATCCGTTAGTACTTTTGAAATTAAAGAAAGAACAGCAACAATTTTCAATGATGTTTCATCAAAAGGAGTATCTTCACTTTCTGATAGCAACTTAGCCGAGATAAACTCACCCGTTTCATCATGTTCGAGTTCATAG
Source organism: Colwellia sp. (assembly GCA_034111045.1). Taxonomy (GTDB): domain Bacteria; phylum Pseudomonadota; class Gammaproteobacteria; order Enterobacterales; family Alteromonadaceae; genus JALJPB01. The sequence goes on along the minus strand of JAWUYA010000013.1, from coordinate 43,637 downwards.
CCCAAGTGTCTGTATAGAAGTTTATAATGCTTTTCATGCTGACGTAGTTGAAGATATAGAGTTGACTCTACCCAATCAGCTTTTGCTTCAATATATTCCTTTCTGTTAACAACACAGCCGTTATAAAAAGATTTGTAAATAGCTTGTGATAGTTGTTCATCTACATCGTAAAAACTGTAATATTGCTCATTCATAAGCTATTTCCTGTAGTTTCGCTCTTATTGGTGATATGTCTCACTCGGTATTGAAAGCTATGGGCTTCATTTTCAATCTTTCGATACTCATTAAATACTTTGATTGAATTATTATTGGTGTTAATAACGCTAGACTGCACTTCAAACAAATCTGGCAATGTGTACCCTGGCATCACATCAGTTAAGTGCATATGTGCAAATTCAACAAAATCTATGTCATCAGGCCATTCAGTCTCAGATACCCATCTATTAAGTAGTTGAGCGTGAGCCAATTTCTTAGCAGTGTCTTTATTTACATTTTCAGTTAACTCTACATCCAAAGAAGTTTGCTCGCTTTGCTTATTGGCTCGGCTATCAATTTCTTTAAAAGCAATATTAAGAAACGCTGAGTTTTTATCTGCACGAAAAGGAGAAAGACGATTAACAGAAGGTATATTAATTCCCATATCTAGCGCTGATAAATCCTTTAAATCAATATACTTATTCCTCATATCTGTACCAAGGGTTTTCTCATAAGCAGCTAGAATCACACTAAATGCACTATCCACGGCACTTTGTTCAAAAATTGATTGTTGGGTCTTCTGAAGATAAATACTGACTGTATTTGCAACAGTTTTGATAGGGAGGAAAAGGTCCAAATACTGAACTTCATAACTAAGAATCAATTCAGCTCTTTGGTGGTCGTGAACTGCTTTAAAGAAGCTTCTGAAATATTCGAACAATAAGAAAATTCCATCTCCATCCTCATATCGAGTATTTTTTTCAAGAAATACTTTTAAAGGCTCTATCTCTCGCTGAAATAGTTTAGAAGCTAATTGAAATGACTCACGCCTAGTCGCTAACAATGGCTGTTCATTTAAGTCATGTTGAGCATTTTTTTCGAACTCTAGTCCAACATTTTGCAACTTGGCAATGTTGGTTTTAATTTTCCCTAGTAGCTCACTAACCCTAAATATTAAATCATCTACCCATTCACTATAATCATCAGTCCCCGGGACAGTGGACAGCCTTCTTTCTTTAATTTGCTTTGAGATTGACCATAATGGAGACATTGACGCATTTAATGACACCTTGGTTAAGGGCCTGTGTAAACTGACTTTACATAGTCTAAATAATTCAAATACAGTGGTATTAAATAATAATGATGTAGTGCCATCAACATTACGACGGTCATTAATGATTCTTGCTTTTAATAGGTTTTGTACATCACAAACAACAGCTATTTCTTTAGACTTTTCTTTACCCTTCCCTTCTTGCTCAGCAACAACATAAGCATAAAATTGGGTTTCAGGAATAGCGCTAGTATGGTTTAGGTCTGAAAACTCAATAACCTTAAACATGATATTTTTAAAAAGTAAAAGTCGCTTTATTGTTTCAATGGTACTAAAGCGCTTATTTATATAGTCACTGGCCATCTAGTTAACCTCAAGTTCCTGCTGAACCTGCTTACTTACCAAGAATTCAGGTTTTGGAGAAAAACAAACTTTACTCCGACCTTGATGATAAGGTTTAGCTGAAGTCATCTCATCCATAACAAGGTAGTTAGTGAAAGCATCTATCAGGTCAGCACTTTTTCCATGCGTAGTTGCACCAATGAGTGAGTGTCCCTTACTTTTTAAGTCGGCAATGAGTGGTGGAAACTGTTCAACACTAATCTGACCTACTTCATCCATCATCATTGGAAAATCAACTTTACTCGTATCGTCACAAAGTCTTTTAATGAAAATTTCAGAGAAATGCATATTAATCAGCATCTGGGTCGATGTGGATTGACCTTTATCTTCCCAAGGTTCATTGTCTTTTTTAGTTAAATAGGAAGCCTGTTTTATCAGGTTTTCCATCCTTAGTTTTCCATCCAAGCCATTCACAGCATCAGAGTGTAAGAAGTCCTGAAGTCTTTTATACCAATTAGCAGGTAATGTGGCATCCGTATCTAAATCATCAAACTCACGCCAACTACTAACTAAATCATCAAAGGTGCCATTAATAAGTACTTTAAGTTTGATACCAGATAAATCATTAACTTGTACTCCAGATAATTCATCATTGATACGTTGAATGGTTTCATCTATTTGAGTTTTAGTTTTATCCAGCCTGTCGAGTCTGTTACGGATATAGCTATTATGAAGCTTAGTATCTTTCTCTAATTGCTCTGTTGATTGCTCTAATGTCTCAAACTTTGCAGCTAAGCTATCAAATGATGAACTGACCGCTTGTTGTGTACGAACCTCCTTAAGTAGTCCATATTCATCATCTAGTAGCCCAGTTAAGCAGAAACTCTTAAGTTGTATTATTACGTTTTCTCTAGCTGCTTTGCTTTCTTCAAGTTTGGCTTCAAAGCCTTCTAAATCAGTTTGGTTAGGTAACAAATTAAAGTTAAAGCTAGAATCTGGTTCTGTTTTTCCAACTAAAGAAGCTACACGAGGAAAGCGAGATTTATGAATATCAATTAGAAGAAATAAAGCATTAATCCTTTCACACTGTTCTCTAGCAGTTTGCAGTTTCCCGTCCATTAAATTAAATTCTTCTTCAGCTTTTTCTCGCTCTAACTCTTTGTTGATTACTTCTTGCTCATTACTTATAAAAAACTGTTCGATTTCACCTAACTCTGCTGTAATTTCTCTTGCTCGGCGTGAGCTATAATCAAACTCATCCAGCGTTTCAAGATCATTTTTAGTTTTACTGATATCTCTTTCTAATATGGTAACTTTAACAGCATCATGTAAAACTGATGAACCGTTGATTGCCGTTAACTCTTTTAGCTCTTTTACTAGAGATGAATGCTCGGCTTCCGCATTAGTTAGTTGGTCTTGCAGCGAAAGCGAACTGTGCTTAACAAAGTACTCAAACGTTTCATCAAAAAAGCTTACTTGATTACCTTCAACACTGAAAAGGTCAGTAAAGTTTTGAATAGCATCCAGCTCACTTTCAGTTAATTTTCTATGGGGATTGGCAGTTAATAAAGACGAATTAATGGCTTCCAAAACTTTTAACTCTTTCTTAGGAAGCTGCTCATTAAGTGTAAATTTAATGTGTTTTATCCGCTTTTCAACTTTACAAAGTTCTCTTTTTGCTTTTTCTATTAACTCAGGTAGCTCTGAAATTCTTAAGTTCCGTTGATTAGAATCAGTTTGCAGTTCTAGTTCTTGTTGTTTATCTGCAAGATATTCTTTCAATGACTCTTTGATTTCTTTAATTGGTTCATCGCCATATGGTTCACAAACTTTTTGGCACTTATCTAGCACTATTTGATTTTTTTTATGCTCTCTTTCTGCTTTACCTTTTTCAGTTACTTTAACCTGCTTAGCTTGCTCAAGCTTATTTTTGCTATTAGTTAAGGTTACAAGTGAAGTATCAAGTGGTTTGATCTTGTCTGCTAGCAGGCCATGGTTATTTTCACTAGTTGTTTTTATTGCCAAAACGTTAGTAATAACTTGTGCATAGTCTCGCTCATGTGTTTGTTGAGCTTTCTGGATTTGAAAGTCTTTCCTAACTTTTGCAAATAATGGCATTGCTTCTTTAAGTTTTAGAAGCTCTTCACGGTCTTTTGCTAATTGCTCCTGCTGAGCAATTAGATCTTTTATATCAACTTCTAAAGCTCCCGAACTACTATCCTGAATATCAATAGCCGTTGATGTCATGATACGAAGCGCATTTCCGTCTTTGTTAAAAAGTAACTTAATTAACGCCCTCAATGAATCAACTGTACTTTGCTTAATTTCATTAAGTGGGTATATCGCATATCGGCATAAATCAGGATGCAAAATATCAATTTTATATAAAGCTTTATCTAGCTCTTCTTGCTGCCTGATGAGAGTTGCAGAATTATTGATTTGTTTTAGTGATTTAAGTAAGTTTTGACCAGGTGCGACACTCGACTTAGCTCCACTGACGGCATATGATTTATCCCAAAAAAAATGCTCTATATCTTCATAAGGTGCAGGGATGAAAAATCGATTTATTTTATAATTATTACCTAACGTTATTAATTGGCAGTGGCGTCTAGAGCCCCCACCTATCAACTTGTGTTCTACTTCTAAAATCAAGCAACTGTTTGGTGATGGAAAATAATAATCTGCAACTTCATCTTTACTATAGTACTCATCATCTGGGTACGATTTACCATTTTTAAAAGCAAATTTTTGGGTACATTTATTTAGGCTAAGCTCAGGTAAGAAGAAGAAACGAACAGCATTTATTAAACTTGTTTTACCGTAATTTCCTTTCCCAAGTAACAAAAGCGACTCATCAAGAGGGGCTTCCACATAAGCAAATGAGGCAGAATCAACACCAATGATCCGCTTTACTTCTACAACAAATTTATTACTCATTTATTTCTCCTAAAAATATTTCTTGTTCAAGAAACCCTAATCCTTGTGAAAATAACGTTTTAAGTTGCTCTGGTAATCCCAAGACATCTACTTTTTCTATCGCTTTAAGTAGGTTTTTTGGCTTTTTCGGTTTAAAGCAATACTGTTGATATGTAGCTAAATTTGTAGGAACAACAAATGTTGGATGTTTACTTAAATGCCGGCACAGTGTTTCATATATAGTTATCCCAGCTAAATCATAATCAGGACAATAGTAAACGTTCTCAAATGAAGATAACCATCGCATAGATTGTTTATGGGTTATTGCGTTGCCACTTGATAAAATAATTAAAGCTTTATCTAACAAGTCATCAAGTTCCATTGCTAACAGCAAGTCATCACTAAAAGTAAAACAATCACTATTTTCAATTAATATAATCGGAGTACTACTAGAGAATTTTGACTTTTCATCTTTGGCACCTGATGGTTCACAGGCAATGCAGATTACTTCTTTATCATTTGCACTATTTTTAGCAGGTAAATAAGAGCAATGAGTTGGATGTCTATGTGAGTCACCTTGTTTCGTTGCATGGAGTCTTGATTTTGGTGGTGAAGTTTTACTTAAAAGTTGCTCAAATAATTCTTTGTTTTCTACGTTAAATATATACTTGTTTTTTTTCTGGTAAACCGCATTTCCAATATGAGACATTGCTATTTTTTTAGCATCTAGAAGTGCCGAAAACCTATGTGCATTAATAGCTCGTCCACGTGAGATGGCAACTAGGTATGGAAATAAACTCATTTCTCACCCGAAAATAAGTAAGGTTTTAAATCTTCAAGGTTAAGAACAACTAAAGGAGTAGCCCTTTTATTGCTTTCTTCTACAGACTTTGCAATACGATAAAACTGCAACGTGTAGTCAACTAGAGCTCCCCTAACCGGCATTTCGAACGGTTTATCATAATTAAAATCATTAAGTACTAGCTGTTGCTCAGCTTGATTTAGATCAGGGTGTGGACCTATCTCTACATTAACGAATGTCGACCAAGCTGTATCTTCTTTATAGTTTATTTCAGACTTATTCAGTAACTCAACAGCTTCCATTCTGCCTAGGTTAAAATCAGAGAAACGTTGCCTTTTATGGCAGTATGCTCGGCAGTGCCACCTCAAGCCATCACTTGCTAGTGCATGAGGTGAAATCTCTCGTTTGCTTCCAGCTGGAGTGCTCCTGCTTTTATATTTAAGGGTGATTTTCCGACCAGTTCTAATAGCTTTTAAAAGCACACGAGTTACTTCGGGTCTAGGCTTCTGTAATGTAGGTAAAGTGCTTAAAAAAGAGTCTGCACCATATGTTTTGTTAATATAATTGGTATTCTTAGCAAGAACAGTGCTTACATAATCATCCCATGAAGTACTAATATAATGAGCTTCAAACGCCTTTGTAGGTACACAAATTTTTTCAGGGTCTTTACCATCGAAATGAATATTATCAGGGTGAATCTGACGGTATTTAGCCAGCACACTCGTAATCACATTAACACCAACACCAAAGTAATTAGATAGCCGAGTTGCATTAACTCCACCTTCCCAATAAACCATGTACTCAATTACTTTGAACCTTGTCAAAACTTGCTTGGAGATCTCTTTCATCATCACACCGCCTTCTAAGTATGATAATAGTATATACGAAAACAATGTACACACAATATTTTTATTTTTAAAAATCTTCGTTCACAATTTTATTAACTAACACAAACTAATAAAAACCCTTGCGAATCGCATTTAGAACAAAAACCACATCGAAACAACAAAAAAAACGACAAAACCCTTGCGGATCGCATGTAAAGACAATACTAAAAAACAAATCAGAAAAAACTAAATCCATTAAAAACAAAAAGATGCATTAATATTACACAACATTAATTTGATTCGACACAAAACAGCAACAAAACTTAAATAAGTAGCGTTAATTAGAAATTTTTTCTGAAACATATGTTATAACAATCTGGTAAGCAAGAAGCTTACTTTTAAATAAAAAGGACTTATTGTCATGGAAACTAACTACCCTCCCCTCTTAGTTGCTTTTAATAGCACTGAACTTGCTTTAAAAGCATTACTTTCAGCCCCATTCGATGAAGGCAATGGAATTTGTTTATTCAGCCTGGATGATGAATGTTATTACACGGTCACATTAATGGAAAAGTTTCGTGCTGATGAATATACACCCGTATCTCATCTCACGATATTAGTACAACCAGAAAGCTCTTTAGAAGCAGGAATAGATGAACACTTAGGGAAGTCATTTACATTTTTCAACCCTCTGTTCAATTTGCATATCCCCGTATCTGTAACCCGCATATAACAACGAAAACACTAGAGCCTTTGTAATAGACACTTACATCGGCTTTTGAAAGGTTATCAAAGCTGCTTTATTCTTAATTTTAAGATTAAGTAGTTAATTTTTATGCCCGTAATTGATATCACCTAAACTTCTTCATCTTTATTAGTAAAATATCGTTGAACCGCAATCTGAACTAGCACCATAATTACTGTTGCCGCAACACCACACCCTGCAATAACTAACTCAACTGAGCCTTTTCTTACATCTACTATTTCAGGTCTTTTATGAGATTTATCTAATACTTTGACATATCGATTAAAAGGGCGAGCTTTTACACCAAAGAACTTCTCTGTTCTTTCCAAATCTTCTGAATTGAGTAATTCAGAAAAATCCACTAACTGACTTAAGTCAGATGAAAGCCAGCCTAATTCATTCAGATTAGTTAAATCTCCACCAAAATAAATTTTTACTGCATTTTCTTCCATGTAAACTCCGAATTATGAGAAACCAGCCTAGTTAAGAGGCAAAATATTGTTAGCTAAAATAGCGACAAAGGAACAGAAAACAACTGACCATTGTCCTTTTAGGGACTTTCTAGAAACTCTTTGCAAGATCACATGTTTGTACTTTGTAACGAGCACCTGCTTTCATTTTTTCTGAATAAACCAAGACCTTCGAACCGCCTAAAAATATTAAAGATGTTGCTTCTTTAGCCCATTCATCATTGCACATATGAACAGTGTTAAAATCTGTATATAACGCAAACTTTTCAGCTACATCTTTAGTGTGTAAAGTAAATTTAAACATTAAAGTAGAGAAAAAAGACATTAAAAAGGTAACAAGTAAAACGACCCCTATTGCTTTGAAAACCTTTTTAGGAGAGAAACCAGCAATTACCCCTAATACTAATATCGGTGCAATTAACATTGAAGCTAATATTGTACCAGTATGAAGAACGGCTAAATGATCTGGATAGTAAAGCAGACTTACAGGTGCAATTAATACAATTAGAAAAGACTCAGTGATTCCAAACTTTACAGGATCGATATGAAATATACCGTTTATTAATGATGCAGCCCAAGATTGAGCGTACAAAAAATAGATAAAGATAATATACGACATAATTACAGCCCAGTGCTGCAATTTTACTTTTTCTCTTATTTGTTTACCTATATTTGAGAATGAGAACCACAATAAGATATTTATATGAGGTACATAACCTGTATATATGAACAATGCGGTAATCGTGTAAATATTCATCTCGACAAAAGCGATGATTATTAAGGCTATCCAAACTAAAATTGTGTTGAAATAAACATTACTAAAAAACTTCAAAACTACTCCTGAGCTTCTAACAACTATAAAAGCTAATAAATTCCGTATTTCCATCAAAGAATTTCATAAAAATAATTATTCAACACCAACCTTATCTTTTTATTACCTAGGAATCAATAAGGTACAAATACTTTAAGGCTAGCTCCCTCAATATGCACAAAATTAGCTGCCTTAATATTACAATAGCTAACTTAGCCCTCCCCATCGGAACACTCTAAATAACGATTATTAGATACTTCTCCGAACATTGATAAGCAAGATGTGTATTTAGCTAAAATAGATCAATTTGATAGTTTCAGGGACATTTGAAATGTCGAACAATTGAGTGGCATATCAGATTAAAGATATAAATTTTATCGAACATCAATACAAACATAAGAGCAATGTCAGGCAAATAACTACCGAGCTCCCCAACCTTCTCAGGAATAATTAGCAACCAATTAGCAACCAAACGAAAAAAGGCCGATTCATCACGAATCGGCCTTTAAATGTCTATTTGTATAAGTTTAGTGGTGCGGTTGGGGGGACTTGAACCCCCACGACCTAAGTCATCAGCCCCTCAAGCTGACGCGTCTACCAATTCCGCCACAACCGCGCAATACTAAACTATACTATCTTTTTTACTAAGCTAACTTGCTCATTTTGAGGTAAATAAGAGCATTTAACTTTTAGACCCGCAGTCCCCTCAAGCTGACGCGTCTACCAATTCCGCCACATCCGCGCAATACTAAATTAAAATGGTCATTTTATCATTGATAGTGAGATGCTATCGATAACTTGCTTTTTTAGAAGCTAGTTTGGAACGTCGCTGTCATCTGCTTTTTTAGTTTCATCACCCGCTGGCACATCACTATTTTCAACCGCTTTTACCGGCTCTGCACTTTCTGTTGGGATAGCATCAGTGGCCATTTGCTCTGTGGGTACTTCTAGGTTATTCCACTCATCAACTTGTTTAGTTTTACTTGCTGTTAAGTTACCAAGAAGTAAGCTGATGACAAAAAAGCCAACGGCTAACCAGGTGGTCATTTTAGTTAAAAAGTTACCTGAACCGTTTGAGCCAAATATGGTGGTAGATGAGCCTGCACCAAAAGATGCCCCCATATCAGCGCCTTTACCTTGTTGAATTAATACTAATCCGATAAGACATAAAGCAATAATTAAGTAAATTACAATTAAAATTTCATACAACATTTTTTATTTTCCTTTAGCGGTTGAACAAATCACTTTAAATTCATCAACCTTTAAGCTAGCACCACCGATTAAACCACCGTCTATATCAGCTTGTGCAAATAATTCTTCACAGGTAGTAGCGTTTACGCTGCCACCATATAACAACGGCACTTTATTAGCCACATCAGCGTCTATATTCGTTAAAAATTGACGTATATATTGATGGGTTTTTTGAGCCATACTAGGTGATGCTGTTTTTCCGGTACCAATAGCCCATACAGGCTCATAAGCAATAACAATATCAACAAATTTTTCTATACCTATTATATCAACGACAGGTTGTAATTGTGAAGCTAGAATTTCATTTGTTTGCTCAGCTAAACGCTGCGCTTGAGTTTCACCAATACACAAAATTGGCGTTAAACCCGCTTCAAGTAATATTTTTACTTTTAACGCCACGTCAGTACTGGTTTCAGTATATAAACTTCTACGTTCTGAATGGCCAACAATAACATAACTTACTGAGACATCTTTTAACATCTCTGTTGATACTTCGCCAGTAAATGCCCCTTTTTCTTGAGCACTTACATTTTGAGCGCCTAAATGAATATGTTCATTAAGGTTTTCATTTTTTGCAGCGGTAGCGAAAGCCGCTAAATAAGGAAAGCTTGGGCAGATAACAATGTCAACATTATCATTGCCAACAAAACCATTAAAGGCACTAGTCATTTCTTTTATTAGCGCTAAGCTACCATTCATTTTCCAGTTAGCGACAATAATTAAAGGTCTTTTCATTTGTCTTTCCTAAATCAAAGCGGCGAGATATTAACTAACCTATGAATAAGTTACAAGTAATATGGTTAATATCTTGTTTATTTGTTTATTATTCAATCAAAACACTTTATATAAGCCAATAAACATATGTCTTTTAGTTTTGCTATTAACTTGCCAGTTTAACTGCATCGGCAATAAGATTGGCAAGCTCGGTCACTTCATCTAAGTTTGGTCCTTCAACCATTACTCTGATCAAGGGTTCTGTTCCCGACTTTCTTAGCAACACCCGTCCTCGACCTTTCAGTGTTTCGTTAACACTATCAACACAAGCAATCACATTTGAGGCATTAATCGGGTCTGAGTCACCAGTAAAACGTACATTCACTAATATTTGAGGCAGCTTAGTCATGCCTTGTCGCAGTTCAAGTAAGGTTTTATCCGTGCTACAAACAGCAGTCAGCACGTTCAGTGCGGCGATAATACCGTCCCCTGTAGAGGTATGGTTTAAATTAATGATGTGGCCTGAGTTTTCAGCGCCTAAATGCCATCCTTTGTCAGCTAACATTTCCATCACATGGCGATCACCCACATTGCTTCTTGCAAAAGGCACACCCAAGTCGGCTAAGGCCAGTTCTAATCCCATATTACTCATCAGTGTACCAACAACACCGCCATGCATATGACCTGTTTGTAAATCATGACGAGCGATAATATAAACAACTTCATCGCCATCGATAACATAACCGGTGTGATCAACCATCATTAGTCGGTCACCATCACCATCAAGGGCAATACCTAAATCAGCACCTTGCTCAACTACAGCTTTTGATATTTCAGCCGTTGAAGTAGCGCCGCAGTTATCATTAATATTGGTGCCATTTGGCTTAGTACCAATTTCAATAACGGTTGCACCAAGCTCTGAAAAAACCTTTGGGGCGATGTGATACGTTGCACCATGAGCGCAATCAACCACTATTTTTAAACCACTTAATGACATCTGACTAGGAAAGTTACTTTTACAAAACTCAATATAACGCCCTGCTGCATCATCAATACGTGTCGCTTTACCTAATTGAGCTGATTGAACACAGCCCATCTCATTATCTAGCTCAGCTTCTATTGCCGCTTCTACGTCATCAGCCAGCTTTTGGCCTGTTTGAGAGAAAAACTTAATACCGTTATCATAAAAAGGGTTGTGTGAAGCACTAATAACAATCCCCGCCTCTGCACGAAATGTTTTGGTTAAATAAGCGATAGCGGGGGTTGGCATTGGGCCTAATAATCCAATATCAACACCTGCCGCCGAAAATCCAGCTTCTAATGCCGACTCAAGCATATAACCAGAGATACGGGTGTCTTTACCAATCAGTACTTTTTTAGTCCCTTTAGCAGCCATCACTTTACCTGCAGCGTATCCTAATTTCATTACAAAACTGGGGGTGATGGGATATTGTCCGACTAAACCACGGATACCATCGGTACCAAAATATTTTCTTTGAGACATTTATCTTTCCTATTTTTGATGAATTTAAGCTAGTTTTTAACTAAATAAACTCACTTTGTCTACTACCTTTAAGGCATCTACAGTTTCTTTGACATCGTGAACACGAATAATTTTCGCCCCTTGCTGTGCGGCAATGATAGCGGCGGTTAAACTGCCTGATAAGCGCTGTTCAACCTCTCTATTTAATAGACTGCCGATCATAGATTTACGTGACAATCCGGCAAGTATTGGCAATGCTAAGTGTTCAAACATACTTAAGCGAGCAAGTAATTGATAATTTTGATCTAAAGTTTTACCAAAACCAAAACCAGGGTCTAATAATAATCGTTTTTTGTTAATACCTGCATTTTTACAGGCTAAGATGCGTGTTTCAAAAAACAGATGAATGTCATCAAATAAATCATCATAATGGGGTGATGTTTGCATAGAGCGAGGCATGCCTTGCATATGCATTAAACAAATAGCAACCTCTGATTGAGCAACTGCCATTAAGCAACCGTCATTTTGCAGCGCTCTAACATCATTAATTATACCCGCGCCTTGCTCTATGGCTTCACGCATTAAATTGGCTTTACTGGTATCAATAGAAATAATGATATTAAAGCGTTGTTTAATAGCTTTGAGTACCGGGATAACTCTTGATATTTCATCTTTTTCAGATACAGCTAGCGCGCCTGGCCGAGTAGACTCGCCACCAATATCAATAATGACAGCACCGTCATTAATCATTTGTTCGGCTTGAGCTAAAGCAGTATCGATACGATTGAAGTGACCACCGTCAGAAAATGAGTCAGGTGTTACATTTAAAATCCCCATCACTTGAGGTTTAGCTAAGTTTAATATTTTACCATTACAATTTAACTGCAAAGTAACACTCTTTAATCATATGTATAAAAGAAAGCCCCAATGTTATCAAACATTAGGGCTGCTTTTTTAATCGGTAAACCTTAACTGGCAGGAAGATCCGATGGGTTATTTAAATCCGTATTTGATTTTTCATCATTTTCAGATTTTGGTGGTGTTTTATCATCGTTGCTTGGTTTTATATCATGCAGATCAGTAGGTGGACGAACGTCTGTTCTGGCCATTAAGTCATCAATTTGTTTCGCATCAATTGTTTCATAAAGCATTAAGGCATCTTTCATCGCGTGCAAGATGTCTAAATTAGCTTTGATTATTTGCTCTGCACGTTGGTAGTTGCGGTTAACAAAGTCTTTAATTTCTGAATCAATGTTTTTAGCTGTTTCATCAGACATATGCATTGATTTACCAGAGCCTCCGCCTAAAAACACCTCACCCTCTTCTTCTGCGTATAACATTGGACCCATTTTTTCAGATAAGCCCCATTGAGTTACCATTTTACGGGCAATATCTGTAGCACGTTCAATATCATTAGAGGCACCCGTTGATACTTTATGAGCACCATAAATCACTTCTTCAGCAATACGTCCACCATATAAAGAAGAGATACGGCTTTCTAAATGTTCTTTAGAATGACTAAATCTGTCTTGCTCAGGTAAATACATAGTTACACCAAGTGCACGTCCTCGTGGGATAATACTGACTTTATAAACGGGGTCATGGTCTGGCACTAAACGGCCAACAATAGCATGACCAGCCTCGTGATACGCTGTCATTTCTTTTTCAGCTTCACCCATTACCATAGAACGACGCTCAGAGCCCATCATAATTTTATCTTTAGCTCGGTCAAATTCAGCCATGCCAACAACACGACGTGAGCTTCTTGCTGCAAACAATGCGGCTTCATTGACTAAGTTTGCTAAGTCAGCACCAGAAAAACCTGGTGTACCACGAGCAATTAACGAGGGTTCAACGTCATCTCCTAGAGGCACTTTACGCATATGTACTTTAAGGATTTGTTCACGACCACGGATATCAGGTAAGCCTACTTCTACTTGACGGTCAAAACGACCAGGGCGTAATAATGCAGGGTCTAATACATCAGGACGGTTAGTCGCGGCAATAACGATAACCCCTTCATTACCTTCAAAACCGTCCATTTCAACTAACATTTGGTTAAGTGTTTGCTCACGTTCATCGTGTCCGCCACCAAGGCCAGCACCACGTTTTCGGCCAACTGCGTCAATCTCATCAATAAAAATAATACAGGGTGACGATTTTTTTGCTTGTTCAAACATGTCACGAACTCGTGAAGCACCAACACCAACAAACATTTCAACAAAATCTGAACCTGAAATAGTAAAGAACGGTACTTTAGCTTCGCCGGCAATAGCTTTAGCTAGTATAGTTTTACCTGTACCCGGCTGACCGACAAGTAAAACACCTGAGGGAATACGTCCCCCTAATTTTTGGAATCTGGTTGGCTCTTTTAAATAATCAACTAATTCAGAAACTTCTTCTTTTGCTTCATCACAACCAGCAACATCAGCAAATGTGGTTTGAATTTGGTCTTCACCTAACAAGCGAGCTTTAGACTTACCAAAAGACATCGCACCTTTGCCCCCACCACCTTGCATTTGACGCATGAAGAAGATCCATACACCAATAAGCAGTATCATTGGGAACCAGGAAATAAAAATAGTGGTTAAGAAGCTCGTTTCTTCTGGCATATCGCCAGTAGCTTTAACGCCTTGTTTAACAAGGTCGTTAATTAAGTCGCGATCATAGGCACCGGGAATAACCGTAATGTACTCAGTGCCATTACGCATTGTGCCTTTAATTACTCCGTCTCGGCCGACATTGGCATCACGAACTTGCCCTTGACGAACATCTTGGATAAAACGCGTGTAATCAACTTGCTGATCATTGGCAGTATTCGGAGTGAAACTCTGAAATACTGACATCAGTACTACTGCAATGACTAGCCATAAAATTAGATTTTTTGCCATATCGCTCAACTTAATAACCTCTTGAAATTCATAACTTTACTTGTAAAAGTCACTTAAAAAAATTAGATACATAATGGAAGAAGCATAGACATGTTCTAACCAAAATATAACTTGTGTAGCTTAAAACTGTAATTTACTACAATTTGAAGCCAGTAGCTACTAGATAAACTTCTCGAGAACGTGCTCGTGAAGATTCAGGTTTACGGGTTTTAACAACAGTAAAGGCTCCTCGCACATCTTTCATAAACTGTTCGAAACCCTCCCCTTGGAAAACTTTAACAACAAACGCGCCATTTTTCTTTAAAACGTCATTACACATAGCTAGTGCAAGTTCGACTAAGTACATACTACGAGCGGAGTCTGCCGATTCATTACCGGTCATATTTGCCGCCATATCAGACATAACAATATCGATATTTTTACCGTTTATACGTGTTAATAAGGTATTTAACACGGCCTCCTCTCTGAAATCACCCTCAAGAAAATCAACACCAGCGATAGAGTCCATGGGTAAAATATCACAAGCAATAACTTGACCTTTATCACCTACCATTTTTACCGCATATTCAGACCACCCACCCGGCGCTGCACCAAGGTCGACTACTTTCATCCCAGGTTTAATCAATTTATCTTTATTGTTTATTTCTTCAATTTTAAAAACTGCACGAGACCTAAGTCCTAACCTTTGGGCTTTTTTAACAAACTCATCGTCGAAATGTTCTTGCATCCATTTTGCGCTGCTGTTGGATAATTTCTTTTTAGCCATCTTTTATGCATTACTCAAAATTAAAATTTATCAATGTTAATCAATAATGAAACAAATATGATTCAAATAAACAAACATTTAAGCGCTTTGTATTAGTATTACAAACTAGATAAGGGTAAAATAGTGTTAATTCAAGCTAACTTGTAACGAAAATTGTAAATGACTTTAAATAAAAAACAAATTCAGCACTTAAAAAGTGTTGCACACCCGCTTAAACCAATAGTTTTATTAGGAAATAATGGTTTAACTGAAGCCGTAGTCGCTGAAATCGATTATGCCCTTAATCACCATGAATTGATTAAAGTAAAAATTCCTACCGACGAACGTGAGACCAAAGCTTTAATTGTTGAAGCTATTTGCCGTGAAACTAATGCGATTAAAATTCAAGTGATTGGTAAAACTTTGGTTATTTATCGTCAATCTGCCGAAAAGAAAATACGTATTCCTAAGCTTTAACTCTACGTTTTAAAATAATGTCAGCTTATGCACAATATAAGTAGGTTGACCTTATTAACTTATATTAACTTAAATTAATTGCAGTCTATATTATCAACGCCCTGCGTTCTTTGTTGACAACAATCATCTTTTTTCTGACTATCGTTTAAGTATCATTTATGAAATACCCTCAAAATTTAGTGTGAATCACATATTAAAATGCTTGGTGATTTTACTTCGTCACCATGATCGATATAAATTTTATAATAGGTTTTTTATCTGTGCGCGAGTGGTCGTTAAATAAATGATGGTTTGCATAGACTTTTATCTCATTTATGATTATTTATTATTAGTTACTCGAAATATAATTCATAATTAGGGATAATAAGGATACCTCTCTGGTTTGATTATAAAAAAATAAAGGATACTCTTATCATCTCTCAAGATTTTGTTTCGACAAGTTATTTAAATAGCCTGAACAGACATCGCAATGCATTCGATACTATGGAAGCTCATCAGGGGCAGTCATTACAATTATTAGCGCAATGCAAAAAAACGCTGGCTAGTGGGGGCAAAATAATATGGTTT
The DNA here is from genome assembly GCA_034111045.1 of Colwellia sp. Taxonomy (GTDB): domain Bacteria; phylum Pseudomonadota; class Gammaproteobacteria; order Enterobacterales; family Alteromonadaceae; genus JALJPB01. The sequence continues at coordinate 27,350 of JAWUYA010000013.1, read as the reverse complement.
GGTAATGGCGGCAGTGCAGCAGATTCACAGCATTTGGCAGCAGAATTTATGGTTCGATACAAAAAAGACAGGGCGCCTTTAGCATCAATAGCTTTAACAACAGACACCTCAATTTTAACAGCACACTCTAATGATTATCACTTTGACTCTGTCTTTGAGCGCCAAATATTAGGTTTGTGTAAAAGTGATGACTTAGTCATCGGGCTTACAACGTCTGGTACCAGTAAAAATATAAATTTAGCGCTTAGAGCGGCCAATGAGATAGGAGCATACACAGTTGCGCTCACCGGTTGCGATGGTGGCGAAGTTAAAGACATAGCGCAATTACCTATTATTATTAAAAATGATGAAACCGCTAGAATTCAAGAGGCCTATATGTTTATTGGTCATTGGCTATGTGAAGCCCTGGATTTGATTTCTGAAGAATTGATGGAGAATAAAGCTTAATGGATTTGTCTTTTTTAAATGATTTATCTAAAGCCAAAGTGTTGGTTGTTGGTGATGTGATGCTGGATAGATACTGGTATGGAGATACGGTACGTATTTCACCTGAAGCACCAGTGCCTGTGGTCAAAGTTAAGATACAAAAAGATAAAGTAGGTGGTGCGGCCAATGTTGCCAAAAACATTGCCCACTTAGGTGGTCAAGTGGGTTTGTTAGGCATTATTGGTGATGATGAATACGGACGTTGTTTGAAGCACTTGCTAACAGATGAAAAAATAGACTCTCAATTAGTCATTCAAAAAGAACATCCTACCATAGCTAAAATGCGGATTATTAGTCGACATCAACAAGTTGTCAGGCTTGATTTAGAAGAGAAGTTTACACCCTATCATAGTCAGTTATTGCTTGATAAATTAGAGGGGATAATTGAAAAATATGATTTTTTTGTGTTTTCTGATTATGACAAAGGCTCTTTGAACTTAATTAAAGACATGATAGCTGTTGCTAAGTTAGCAGGTAAAACTGTATTAGTTGACCCTAAATCTAAAGACCTAAACCAGTATGCGGGTGCCGATTATATAACACCGAATTTAACCGAGTTTTTAGCTGCGGGTGGGCAGTTGGGAACTGAAGACATCATTGCAGACTCAGCACGTCAAATGATTAAGTCTGCACAAATTGGTGCTATGTTATTAACCCGTTCAGAACAAGGAATGTCATTAATCACTTGTGATGAAAAGTATGATTTGTCATCACAAGTGCTTGAAGTCTCGGATGTAACAGGCGCCGGTGATACGGTAATTGCAACGTTATCAATTATGCTGGCTGCGGGAATGCCCGATATAGATGCAGCTCAGGTGGCTAATGTCGCTGCTGGTGTTGTTGTTGGTAAATTAGGCGCTGCAACAGTATCTCCAGAAGAGCTGGCTCGTGAGTTAAGTCAACATTTAGTAGAAACAGGTAAGTACTGCCAAGCACCATTTGATGATGTATTACAGCATATCGAATTTGCCCGTCAAAATGGTGAAAAAATTGTCTTTACCAATGGCTGTTTTGATATATTACATGCAGGTCATGTTCGTTATTTAGCGCAAGCAAAGGCGAAAGGTGATCGTTTAGTGGTTGGTTTAAATAATGATCAATCAATTTCACGGTTAAAAGGCCCTAATCGTCCAATAAACCCGTTAGAAGAACGTGCTGTGGTACTTTCATCTTTAGGTTCTGTCGATTGGGTAATCCCATTTGGCCAGTTAGAAAATAATGATACGCCGTCAAAACTTATCGAGCAGGTTAAACCTGATATCTTAATTAAAGGTGGAGATTACACAATAGATCAAATTGCAGGGGCTGATTTTGTATTAGCAAATGGCGGTAAGGTAGAGGTGCTTGAGTTTTTAAATGGTTGCTCTACTTCCAATGTGATAAAAAAAATCAAACAATTTTAACTACTATGCTATTTTTAACCTCAAGAAATTTTTAACTTTTTCAGGTTTAAAGCACCATTGATATAAATCAATGGTGCTTTAATTAGATTATGCATTTTTATACATATCAATAAATACAGGTCAATCTAGTGCTTACCAATAAAATGGGCTATTTCTATTTTTTCTTTTTCAAAAATATTGATAACCTCGTAATATTGCTGAGTTACAAACTGAGTAAATACTCATTTTAGTTTTTATATGATGATTTATTTACCAAAGATGAAATCCTCGCATTACGAGTTTAACCTTGTGCAAAATAAAAAGAGGAAACTTGGTTTATGGCTTTAAGTCATTTAAAATTAGCCTAGTCGTATTTTTACTGTGCTTTATAATTAAAGGTCAATCGTGTTTCCAACCAATCAGTATCAAGATATATGTATTTTAAGATTATCTTCCATTGGCGATGTATGTCATGCAGTGTCTGCTATTCAAGCAATTCAGCGACATAATCCACAAGCTAAAATCACTTGGGTCTTAGGTAAAGTTGAAGCGATGTTGTTAGTTGGTTTACCTGATGTTACATTTGTTATATTTGATAAAAAACAAGGTAAAGCCGCTTATAACAAACTGAAAGCGGAGTTTAAAGGTAAAGAATTTGATGTATTGTTGCATATGCAAGTTTCATTTAGAGCAAATATAGCCGCAGCTTATATCCCTGCAAAAATAAAAATAGGTTTTGATTGGTCTCGTTGCAAAGAAGGCCATGTTCTTTTTACCAATAAACGTATTGCCGCGCAATCTCAACCCCATATATTAGAAGGTTTTCAAGGTTTTGCTGCAGCGATTGGCATACCTCATTATGAACCTTGTTGGCAAATGCCATATAGCGAAGCAGATTTAAGTTTTGCTACGGCAACTTTAGGTAACTTTGATGATATCAATAAAAAAATATTTGTTATTTCAGGTGCCGCAAGTAATAAAGAGAGAAATTGGTTACCAGAGCGTTATGCCGCTTTAGCAAAACATGCATATAAAAAAGGATTTAAAGTTGTTTTAACTGGCAGCCCCGTTGATATAGAAAGAGAGCTTGCCAGTGACATTCAACGTTGTTGTGATTTTAAAATTTTAAACTTAGTAGGTAAAACCAATTTAAAACAATTACTGTGTATTTTAAAAGAAGCAGACTTAGTACTTGCTCCTGATACTGGCCCAGCGCATATGGCTGTTACGGTAGGTACTCCCGTTATCGGATTATATGCACATTCAAATCCAAAACGTACTGGGCCTTATAAATATCAAGATTATACCGTTGAAGTGTATCATGAAAACTTAAAACAGCAGTTTGGTAAAACCGCAGAGCAGTTACCTTGGGGTAAGCGTTGTAAAGGTCAACATTTAATGGCACAAATTATAATTGAAGATGTTGTTGAAATGTTTGAACGTATAGTCAGTGATAAAAATATATTGGAGCATGCTTAGTGAATAAGGCGGTGTTTTTAGATAGGGATGGTGTCATCAACCATGATCATGCTTATGTGTCTAACATTCTCAATTTTGAATTTATTGATGGTGTTTTTGATGCGTGTCAGCAGTTTATTAAACAAGGCTATATGATAATAGTGGTTACAAATCAGTCAGGAATAGGTCGAGGCTACTATTCGGAACAAGACTTTAACCTACTGACCAATTGGATGAAAGCTGAATTTGATAAACATCAAGTAACTATATCTGAAGTTTATTTTTGTCCTCATCACCCTAAAAATGCCTTACCTAACTATTTAAAAAAATGCGATTGTAGGAAACCTATGCCCGGCATGTTAAACCAAGCTATTAATAAATTTGATATCGATGTCAATCAAAGCATTATGGTTGGAGATAAAGTATCAGATCTGCAAGCTGCACAAGCTGCGGGTATTAAAACTAAAATATTAGTTAGATCAGGTAAACCTATTACCAATGCAGGTAAATTAATCGCAGATGAAATATGGGAAACATTATTCATCAAGTAAATCAAACTAAGGTTTATTTTAAGGAGCGTTACTCTCTTTTGAAAATCATTATTAATTTTGGTTAATAATAAATAAGGTCAGCTTATTCAACACGTCAGTAAACTGACCTTATTTAACATAAATTTATTCTATATCCTCAACCACAGTAATTACTTGTTGTACAAGTTTCACTCGTCCAGACTTGACTAAAGCTTCACGTAATACATACTCAATTTGGGCATTAACGCTTCTTAGCTCATCATCAGACCAACGTTGTATAGCGGCCAATACGTCTGGATTAATTCTTAGTGGAAAACTTTTTTTAGCTGCCACAATGACTCCTTTTCAAAAGTTAGTCTGGGGTATTAATAAATAGAACCTGCATTGATAATAGGTTGTGTGCTGCTATCACTACACAATACGACTAATAAATTACTGACCATTGACGCTTTACGCTCCTCGTCTAAATCAACAATATCTTTATCTGATAATTGTTTAAGTGCCATTTCAACCATACCAACAGCACCATCTACAATCATACTTCGAGCGGCAATAATGGCAGAGGCTTGTTGTCTTTGTAACATCGCTTGAGCAATTTCTGGTGCATAGGCAAGATGAGTAATTCTAGCTTCATGTACCTTAACCCCTGCTTTTTCTAACCGTTGTTGAATTTCTATTTTTAACGCTTCAGATACTTCTAAAGGATGGCTTCTTAAAGCGATTTCATCACTACCATGCTGATCATAAGGGTAGCTTACAGCCATGTTTCTTAAAGCTGACTCACTTTGAATATTAACGAAACTATTATAATCATCCACTTCAAACAAAGCTTCTGCAGTATCTTCTACAGACCAAACAACTACTGTCGCAATTTCTATAGGATTACCGTGATTATCATTGACTTTCATTTGGTTGCTTTCAAAATTTCGTATTCTCAAAGAAATACTTTTTCTCACAAAAAAAGGAATAGTCCAGCGTAAGCCAGGGAGTTTAACTGTCCCCACATAACTACCGAATAAGGTCATGACTTTACCTTGGTTGGGTTGAACCATAAAAAACCCTCCAGCACACAGCCCACTGACTATAATAATAACGACATAGGTAATACTAGTGGCAATACTTAGCTGGTAAAGTGATAATAATATGACGGTTAACAAGGTGATAAACACGCCATAACCATCTAATGAAAAACCCTTGTGCTCATGCATAACAACTTCCTGTAACAAGTTATTTTGATATCATTATGATATCAATAAGATATAAACATACCTACTTTATTTATATTGTCAAGTTTTAAATAACAAGCATAAAAAATCCCAAAGCTCATAGGAGTTTTGGGATTCAACAGAGTGTTCACTATATTTTAATCAATAAAAGTTAGCCGGTTAATGCCCAACAGCAACAATTTCATACTCAACTAAACCACCGGGTGTAGTGATTTCAATCTCTGAATCTACCATTTTGCCAATTAAACCTCGTGCAATAGGTGAATTAACTGAGATTCGATGCTGTTTGATATTGGCTTCATCGTCACCGACAATTTTATAAGTAACTTCTTCTTCTGTATCAAGGTTGAGTAATGTAACGGTTACACCAAATATAACTTTACCTGTGTTCGTGATTTTAGAGATATCGATAATTTGCGCATTACCTAATTTACCTTCAATATCTTGGATACGACCTTCACAAAAACCTTGTTGCTCACGAGCTGCATGATATTCAGCATTTTCTTTTAAATCACCATGTTCACGTGCTACGGCAATAGATGCAACAATCTCAGGTCGTTTAACTGTTTTCAATTGGTGTAATTCATTACGTAGTGAATCAGCACCGTGTATTGTCATTGGATATAAACTCATTTTATGCTCTAGCCTTTTATTCTATTTCCGTAATTTAAACGGTTATTTCCATCATTAAAGTTAATAACAAAGGTGGCTTACTTTAAGACTAAATACCACCTAAAATAACGCTTACCTGTGTTTATTATGACTCAAATTAGTTACAACGTTGATGCAACTCTTGAATAGACGTTACCGTATTTCTATCGTCGGCCTCATGAGCCATACAAGCCGCAAAGGCAGCATTTAAAGTTGTAGTGTAAGCAACTTTATAACGCAATGCTCCGCCACGCAATACTTTTGAGTCTTCAATGGCCTTACGACCTTCAGTAGTATTGATGATATAACTATATTCACTGTTTTTAAGTCTATCAAGAATATGGGGCCGACCTTCGTGTACTTTATTTACTAGACGGACAGGTACATTGGCTTCACCTAAAACAACAGCTGTACCATGGGTTGCATCAAGTTCATAACCTAGCTCAACCATTATTTTAGCCAGTTCAACCACGCGAACTTTATCACTATTACGGACAGAAATTAGTGCTCTACCTGACTTAGGTACTGAAACACCCGCACCTAAGTTAGCTTTTGCATACGCTTCTTCAAAGGTATTACCGACCCCCATCACTTCACCTGTTGAGCGCATTTCTGGACCAACAAGAGGATCACTACCGTGGAATTTATTAAAAGGGATCACCACTTCTTTGACCGAGAAATATGGCGGTATAACTTCTTTAACTATGCCTTGCTCGGCAAGTGATTTACCGGCCATAACCCGAGCACCAATTTTAGCCAGTGGTACCGATGTTGCTTTTGAAACAAAGGGTACCGTTCGGGCCGCACGAGGGTTTACTTCAATTAAATAAACCTCGTTATCTTTAACCGCCATTTGGGTATTCATTAAACCGATGACACCTAACTCAAATGCTAAGTCAGTCACTTGTTTACGCATCACGTCTTGGATTTCTTGACTTAAGCTATACGCAGGTAGTGAGCATGCACTGTCACCTGAGTGAACACCTGCCTGTTCAATATGCTGCATAATTCCGCCAACAACGACATCGGTGCCATCACAAATAACATCAATGTCGACTTCAATGGCATCATCTAAAAAGTGATCAAGGAGTATAGGTGAGTCATTAGAAACACTCACTGCATCTGTCATGTAACGTCGTAAGTCATCTAAGTCATAAACAATTTCCATGGCTCGACCACCAAGCACATAGGAAGGACGTACAACTAATGGAAAACCAATAGATTCAGCTTTAGCCATCGCTTCATCAATCGAAGTGACTGTTGCATTTTTGGGTTGCAGTAAGCCTAAACGGTCAACAGCTTGTTGGAAACGTTCTCTATCTTCAGCTCTGTCAATTGCATCAGGTGATGTCCCAATAATTGGCACACCGGCAGCTTCTAGGGCGCGGGCAAGTTTAAGTGGCGTTTGACCACCGTATTGCACAATAACACCTTTAGGTTTTTCAATACGTACAATCTCTAACACATCTTCAAAGGTAATTGACTCAAAATATAATCTGTCTGACGTATCATAATCAGTAGAAACAGTTTCCGGATTACAATTGACCATGATGGTTTCATAACCATCTTCACGAAGCGCTAATGCAGCATGTACACAGCAATAATCAAATTCAATACCTTGGCCAATACGGTTTGGGCCTCCACCTAAAATCATAATTGAGGCTTTATCCGTAGGGTTCGCTTCACATTCTTCATCATATGTTGAATACATATAAGCGGTATCAGAACTAAATTCTGCAGCACAAGTATCAACACGTTTATATACTGGGTAAATATCAGCGTTATGGCGTTTTTTACGAATTTCAGCCTCAGAGACACCAATAACATCAGCGAGACGTGCATCGGCAAAACCTTTACGCTTAAGTTTACGTAAATATTCAGGCGTTAAAACTTTTAAACCTCCTTCTCGTACTTTTGCTTCTTCTAAAACGATGTCTTCAATTTGTACTAAGAACCAACGATCAATTTTCGTTAACCTATAAATATCATCAACCGTTAAACCTAAGCGAAAAGCATCAGCTACGTACCAAATACGGTCTGAACCAGCTTCTTGAAGTTCATGCATGATTTTAGTTTTAGCGCCAGGTTGTGTGACATCAACCATAGAATCAAAACCATTGACTCCGACCTCTAAGCCACGTAATGCTTTTTGCATTGACTCTTGCTGGTTCCGGCCAATCGCCATAACTTCACCAACAGATTTCATTTGCGTTGTTAATCGGTCTTCACAACCGGCAAACTTTTCAAAGTTAAAACGAGGTATTTTAGTCACCACATAATCAATTGTTGGTTCAAATGAAGCGGGGGTTTTACCACCCGTAATATCATTAGTTAATTCATCGAGGGTATAACCTACCGCTAATTTAGCGGCAATTTTAGCTATGGGAAAACCGGTCGCTTTTGAGGCAAGGGCAGATGAACGAGAAACACGTGGGTTCATCTCGATAATAACCATGCGCCCCGTGTCTGGACAAATACCAAACTGTACGTTTGACCCTCCTGTTTCAACACCAATTTCACGAAGTACAGCCAGTGAGGCATTACGCATGATTTGGTATTCTTTATCTGTCAATGTTTGCGCTGGAGCAATAGTGATCGAATCACCGGTGTGAATACCCATAGGATCGAAGTTTTCGATAGAACAAATAATGATACAGTTATCATTTTTGTCACGAACCACTTCCATTTCATACTCTTTCCAACCGATAAGTGATTCATCAATTAATAATTCACTTGTCGGTGAAAGATCTAAACCACGCGTACAAATTTCAATAAATTCTTCAACGTTGTAAGCAATACCACCACCGCTACCCCCCATTGTAAATGAAGGCCGAATGATGCAAGGAAAACCTAAGTTTTTACTTGCCACTAGTGCTTCTTCTATAGTATGAACAATTTCAGCGCGTGGCGTATCTAATCCGATAGCTTTCATTGCTTTATCAAAACGACTTCTGTCTTCAGCTTTATCAATCGCATCAGCAGTTGCGCCAATCATTTCAACATTAAATTCTGTTAATACACCTTTTGCTTCTAATTCTAACGCACAGTTTAATGCCGTTTGACCACCCATTGTAGGTAATACCGCACATGGACGTTCTTTTTCAATGATTTTTCGAACAACTTCCCAATGAATGGGCTCAATGTATGTCGCATCAGCCATATCAGGGTCAGTCATTATTGTTGCAGGGTTAGAGTTTACTAAAATAACTCGATAACCTTCTTCACGAAGTGCTTTACATGCTTGTGCGCCAGAATAATCGAACTCACATGCTTGACCAATAACAATAGGGCCTGCACCTAAGATCAAGATACTTTTTAAGTCTGTACGTTTTGCCATTTTCTTCTCTCTGTCTTGTCTGTGGGGCTTAGGCTTGATTGGCTTTGTAGCTTTTAATTAAATCAACAAAGTGATCAAACAAAGGTGCCGCATCTGTTGGACCAGGACTTGCTTCTGGGTGGCCCTGGAAGCTAAATGCTGGTTTATCTGAACGGTGAACACCTTGTAATGAACCGTCAAACAATGATTTATGTGTAATTGTTAAGTTGCTTGGCATAGCGTCTTCGTCAACCGCAAAACCATGGTTTTGAGAAGTAATCATCACAACATCACGGTTAAAATCTTTTACAGGATGGTTGGCACCATGATGGCCAAACTTCATTTTCATGGTTTTAGCGCCACTGGCTAACGCTAATAATTGATGGCCTAAACAAATACCAAATAATGGGATTTGTGTGGTTAAAAAAGTTTTAATCGCGTTGATAGCATAATCACATGGCTCGGGATCACCGGGACCATTAGATAAAAAGATACCATCAGGCTTCATTGCCAATACATCTGCAGCAGAAGTTTGGGCAGGTACTACGGTAAGTTTACAACCGCGGTCTACTAACATACGTAAAATATTATGTTTGGCACCAAAATCGTAGGCAACAACATGAAATAGGTTTTTTTGATCATTCAATGATAAATTTTCAAGCGGTTTGCTATGGCCTTTACCTAATTCCCAAGTGCCATCATCCCAAGTATATTGTTCTTTAGTTGAGACAACCTTAGCTAAATCCATTCCTTTTAAACCAGGGAATGCAACCGCTTTTGCTAAGGCATCATTAATACTCGTTGTATCGTTAACATCGTCTAGCGTTAAAATACAGCCATTTTGAGCGCCTTTTTCACGTAATATACGGGTTAGTTTTCGAGTATCAATATCACTGATACCAAGAATATTATGGCGAATTAAATAGTCACTTAAATTTTCTTCATTTCTAAAGTTACTGGCAAGTAAAGGTAAGTCGCGAATAACCAAACCTTTCGCCCAAATAGCATCAGACTCTTGATCTTCACTGTTGGTCCCAGTATTGCCTATATGGGGGTAAGTAAGAGTAATAATTTGTTCTGCGTATGAAGGGTCAGTAATAATTTCTTGGTAACCTGTCATGGAAGTATTAAATACTACTTCACCAACAGATACTCCTTGCGCACCAATTGCAGTGCCTTTAAATACAGTGCCGTCTTCAAGCACTAAAATTGCAGATTTAGCCAATTTAACCTCCGAAAAAGAAGAAAGTAACTTAAGGGTAATAGCTCAGCGCAGTTATCATTAAGCATAAAATATGTGAACTGATTCAGGGTCCAGTCATTCTAATATAACCATCAATAAGCCGTTGCGGTTTCTTTAGCGACAGGTCAAAAATAACTAATTGCTTAAATTTCTGACAAAATCCACTTATACTACGCCCACAACGTCTTTTCGTCTAGCTAAATATATAAAAACAGGGCTTTTTCATCGTTATCACCTTAAAATAGCCAAAAGTAGTAGTTATCCATTTACTCAACACTATAATATAACGCATAGATTAGTCTTTAAGGCCTAGTACATCTTGCATATCGTAAAATCCAGCGTCGGCATCTTTTAACCAAAAGGCAGCTCGCATAGCACCTAGAGCAAAAGTCATTCTTGAACTAGCTTTATGAGTGATTTCAATTCGCTCACCAAGATCAGCAAAAAAGGCCGTATGCTCACCAACAATATCTCCTGCTCGGATTGTTGCAAAACCTATAGTGTCACGATCTCGTTCTTCGGTAATGCCTTCGCGACCATAAACTGCACATTGATTTAAATCACGTCCTAACGTTTCAGCAATTACCTGCCCCATTTTCATCGCGGTTCCAGAAGGTGCGTCTTTTTTGAATCGGTGGTGAGCTTCAAAAATTTCTATATCAGTATGGTCACCAATAGCTTTTGCGGTAACCGCTAACAACTTAAACATTAAATTAACACCAACGCTGGTATTGGGCGCTAATATCAACGGAATATTTTTTGCTGTTGCACGAATAGTTTCAACTTGCTGATCGTTAAAACCGGTAGTACCTATAACTACTGCTTTTGTATTCTTCTGACACCATAATAGGTTTTCAAACGTGGAGTCAATAGAGGTAAAATCAATGAACACATCAGCAGAGAGTAACTCATTAATATCTATTACTGTTTTTTGACCTATTGCACCAATCCCTGCAAGTTCACCTAAATCAAAATCAACAAATGAAGAGCTTGCTCTGACACTACCACCGATAAGTTCAATACTTTTATGTTCGACTGAAGCTTGAATTAAGTTTCGTCCCATACGTCCACTACAACCTAAAATTGCGACTTTTACTTTCATTAATAATCCTAGTCTTGACTAAATATTCGTTAAATTTCATGCTCAATGCTTAAGAAAAACGGTATTCCTAAGCTTTTCCCATTACTAATTTGATGAGAAGTAACATTAATAATTTTCAATTTTTTATCTTTTATCGTTAAATGATAAAAAGCTGAAAACTCTGAAAAAACTTGATCATGCTTGTCAATGAATTTCCAGTCCATATTAACAAAGATGAGTTCATCCGTTAATCGCATAAAGCTGGTGTTTGTTAATTGAAAGCTCACAAAATGTTCATTGACTAATTGCGCAAATATACCATCAACTTCATTTTCCAGTTCACCTGTAGTATTAATTAAGCTCATTTTATCAGGGGTATTTAACGTACAAGGTACATGATAACAATCAATAACCTTGACTAAATCAAAATGATTAAAACCCTCTTGAAACTTATTAAATAGTGCCTCTATTTTCGTAACTAACACTGACCCTCCTCTAACGGTCTTTAACTCGTACGTGTTATCAGTTTAATGATCAATTCGATGATAAACATTCTTATGTTACCCATATTTATATACACAACAGTAAGCGTTATCCATAAAAAAGCCGGGAAACCCGGCTTTAAATAACAATTGAATTAGCTAATAATAGCAAGTAGCTCAACATCAAATATTAACGTTGAATAAGGAGGTATAGCTCCTTGTGAGCCTTGCTCTCCGTAAGCTAAATTATAAGGTACATGTAAACGCCATTTAGAACCCTCTGTCATTAGTTGTAAAGCCTCTGTCCATCCTGGAATTACACTACCCAAAGGAAACTCTGCAGGCTGACCACGATCAACTGAACTGTCAAAAACATCACCAGAGATAAAACTACCGTGATAATGGGTACGCACTGTGCTTGCAGCTGTCGGTTTTTCGCCTTCACCTGCAGCAAGTACTTCATATTGTAAGCCCGATTCTGTCACGGTTACTTCGTCACGTTTCGCATTTTCAGCTAAATAGGCTTCGCCTTCAGCTGACTTTTCTTTTGCGACAGCTTGTTCTAATTCTTGCATTTTCTTAGAAATGATAGAGAAAGCTTCATTTAATAATTCTTCTGATACTTGGCTAGGCGTGGCAGATAACGCATCAGCAACACCTGCTTGAACTGCAGCAGTATCAAATTCTTTAAAAGGATTGTTACGTAATTGGTCACCTAGTTGACGACCCACACCATAACTTACACGTTGTTCAATTGTTTCAAATTTATTTTCAGACATTCGACTACTTCTTAACTATTTCTTGGTGAAAATTTCGCGAATATACTAGCATAAATCAGCTTGAAACTGTAGTAATTGGCACTAACATTCACTTTTTATTTTAAACTGTTGAGTTAATCTTGTCTGAGTATAATGGAAATGAATATGTTTCATAAAGCGCTAGCGCTATTGTAAAGTCAGGATATTAGATTAAATAGTCAGACAAAGTTAGTCGAGCAACGGCTCAGAGACGTTTCAAATTTATTGTCTTTTATTTAGTCATATATATGTCTGTGTGCTGTAACTTGCCGACAAGTTTTTATTGATAATGGTGGTTGCATCGTTTGCCGCTTTACTTATTAAGCCACCAAGGTAAATTAGCCTCTGCCTCTGAATGGTCTCTACCTGTTTAACTAAGATTTTGTCTATATATGTAAAAGCTCATCAGTGCCCCTCGCAATAAAAGTTCACCACCATATAGTATTTAAACGGTATACTATTAAATACCTTCTAGTATATAAAACTATACTCTCGATTGGCCAATAAAAATCATTTAAGGATTAACAATGACGTTCTGTTTTACTCCAGAGTCATTTCACTATTTAGCATCAAACTTATTGTATTTAAAATGGCGACTCCTCGGTTGGAGTGCTGCAGCTTTTAGTTTATATCTTCTTTTAGAATTACAGCTTAGCTATAGCACCCCGACTTTTTTGATCTGGTTAGCGCTTGCTATCTTATTTTTAGCTTTGCAGATGTTAGTTTTTTCATCTTTTATCTTCTTTTTTCAAGTATTACCTTCAACTAAAACTAATAAGAAAAATTGGTTTGTTTTTTATCGTTATATCGAATGGTCAGAAACCCTTCTCTTTGCCCTCTTACTGCCCTTGCCAACAATAAGTTATATATATGCTATTTTTTCGCTTAATTAATAAGGAGTGGCCAGTAAAGTCATCATTTCATCTTCACTCAGAATTGTCACGCCTAAGTCTTGCGCTTTAGCCAGTTTGGAACCTGATTTTTCACCCGCGACTAAATAGTGCGTTTTTGCAGAAACACTGCCTGAAACTTTAGCTCCTAAAGCCTGTAACGCCGATTTAGCCGCACTTCGTTCCATTTGACTGAGCGTACCAGTGAGTACAAATGTCTTATCTTTTAATGGCTGTTGACCGTCACTTTTCACTTCAACATTAGGCCAGGACATCATTATTTCTAACTCACTAACCACCTCTATATTATGATCTTGCTGGAAGAATTGAACAATATTCTTCGCCACAACAGCACCTACATCAGGTACTTTATGTAATTGTTGTGCATCTGCGGCTTTAATCGCTGTAAAAGTTAAAAAATAATTAGCTAAATTAGTAGCGGTTGTTTCACCTACTTCTCGTATTCCCAGAGCATATATAAACTTAGGTAGGGTAGTAACTTTGGCATTTTTCAGACCATTAATTAGCTTTTTTGCCGATTTCTGCCCCATCCGATCAATACAACTAACATCAAGCTCAGTTAACTTGAACAAATCAGCCGGGGTTTTAATTAATTGTGCATCAACTAATTGTTCAACTAACTTATCGCCTAGCCCATCAATATCTAATGCTTTTCTTGAAGAAAAATGTTTTATCGCTTCTTTTCGTTGTGCTCCACAAAAAAGTCCACCAGTACACCGCAGTATAGCTTCGCCTTCTGCCCTAACTGCATCTGATTGACAAACGGGACATTTAATTGGAAACAATATATCACGAAGTTGATCACCATCAGGTAAAGAAGATTGCTCGCTAACACGCTTGCTTTTTTGCACATTAACTATTTGAGGGATAACATCCCCAGCTCTTCTTATAGTGACATAATCATTAATCTTAATACCTAATCTGTCTATTTCATATTGATTATGCAATGTCGCGTTGCTGACCGTAACCCCACCTACAAATTTAGGCTCTAATCTAGCCACAGGAGTAATAGCACCGGTTCTGCCTACTTGAAATTCAACATCAAGTAACTTGGTGGTTTCTTCTTGAGCAGGAAATTTATATGCCGTTGCCCAACGTGGTGCTCGGGCAACAAAACCAAGTTTTTTCTGCAAAGCGATATCATCAACTTTAAAAACAGTACCATCAATTTCATAACTTAGCGTATCGCGCTGAGATAAAATACTGTGGTAAAAGTCATCAACTAATGTTGCATTTTTGAGTAATTTGACCTCAGGACACATTGGAATTCCCAAAGATTTAAGCTGTTCTAAACGCCGAAAATGCGAATTTGATAACCCTTCCTCATTGATCGTATGTTCATCATCACCGACAAAACCAATCCCGTAAGCATAAAAGGCTAAATTTCGACTGGCGGTAACTTTTGAATCAAGTTGTCGTAAGCTACCTGCAGCTGCATTACGAGGGTTAGCAAAGGTTTTTTCACCTTTTTTGATTGCTAATTTGTTTAGAGCATCAAAACTAGCTTTGGGCATAAAGACTTCACCCCTAACCTCTAAAATATTAGGGAAACCATTCCCTGCCAACCTTAATGGAATTGATTTTATTGTCCTGACATTTTCGGTGATATTTTCACCAATTGCACCATCACCTCGGGTTGCTGCTTGTACTAAAATCCCTTTTTCATAACGTAAGCTTACCGCTAAACCATCAAGCTTTGGCTCTGCACAAAATGTAATGGAACAGCTATCACTAAACTTGAGTTTATCATCGACACGCTTAACAAATACTTGCCATTCTTCTGCTGAAAAAACGTTATCAAGTGATAACATGGGGATTTCATGAATCACTTGCGAAAAAGCTTTTAACGCCTCCCCTCCTACCTTTTGACTGGGTGAGTCTAACGTTTTAAGTTGAGGGAAGGAGGTTTCTAATCCGATGAGCTCTCTCATCAAACCATCGTATTCCACATCAGGAATAGAGGGTTCGTCAAGCACATAGTATTGATGATTATAAAGATGTAAAAGACGATGCAGTTCTCGAACTCGGCTTTCAGTAATAGCGTCTGACATAAGATGGCTTATTTTATTGATGTGTAAGTAATTCCTCACTAAAGAGTTGGCTACACAGGTGCCTTTTTATAGCTCGGTTGTGTGTAGTGAGGAGCAGTTTTATATTCTCTACAATGAAGACGTCATTACAATAAATAATTGTAATCATAAAATTTAGATTAACTTATAGTGAATTAAACAGTCGCCGTACGATTTTTAATTGCAAAGTCTCGAATTCTACTGACATAATGCTGCTCTGTTTGTTTAGTCATTACATTACGTTTATCATCAAGAATTTTGGCGTTAAATTCTTCACTTATTTGTTTAGCCGCTGAGAGCATTTGTTGGTAAACCTCAAAGGCATTATTGGTGTTAGGCAGCATCATAAATAATGTCACTCCTCTAGTAGCATATGTTTCCATACTGTCGAGGTCAAACGTTCCCGGGTTCATCATATTAGCTAAACTAAAAGTGATGGGACCTGTCCCAGCATTATCCTGATGACGGTGAAATATATTCATTTCACCGTATTTAAGTCCTAAAGTCAGCAACATAGGTAACAAGGCCGCACCTTGTATAATTTGATTTTGCGGCATAACCACAGATAAAACCAATACTTCTGGTTGAATATTTGACAGTTCAACGTCAACTGCTTCTACGATTTCGTCTTCAGTCGCTGACATGCTTGGCAATGATTGAGCTTTGGCTTTCGTTTCAACACCAAAATTAAGCTCAATTTGATCCCGTTTCAGCTCATTTTTACTTTTTAGCTTAGGTCGAGAAACAGGTTGCGCATAGATAGGCTTGTCTGAAATAACTTCTTCAAGACTGATTTTTTGCTCTACTATTTCACCATCACGACTTAATTCTTTATTCTCTGTGACTAACAAAACTTGATTATCTCTCGCCAATAAATCTTCTATAGATTCTTCTGAGCTGTCAGAGCACGCTGTATCTAATGGGCCGATGACAGGATCGTTGTGTAGCTCTATTTCAGTTGTTTTTGTTTGATCTATAGCGTCAGCTTGCCCATTATTAATTTTTTTTGATTGGTTTACAGATACTTGATGATCTTTTGAATCACTTTTTAAGTCGTCTGCTTCAACTTTTACCTTAATTTTACTAACACCATTTTGGTCAAAACCACTATAATCGAAATTACGTTTCACAGGTTCAAGTTTTTCTTTACTTGTTTTTAGTTTATAAGGATTTTTATTTTTTCTAATTGTCCATAAACCATGAACAAAAATAGCGCCGATAACAACGGCACTTATTATAATTAACGAATTTCTAAAATTGTCTTGCATCACTAAGCCTATTAATTTTATGTATTACCTGCCATCGCAATAGCTTCATCAATATCAACAGCAACCATGCGAGAAACTCCGGGCTCAAACATAGTTACACCGATTAAGTGTGAAGCCATTTCCATAGCAATTTTATTATGACTTATATAAATAAATTGAACCGTTTGAGACATCTCTTTTACTAAATTACAAAAACGTTCAACATTTGCATCATCTAATGGTGCATCAACTTCATCTAACATACAAAATGGTGCTGGATTAAGTCTAAATATAGCAAATACTAATGATAATGCGGTTAACGCTTTTTCTCCACCAGATAATAGATGAATTGTGCTATTTTTTTTCCCTGGTGGTCTAGCCATAATACTAACACCCGTATCAAGTAAATCATCACCTGTTAATTCTAAATAAGCACTGCCACCACCAAAAACCTTGGGAAATAAAGTGTTCAAGTCTTTATTTATCATATCAAAGGTAACTTGAAACTTCTGCCGACTTTCTTTATCAATTTTTTCAATCGCTGATTCTAATGTACTTATTGCTTGAGTTAAATCATCATTTTGCTGATCAAGGTAATTTTTACGTACTATTTGACTTTCATATTCATTAATCGCCGCTAAATTAATTGGACCTAAACGGTTAATATCTTTGGCAAGACGAATAATATGAGCTTGCCAAACCCCTTCTTTGACCTCTTCTAACATCATAGCTTCAACATCAACAACATTTTTCTGCTGCTCAGCTAACTGCTCAAGCGCTAATTCAGCCCGCAGTTTATAATCTTGGCCTTCGAGATTCTGTTTATTAATTTGTGCGTTAATTTGATCTATTTGTATTAGATTCTCGCGTTTATTTTCCTCCAGTTGATTAACGCTTGTCGCCACACCACTTTGTGCTTTATTAATAGCCAATAGTTTATTATCAACATGGCTCATATCCGCTAACCAAACTTTTAATGTCTGTTGATTAGCTTCTAAAGACACTTTGTTTTGTTCAAACGCTTGCTGCACTTCTTTTTTTTGGGCCGTTAGGGTATTAGCAACCTCAATATTTTTCAAAATGAGAACATCTAGTTGATTTTTATTATAGTTAACTTGCTCGACTTTAATGCCTAAATGATGATGCTGCTTGTGCAACGATTGTAACTGACGTTGGTCATTGTGTAATTGCTGTTGAACTTGATCTCGTTCTAAAAGCACTTGTTTATCATGTTTGTAATTATCATTTTTTTCAATGAGTTGTAACTTTATCTCTAAAGATTTAGCATAATTTGATTGCTGTACACAACGTTTTGTTTCAATATCGATTAATTGCTGGGCAAGTATCTTTTTTTGCTTTAAATTCAGTTGATATTCTTGCTCTTTTAGTACTTTCTCGTGGCTTAACTGTTGCCATTTAATCTGTTTAACTTGTTGTTGTTCAACCACCTTATATTTATTTTTTTTGAGCAGGGTCAACTTTTGATTAAATGTGAGTATTTCAGCGTTAAATTGCTGTAAGTCACGGTCAATCACCACAAGATTGTCTATTAACATTTTTATTTCAGTAGCTCGCTGTAAAACTTGTTCTGATGGTGCTACAGAGCCTTTTCTTAAAAAGTCATGACCTAGCCAAGTGCCATCGGGGCAAATTACTGAGTCTTCAATACTTAGTGACGGTAATAATTGATGTGCTTGCATGAGGTTTTCTGCTAAATATACTTTATTGAGACTCGATGTAAATGCATGGTTACCCTGTATTTTTCCTGCTAATGTGTTAGCTTTTATCTTAATATCGGTATTGTATTTATTATTTTTAACCAACAAGGCGGTTGATAAGGATAAGTGGTTTGGTAACACATCTACAACCTGCGCTTGTAAACAAACGGATAAAACCTGTTCGTAAGCGCTTTGCCATTTATTGTCAACGGTGATTTTTTGATGATAAATACCGTTAAATGATATGTTATTAGCTTTTAGCCATTGAGTTTGGTTTATAAGCCAATCAGCCTGCGCTGCTGCAGAGCATTCAAGTTTAGATAAATTTAGCTGCAAGGCTTGTTGAACACCTTCTTGCTGAGCAACTAATTTAACCTTTTTTTTACTTGAATTTTCCACATCATTAATTTGATATTCGATATCATTAAACTGGAGGTTAAGACTCACAAGCGCTTCATTTTCAGTTGCAAACTTTTTCTTTATGTCACTCACATCATTTACATTAAATAATTGATTATTATCAATAATTGATTGTTTAATTTCATTGGTTCGGAATTTATTACTGTCTAATGCTGCGCTTTGTGATGCTATGTCGATTTCAACTTTGGACAACTGTTGTTCATTATCGCGCTGTACGTTATTACATTGATCCCATCTTTGTTGGCAATCTTTCTGTCTGTCCATTGTGGTTAATAATTTTTTTTGAGCTGAGGCAATATCATATTCCACTTGTTTGAGTTGTGGTAACTCATTTACTAACTGATGATTAACTTGTTCTTGATCTAATAAGGTTTGTTTAGAATCTGCTAACGAATTGATTTGTTGATGAGCCGTTGATTTAAATTGATTAGACAATTTGATATTTTCTTGATGAGCATGTTTGATATTTTGCTCAGTTTTAGCTATAGCTTCGGTCAGTTCAAGTTTACTCTGTTGCAGTTGCGTCAATGACTCAGTTTCAACAATCGTTTTTTGTTTTATCTGAAATAAGTTAATGTCATTTTGTTTTTCACTCAAGACTATTTGTGCTATTTTCAACTGAGACTGTTCAATACTGTGCGAAATAGCCTCTTTTTTACGAGTAAATAACTGCCATCTGAATACGGCTAGTTCAGCCTTATATTTACGCTCGCTCGCTTTAAGTATTTTAAAACGTTGTGCGGCTTCGGCTTGTTGATGTAATTTATCTACTTGCAGCGTTAATTCACTACGGATATCCGCCAAGCGCACTAAATTTTCACGGGTATGTCGAATACGAGTTTCAGTTTCTCGTCTTCGTTCTTTATATTTAGAAATACCCGCAGCTTCTTCAATAAACACCCTTAAATCTTGAGGTTTAGACTCAACAAGTCGAGAAATAGTACCTTGTTCGATGATGGCATAGCTTCGAGGACCTAAGCCGGTGCCTAAAAATATATCGGTTATATCTTTGCGGCGACACTTGCCATTGTTTAGGTAATAAGTAGTAGCGCCATCACGATTAACAACTCGGCGAACAGACACTTGATTTCGTCCTGCCATAGTATCTTTAAAACGCTCTTGCGTATTATCAAATATCAGTTCTACACTTCCTTGGCCAACAGGTTTACGACTTGATGCACCATTAAAAATAACATCAGTCATGGTGTCACCGCGTAAATTTTTAGCCGAGCGTTCACCCAGTACCCATCGCACAGCATCAATAATATTAGATTTTCCACAGCCATTTGGCCCTACAATGGCTGTCATTTTTTGTTCAAATGAAATTTTCGTAGAATCAACGAATGATTTAAAACCAGCGATATTGATCTGTTTTAAACGCATGAATGCCTAATACTGAAGAGATTATAAATCTAATCAGAACTCTAGCAGAATTTATTGTGCTTTGTAACAGTTCTGCGCTGTAATTAATTGACAATAATACTTATAATTAACATTAAATTGAGAGGGTAATCCGCCTTTTCATGTATCTACTATAAAAAATTAGGTTTAAAATGAATAAATCGACTAACAGTGCCCGTTTAAATGGCGCGCAATACTTCTTCAAAGGCTTTGAACTTATAAGAAGAAAAGGCGTTCGTCGTTTTGTTTTTATCCCCCTTGCAATAAATATACTGTTATTTTCTATCACCTTTTATTATTTACTTAATCAAATAGACTATTTAATGATCGCAATAGAAAATGCTATTCCAAGCTGGTTATCTTGGATCGGTTACTTATTGAAGCCACTAGCAATATTAAGTGTACTAGTGATTTTCTCCTTCATTTTCACCGCTGCCGCCAATTGGTTAGCTGCGCCCTTTAATGGTTTATTAAGTGAAAAAATTGAATTTTTATTGGCCAACGATAACGCCAGAAATAACTCAAACAATAACCCTGTTACTGCTTTTGTTATCGATACTGGTATGACTGATCTAATAAAAGATATTCCTCGTACGTTATCTAGAGAATGGCAGAAGTTTGTCTATTACCTACCAAAAGCTATTGGCTTTTTTATCTTGCTTATTATCTTGCCTGTTATCGGACAAATACTTTGGTTTTTATTTGTTGCTTGGATGATGGCGGTACAATATAAAGACTATCCATTTGATAATCATAAAGTTTCATTTAGAAAGATGAAGCAAGTTTTAAGAGAAAATCAAAAATTGAGCTATAGTTTCGGTATAACCGTGGCAATTTTTTCTATGATACCCATTATTAATTTAATTGTTATGCCTGTTGCTATTTGTGGCGCAACGGCTTTATGGGTTGAACAGTATAGAGATGGTATTGTCGACGCTAAAAATTAAAATAACATTAATTAATAAATGGATAACTAAAGCCATTGAAACAAATAAATGATTAAACCCGCTATAGTTAAAAAGGGTTAAATAGTTTGTGTTAAATGGAGTTTTTACATTGCCTACAAATGATATGGAGTGAATATTAATGAAAGTAAAATTAACAGCTAAATATTTGTTGTTTGCATTTTCTACACTGCTTGCCCCATCTGTTTTTGCTGAGAACATATTGGAAATCCCAGTAATGGATGATGCGATTGTTTTCGCTGATTTTAATGATAAAGCGCCAGCAGTAATTAACTATTTCACCTCAACTACCGAAAAAGATATCATTCGTTTTTATAAAATGACTTATGGTGAGATTTCACACCAAGAACGTAAACGAGGCCGATTAACGCTTTCATTCTACCCTGATGCATTATTTGTAAGGGTAGTTATTTCTCAACAAAACAACAAACGCCAAGTTGACGTCATTGTTGATAACTTAAATACTGAGACACTGACTAGTCCAGAATATCAAAACCGTTGAATGAGAATACGTTATTGCCAGAAGAAGTAGAAGAAGTTACTGATGCTGATGTGACAAACCCAGAAATAAAAACACCAGACTGAGATAAAAAAAACACCGCGTTGCGGTGTTTTTTTTATGTGCTACAGTTCAATTACTTCTGATAAAGAATACCCTCAACGGTACCCTGTGCAAGCCCATGGTAACCAGAACGAGCTTTATTATAAACGTTTATCGCCCAAGCCTTACCTGCGGCAGTTTCATTTAACTGCTTGTAAAGCGGTACGATAAGTTTTCGTCGGCCGATGCTGCTTAAATATTTATCGAGCTCAGGTAAAACAACAGTATAGCCAACTCTTAATGATAATAAGTACCAAGCATGCGCTATCTCAGCGTTTTGACTAACAGTGAGTTTATAAGACTCATCTAAGTCAGTCATTTTCTCTAATGATAAGTCTTGTGGTAAATTATTGATAAAGTGTAACCATTCATGCAATGTCCACCTTGTAGTAGGTAATTTATGTAATGGTAGTTCATTCGTTAACCAGTTATCAATGTGCTTATCTATTAAAGTAAATGCATTGGATGTGGGTTTAGGCACAAAGCTTGGTAGACCTTGCTGGTAGATCCACTCATTTACTTCTTTAGTACTAACAACACCAGGAAATTTATTAATCAGTTCTTCATTTAAGTAAATAACAAATTTTGCTGTCGTTATACTTTCAAAAGCATGTTGATTAAAATAATTTAACACGAAATGATCAAATTTATCACGACCAAATTTTGATTCTAAATAAATAAGAAACAGTTGCCCTTTAGTATATGGTACCCCAGAGAATGCATCATCGGGATCTCTTCCTTTTAGATCAATATAAAGTTGAGTATCGCCAACGGCTAATTCGGCTATTTCTACATTTAGGTTTTGTGCATCTAATGCTTGTTCCATAATAGCTCTATCTCGGCCAAAAACTTCTTCCATAATGCGATTTTCTACATAGCTGGTGAAACCTTCATTTAGCCATAAGTCTCTCCAAGTCGCATTGGTCACCAAGTTTCCAGACCAAGAGTGTGCGAGTTCATGAGCGATTAAGTTCACTAGGCTTTTATCACCAGCGATAACGGTTGGTGTTATAAAAGACAAACGGGGGTTTTCCATACCTCCAAACGGGAAACTAGGTGGTAAAATCAGCAAATCATAGCGGCCCCAGCGATATGCGCCATATAATTTTTCAGAAGCGTCGATCATCGCTTGAGTATCATTAAACTCAGCTGCAGCTGCCTCTAAAATACCTGCTTCAGCATAAACACCCGTCTGATGACTCATGGCTTTAAAGGCCAAATCACCAACACCAATAGCAATTAAATAAGCAGGTATAGCCTGTGGCATTGAGAAATAATAATCACCATCACGTTTTGTATTGACCGAATTATTAGCACTCATTACCGCAAGTAAGTTTTCATCAGTTTTAATTCGAGCATTATAAGTGACTCTTACACTTGGAGTATCTTGAATAGGAATCCATGAACGAGCATGAATAGCCTGATTTTGACTAAACATGAAAGGCTGTTTTTTACCTGCAGTTTGCTCAGGCATTAACCACTGTAGGCCTGATGCCTTATCCGTGGAGTTATAATACACTCTTAATTTTTTAGCCTTAAATGGCGAGTGTATGGTTAGTTTAGCCCCTAAAACATCATCTCTTTTTGCCAGTGAAAATTTAACTTTCTGCCAATGACCATTAGTTTTTTGAGCAATAACACGGTGAATGTTTAGATCACGAGTATCTAAAATAACAGGCTGTAACGAATCACTAAGCCAATTTAAAGATAATTCGGCAAAACCATCTAACGTCTTAGTAGAAAAATCAACACTTAAGTCTAAATAAACGTGTTTCACCCTAACCTGATGATAATTTGCATAAGTGTAAGCATCTGTTAACTTGGTCAATGATTTAGCCCATAGAGATTGTACTGACAGTGCCAATAAAAAAACAGCCAGCATTATAAATTGATTGATGGTTTTCATACATAAATTTCCTATAAAAAAGCAGGCCTGTAGATTACTGCTAATCGACAGGCCTGCACAACTATTGATTCAACTATTAATATCTCGCAGAACTATGGTTTTTCCATTTGAATAATAACTCTTCGGTTTTTTCTTCTACCTATAACCGTATCGTTAGAAGCGATATGCCGCTTCTCACCATATCCTTTCGCTTCAATTCGGATAGGAATAATACCATTATCAGTAAAATAATCGCGAATTTTTTCGGCTCTTTTATCTGAAACTTTTTGGTTCGCCGAACGGCCGCCATAACTATCAGTGTAAGAATCGATAAGCACCAATTCTAATTCGGTATCTAAAGTTAAATATTCTGAAATCATCGCCATACGTTTTTCTGATGTTTTAGTCAGTTTATCACTACCAAATTGAAAATTTAACACTGTGTATGCAATATCATCAAGATTGTAGTTTAAAAGATTACCTACACAGGTAGTAAATTTTTGATACGCTTTTTTAAATTTTGCCGTTGACAAGCCTACTGATATTTTATCTTTTTCACTGTACCAATCATTATAATAAAAAGTTGGATTCATCCCTTGCCCTAATTCACTTAACATAGTCCAAGCAACTTTTTTGGGGAGACTAGGAGAAAATTGTTTATGCAATTTCATATTTGCAAGGGTTCGACCACTAACACCTGGTCGCCATTGTGGTGCAATAGAACGTACTTCAGCCAAAGAGTAATTGTCTGGTAAAAGTAACATATCAAGTTCAAACTCCATATTTAACTTACGGCTAGCTTTACTATAAAAGCGAGCTTGACCATAATGAGGTATCTGATGGGCTAGTGTGCATTCAAGACGTGAATCCCTTGATAATTTCCATTCAGAACTTTTTAAATCGGCACTATATTGACGAATACCAGCAGAAGCCTGCAAGGCAAAGAACAAAAGCATAACCATGGGTATAAACTGTTTCATAAGTAACATCAGATTTTATAAGCGACACTACAGTATCGACCAATTCATTATTTACTTTAGTTGTTTAAAAGATTAAATGAAACATTAAAACAACTTTTATCATTGGTATAAAATTACTTTTCTGAGATAATCCGTCCATAAAATAAATACTATGAATTAGGGTAATATGGCAGAACATCCAGATAAAAATAAACCGTTAACACCTCAGCACAATAAAAGTGATAAAACATCATTACTTTCGCAAAGATTTAGAGGGTACTTCCCTGTTGTTATTGACGTTGAAACTGCTGGATTTAATGCGCAAACAGATGCTTTACTTGAATTAGCAGCCTCAGTATTAACTATTGATGAACTTACGGGATTGATTGCAATTGATGATACCATTCAATTTAATATAGACCCCTTTGAGGGCGCAAACTTAGAGCCTGCCGCTTTAAAGTTTACAGGTATTGACCCAACAAACCCTCTTCGTGGTGCAGTAAGTGAAAAAGAAGCATTAACAAGTTTATTTAAACTCGTTAGGAATAAAATGAAAGCGGCGGGCTGCCAAAGAGCAATAATTGTTGCCCATAACGCCTCATTTGACTTAGGTTTTCTTAACGCTGCAACCAATCGTTGTGCAATAAAACGTAGTCCTTTTCATGCCTTTGTTAGTTTTGACACCACCACCCTTTCAGGGCTTGCTTTAGGACAGACTGTTTTAGCCAAAGCCTGTATTGCGGCGAATATTGAATTTAACAATAATGAAGCACATTCGGCATTATATGATACGGAAAAAACCGCTGAGTTATTCTGTTTTATTGTCAATAAATGGCAGAAAATGGGTGGCTGGCCACTCATTATTGAAGAACCTGAAGTAACGTAAAAACCTAACCCATAATGAATACCGCATCAGCAACTGCGGTCTACTCGCCCTGAAATCAAATATATTCAGTGAGATAAATAGTTTATACGGTCATCCCTGACATAAAAAAACCTTACTCGAGAGTAAGGTTTTTAGTTACAAACTATCAAGTTAACTTATAACTTATCAGCATTATCGGCTAGGTATGAAGCTACGCCTTCAGGAGAAGCTGTCATCCCCTTATCACCTTTGTTCCAACCTGCTGGACAAACTTCACCGTGGTCTTGGTGGAATTGTAACGCATCTACCATACGTAACATTTCATCAACATCACGACCAAGGGGTAAATCATTAATAACTTGGTGACGTACATTACCTTCTTCATCAATTAAAAAAGAACCACGAAATGCAACGCCATCAGTAGGATGCTCAACATCATACGCTTTACAAACTTCATGCTTAACATCAGCCACTAAAGTGTATTGAACTGGACCTATACCACCGTCATTTATAGGGGTATTACGCCATGCGTTATGTGAAAATTGAGAATCAATAGAAACACCAATAACTTCAACACCACGACTTTTAAACTCTTCCATACGGTGATCAAAAGCTAATAGCTCAGATGGACATACAAACGTAAAATCTAATGGGTAGAAGAATACCACTGCTTTTTTGCCTTTAATAACTTCACTTAATGTAAAGCTATCAACAATTTCACCACTACCGAGTACTGCTGCTGCAGTAAAATCTGGTGCTGGACGACCAACTAATACGCTCATTATATGCTCCAATTATTTGTTGTTTTATAAGATTTTTATAAAACACTGTAATATACCTAACCATTATTATTGTGGCAGATAATAAAAATTCAATTATTCTGCAGAATTTTTTTCAGATTTTTCTACGGCTTCTTTAACTAACGTTTGCAATTCACCTTGTTGGAACATTTCTATAATAATGTCACAACCACCGACTAACTCACCACCAACCCATAGTTGCGGAAATGTTGGCCAATCAGCGTATTTAGGTAATTCAGAACGAATATCTGGATTTTGCAAAATATCTATATAGGCAAATTTTTCGCCACAAGATATCAAGGCTTGTGATGCTTGCGATGAAAAGCCACAATTTGGTAATTTAGGTGAACCTTTCATATATAATAATATTGAATTTTCACTAATTTGTTCTTTAATGCGTTCAATTGTATCCATGGAAACCTCTTGATTTAATGCTTATTGAATTACTTAAACTGTACGTTGAGTCTATTTTAAAAAATTCAATAAAGACTAACAATAAGTTAAAAAGTATAAGTAAAAACTAACTAACCTTGAAAAAACAATAGTAAACCCTATATCTGTGGGTAAACTATGCAAACTAAATAATACTTGAGTATTTTACTGGGTTTTCCAAAAAAAAAAAACCTTTCTTTACTTTTTAGACAATAATATTTTTATTAACCCCCAGGAGAAAAACAATGGCGATTGAATTACCCGCTCTACCTTATGATAAAGAGGCTTTAGCACCCCATATTTCAGCTGAAACTTTAGAGTTTCATTATGGTAAACATCACAATACTTATGTTGTCAAACTTAACGGTTTAATTGCAGGAACCGAATTTGACGGTAAGTCATTAGAAGATATAGTTAAAACATCT
>JAWUYA010000012.1:0-34919 GCA_034111045.1 Colwellia sp. | reverse complement strand
CAGATTTGGGTTATGCGCTTTTACCTGAGTTTTGCGGTAAAGGTTATGCAAATGAAGCGTCTTCTTCTCTTATCAAAGAAGAAATGGCTTCTTATTCTTTAAATACGGTTTTGGCTGTTACGTTTCTAAATAATTTAAGATCTAATAGTTTATTAAACAAAATAGGCTTTAAGTTGAAAGGAAATATAGAGTTGTATGGGTCTCAGAATAATTTATATGAGTACAATCGTAAAACTATAAGCTAATTAATAATGACAAAAAACAGTTGGCTGTTTTCGTTCCTCAACATTTTAGCCAACAATTTTTTACCTATTATTAGGGCGTTAACGATACAAAAACTAAACCGAAATCAATTTTAACCTGTTAGTGCTAATGACTCCTTTGTGGCATTTAGAGACATTTTAATGGTATTATTTAAGCAATAAATTTGCAAGTTAATGTGCTACAAGTAAAGTGTAAAGCTCATGTGTATTTATCGTATATATTTGATATTAATGACTTAGTTTGGCTTGCCATAAGTCATTATTAGGGCGTTATACGTTTATGTCACATTTGTGTCGTACTATAATTAAAGTTTGTCACATGCATGGCGTTTTAAAAAAGGTATTTCTTCGTAATAGTGTTCTCAACTATGAACTGTGAGGAAATAAATATGGATATGCAATTAAGCGTAGATAAATTAAAACAACAAAGAGATTTTAGGGCTTGGACACAAAGTCACTTAGCTGAAGTCGCAGATATAAGCCTGAGAACTATTCAAAGAATAGAGAAATCAGGTGTTGCTTCTCAAGCGTCAGCACAATCGATTTGTGCAGCCTATGAAATAAAAATAGAAGATCTGCTAGTTAATGCTATAGAAAAAGTTATAAAAATAAAAAATAATTCTAAATATAATCCTAAATTTTTAATACCTGCAATAGTTACATTGGGAATGGCTGTTTCCTTTAAGTTTAATTCAAAGGAAGTTGTATGGTTGTGGCAAAGTGAGCCTAGTGTCGGTTTGGCATTTGGTTGTGTATCATTAGGTTTATTTATTGTGTTGTTTTATAAATCTAGACAGAATAAAAACGTATAAGCTGTTAAAGCGGGACAAAATACAGTTGGCTTTTGCCCCTTCGTCGCTATTCTAGCCAACTACAATTTGCCCCTTGACAGGGCGTTGGCAAAAATATTTTGCCATTACAATGGAAGTTAATTATGAATTACAATATTGGAAGAAATGATCCATGTCCGTGCGGTAGCGGTCATAAATACAAGAAATGCTGTATGCTAAAAAACGCTTCAAAATTACCAGTTGCATTGGATGATGAAGGCATGCATTTTATTTCCCAAGGTATAAAACCCACAGCATCTGAAATTGATCAAATGTCGAAAGAATACCAAAATCAAATTAGAAACTCGCCATTGTGGGATGATATGGTAAATGAATTTGGCAAAGAAAAAGCTGAAGAATTATTAAAGGAATTCAAGGCTGAGATTAAGTGATCCACCTGTTTCCAATTTTTAAATATTGGATATCAAGTTGCTGTACGCTTACTTGATACCGGCCGTTAGTCATTCATCTCATCATATTAGTAGTTTAACTAATATAAAAATGTATATAAGAAAATTAACAGGACAAAAAACAGCGGGCCGTTGCTTCGCAATTTTAGCACACTATTTTTAGCGCACTATTTTTAGCCCCTTATTTTTAGCCCATTATTTTTAGCCGATTATTTGGGCGTATGTGTCGTAATGGTAGCGCAGTTGTGCAATTAGAATTGAGCCATCTTGTTGCTTATAAACAATTCTATGATCATCATTTATACGGCGAGACCAATATCTAGACAAACCATGTTTTAAAGGCTCAGGTTTTCCAATTCCTTCATTAGGAGTTATTTGTATATCTGTTATTAGCAAGTTAATACGCTTTAGTATTTTTTTGTCAGTTGTTTGCCAATAAAGGTATTCTTCCCAAACCTTGGTTGAGAACGTTAGTTTCATTCAATAAGCTCTCTTTCAGTTCCTTTGCCGGCTTCAAGCTCAGCAATTGATTCTAAAAGGTTTCTAGCATTTGCTGGAGATCTAAGTAACTATGTAGTTTCCTGCATTGCGTTATAGTATTCTAAAAACATCATAACAACAGGAGCTTCACTCTTACGGCTAATGATAATTGGTGCGTGGTCATTACAAACATTCGCCATTGTATTTGCTAAATTTGCTCGAGCTGCGGTATAGCTTATTGCATTCATAGTAACTCCAAAGTGTTCATCTACGTTTATTTGTACGTGGTAGCCTGGTGACACATCACAAACAAGCAAATTAACATGACTAAAAGCAGCGGGCGTTATGTGTTTAAGTTGCCTATCAGCAATCGTATTTAATACTATATAAGCGGTGTAAAGTGAAAACAATTGGGAATTTAATTTGGTTTATCTTTGGTGGAATAATTATGGGATTAGCTTGGTGCTTTTTTGGGCTTTTAGCCTTTCTTAGTATTGTAGGTATTCCTTGGGGAAGATCCTGCTTTGTAATCGCAGGCTTTTCCTTTTTCCCTTTTGGTAAAGAAGCAATATGCCGTGATGAATTAACACAATCCGAAGATATTGGAACTAGTGGTTTTGGAATGTTAGGTAATATTATTTGGTTCATTTTTGCTGGTTTTTGGTTAGCTCTGGGTCATGTGATTTCGGCTATTGCTTGTTTTATAACTATCATAGGTATTCCATTTGCATTACAGCATTTAAAACTCGCAGGTATTTCAATTGCTCCTGTAGGTAAAACTATTGTAACTAAAGAAGTTGCAGCAGCTGCCCGTAATGCAAATGCAGAAGTAGAAGTTGCAAATTTAAGATCAAAGACATAAGTAAATTAACAAGGAAAAAGACAGCTGATTTTTTTCCTTTGTCGCTAATTATAATCAGCTATTTTATGCCTATTATTTAGATCTTGGGCTTAAGGAACTGTAGATGCCTACAAATAAAAACAAACGAAAAGCTGCCACACATTCTAAACCTAACGTCGTAAAAAATACGCAACAATCTGGACTGATAACTTCACATCCTAAAGTTTTTATTTTAGTTGGTTTGTTCTTTGTTGCGTTAGGTCTATATTTTTTGACTTTTGAATCTCAAGATAATGCAATGTTTGGTCTTGCTATGCTTTCTCTTATTGTGGGGGTGGTGACAACAATTTATGCAAATATTACTATACCTAAGAAAAATAAAAATTAGGATTGTGTTTAACGGCCATATACATAACTTCAAACGGAAGAAATATAGCTAGATGTTTTCACTTTGATCTTGTACCACTTTGGTGCTCAGTTATTTATTTAATTGTCAATAAAGGGGGTAATTACAGGATATACAAGAAAACCTTATTTTGGCTCTTAGCCGCAGTATCTTGATTTTTTGCCAATGTTTGTTACTTGATAATTCATAGACCTAACTCTTTTATGTTGAAATACTTTTTTCATATAAGCCCTTTGTCTTCTTCACTAATTAGATATTAATGTTGAGAAAAAATTTCATTTAAGCTTAGATAAGGTGATTTTATATGTTTAGTCTTTTTAAACCTGCGGCGCATATCGAAAGGCTGCCTGCTGAACAATCTGATCAGCAATATAAACAGCTACGCTGGCGAATATTTTTGGGTATATTTGTCGGTTATGCTGGTTATTATCTAGTGCGTAAGAACTTTTCTTTGGCGATGCCTTTTCTTATAGAAGAACATGGTGTTACTAATGAGCAATTAGCTATCGCACTCTCTGCGGTATCAATTTTGCTTCTTAATGCTATTTTATTTGCATATTCACCGGATATTTCAGCAAACTATTATTAGCCCCTAAATACACCTTATGTGCTTAGGTATGCTTATAACCTACTGATTTTTAATAAGTGTCATGCATGTGTCAGGAAGGTGTCGTAGTGAAACCAAGGTTATATGGTTGATAATCAATCTCGAACTACAGCAAAGGATATATAAATGATCGTTCGAAAATTAAGAATACAGCGAGGTTGGTCTCAAGAGCAACTTGCTCAATTTAGCGGCTTGAGTGTAAGAACCATTCAACGTATTGAAAGAGGGAAGACTGCTGGATTGGAATCATTAAAATCTTTAGCTGCTGTTTTTGAAGTTAATATTCAAGACTTACAACAGGAGACGGTGATGGATACCCAAACAAACCTTTCAGATCAAGAAATTAAAATAATAGAACATGTAAAAGATATAAAAGATTTTTATTCACATCTTATTAATTATGGGCTAGCGGTAGGGGCATTTTTTATT
The DNA here is from genome assembly GCA_034111045.1 of Colwellia sp. Classification (GTDB taxonomy): domain Bacteria; phylum Pseudomonadota; class Gammaproteobacteria; order Enterobacterales; family Alteromonadaceae; genus JALJPB01. The sequence continues at coordinate 30,653 of JAWUYA010000012.1, read as the reverse complement.
TTTAACCTACTAACAAGTCCTGGTTATATTTGGGCTTGGTGGATAGCTATTGGTTGGGGGATTGGGGTGATTTCTCATGGTCTGAGTGTTTTTGAAATTACAAATTTTTTCGGCGCTGATTGGGAAAAAAGACAGATAGAACAAAGACTCAATAAAAAACGGTAACTGAGGTAACAACACGCCTGAGGTCGACAACTTGTAAAAGTCAGCTATTTATTGCAAATTTTAATAGCGGTGAGCCTCTTCGTTTCAGGGCTTCTAAATATTTTTATTGGTCATCAGGCGTGTTAGTTTTTCAACACCGAAACATTATTCTTATTCACTTAAACGCCAGCGATCTGATGATGGTGTTATGTGGTTTGCTTTTTGAACTTGAATATACGTTAAGTCGATGCCAAAAATAGCGTGCTCTTTGTTATTAGATGGGTACCATAATTTCATTTGACTAACACTAGATGTCTTTTGGAAAAACTACATTTTCAGGGTACTTGGCAGTGATTGTAGAAAAAAAACGATAAACTTTTTGCATCTCGTCATCAAAATTACCGTCACTCAAAAATACAGGTCCAAAGACAATGCGTTTGCGCGCAAAATCAAAACCAATTAATACAACGTGAGCTTTCGCTTGATGGGCAATCGCTAAAAAGCCAGTTTTCCAAGGAAATTTAGGCGACCGCGTTCCTTCTGGGGCAATAGCTAAAATCATTTTGTGTTGTGCGCTGAATTGAGTTACTACTTGATCAACTATCCCTTGAGCTGATTTTCGATCAACGGGTATGCCGCCAATTAATTCGAGCAGCTGCTTAACAACGGGCACAAAAATGCTGTGTTTACCTAAAAAGCGAATTTTAATTCGTAGTGAAAACAATAAGGCAACACCTAAAAAGAAATCCCAGTTTGAGGTGTGTGGTGCAACAGCTAATACCAGTTTAGGGTGCTGTGGTAATTTCCCTTCTAACTTCCAACCTGTGACACTAAGCAGCGAGTCACCAAGCCAGCCAGTGAATTTATTACCACCTTTAGGCAGACTATTTGTATTATCAGTGATTGAGTTATTAATAACTTTTACACCTATTGTTGAAAGTGATATCGACGTTGCGTTCATTGAGCACTGCAAAGTGCATTAACCTAGTCTTCATCAAACTGAACTTGATCTTGTTTTCATCGATCCATCATAATGAGTTAAGTTTGTACAAACAACTTTTTAAAAAATTATTGTTTGAATCCAAAGGCGAAAAAGCGGGTGAGCGTTTTAACATAAAGAGCGCTGTTCTTAGATATGATTTACTGCCTAAGTATTGGGGCATGGGTTAAAACGCCCTTGTCATGTAACCTTTTAATTGTTAGCTTTCTTATTTAATAATGTTAACCTGACATTAGCCCGTGTTGCCTCTAGTTTATTAAGTATTAAGTAGGGTGGGGCTGTTAATACTCAATTTCACCGCTTTAACACCAAATAACGAATAAGCATATTAACAGGACACACAATAGCGAGCCGTTCGCTCCATGGTAGCTTATTATTTTTAACTCATTATTAGGGCGTTAACATTTTGAAGGAAGTAGTATGATGAAACGTAGGCAATTTATTAAAGCCTCAATCGTAAGTGGTGGAGCCATTGTAGGTCTTGGTGGCGGGGCTTTTTTGCTAACGGATGAGATGAATAAGGAGGAACTTACCATCAACTTTGCGTTGAAAAAATTAAAGGCTTTATCACCCTCAAATCTTATAAATTCGGGACAATGGAATGCATATCAAATATTCACTCATTGTGCACAGAGTGTCGAATATTCAATGTCTCAATTCCCATTACATAAATCTAGTTTGTTTAAAAACACGATTGGTAAATTAGCGTTCTCAATTTTTTCATCTAAAGGCAAGATGACTCATGGATTAAGTGAGCCGATTCCAGGCGCACCATCTTTAACTTCCAGTAAGGATGTTGTTATAGCACTCACTCGTTTAAAAAAGTCATTAATTGATTTCGATAAGTACCTAGGACCTATTGCGCCACACTTTGCCTATGGTGAACTTACAAAAAAAGAATTTGAAATAGCACATGTGATCCATTTATATAATCATCTTCAAGAAATAACGAGCTAATAAGACCGGCAAACCGACAACATAGAGCTTGCTGTTCTACCTTGTTCAATCTTTAGCTGCTTATTGCGGCGTTAGGCTATTTTTTAGTACTATATATCAAATGCTTCTGATTTTGCCCAAGTGAGAAGATCTTCAATAAGGGCATTTATAAAGATAATAAAAAGAGCAACGAAATTATACAGAAACCCTGGGTATTGGCCAAAAGGCAAACAACTTTACTAATAATAACCGTTGGCCATTGCTTTGATTATCGGCAACCATTATTTTCCGTTTAGCAAAGCGATAGGTTTGTATAAAACAAAAAAATAAACAAAAAAGGTGAAGTTATGGACATTACAGGTTTAATTATATTTTTAGCCGTTGGGGCTGTGGCCGGTTGGCTAGCAGGTACTTTGATGAAGGGTCGGGGGTTTGGTTTGCTCGTGAACATTGTCATTGGCGTAATAGGGGCATCTTTAGGTGGTTATGTCTTTAGCGTTCTCGGTATTTCTATCGGAGGGTTAGTCGGCTCCATTATCACAGCTACTGCCGGTTCAGCCTTGCTCTTATTAATTGTTGGCATTATCAAAAAAGTATAAAACCTGATCAAGGTATTTAAATTGCTGACAATAAAATTTGGACTAGACTCGCCAGCCATTGCCGTTATATCGCAATGTTACCGATGATATAATCTTAAAGGGTTGTTGCCGGCATAATGTACGATTAGTCTTGATAATAATGATAAAAAGAATTATTAATGTACGAATGACAAATTTACACAACCTAATGAGAATATTATGCATCTTGCCGCTCGCCTAGTTAAAAATTTAGCCAGCTTGATACTAGGGCTGTTAGTTATCCTAGCTATCACCATATATTCAATTACTTATCACCCTAAAACAGTAGAGAATGTGGGTTATGTTTGTCCGGCCGATACCCCCTCATTAACATCAGGTCAGTCTATAAAAGTATTAAGTTATAACGTGCAATATTTTGCCGGCAAAGATTATGTTTTTTATTATGATCTTGATAATGATGCGGGGCCAGATACTAGACCAAGTGCCGCCGCTATTGAACAAACCGTTACTTCAATTGGTGAATTAATACTCAGTGAAAATCCTGATATATTATTACTACAAGAATTGCATGATGGCGCTAAAGCTACGGATTATCAAAATCAAACAGCGTTATTGTTGAGTAAGTTAAATGCTAAGTACCCGTGTTATAGCGAAGCCTTCTATTGGAAAGCCGACTTTGTACCACATCCGGCTATTATGGGCAGTGTTGGTATGAAGTTACTGACCTTATCAAAGTACAAAATAGAAGCGGCGACCCGCCATCAACTCTCTTTGATGGAATCAGACCCGGTGACTCAAGCCTTTAATTTAAAACGAGCAATTTTAGCAACAGAGTTCCCGATGACGGCTAATGAGAGTAATAATGAAGGTGAGGGACAAAAAAGGGAGAGTAAATTTGTTGCTATGAATACGCACTTAGATGCTTTTTCACAAGGCATGAATACTATGGAAAAACAGGTGAGTGAAGTGGGTAAATTACTCTCTGACACAGCTCACCCTTGGCTCATTGGTGGTGATTTTAACTTATTAGCACCCCATCAATTCAACAGTTTAGCTAAGTCACAACAAAATCTTTACAAGGAAGAGTCAGAAATAGCACCATTGACTGATCGTTATGCCAGTGTACCTTCTATGAATAACGTTAACAGCGCAGATAAAGCTAATTGGTATACTCATTATCCTAATGATCCTGGAGTGTTAGGCCCTGATAGAACCATTGACTATATTTTTTATGATCGCTCTTTAACCTTAGTTGATTCTAAGGTAATGCATGGCGTTACCCATAAGTTTTCAGACCATTTACCCTTGGTCGCTACTTATCAATTGCCATAAGGCCTTATTCAACTTTTAACCTAGCTTGACCCCGTGTTAATCAAGTTGAAGGTACCACTGTTGGCTACGTTGCACGGCCCTGTTAACTAGCCGTTTTATAAAAAGCCTCAGCATGAATGTTGAGGCTTGTCATGGGGGTAATATTGTACTTTCTGAGGGTATTATCTATTGTTGAAATTGATACACATTACCTAAAGACAACAGTTGAGAAAGTTCGTCAAGTGCCTGTCGAGATTCAATCAGCAATTGTGGGTCTCTTAAATCATCTATCACCAATTGATCGCGATAATATTTATGAACCCAAGCCACTAATTGTTCATATAAGGTGTTGGTCAGCAAACAAGACGGATTAACGGCAAGTAACTCTTGCTTGGTCAGCGCTACTCTTAAACGTAAACAAGCGGGGCCACCACCATTTTTCATACTTTCATTGACATCAAAAAAAACAACCTGTTGTATTGGATTGTCACTGGCAATTAATGACTGTAAATAATCATGCACTTTGGTGTTATCACGACAATGGGTAGGGGCTATAATAGCCATAGTTCCATCGTTTAAAGTGATTATTTGAGTATTAAATAGGTAGGTGTTTACCGCATCCTTGATCGGCACTGCTTCAGTAGTCACTTCAATTAAATGAAGGCGTTCACCTTTATATTTTCGCAAAGCTTCTTCTTTGAATAGCTCGTTATTGAGATAGGCTTGTTCATGATAAAAAAGCACATTTTGATTGCCGACCGCAATAACGTCATTGTGAAAAACACCTTGGTCGACCACCTCGGGATTTTGCTGCACAAAAATAGCATTATCAGGTGAAATTCCATGTAACCTGGCAATGGCTTGGCTAGCCTCTATTGTTTGTCTTGCTGGATATTTTATTGGGGCGGGCTTATTGCGATTAAAAGCGAAACGGCCAAAGGTGAATATCTCTAACCCTGTACCACCATATGTCTCACATAAACGGGTATGGTTGGCTGCGCCTTCATCACCAAAATGTTCATTGTCATTTAAATGTTGGTGGTGCTGAAAATAGTGATCGTCGGCAAACATAGCTTTAAGGATGTTGCTCGTTGCCTTTGGCTCTAATGAGCGGTGAAACTTGTTAGCCAAATTAGCGGCGGTGAAATGAACTTTACCGTCTAAGGTATCTGGTGATGGAGATACGGTTGCGGCATTAGCGGTCCACATAGTTGAGGCTGAGCAACATGATGCTAGTAGCATAGGTGATGCTTTGTATGCTGCGGCTAATATTTGCGCATCTGTCCCTTGAAACCCTAATCGCTTTAATGTGTATATGTCAGGCCGTTCTTGTGGCGCAAACACGCCTTGATTTAACCCCATATCATACAAAGCTTTCATTTTCTTTAAGCCTTGCAACGCAGCTTCTTTAGGGTTTGAGCTGTTTTTAGCATTTGATACTGAGGCAACATTACCCTCTGATAGACCTGCATAATTATGCGTTGGTCCGACTAACCCATCAAAATTCACTTCAACACTGTTCATTACACATTCTCTCTTTATTTCAACTAACTCAATATAAAGCAAAATATAAGCTATTGATAATTATCAATAGCTTATTTCAAAAGGCTTTTAGTGCCTCGGCTTACATTCTGCATTCTAGCACTCATTCTTCGATGTTTATCCCTGCCAATGTGCAATACTTAAGGCTATCAGAATAATACTTGCTCACTTTTCACTAATCAATCGCTTGAATACCCCGTTTACTCGGATGTCTTAGTAAATTGAGACTATAAACGCATTTAATCTACGCTTCACTGAGCCGTTGATATTATCACGGGTGCAGCCGCACCAATACAGGGCAAGCCAAAAGAATTATCCTTCTTTTATTTTTAATATAGTCAACCAATACAGTTGGTTGTGTTTTGGCTTAACTATTGCTTATTGGCATCGTCTCCATTAACAATAGTAATTTATGCCAATTCAAACACCTATTCGTGGTTTGCGCTCTTTTTGTGTCGCTTCAAAATGTTTAAGTTTTAAACATGCGGCTAGCCAATTATTTCTTACGCCATCAGCCGTTAGTCATCAGATAAAGCAACTTGAAGAACAATTAGGCATTGCTCTGTTTAAAAGGAATGTGCGTTCAATTGAGCTCACTTCTGCAGGAAAACAATTTTATTTATCCATTGATCCCCTAATTAAACAATTAGAGACAACCATTTCAGCGTTCTCCCACAACCAACAAAATAAAACGATTGTAATCACCTTACCTGAATTTTTTGCCAACGAGATTTTTATTCCTCGTTTAAGTGAATGGTCTGAAAGTAATCCAGATATTAACCTTGAACTTGAAACAATAAAGGCAGGTGGTGAATCATCACAACGAGCTGATTTATCGGTGGTACTTTCTCGAGGTAAACCAAATGCCAGTGTTATCGATGAATTATTCCCCATTTACTATGCCCCCGCCTGTAATAAAAAACTCTATAAAAAACTGAAAAGTTCCGGATTTGAGGCCTTAAAAAACACCCCGTTAATTCTCCACCAATCTCGGCCATGGTCATGGCACCAATGGGCAGAGAAAGCCGATGTTAACGACTTTGATCCCAAACAAATCATTCAGTTTGACAGTATGTTTGGTGTTGTACGCGCTGCACAGCAGGGTATGGGCATAGCTTTAGTGCCTTTGCCTGCCACTAAAGTATGGTTTGAAGAACAATTATTAGTGAAATTATTTGATCAAGAGCTCAACACCAATGATCGGTATTATTTAGTTCAACATGAAAATATGGAAAACAACAGTGAACTTAACTTATTTGCTCAATGGCTTAAAACCACTTTTTCCGCTTAAAAGAAAGAGTGTCTGAGTAAGGATGAGTGAAATTTATTCACTTATTTGCTGTATTTAAGTCGTTTGTCAGATTGCTTATCAGTTTCTATAGTAATGGCGTATCAAGATGATACGTCACTTAAATAGAGAAACGATATGAACATTAAACACCTTTCATTAAACATAGTGCTAACAACCATGGCCTTGACCAGCTCTGTATCAGCGGTTGCCAATGAAAACACTTTTAAACTCGCGATCATTAAAGATTACCTCGGTAGCCGAGAAATTGTTGACGGTGATTTTACTAAAAGTATTGCTTATTTAACCAGAAAGAACGCGGATAAAAGCAGCTTTGAATTGAATATGGGTTTATGCACCTCGTATATAAAAACGCACGATATTAATCACTCAGAATCAGCCTGTACGGCAGCAATAACTGATCTACAATCAATAAAAACCGATAATAAACAGGTCACATATCTGAAGTCGGTTAGTTACAGTAATCGTGGTGTTGCAAGGTATTTAAAGAATGATTTTACTGGCGCATTAGAGGATTTAACCACCGCCATTTCAATTGATTCAAACTCAATTACCGAAAATAATTTAACATTAGCTAAACGTAAATTAAGCGCTGACACCCGCGATAACATGGCTGGTATTTCAGATTAATACTATTGATCAATTGTGAGGAGATAAAAAATGATTAACAATATGATGGATTACTTACACTCAATTTCAAACTTTATAGATGAAATAATGAATATATCTATTAGTCAGTGGGATGTTGAAAATAAAAGTAATGAAGAAACCATTGAAAAACTTCAACGATGAAAACTAAGGTCATTCGCCAGGAAAATATATGTAAAATGGAGAGCTCCGTGGCAACACAGCTGAAATCAAATAAGCAAATTATGATTGCATTGAGCGGTCATAGTTCTTTATGTTGATGTGTTGCCACCTAATGCATAGATTAAAATGCAAGTTTTACTCATTTCAAAATAACCCCTTTAATTAGCACCAAATTAACACCAAGTCGGCGTTATAAAAGTAGTGAACTTTAATACGCTCATAAATTATACAAAATAGGTGTTGAATATTATTTGTTCTTCCCATATAATATTTTTTACTAGTTGGTGACTCTTCCTCTACACTAACTGGTGTTTTTATTTAATCCCTATTGTTATGCCTTTCCTTTACCTAGTCAGCCATCTTTAGAATTTATTACTTAGTTATTGTCTGGCTTTCAGAAAATTTCTCACACTAAATCTTTCGATTTAGTCAAAACAATATTAAGTTGTGTTTATATCTGGTGATTTAACGCCAGTCTTTGAGAGTTTTATTATGTCTTATACCTACAACGGTCAACAGATCCCTATAATGCAACCAGTGCATTCAATTTCTGTCAATAATAACCGCATGGTGATCAATCATGCACTTGGAAAAAGTGATGTGGCTTTTTCAAATTCTTCTGATTTCAAAGCCTTCCTTTGTTGGTTATCTGAAAATTAGAGGCACGCTGGCTTTCTTTATAAGGAAGCTCGCTAATTTACTCACCTAAGTTAATGTTCTGATTTTTTATGTTTTCAATTAATGATCTAGATAGTATTAATAAAGAATTACAACCACTCCAAATTCTTGCCGACAGAGAGCTCAGATCTATTTACGGCCTCTCTGGCCAGGTATATACGCCTCATATCGATACTCATAACGCGCTGTGTCTTAAAAAAGCAGGAATATTGCTCAATCTAAAAAATAACGGATTAATGCCTTTTACTGAAGTTGAAATAATCAGCGAACAACTGATGATATTACATCGACAAGTGAAAAATTATGAAATTGTTGAATACGATGGACATACTTATGAATGTAGGTATTCACCCTTAAAGTTAAGTAAATCAGGAAAAAGCGTGAGAAAGTGGGCGAAGTATTGGCTTAGACAATTAGCGGATGGTACAACCGATAATCAATGGAAAAACCTTGTTAAAGAGATTTGGCCCGAATATTTTTTTATTAGAAAGGTTGAGTTTTAACGACCGAATATGGTCAAATATAATTATGTACATCTGAACATCATTAGTTCACAAAGTGCTAGGTATCTATAGAGTTTTATGGATAATAAATCGCTATTTAAAGCCCTGCCGACTAAGACCTAACTATGTTAAAAAACATTTCTAATTTACAAGCCACCCTAGAAAAGTTACTTACTGCTCAGCAAGGTATGAATGGTGAAGGTAAAGTCGCTGACTACATTCCTGCGCTTGCTGGCGTGTCCCCCAACCTGATGGGAATTTCAGTGGCCACTATTGACGGTAACGTTATCGGTGCGGGTGACTACCAAGTGCCTTTTTCCATTCAAAGTATTTCTAAAGTGTTTGGCTTAGTAATGGCCATGAATCGTATTGGCGATGAGTTATGGCAACGTGTCAACATGGAGCCTTCGGGCCAACCCTTTAACTCTATTATTCAACTAGAGTGGGAGCAAGGTATTCCACGCAACCCTTTTATTAATGCTGGAGCATTGCTCGTTGCTGATGTATTAACGAGTCATTTTTCGACGAGTAAATTAGCTTTTTTGACCTTTATGCGATCGTTAGCGGGCGATGAACATATTTTTATCGACAATAGTGTGTACCAATCCGAATTAGCACATGGTAACCGTAATGCCGCTTTAGCTTATTTAATGAAGAGTTTCAGCAATATTCAAGCAGAAATTCCCGAAGTGTTAAGTCACTACTTTACCCAATGTTCAGTCGCTATGAGTTGCCAACAACTAGCCACAAGTTTACTATTTTTAGCAAACAAAGGCCTTGACCCCATCAGTCAACATAACATTTGTACGGCTAGAGATGCCCATCGAGTTAATGCTATATTATCTACCAGTGGTATGTATGATCAGTCGGGTGAGTTTGCCTTCTCTGTAGGGCTACCGGCAAAAAGTGGTGTGGGTGGCGGTGTTATTGCTATCGTCCCTGGTTACGGGGTCATTTGTGCTTGGAGCCCGCCATTAAATACCTTTGGAAATTCTGTTGTTGGAACAAATTTAGTATCAGGCTTGGCTGAAGAGCTAGGTTTATCTATCTACCATTAGAGGCGAAAGATAACTGAATTTTTTAATGTGGGTACAAAAAGGTGCCGTATCTTTGATAGTGATTGCATGAGATAAAAAAAAGGACATCAAATGATGTCCTCAAGTATACAAGTAAACAAAAAAAGCAATATAAACATATTGTGTTAGAAGAATCGGGGAGATTCAAAAACAAATGTATCTTATCGATATCCGTTGGTCTCAGCAAACGAGATTATTTCACTCAACAGATGAAATAATCTCACTTATAAATATGATGGGCTATAACTGGGCTGTTAATGTAGCAATAAAGTGATCAATATTATCTTTAGTTATATCTAAATGAGTCACTAACCGCATGTTTACACTGGGCGTTAGTAAAATCCCTTGAGTTTTTAGCACGCTTGCAATCGCGACAATATCAATGGTGTCATCAACTTTTACAAAAACCATATTAGTCATCACTTGCTTAATATCAACAGAAAACCCGTTAATATTGTTGAGCTGCTGCGCAAGGTATTGGGCATTTTCATGGTCTGTTTTCAATTTATCGATGTTATCTGTTAAAGCAATTTTGGCCGCAGCGCAAAGAATACCAGCTTGTCGCATGCCACCACCGAGTACTTTTCTCCATCGTCGGGCTGTTGTGATGAACTCTTTAGAGCCAAATAACAACGAGCCGATAGGGGCGCCGAGCCCTTTAGATAAGCACAGGCTCATGCTGTCAACGTATTGTGTAATCTCAGTAATATCAACATTTAATGCGACCGCAGCATTATAGACTCTGGCCCCATCTAAATGTAGGCTTAACTTGTGCTCATCAACAAATTCTCTCAGTTCAGCCAAGTAACTCAAGGGTAACACTTTACCATTGATGGTGTTTTCGATGCTTACTAAGGTTGTGCGGGCAAAATGTGAATCATCAGGCTTTATTGCCTGCTTAAGCTTAATAAGGCTGAGAGTACCATCTGGTTTATTTTGAATGGGCTGGGGTTGAATAGAGCCAAGTACCGCAGCACCCCCTCCTTCAAATTTATAATTATGGGCCTGCTGACCGCATAAGTATTCGTCACCACGTGCACAATGTACCATGAGTGCCAATAAATTAGCCTGAGTACCAGAACTACAAAATAGTGCTCCTTCAAATTTATGTTGCTTAGCCGCCCATTGCTCTAAATCATTGACGGTAGGGTCATCATTATAAACATCATCGCCGACCTCGGCTTGAGACATGGCCTGACGCATTTTATTACAAGGTTTAGTGACGGTGTCAGAGCGAAAATCAATCATGTGTTTGTCCAAAATGGTGATAAAAAATGCGGGTAGCAATACAATAAAGCAATAGAAGATAGCGTTAACTGATCAAGCCTATATCAATAGCCGATTGCTCATTACTAAAAATAGCCATCGCGGTATTCATTTGCTTAAACCCCAATTTAGTATAGAAACCTTCTTTACCTGGGTTAGCATATAAAATTATTTTTTTGTGCCCAGCAGAAAGCTTAATCAGTTGTTCAATTATCTGACGGCCTAGCCCCTTACCTTGATACTCAGGGTGAATAGCAACATCACATATATATGAGCAATCAAGGCCGTCGGCTAGCGCTCGACCAACGCCAACGAGTGTTGAGTTGTCAAAAATAAAACATTTAAATTTACTGTTTGAAAAAACTGTCTTGAGATCATCTGCCGCTTTATTTCCTAAAGGGGCAATACGGTATAACTCAGACAATTGTTGCCAATCAGTATTGGATTGTTCATAACACCATAAAAATTTATTCATACTTTCCTTGTTCAACCTAGGCGCAATAACGCTCCACAAGTTATTAGCATACCAATGGCTATTCGTTTCACAAAATAAAACACTCAAGCGTATCTTTAGTCTCAATCTTTGCTATTAAGCAATAACGATTAGACCGTAATGATACCTTCTAGATATTGAACAGCCTGACCTAAGACATAGACCTTATCATCTTTGACGTTACAAATTAATTTACCGCCACGTTTTGAGGCTTGATAGGCAATAAGTTCTGACTTATTAAGTTTCGCAGCCCAATAAGGGGCTAAACCTGCATGTATAGAGCCGGTTACTGGGTCTTCATCACCGCCATTTGCAGGCCAAAAATAACGAGAAATAAAATCATACGCTGCTGACTGGGCGGTTACAACCACATCATATGGCGCAAGCTGTTTAAGTTGCTCATTATTTGGCACAACGGCTAATACATCGGCCTCCTGTTCATAAATAACAAAATAGGCTTGGTCATTGACTAGAACGTTTAACGGTCTAATAGATAAACCGTTAATCAAAGCTGGAGGTATAATGTTAACTACTTGAGGGTTTTTATTAGGAAAACTCATTTCGATATAGCCAGTATCTGTTTGTGTTACCGATAAATGACCAACCGCTTTGGCAAAAAAGTTAAGGGTTTGCAAACCTTTATTTTTAGCAAAGAGTACAAATGCGGCTGCTAGTGTTGCATGACCACAAAAGTCAATTTCTGTGATCGGTGAAAACCAACGTATTTGATAATATTGGTTATCCACTATTTTAACAAAAGCCGTTTCTGAAAGGTTATTTTCAGCGGCAATAGACTGCATAAGTTCTGCAGGCAGCCAATAATCGGTAATAATGACCGCCGCTGGGTTTCCCTTAAAATTGACATCCGTGAATGCGTCAATAACATTAATTGTTAATTCCATTTGAGCATATAACTCCGAAGTCTACTGATGGCTTTATAACGTTTAGACAAGGCGAAAAGTTGCTGGCTTTACTGTCAAAACCATGAGCAAAATTATTGGTACTTTGTCTGTTTCAATAACGGCTGTGGTTAAAACACGCCAAGGGTTAGCAATAATTGCTCATTTTCTACTTTTAATGACTTCAATACTGCCTTGGCGAGTTTATGTTTGAAATTATTATCTTTAAATTTATATACCGGATAAACCGCCATAGCTTTTGAGAGTGAGGCTTGTGCAATATCTTGAATTTTTGGCATGATATTAGCCGAGACGTTATTAATAACTAAACTTATAATTGTTGGATCTTTAAAGTAAAACTCACCTTTTTCAGGGGCATACTCTAATGTTCCTTTTATCTTTACTTCCCCTTTTCCTTTAATGCCACCAGGAGCTTTAGCTTCAATATTGGCAAGTATACCTATTTCATCGGTTTCTTTAATTAAATCAATTTTTGGGTTGGATATTTTAATGGTTATAAAGTATTTTTTTTTCTTTATAGGCATCAAAGCGGCTACTTTTTCTTGTATTGCTTGCTCGGTGATTATATGTGTGTAATCAAGCGCAACCACCATTTGACTGACTAAAGTTAAGCAAATAAAAATGAGACCTTGCAACATGGTTTTTCCTTTGAGTTTTATGGGTAAGTACTTATAGCTACTAACTATAATTAATAATGATAGTGGCAGAGTATCACAGCAATATGATTTTACATTACCACATACACATACATATCAGTGGCAAAATGAGGTAAGAAAGCGAATAAGATCAACCAGCCATTACCACAATGCTCAGCACTTTATGGGCGACATTTACAAGGCAAGATGAAAAGTCAACATAAAAAGCAAACCTTAAGTCTTGTGATTAGTTGGTACTAACGGGTATTTTTTCATGCAAGCACATCAAATATCGTCGATATATATGATGAGCTCTTATTAGTGGATGAGCTATATATCCATGCTCTTTTCCGCATGAACTAATTCAAGATGGAGGTTTTTTTCTTCACTACTATGACTTTCACCAAAAAAGTGGCCACCTTGTGCTATTACTAACTCATCAGTATATAGAGAGCCACTATATTCGCCCTCGGCCAAAATCTCAACATGTTTGGCATAGCATCGGCCCTCAAACTTACCACTCAGGAAAAGCTGATTACTGACTATTTCACCATCAAAACTGCCCGTTTTACCTATGACTATATTGTTGGTACAGGTGATTTTTCCAGAAATAATACCATCAAGGTGCAAGTTGCCATTTATTTCAAGGTCACCGATGATTTTGCTACCTTCGGTAATAATGGTAGTTGTGGTGTTGTGATTAGTCTTAACATGTTTGTCTTTAAAGAGTCCCATGGTAATTCCTCTGTTTGTTGTTGTATTTTATCAAAATTAACTAAGCTCCATTGCATAAAAGGTTGTGGGTTTATCGCTTTGTGACCAAAACGTACTTCATAATGTAGGTGTGGCCCAGTCGATAAGCCGGTATTACCCGAGTAGCCAATTAATTGATTTTTAATCACCACTTCATTTCGCTCCACATTTATTTTATTCAAATGTCCGTAGATAGTGTTAAACCCCAGACCATGATTGATTTTGATTAATTTGCCATAGCTTTTAGGATTGTTTTGTAACGCAATGACTACGCCATCAGCGGTTGCATAAATAGGAGATCCCGTAGGTGTGCTTAGATCAACCCCGAGATGATTTTTATCAATATGAGTGATTGGATGAATTCGTTTGCCGAATTTGGATGATATTCTTTCAAAATCAAGGGGGTTACCATTTGGCAGCAGTTGTAGGGCAAGTTTACGAAAACTGACTTCATCAGTTAACTCCGAGTATTGAGTATCTATATCATCGAGCGCTACAGGAGTAAAATTGAGTAATTGTGTTAAATAACCAAGCTGATGTTGATTTTCATTTAGCTGAAATTCAGCAAGTGTTAATTGATCAAGTAGAACTTGTTTTTTATCAGTGTGTTGAGTGAGTAGTGATTGGTTATATTGATAATCGGTGTTGAGCGCAGCGAGTTGATGTTGTAACTGCTGTGTTGTAGATAAAGTTACAGCAAAATAAACAGACCATGCAATGGCGATGAAAATAGCAGTGCAACAAACTAACTTTAAAGAACGGATCGAATAATTTACTTGATAGCTTTTATTAATGCCAGTTAAAGTAAGTACTACACGTTTTTTCAAGTTATTTACCTTATTATTTATTTTGATTGTGTTCACAATAAGCTGTCTGGCTTATTTAATCAAGTTTATGCTGTACAGCGGTTCCATTAAAAACCAGCTAAGGCGACCGATGTTGACTTCACTTTCTTTTATAAAAATGGAGTAACCGTTACACTATTTTAATGGTAAACCAAGCTCCAACAATATTACCTAGTGCTAATTAGGGTTGCCACAACATTAAGTTGTGATAGCTAAAAATAGGGACTGTATTATTCAGTTATCCTCATTCAATTATCCTCTAGTGATTTTAAAAAATTTGATATATATGTGTTATGGAAAATAAGGAAAACACCTACAAATTATTAAAATTAGAGCTGTGTCGGTTAAACCATCGGTATATCGAATAACATAAACTATTGTTGAATGTAGCAATAGTTCATGTGCCTGTGATATTGACTCGAGTTAAGTATCAGAGCTAATAAAATATGTTATTAGCTCTGATTAAAGATTAACTCGGTAGGTATTGTTTTCCCCAACTGGTCGCTACAATTTTTCTCTCGATCATTAAATCAACTTCGGCATTGCTGTAACCAAATTCTTCGAGAATTGCTTTTGTCGAATGACCAAAACTTTCTGTCGGCTCTATTGCAAAAATTTTTGCTTCTGATGGACGAATAGCATATTGGTCAATAATAGTGACGCGATGGCCACTTGGATGATTATCATAAACAGAAAAGGCATAACTACCTCGGTCAATACCAACCGTGCCGTCAGCATCTCGAGTATATAGTTCCCTGAGTTTTTCAATCCCAATAGGTTGTGCGGCAGCAATATCAGCATATTGTAATGCCTGCGCCCAACTCTCTGAACTCCCCCGCATAAAGCTTTCAGATAAGAAATTTGCTATATTTTCAGTATGAGCTATTCCTGATAGCCCGGTGACCGTTTCAAGTTTTGCTAATTCACTTTTGTTTGAGTCAAGAAAAATAAAGCCGTTTTGAGTCCGATAAAAGTGGGAATAAACATTATTGCCTAACGTTTGACGTCCTGAGGCCTCATCAAAAGCAGCACGACCTTGATAATCGAAGGCAAATTTAATTTGTGCAAGGTTAGTAATCGATGACAGAGATGTTCTAGCACGGGATGTTTGACCATGTTTTTGTTTGTTATATAAAGCTAGCACTATGCCCAAGCCAGCAGCAAAACCACAGTTAACATCTAGCGTACCTAAATGGGCGTGTTCTTCAGGTGTTTGAATGCCACCAAAGCGACTCATAATGCCACTATTTGCCTGAATAATGTCATCATAGCCAATATAGTCAGTTTTAGGACCAGGCTTAGGACCGCCTAAACAATCTAAACGACAAAATAAGACCCCAGGATTAATTGCTTGTAAGCTTTCGTTATCTAAACCAAGTGGTTTCATTTGACGCTCTGGTGCATTAATCACCACCATATCAACTGATTTAACTAAACGCTCAAATATTTCTCGACCTTCACTCGTCGTAATATCAACAAGCGCACTTTTTTTACCAAGATTTGTTTGAAAGCTAAATAACGTACCAATAAGGGGATCATAAAATGGGGTAACAGGGTCAAGCTTGATTACCTCAGCACCAAATCGTCCTAAAAAGGCTGTTGAATGCGGACCGGCTATAACATTAGTTAGGTCTAAAATTCGAATGCCGTCTAACCACCCCGTATTATTTGTAGGCAGAATTTGATTGCCGAGAGGGCGAGTAATAACTTCGGTGTCAATAGCACCAACAAGCTCTGACATAGCTTGGCTAAAATCCACTTCTTTGCGTGGATGCGGTGTTAACATTTGTTCGACGGATTCTTCAAGCCATATGATAGGACCGGGTTGTTTCATCAATCCGTATTGTGGGTCATTAACTTCAACAATAAGCCCAGAGGTATTACAGTGTTCGCTGTTGACCCACTCTTGTGTTGTTCTATGTGGAGCACCTGGAATTTGTCCTTCACCAAAAATAGTTTCCCATTGATCTGATGTTTTGGTCAAAAAAACTTTTTTCATTTTATTTGAAATAAAGTCAGCCCATTTTTTTGGTAATGGGTAAACGCCAATAGAGGTTTCACCATCCCATTCTTCTGTAGGTAAATGCAGATCATTGACTTCTGGTAGTCCATCAGACAATAACTCATCATAAAGACCTAAGGCTTGTAAACAGCGGCGAGCATGATTACGATGCGATGGGCAGACAACATAGAAAAAACGGCCATCACTGCATTTATAGGTGCGATAGAAAGGGTCTAAATATTCTTGAAGATCTTGATAACTTATATCCATTGTCATATTATTTATTTTACGATGTTCAATTTCAAGCTCTCGCATGGTGAGATAACGTTGTGGCAAATTTTCAATAACAATAGAGTTATAAGACAGACCTTCCATTAATGCAGCGGCTAAAGGTACTTCTATACTATCACCGCGTCCGGTTTTTTCACGGGCGAACAATGACGCAACTACGGAGCTTGTCGCTAACGTGGTTGCGTAAGCAGAGCCTAAAGATAATGGCGAGAAGCTTGGGTTTAGTCCCATCAATGTGCGGTTAAACCCCATGTCGGTAAAAGCCCCCGATGTTGCATTAACAATTGCTTCAGTGGCTTTCCATTGGCTTCTAAGTTGGTCGTTACTGGCAAAGCCGGGCATTGATAGTGTAATAAGTTCTGGGCGACTTTCACGTAATTGAGTAAAATCAATTCCTAAACGTTTCATTACGTTCGGACGGAAACTTTCAATAACGACGTCGGCACGCGCAATTAATGCTAACGCTTGTTTAAGGCCGTCATCTGATTTTAAATTTAATCTTAACGTGCTTTTATTACGATTCAATATAGCATTTGCAGGATGGTCCCATATAGGGCCTTGAGGCGGATCAATATGGATAACTGTTGCCCCTAAATCAGCAAGGATCATGGCGACTGCTGGTCCGGCTATTTGTTGACCAAAATCAATAACGCGTACGCCAATTAACGGTAGTGTAGCTTTCATTTGTTTTTTCCTATCATTGAAATTGTTAGCCAAAATATTTATTAACCGCACCCAGAGCGTTTGTTAAATTCGATTTTTATATCGATCAACTTGGTTATTGCAAAAGTTCTGGCGTTTGATTTTGTGGATAGTAGATTGTTATTTAAGTTTGAACCAACAATAAAAAATACACCTTTGACATTGTTTTTTTTATGGCTTGATAATGATTGTTAGAGATAAATACGAGGACACCGTCAGTGGTGCTATTAGAAAATGGTTATGCTAATGAACGCAAAGCTTTTTTGAATTTGAATTTGAATTAATGGGAATATTTAGTGTTTAATTACTTGCTGAAAATTATGGATTATGGATTATAGAAAACAACACTATAAAAAAAGCCAGTATTGCTACTTTTGTTCTATTTTACTTAAGAGCCACTCTTTAAATATATTGGCGTGAGGGTGTACTAAGTTAGAGCTTGCATAAACAAGATGAAATGCTTCATCAGTAGCAATTTCTTCTTTAAATGGAGCGACTAATTTACCCGAGATGAGCATATTATCAACCAAACTAGAGCGTCCTAAGGCAATACCTTCACCTAAGGACGCCATTTCGAGAGCCGTCACTAAGGTGTCAAACTGAAACTCATCACTTATTTTGAGATGCTCATAATTTGTTTGCTTTAACCAATGCCCCCAACCTTCTTCGTAACCTATGACATGCAACAAGGTGTGATTAACAAGATCGTTTGGTGTTATTAAAGCCGCGCTATTTTTTAGGTAATTTGGGCTACACACAGGTAAAAGGTTGTCCCAAGTTAAACGCTCTGCTTGCAATCCTTTCCAGTTCCCTTTGCCATAACGAATTTCGAAATCACTATCTGACTGACTATCTTTGTCATTAGACCAAATATTACTGGTAATACGTAGATTTATTTCAGGATATGCGACTCTAAAATCACTGATTTTAGGTGCAAGCCAATTCATAAAAAAGACTAAACTGACTTTAATCGTTAGTAAACTTATACGTCCCCGACCAAAAATTTCTTCTGTAGCAACTCTTAATCGCTCCACAGATTCATGCACAGCAGGATGATAGGCTGCACCGGCATCGGTAAGTTCTAATCCACGAGGAAGTCGCTTAAATAATACCGTACCAAGCTGGTGTTCAAGTCCTTTAATTTGTTGACTGATCGCGGCTTGGGTCAAGTTTAATTCGATTCCAGCATGAGTAAAACTTAAATGCCGGGAAGTTGCTTCAAATGAGCGGAGCCAATTAAGTGGCGGTAATCTTTTTTTCATTTTCAGATCCCAAGTTACTGTTTTCGCGTTTTTATTATTGATTTAACGTAACTTAACTTAACGTAACGTAACTTAACTTAACTTAATTTTAGCCATTAGTATACGGTATGCTTTCATAACGTTCATCATAAATAAACCCATTAGAGATATAAATATTTTAATGCCTTAGGGGTGGTTTTTATTGTTTGCGGTTCGGCTAATCATTGCAGAAAATGATGAACATTAGTGCTATCAAATAACTTTTCAGATATGTTCGAATACGAATAATAATTCCTTACTTAACATATTAATAGAATAGATTTTTACTGAGAATTTACTTGCTTCGAGTCATATTTTGGAGAACAGATCAGAGATGAATATAAACCAGGTTACTACTACCAATACTAATTCAATAATGACTGTAGGGTCGGCATTGTTGGTTCTTGGCTTTGTTTTATTGACAGTGCTTAATCCTCAACACGCTGAAGCCCTTTATAACGCAGTTAAATTTTTTATAGCTGACGAACTCGCATGGTATTACGTTGGTTTGATGAGTTTTGCTTTGTTTTTGGCTATTTACACCGCTTTTAGTCGTTATGGCAATATTCGCCTTGGTAAACAAGAAGAAAAACCAGAGTTTAGTTTTTTTTCTTGGTTTTCAATGTTATTCGGTGCAGGTATTGGTATTGGTATTCTGTTTTGGAGTATCGCTGAACCCATTTATCATTTCCAAAGCAATCCGTTCATCAGTGCAGATAATTCACTATCGATAGAAGCGGCTCAAATAGCTATGCGTCTTAGTATTTTTCACTGGGGCTTACATGGCTGGGCTGTTTTTGCTATATCAGGTTTATCACTCGCTTATTTTTCCTATTGTAAAGGTTTACCTTTGTCTGTACGTTCAGGCCTTTACCCTATTTTTGGAGAAAAAATTTATGGACCTATTGGGCATGCGGCCGATTTACTTGCTGTGTTTGGCACCGTTTTTGGTATTGCTACTTCCTTAGGATTAGGCGCCCAACAAATGAATGCAGGGTTCAATTATCTCTTCGGTGTTGAAATATCGATCGCTAACCAAGTTCTCATCATCGCAGGGATTTCAATTCTTGCGACCTTGTCGGTGTTAAGTGGGATCAACAAAGGCATTAAATTGCTTAGCGAACTTAATATGCGTTTAACCCTTATTATATTAACCTTCTTTATTATTCTTGGACCAACGTCATATCTATTAGGGGCCTTTGTCACTAACATTGGAGATTATTTAACTAATGCGGTATCTCTTGGCTTTTGGGTAGACTCTAATTCTGAAAGCGAATGGCAAGGTAATTGGACTATTTTTTACTGGGGATGGTGGATTGCTTGGGCCCCTTTTGTTGGTGTGTTTATTGCTCGAATTTCGAAGGGGCGAACAATTAGAGAATTTGTTTTGGGGGTATTACTTGCACCCACGGTTTTAGCCGCATTTTGGATAACCGTTTTTGGCAATACCGCACTATATATTGAGCTATTTGGTGCCGGTGGTGTCACTGAAGCGGTAAATAAAGATATCACCACAGCACTATTTACAACGATTGAATTGATGGGGCTAGGTAGTATATTAACAATTGTTGGTGCTTCAATTTGCACCCTTATGTTAGTGACTTACTTTATCACTTCTGCAGATTCTGCGACCTTAGTTATTTGTAATTTAGTGACGATGGGCAACGAAAATCCTCCGGCTCGATATCGAGTATTTTGGGGGTTGTCTATTGGCGCCGTGGCAGGAGGGTTATTGCTCGCTGGCGGGCTTAAAATGTTACAGACAGCATCGATAGCCGCCGCCTTGCCTTTTTCATTCGTTTTTATACTAATGGTATGGGGTCTCTATAAATCTCTTAGGGAGGAAGTTCAAACACTAAAACAACCCTCACTTATGTTGAAAGTAACCTCCGATGATGATAAAAAACTCAACCCGATAATTAACTCATAACTAACTCATAACTAACTCATAATTTTCTCATAATTAATTTTCTCATAATTAATTTTTGGCAACGGATAACTTGAGCGTTTAGTTACTGTTTTAGCAAAAAACTGTTTAATCTCCTTTACTATACATAAAATATTAAAGGTAGCTTTTATATAAGGATTTTAATAGATGTCTTCACAAATAATATTACCACGCATTATGCAAGTTGGCGCCGGCGCTAGTCATCAAGTGTCAAGTGTATTGGCAGCGCTTAATTGCCACAGAGCACTCATAGTGACTGATAAAATGATGGTCAAACTAGGCTATGTCAGCGCCATTGAAAAAGTGTTAAATCAGCATGAGATCACCAGTGAGATTTTCGATGATACCGTGCCAGAGCCTACAGTAGAATCAATTCAAGCAGGGGTTTTGAAAGCCAAAGAAGGAGATTATGATTGTATTATTGCTTTAGGTGGCGGAAGCCCAATTGATAGCGCTAAAGCCATTGCGATTTTGGCTAAACATGGTGGTGTGATGCAGGATTATCGCTTTCCTCGCATAGTTACAGAACAAGGCTTACCGCTTATTGCCATACCAACAACCGCAGGTACTGGCTCTGAAGTCACTAAATTTACTATTATCACCGACGAAACAAGTGACGAGAAAATGCTTTGTGTTGGCATTGGGTTTATGCCTGTCGCCGCCCTGGTTGATTATAAATTAACAATGAGCCTACCGCCCCGAACAACCGCTGATACCGGTATCGATGCATTAACACATGCGATGGAAGCCTATGTTAGTAAAAAGGCCAATGCATATAGTGATAGCCAAGCGATTGCCGCAATTAAATTAATAGGGCCAAACTTACGGAAAGTATATAACAATGGTAGTGATGAACAAGCTCGTGAAGCTATGATGCTTGGTTCGACCTTAGCGGGTGTTGCATTCTCTAGTGCATCGGTAGCATTAGTGCATGGCATGAGTCGACCTATTGGCGCATTTTTTCATGTGCCTCATGGCTTATCAAATGCAATGTTATTACCCAGCGTTACAGCGTATTCGATACCAGCAGCACCAGCACGTTATGCCGATTGTGCAAGGGCTATGGGTATTGCCACTGAACAAGACAGTAACGAGCTTGCCAACCAGAAACTATTGATAGAACTTCGAGCATTAAATGATGAATTAACGGTGCCAACGCCAGAGCAATTTGGTATTAAGCGCGAATATTTTTTTGAGGTTTGCCAAACCATGGCTGAGCAGGCTTTAGCGTCAGGCTCACCTGGTAATAACCCCAATGTACCCTCTATCAGCGAAATGATCGCTATTTATCAAGGGCTATGGGATTAACTTCTTGCATTTACATTGACATTGACTTTTATCTATTGAGGCATTATTTATGAATACTATCGGGCACTTAATTAACGGTGAAATTTTTACCGACGCCGCTCGCACTCAATATGTGTTAATCCTCAACGGGTAAAACCACTAAAAAAGTAGCACTGGCTTGTGTGGAAACAGTGGAACATGCAATAAGCTGTGCCCAAGCAGCCTTTCCAAAATGGCGCAATACTCCGGTCATTAAACGCGCCCGGGTAATGTTTCGTTTTAAAGAAGTAACAAAATAACAAAATAGCACATCCATACTTTATTTTACTTAAAATAATAATAGACTTGACAAGCAATGAAGGATTAAAGTCATCGTTAAATGTCACTTTAGTCAGACTATTACCTTACCAATAAAAATCTTTAACCTACTGAATTTCAGATACATAAAAGCTAACAGTAAGCTGTTTTATTATAGGGTAATGCATATAGACTTACTTTATTGCAAAATATCGACTGGCCATTGATGACGTCTAATAATGACTGGCTTTGTCAGTTATGAATGCGCTTAAACATAGCAGTATATTGTGCGATTTTTTACCATATTAACCATGTTGGCTCTAACAGGGGATAAATAGACATATGCCATACCGGCACCAACAGCTTTTTCATCGAGTAATGCTTGATATTTAAGGTAAGCGCGACGAACATAATGAGAAATTAAGTGGTAATAACAGTTATCTTGTAAAGCCAATGGCTGACTGGTTATTGAGTTATCATTAAACCGCTTCTTTGGCTGTTATTTACCCTTAGTAAAGAGTAGGGGTATTCAACAAAGTATCGGTTTCCCAATCTTTCGACATAAATGCCGATCATCTTTTTGAGGTTTATACATTATGTTTTTGAATTAATGTATGACTTTGTCTGGATAGCTAAACGTTGACATAAAGTAGTTTTAACACTACTTGTATTTATGTAATATCTGCTTAGGAATATGACAATAATCATTGGGAAAGCGAGTTAATCTTGCTTGATGCTCTTCATCGCTTTTCACATAATTGAGCAGTGGCAAAACCTCAACCACAATTTTATCGGCATCGTCATGGCGGGTAATATACTCGTTAGCGGTTTTGAGGTGATTACTGTATTGACTGTATATACCGGTACGGTATTTTTTGCCAATATCTTCGCCTTGCTTATTGACGCTATAAGGGTCAATTATTTCAAAAAAGTAACCTATTAGTTCATCAAGATTAACAGCGCTTGGGTAGAAATTTACTTTCACACACTCGGCATAGCCATCATAACTATTTTTGGTGGAATCGGTTAAGCCATTAGCTCGACCTGCTTCTGTGGCAAAAATGCCTGGTAGGTGCTTCATAAATTCTTGCACACCCCAAAGGCAACCGCCGGCAAAATAAATAATTTCTTGCCTTTGGTTAGCCTGATTATTATGTTGTTGTTTTATCAATTGTCAGCCTTTATAAGAGGTGGATTAAGTTTTATGCGTTATGCTATTGATTACTGTAATAGCGAGTAAACGGTTATCACTCTGTTTTTTGCTACTCTGTTTGTTATAGATGTGTTTATTATATATCCAGTTGTAAACCGCTACCAATTGAAAATGGATACTGAGTGCAATATTTTACCCGCTAAGATATAATAGTGACTTACGTAACGATTACTACCTTTCAAATAAACCCCTGTCTTATCTTACGATATTTTCGTTTGGTTGTTCCAATTTCTTTAATCCCATTGTTAGCATAAATATGAGAAAGGATTCTTTCTGCTACCGGGTTATATGATTGGTTGAGTTAGGGGGATACAAAAGATCGTTTTTACTCATAGATCAAACAGTGTAAATAGAGAAGATTAACATGACTCGAGTTGTACAAATTGCTTTGCCCGTTTTATTATTTAGCCTATCAACCTTTTCATCGGCAGCCGACGATACTCATGATTTAAGTAATGATTTAAGTAAAGATATTGAAAGAATTACGATTGAGGCTTCTACCACGGCTAATACTAAACCTGTGGGCACCTTTGGTTCGCCCGTTTCAAATCTAGAATATGATCCCCGCGTTGATCTTCAGTCGCGCAATATGGCAGAAGCTCAAGCCGATGTGACTATTCGTGGTGGTATTTTCGAAAATACTGGCTTTAGGGTGGGCAGCGCGACCTTACTTGATCCGCAAACCGGACATTACTTTGCTGAAATTCCTATTGCTCAGGAAATGTTAACTAACGCTAATATACTGACCGGAGCAGACAATGCTCTACTCGGTGTTAACAGCTCGGTAGGCACGGTTTCCCGCGACTGGACAGCCATTAAAACCGCAGGTAGTGCTTCAATTGGCGCAGGTAACAATAACTTTAATCTACAGCGCGTACACAGTGGCGTTAGTATGGCATTGGCTGATTATACCGATTGGACTATCGGTGTTGAAGCTGAATATTCTCGCTCTGAAAGTGACGGTACAATAGAAAATGGCGACCACGACTTTGAGCGTGCTTCTGGTCGTATTCAGTTAGTTGGCCCATCATCACAGACGGATCTGTTTTTTGGCTCTCAAGAAAAGTTCTTTGGCTGGCCAAATATGTACACACCATTTAATGTTAATGAAACTGAAGACATTAAAACGCGATTATTAATTCTTAACCATCAACAGCAGTATGCACAAGATAGCAGCTTTGAAATTTCCACTTATTTTCGTCGTAACAACGACCATTATGTATTTTCGCGTGAAAATCCGGAGGTATTTCAAGCCTTTCATGAAACTGAGGTTAAATCGATAGCACTTTCTGGTCGCCATGCACAAACAGCATCATTTGCACTAAATTACTCAAGCCAGTTTATAGCAGACAACATTGAATCAACTACGCTTGAAAATAACTTTACCTCTCGCCATTATTACAAATTCAGTGTTTTGCCTGAATATCGAATGGATCTACAAGATGATCAACAGTTAACTTTTCGTCTTGGCGCTGCTTTTGACGACACTAACCGAGACGATTCACAACTGTCACTGATTGGTGATATAACGTGGAATATTATTAATGCTGATGACAGTTCACAAACACTTTATTTTTCTTATGCAGAAGCTAGTCAAGTGGCTGGTTATACCGCTATAGGGGGGAGTAATAGCGGTGGGTTATTTAGAAGTAACTATGATCTTGAGCGAGAAACCACTAAAAATATTGAATTAGGTTTGGCATTAGATCAAGAAAACTGGCGTCTTGATGCGGCTATTTTTTATCGACAAGATGATGACTTAACCGATTGGACCTATAGCTTGAGTTCAACCTCTGCTCGTTCTGCAAATCCAGTTGATATCGATACGCTAGGGTTAGAGCTACTTGCGGTAAAGCTTTTTGAACATGCAGAAATTATTACCAGCTATACCTTCTTTGATAAATCTGAAAATTATGGTGCTGCGGATATCGATGCTAGCTTTTATGCTTTGAATTACCCTGATCACCGCCTAACATTAGGGGTGATCTGGCACCCAACCGACATCGTTGAAGTTCGTGTTGATAATGAGTGGCGTAAACAAGAAGAAAATATGCTCAGAAACGGTGACGACGACGCTTTATTTACCCACTTTACGGTAAAGATTTCTCCTGCGCAGTTTGAAGGTTTAGATATTGTGCTTGCAGCAGATAATCTTTGGGATGAATCTTTTGAAGAAGTACCCGGTACGCCTGGACGTGGAGAACAATACACCATTAGTGCTACCTACCACTGGTAACCTTGTTAAAAGTACTTGCATCGGCCCCTGCTTATTGGTTGGGGGCCAATCATTGCTCAGTAGCATTTGAATAATAGTTAACTATTATTAACGGTGTCATGTTTAGATCAGTGTTTAGATCAGGACATCCATACTTTATTTTGCTTAAAATAATAATAGGTTTCACAAGTAATAAAGGATTAAAGTCATCGTTAAATACTGCTATTAGTCATACCATTACATTACCAATAAAAACACATAAAAAGCTATAACCTACTGAATTTAATAAATATAAATACTGAAGGCGGGCTGTTTTTATTGTGCGCCAGTGCACCTAGGTTTACTTTATATAAAAACATCGACTGGCTGTTGATGATATCTAATAATGACTGGCTCTACCATGAATGCGCTCAAAAATAGCAGTATATTTTGCGCTTTTTACCGTATCAGACATGTTGGCTTTAACAAGGTTTAAATCGCTATAGACAGGCTCAGTCACCAACGACTTTTTCATCGAGTAAGGCTTGAGGTTTAAGGTAAACACGATGTACACAACGAGAAACTAAGTGCTAATAACGGGTATCTTGTAAAGCTGCTTGCTGAGTGCGTGATTGGCTCATAGTAAAACCTTTTCCCTTGGCTGTTATTTAACCTTACTAAAGAGGTGTTGGTATTCAACAAAGTATGAGTGTGTCAATATTTCAATCTTTACAACTTACCCCCTTTTGATTATTGCATATGTGGCGGTGTTCGTAGCGCATTTTTGTGTAGTGACGATAAGCTCTAAGTACAACAATTTGACCATCGTAGGCAATGCTTAAAAAATTTTCATAGACAAAAAAATAGCCAACATCTTGTTGGCTATTTTTACTGTTAATTATTCAAAATAATTATGCAGTAGCTATTGTGCTTTTACCTTCAAATGGCGATGAAGTTTCATCTTCTTCTGTTTCTAGCGATTCCCAGAATCTAGATTTCAAGCCAATGAGTAAAATAATAATACCAATACCAATACTAAATAGACTGATTTGAATATATAACGCTGGAATTTGTTCAACGTTGTTTGGATCGTAATTACCAGCAAGCAAACCAGAAATAATATTACCAATAGAATACGTTAAGACAAATACACCCATCATTTGCCCAGCAAATCTTTTCGGTGATAATTTACTTACGGCACTTAAGGCTATAGGACTTAAGCATAACTCACCCACTGTGTGTAAAAAGTAAGTGGTAATTAACCAACCGGGCGCAACTTGTAAGCCACTTGCTGCATATTGTGCGGCAAAAAACATCACGATAAAGCCACTTGCCATAATAATTAACCCAACAGCACATTTAATTCCGTATGCAGGTGTAACCATTCTTTGACCTAATTTAATCCAAAATGCGGCGAAAAAAGGTGATAGCAAAACAATAAACATAGCATTAGAGAACTGAAACCATGCCGTTGGAATTTCAAACGAACCTATCATACGGTCAGTGTAATCACGAGCGAATAAGTTTAATGATGAGCCAGCTTGTTCAAAGCCAGACCAGAAAAAAGCTGAGGCAATACAAATTAATAATAGTGCCCAAAGTTTTTTCTTTTCATTGCCTGTTAAGTCACTAAAGAAGTAAATAATGGCATAATAAACAATAAAAATTAAGGTGAATGCTATCGCCACATATTGTGCTGTGGCAATGGGGTCTATAACCACAATGCCTTCAAATGTTAAAACAGTGACCACTGCAATGGCGACTAGCGAAGCCGCTATAATTATCCAGCTAGTGCGTTGACCTTTTGCTGATAAAGGTGCAACTGGTTTTGCGCCAACACCTTTTAATTTTGGTGTGGTGATCTTATATTGAATAAGGCCTGCTGCCATGCCTATTGCTGCGGCACCAAACGCATAATGCCAACCAAAATCTGAAGCTAAATAGCCACAAACTAAATAACCAATGAAAGAACCTAAGTTAATACCCATGTAATAAATAGCATAACCACTATCACGGCGCTTATCATTTTCACTATATAATTGGCCAACCATAGCACCAATATTGGGCTTTAATAAGCCAGTACCTAAAATAACTAAGATCAAACCAATAAAGAATGTTTTATCGTTTGGGATAGCTAAAACAATATGGCCAAACATGATGATAATGCCGCCATACCAAACCGCTCTTTGCCCACCCAGTAATCTGTCTGCTATCCAACCGCCGGGTAAGCCCATAAAATAGACGGTACCTGTATATAAACCATAAATAGCAGTTGCCGATGCAATAGTTAAGGCTAAGCCACCTTCTTGTAAGGTTGCTGTCATAAAAAGAACAAGCAATGCGCGCATGCCGTAATAGCTCATGCGCTCCCACATTTCTGTGACGAAAAGTGTTTTCAACCCGCCCGGATGGCCATAAAAAGCCTCTGAATTTGGGGTGTTCATATAAAATCCTCGATAAGTAATACCAAACACGGTTTAAAATTAGTCTTGTTTCAACATGAATATATATCGGGTTGAACGTGTTCAGATAAATTTAAATTTTTTATTAATCAGCTCACTTTATACCTTTGCTAGCATCGAAAGGCAAGTATGCAGAGGTAATCTTTAAGTCAATAAATGTAAAGTTATACTAAATCTATTGAATTTCACACCAACATACTTACATCAGAAAGCAAGTTTCAAGAAAGAGCTCAGTACATCCAATAATTTTAATAATAGTCAATAACATTACATAAATAGCGTTACGAAATAAAGACGATGGTAGATATTGCGTTTTTCTATTAACTGATTAACTGATTAACTTATTAAGTTAATCTAGCTGGTGAAATGACAAATCAATGAATTACACCTACACGAATACCGGCGAGATACTGTTTAGGGGAATTTATAATCTACTTAGAGGTTTCAGTGAAATATTGAGGCTTGCTGTCGATGACCGCCAATCTATTGCTTACCTGTGTGCGCAGCAAAGGCATTAAGCGCTTTTCACGAGCCAACCGCTTGATGATGTTTTTTACCAAAATGCTCAGCAAGCTCTAACCAATCGTCACTATTAATACCTAGATGAGTTAGCAGCGCGCAGGTATTCTGGTTAAGATTATCTTCGCCGCATAAATAGGCATGCCGTACACAGCGAGAAATTAAATGATAATAACAGGTGTCTTGCAGGGATACTTGTTTGCTGCGTGCTTGAGTCATGTTGAACACCCCTTTACTGTTGATTATTTAACCATAGTAAGAGGTGTAATTTAATCAACAAAGTATGGATGTCCTAATATTTTTCTCTTACCAAAGACGGTTGTTTTGCTATTTTTAAAAATGGGTATTCGTTAGCTGAGAATCAAAGGTTCTTTCTCTTTACTGTACGATACTATTGGAGTGATGCAATCTTGTATGTGTTTACTCCACTGCATATTATGTTCAGGGTCTATAGCGTACCCCCCGACAACTACAGAACCAACCACGTAGTTATGCCAGTCGTCCACATCACTCTCAGCACACTCCATTGCTACCTTCTCTGCCATTTGCTTTGTATCAAATACGCCAACTAGATCATGCAGATACATTGCTTCCTTCCTCACTGTATATAATTTCATATTATGCCTCGTTAAATAATGATGTATCTTTGGGTAGATGGGAATCTTAAACCGCATTTCCCCAAAAAATCCCACTACCGTCCCGTTAAGCAACCAATAAAGAGACCTGGGAACCTTTTTGTTTTGTTACAATGAAATCACGACAAGTCATATAAAAACAAAAATTAAACCAAACCATGGCACATAACAACACTGTGTTTTCTCAACGCCTAAAACTGGTACCTAGGCGTTCGTAATAGTTTACGTGATATTGTTGAAAAAAGAGTCGGCGCAGACAACTCGGCTATACCATTGTGGTAGCGTTAAACTGTCACTATATAATTGCTTCTTCGTAGGTTTGTGTTACTTTTAGGGCTTCATTTCGAGACCACTACGGTAAAATAAAATGCTGTTTCTAAATCCGTCGATGGCTCGATATCCCCTCGCATTGCATTTTACGGTTTGAATTGAGTATAGGTAAAATAAAACGTCATTCCTCCTAAAGTCAAAATACATTATACGGTATATTTTTTATATTAACATCTATTTCATATTTTTAAGGGATGAAAGTCGGCTATTTTCCGTCTATTAATCAACTGTTACCACGTAATTCAGCACCAATGGCTTTTTCATCGAGTAAGGCTTGATATTTAAGGTAAGCGCTACGAACACAACGAGAAATTAAGTGGTAATAACGGGTATCTTGTAAAGCCACTTGTTGACTGCGTGATTGAGTCATCATTAAACCTCATCCTTGGCTGTTATTTACCCATAGTAAAGAGTAGGGGGTATTCAATTCAACAAAGTATGGATGTCCTAATCTTTTTCTAATCTTTTTTATTTAGATATTTCATCCCTTTAGACAGCGTCGTCTGCTGAGTTTCAATTAATAAATGGTAGTGATTTGTCATCAAACAATAATTATGACAAAGCCAGCCAAATCGTTTGCAAGCGACGGCCAATAATTCTAAAAAGTTATTCCGGTCCGTATCATCAAGATATATTGGTCTTTGAGCATTGCCACGGGAGGTGATGTGATAAACAGCACCAGCAAATTCAATTC